>CAZXSE010000001.1:0-26024 GCA_964643325.1 uncultured Planctomycetales bacterium
AGGAATTGACGCTGTTTCAATGGTATGTTATCCTCTTACCATATTATTATTCCTGCCATCACGCGCATGCGGGAACTAAAAAACCTTATTCCCCAAAGGGTTACACCATGGCCAAGATAAAGTTCCTTACCTGGGTAAAGCTCAACTGGCTCAAGTTCCTGCTGATCGGGCTGGCGGCCGCGTTCGTGATCACGGTGGTCTCGCTCCTTACCTCGGGCTTTGCCAGCTTTACTTCCCTTGAATCGTTCTCGCGCAAACAGATGACCGCGCAGATGGGCATGTACCTTTTCATGGGCATCGTGCAGGGCGTCATTTTTGTGGCCATGTACGGGGTGCTGTATTATTTCATGTTCATGGGCGGCGGCATGGCCAAGTTCCTCGGCAGCGACACGGCCACCCACGCGAAAGCCAATGTTAAATGGGACGAGGTCATCGGCATGGAACAGGCCAAGAAAGAGGCCTGGGAGATCGTGCAGTTCCTCAAGGACAGAAAGCTGTTGAAGGTCATCGGCGGCAACATCATCAAGGGAACGCTGCTCGTCGGCTCCCCGGGCTGCGGCAAGACATACCTGGCCAAAGCCATTGCCACCGAGGCCGGTCTGCCCTTTCTCTCCGCCGTGGGCAGTGAATTCGTGGCCATGTTCGTGGGGCTCGGCGCCTCGCGTATGAAATCCCTTTTTAAAGAAGCGCGCAAATTCGCCAAGCTCGAGGGCGGCTGCATCATCTTTATCGACGAGATCGACTCCTTCGCGCGCCCCCGCACCGGGGATTCGCCGGGCAACATCGGCGCGCAGAGCGACCATAACGCCACCATCAACCAGTTCCTGACCGAGCTCGACGGCTTGCGCCAGACCGAGAACAATATCGTGGTCATCGCGGCCACCAACGTGCCCGAAGAAGAGCTCGACTCAGCCATCATGCGCTCGGGCCGTTTTGACCGCAAGATCGAGATCACCAAGCCCTCAGCGCGCGATCGCGAGGAACTGTTGAAGTTCTACCTGAAAAAGATCGCCGTATCCCCCGACGTGAACATCGAGGCCGTTGCCGACAAGATGAAGTGGTTCTCGCCGGCGGATATCAACAACATGGTGCGCGAGGCCGCCATCATCGCCATGCGCGACCGCCGCCCCGTCGCCACCCAGCAGGACCTGCAAAAGGCGCTCGATCGCGTCATGCATTCCATCGAAAAGACCGGCGGCGACAAGATCCTCTCGGCGCGCGTCAATGTCAAATGGAACGACGTCATCGGCATGGAAAGCGCCAAGAAAGAGGCCGGCGAGATCGTCGAACTCCTCAAGGACAGAAGCCGCCTGAAAGCCGTGGGCGGCAAAATGGTCAAGGGCGTGCTCCTCTTAGGGCCGCCGGGCTGCGGCAAGACCTATATCGCGAAAGCCATGGCCACCGAAGCGGGGTATCCCTTCATCTCGGTCACGGGCAGCGAGTTCATCGAGATGTTCGTGGGCGTCGGGCCCAAACGCGTGCGCTCGCTGTTCAAGGAAGCGCGCGCCCTCGCCAAGGTCGAAGGCGGGTGCATCATCTTTGTGGACGAGATCGATTCTTTCGCCACGCCCCGCGGCATGGAGACCGGCGGCGGAGGCATGACCGAACATAATAATACCGTCAACCAGTTCCTCACGGAGATGGACGGGCTCAAGCACGAGGACCAGAACATCATGATCCTGGCCGCGACCAACGTGGCCGAGAATCAGCTGGACAGTGCTCTGCTTCGCGCCGGGCGGTTCGAACGCAAGATCTATGTCACGCGCCCGAATCTTAAAGAGCGCGAACAGCTGTTCGATTTCTACCTGCAAAAGGTCACCATCGACGCGGATGTCAAATCCGACATGCTCGCCCGCAAGACCCTGTGGTTCTCGCCGGCGGATATCGACAACATGATCCGCGAGGCGGGACTGATCGCCCTGCGCAGCAAGCGCGATGTGATCTGTTTCAAGGACCTTTCGCAGGCGTATGACAGGATCCTCTACGGTGAGAAATCCAACACCATCCTCAACGATAAAGAAAAAGAATGGGTGGCCTATCACGAAGCGGGGCACGCCATCATCGGGTATCTCCTGCACCCGACGAATGATGTCATCAAGGCGACCATCATTCCCCACAAAGGCGCGCTGGGCTTTGTGGCGCCGCGCCCCAAAGAAGAGATCCATATCCATAACAAGGAATGGCTCCTGGCCAGCATCAAGGTGTCGCTCGCCAGTTACGCGGCCGAACGCATCAAGTTCGGCACCACCGGCAGCGGCGTGGGCGGCGGCAAAGGAAGCGACTTTGACAGCGCGGTCCATATCGCGCGCGAAATGGTGTGGAGCTACGGCATGGGCCGCTCGGGGATCCTGGGCGATCTGGCATCGCTGGGCGCCAACGCCATTTCAGAAAAGACCAAAGAAAAGCTCGACGATGACGTACAGGACATCCTGGCCTCGTGCCTGAAGGAAGACGCCGACATCCTGGGCGCCAACCGCGAACTGCTCGATACCTTCGCCAGGGAACTTTTCAACAAGGGCGAGCTTGAATACGACGAGATCCAGGCGATCTTTGACCGTTTCGGCATCAAGCCGCAAACGCGGAGCATTGCCTGACATGCGGATAACGCGCCTCTTTTTCATACTGACGCTCACTGCGGCTCTTCTGGCCCCGGGCTGCGCCTGGATGAAAGAGCGGACCTTTACCCCGTCGCAGGCCGAGACCAAGCTGATCGACTTCTGCCTGAAAGAAGGGGCCCTTAGCGTTGTCACCCGCAACATGGGCAATACGCTGTGGATCTACGCCCCCATCGAAGAGCCCATCTTCGAGATCAAGCCGTCACGCGACAAGGAAAAAGCCGAACGCAAGGTACAGCCCTTCTCCCTGCTGTCCCTGCAATCCGAATTCCTTGAAAAGAAGTTCCGCTTTGAATATGACGTCGTGCCAAAGGTCCTCTCGGGCGAAGCGCCCAGCTACGGGTCGGCCTACAACGAGACCTACACCAAGAAACGCCAGCTGATCTATCAGGCGCTCCAGGAATCCCTGTTCAACGCCAAGGATGCTCCGCCGGATATCATGCCGGAATTCATCGTCGTCATGATCGCGGATGTCACCAAAGGCCTGGCCACCAAAAGCGTCTTTTACCTCAAGGACCTCAAGCGCTATATTTCCGAGGCCCTGCCGCCGGATGAATATTACCTGCGGGAATTGAACGAGGTCGTAGGCAAGGAAGAACTCGCCGGCGACAAGCTCGGCAAGCACGCGCCCTACGCCGAGATCACCTGGGTCTGGTTCCTGACCGAACAGATCAAGAACCGTTTTCGCGCCAAGATCGCGGATACCAGGCTTCCCGACGATACAGATGCCGGCATCATCCTCGCGCGCGCCGCGGCGAACACGCTGCGCTTCTATCCTTTTGAAGAATACGACGGGGTCGTTCTCTATGATGTCAGGTCCAGGAAAGAACTCGCCCTGACCAAAGAAACGCTGGCCCCCTACACGGAAAAAGGCTACTGGGAAGATAACGCGGGGAAAACAACGACCATCCGGTTCAAACTCCCCGAAGATCCTTCGTCAGGCGTTGCTGTGATGGATGTCATTACTGCAGAAGAAGAAAAGCCCGAAGAATAATACCGTCCTACCCGACGCGCACCATCCGGCCCGACACCTTGATCCGCCCGCGCAGGAAAAGATCGATCACTTTCGGATAAATAACATGCTCGGCCTGATGGATACGGCCGGCCAATGACGCTTCCGTGTCGCGGACAAGAACCTCGACGGGGACTTGCGCAATAATGGCGCCATGATCGACCTCTTCATCCACCAGATGCACGGTAACGCCCGTGACCTTGACGCCATAAGTAAGCGCGTCCTTGACGGCATGCGCGCCTTTGAACGACGGCAGGATCGCAGGATGGATATTAATGATGCGGTTGCGGAACGCCTTGACGAACACGGGGCTTAAGATGCGCATGAACCCGGCGAGGACGATAAGGCCGACCTTGTCTTTCTTGAGCGCTTTCACGAGCGCCGCGTCAAACGCCCCGCGCGAAGCGAAATCCTGCGGATCAATGGCCAGGACGGTCTTAACGCCGGCCTTGCGCGCCCGCGTCAGGGCAAAGGCTTCCTGCCTGTCGGAGATGACCGTTGTCAGGCGCCCTTTGATCCGGCCTTTTTTCAGCGCATCAAGGATGGCCTGCAAATTACTCCCGTTGCCCGACGCAAGTACGGCGAAATTCATAATGTTTTCCTCACCTGATATCTCCATAAACCCCATATCCCCGCGCAACAAAATACGCCGCCAACGGCCGCAAGGATCCACGCGTGCGGAACGAACTCGGAAAGTTTTGAACTGATGAGCATGGTAACAAGAAAGGCCAGATGGATCGCGAATTCCATAGTGCTAAAGACCTTGCCTTGCATCTGTGTCGTGGCCGCCTGATGCACCACGGTATTGGCCGCGATCACGATCGGCCCGACGATCAACCCCAGCAGGATGGCCAGCGCCTGCGCAACCCAGACATTCCGGAACGCCTGCACGCCAAAGGCGAACGCCGCGACCATCAGCCCGCCCGCGATCAGGCAGGTAAAGATGGTCTCAACATGTTTTTTCTTATCGCCCCATTTGCCGTAAATGATGCTCCCCAGAAAAAGGCCGATGCCAAGCCCCACCGCCAGAAAGCCCAGATGCTTGGTAACACTGCCGAACGACGACTGGATAAAGACGATGATGACCACATAGATCGCGCCGATGGCCATGAACAAGAGCATCATCAGATTGATGATATAACGGATATCGCGGTTCGCGTTGATGTAGCGAATGCCGTCCCAGATCTCATGCAGGACATTCTTGTAAACCGCGGCCATTTCCCTGCCCGTGGCCATGATCTCGTTGGGTTTAACATTGACCTTGATCCTCTCGCGCGTAATGAAAGAGACCAAAAGCGCGGAAATGAAAAAGGTGATCGCGTCGCACAAGAACCCGCCGCGCGCGCCGCCGTATTCGACGATCAGCCCGCCTAACAGGACCCCGAGCACAAAAGCGATCATGCCCGTGACCGTTGCCAGCGAATTGGCCATCTGCAGCTGGTTCGCCTCGACGATCTCGGCAATGAGCGACATCTTCGCGGGTACATAAAAACGGCTCAGGCAGAACGCCAAAAACACGATGATGTAGATCGGGACCATGGACTGCTGATAAATAAAAACAAAGGGAATGGTCAGGATCAGGCAGCCGCGGATGATGTCGCAGAAAAAGAGGGTCAGTTTGCGGTCCCAGCGGTCCACGTAAACGCCCGCGATGGGCCCGACGATAAAAACGGGGATGATCGTGAACGCCAGCAGTTTTGCCAGCTCCATGGTCGAGGCGGTGCCGAACTGGCGGCCGGCCACAAGACCGACGAGCGCCATCTGGTTGATGCGGTCGCCGAACTGGGAAACGAGCTGCGCCAGCCAGAAAAAGAAGAAGCTGCGGTTCTGAAAAGTCTTTCGGAAACTCATAATGCCGTATTATATCACTTCCGCCCAAGGCGGACAGGGGGAAACGGGGTTTTTGTTGAGCCCTGTGAAGGATCTTTCTTTGGCCCTGCCAAGAGTCCTTGGCAGGGCTTATATTCTTTCCCCAATAAATGGGGTAAAACAAAAAGAGAACATTCCTCCCTGACGGGAAAGAAATGTTCTCTTTTTGTTTTCCATGGAAAGAATATAAGCCGACGAGTGGGATCGAACCACCGACCTGCGCATTACGAATGCGCTGCTCTACCAGCTGAGCTACATCGGCGAAGTGTCGTTTCTGCTATTCCATGTCAGGAAAACGACACGGAGCCCCGCGAGCCGAAATGTCCTGGCGAGCGGGGCAAAAAATAACAATAGTAAAAGAACAACCACCCTCATTCAGAGAGGCTTTTTATACCAAACTTCCCGGAAAATGTAAAGAACGAATAAGTTAAAGAGAGGCGCGCCTGTTCCATAGCGCGCGATCAGCAATTAAGTGTGTGTCCCCCATTAAAAAAAACTACCTTTATATTCAAAATATGATAAAATTTCCGCCGTAAATATTATTGGGAATATTTACAAAATATTCACCATCAAGAACCATCAGGAGGTGCCTCGATCATGATCAAGTTCAACAAGAAAGTCCTCATCATCGGCTACGGTTCCGTATCGCGCTGCACCTTGCCGATCTTGCTGAAACTCGTCGGGATGCCGATGAAGAACATCACGATCATTGACTTCGAGGATAAGGCCGGCGAACTGAAAAAGTTCACCTCCCAAGGCATCAAATACTTCAGGCAGAAGATCACCCCGCAGAACATGGACAAGATCCTCTCCCAGCATTTGGAAGAAGGCGGACTCCTGATCGACCTTGCCTGGAACATCGACTGCTGCGAGATCGTTCAGTGGTGCCATGATCATGAAGTCCTTTACGTCAACACCTCCGTCGAAGTTTGGGATTCGTTCGAAGAAAGATTCACCGCAACGCCCTACGAAAAATCCCTGTACGCCAGGCAGATGAAACTGCGGGCGCTGACAAAGGGCTGGAAGAACGCGACCACCTTTGTGGTGGATCACGGCGCCAACCCGGGGCTGATCTCGCATTTTGCCAAACAGGGCGCGATCGACATTGCCAACAAATTGATCAAAGAGAACAAGGCCAAAAGCCCCGCCAAACTCGAAAAGCTCATCGACCAGCGGGATTTCGCGGGCCTTGGCAATGAGCTAGGCATCAAGGTCATCCACTGCTCAGAGCGCGACACCCAGATCACCGACAAACCCAAACAGGTCGATGAATTCGTCGGGACCTGGAGCATCGAAGGGCTTCGCGAAGAAGGCACCGCGCCCGCTGAAATGGGCTGGGGCACGCACGAGAAAACATTACCGGCTTTGACGCACCTGCCCAAGGTCGGCCCGAAGAACCAGATCTTCCTGGCGCAAATGGGCATGAACACCTGGGTCCGCTCCTATGTCCCCGGCTACGAGATCATCGGCATGGTGATCCGCCACGGCGAGGCGTTCGGCATTTCCGACAAATGGACCCTGCGCAAGAACGGCAAGGCCGTTTACAGGCCCACCGTCCATTATGCCTATCAACCCTGCGACGACACCATCATGTCCCTGCATGAATTGCGGGGCAACAATTACGAGATGCAGTCGAAGTTAAGGATCCTGCAGGACCACGAGATCGTCTCCGGCAAGGACATCCTGGGCGCGCTTTTGATGGGGCACAACTACAAATCCTGGTGGACCGGCAGCATCCTCTCCATCGAGGAAGCACGCAAGCTCGCCCCCGGACAGAACGCCACGACCATCCAGGTCGCGCTGGGCATTATCACGGCCGCGATGTGGATGATCGAGAACCCGAAAAAAGGCTTTTGCCTGCCGGATGATCTGCCGCACGATTTCGTGCTGAAGATCGCCAAGCCTTACCTCGGAAAATTCGTTTCCCAGGCCTATGACTGGACGCCGCTCAAAAACAGGCAGACCTATTTCAAAGAAAATCCAGCCAACAGGCTTGACCATAAAGATCCATGGCAGTTCAAAAACTTCGCGTTCATTGCGTAAGGACACAACATCATGGCAGAAAAAACAACCAAGAACACAGATTACAGGCTCTCCGAGGAAGAAAAGGTCCTCATGCAGGAACTTGCCAAAAAACACGGTACGCCGATCTTTGTCATCGACCATGAAAAGATCCGGCAGAATTACCGCGAGTTCAAGGAGCATCTGCCCCGGGTGCAGGCCTATTACGCCGTGAAAGCGAACTCGAACCCCGAGATCGTAAAGACCCTTTACGAGATGGGCGCGAGCTTTGACGTGGCGTCCATGCCGGAATTCATGCTGGTGCACGAGAACATCAAGCACCTCCCCGACAAGGAACGGCAGGATTTCATCTGGGACAAGATCATCTACGCCAACACGATCAAGCCCGTCGAGACACTCGAAGCGTTAGACCAGTACAAGCCGTTGGTCACCTATGACAACAGCGAAGAACTTAAAAAGATCAAGCAGCACGCCCCGCAGGCCGGTTTAGTCCTTCGGATCAAGGTCCCCAATACCGGCTCTATGGTCGAGCTGTCCTCAAAATTCGGGGCCTCCCCGGGCGAAGCGGTTGACCTGATCGAAGAAGCGTTCAATATGGACCTGATCGTCGAGGGCTTAAGCTTTCATGTGGGCAGTCAGTGCACCAACTTCAACAATTACGTCCAGGCCCTGCAGCTCTCCTCCAACATCATCAAGGAAGTTGCGTCACGATTGAACAAACAGTTGATCATCATTGATATCGGCGGTGGCTTCCCGGTGCGCTACGACGGCAAGGTCAAGGCGCTCAAGGTCCTTGCCAAGAAACTCAACGCCGAGATCGCGCGCCTGTTCCCGCCGGAGATGCACATCCTCTCGGAGCCGGGCCGCTTCATGGTCGCGGACGCCTGCACGGTCGTGGCAAAAGTCGTGGGCAAGACCGTCAAGGACGGCAAGCCGTGCTATTACATCAATGACGGCGTTTACCACACCTTCTCGGGGCAGATCTTCGACCATTGCAATTATCCGGTAAGGGCTTTCAAGGAGGGAGAGAAGCAGATATCGGCCGTATTCGGGCCAACCTGCGACGCGCTCGATACGATCACATTGTCCGCGGAACTTCCCGAACTGGACATTCATGATCTGGTGTACGCCGAGAACATCGGCGCGTATTCGCACGCTTCATCCACGTTCTTCAACGGGTTCCCGCCCGCGAAGATCGTTCATATCAACAGATAAAAAAAATACGGGGGCATGCGTCAAGAACATCCGACGCACGCCCCCGTTCTTTTTTTACATCGCCTGCATCATTGTCTGCAGATAACTCTCAAATACTTTGACGATCTTGACCGTTGATGCCCACATGCCCCAACTGACCAAACAAACAGCCACGGTCAAAAAGACTTTCATCCGGCGACTGTAATACGGATTGAACCACACCAAAGGCAGTGCCAGGACGAACACGCACAGGACCGCAATGACCAGCGTCGAGTCGCGCCAGTACCACGGCCGCGCCGGCGCGCCGGGCTTCTTTGAGGGGTCAAGGAACTCGTTGCAAAAGCGGCATTTCACCGCCTCATCCTGGATCTCTTCCGCGCAAAAAGGGCATTTCTTCATCGTGATCCTCGTATTATTTCCGGAAAGACTTGTCGGTCGCCTGTTTAAGCCGGTCAAGAACACCGCGCAGTGAATCCGCGCTCGCGAGGATCCGGGCGGCATCCTCCAGAGAAACAGGCTGCTCCCCGATGGGGTGCAGATGATAGCTCAGGCACAGGCTGATAATATGCGTGTCGTTGCCTACATAATGCGTCAGCAGGCTGCGGATCAGAGGATGCATGGAACTCGCCTCCTCTTTGAGGCCGACAAGGTCAGCGTCCGTGTCCTTGATCCTCGCCGGAAAAAAGACCTTGTCCATCATGCCGCGGATGTCCATGGTCCTCGCGAGCATTTTACGGGATTCCTCGACAGGGATCGGCTCATTATGCTTGATGAAGAATGACGCGGTCTGGTGGATATAGGCGATGTAATCACCAAGATTGTAATAAATGGCATCCCAGAGGGACAAGGACACCGTGATCCTGCCTTCGCGGATCTGCTGGTAACAATCATTCTCGTTAGGGAACGGATGCGCCATGGGAAGATTATACGGGGAAAAATGCTGAAACGCCAGCTCCTACTGTTTCTTCTAGGAGGCTGGCGTTCCAATCCATAAAGAGAAGTGCTGATTCGACATCTTCCTTAATATCTTCCAGGAAAGATGTCGAACCAGCATTTTTTCGAAGAAAAAATGCTGAGACCCAGAATTGAACTGGGGACGCAAGGCTTTTCAGGCCTTCGCTCTACCAACTGAGCTATCTCAGCGAAGTGTCGTTACGTAAAAACACCGCGACCGAACCGCTATTTTATATAAACACCCTCTCTTGTCAATTAAATAATCTCGGGCGGGAAACTATCGTTCAAAGCTATTAACGATCTTGATATAAACATCCTGGGAAAGCTCGATCTTGGGCATGAAGGATTTGCGGGATTTGACCGAGATCTTGGTCGTGTTGGAATTAAGCGATACCATGGTCACGGTCACGCGCGCGGCATTGATCTCGGCCACCAGCACGCCCTGGGAGCTGTTCTCCTCGAGGATCCTGCCCATGATGCCCGTGATCTCTTTGGCCGCATCCCATGTTTCTTCATAGGAATGCGCGGTGCTGCCTTCGACCGTATCCGGACTGACCACATAGCCGCCGACAACGCCCACGGCGCCGACAGCCAAATAGATACAGCCACTCGCCGATGAAAGCAACAGAACAGCCAGGATATTGATAAAGATGTTCTTGCGGAACATAGGCCCTTTCAACAACCTCCAGATACGAATAATTCTATCACAGCCCGCGCCCAACGGGTCAAGGAAACAAACAAATTTTAAGGCCTGAACAAGCCGCGCAGGGCGCTGATCCGCTCGATCATCATATCCGGTCCGGCCGCCTTGAGTTCCGCGCGCGTACATGAGCCGGTCGGTACGGCCACAGTGAACACACCCGCCGCCTTGCCGCACTCAACATCCACGCTCATATCACCGGCATAGACTGCGTTCCTGGCGTGGATCCTGCTTTCGCGTAAAATGCGCTTAACCATATCGGGATACGGTTTTGGCCGGCGGACCATGTCCCCGCAAATAATGTGGTCAAAATAATGCTCCACATCCAAAGCCTGCAGGATGATGCGGCAGAACTGTGCCGGACGATTGCTGGCAATGGCAAGAATGCAACCTCTCTCTTTCAGGAACGGCAACAATGTCTTCGTGCCGTCGAGCAACCTGATGTTGCGGCGCAGGCGCACGTCATGATGCGCCCGGAAAATAGCCAGTGCGTGGGCCGCTTTTTCTTTCGGGACAAAACAACTCACCAGACTGCTGACCCCCCAGCCCACCGAACGCTTGACAGCGCGCAGCGACTGCGGCGGATGGCCCATCTTCTTTAACATGTGATTGATGCTGTCCGCAATGGCAGGGAACGCGTCAACGATCGTACCGTCGAGGTCGAAAATGGCAAGCCTGATATTACGAGGAACGGGGCGGCGCGGGCTCATCGGCGTCTTCTGTATCTTCCAGCTCTTGGGGTTCGTCCAGATTAATGACCCCGCCTGAAACAATGATCTTGACCGCTTCTTCGATAGTGATATCCAGCGGCGTGATCTCATCCTCGGGGATCATGACCGCGAACCCGGTCAGGGGGTTCGGCACCGACGGGATCATGACATTGCACAATTTCTTTCCCGTATGCCGGGCAATGCGTTCGGATGTCGTATTGGTCAGGAAGGCCACCACATACACGCCGGGGCGCGGCCACTGGACCATCACGACTTTCTGGATGTTCACTTTCTGGGAACGGAACAGGAACTTTGATATTTCCTTGAACGCCGGATAGATCGTGTTGAGTAGCGGGACCTTCAGGACAAGCTTTTCGGCCACGCGGTGCATGACCTTGCCGAAATAATGCGTGATCAAAAACCCGCCGAAGAGGATAAGCAGGACAAGGACCAGGATGCCGATGCCCCAGAAATAAAAGTCATAATACTCCAGAAAAAGCGGCTTAAGGTACTTTCCCAGGAGTTTCTCGACGAAATTCATCAACCACACGAACACATACACCGCCAGCGTCAGCGGAAGAAAAACGGCAAGGCCTGAAAGGAAATATTTTCTCAATCGACGGACCATCATGCTCCTTTGAACGTAACGGCGCACCAGTAGGCGAACGCCGCAATGGCTGCGGCGCAGGGTATGGTAATGACCCAGGCCCACACAATGCGCCCGGCAACGCCCCACTTCACCGCCCGCATCCCCCGCAAGGTCCCGACACCCACGATCGACCCCGTGATCGTGTGGGTCGTGCTGACGGGAATGCCGAGCGCAGAGGCAAAGAACAGGGTGCACGCCGCGCCCGTCTCGGCGCAAAAACCGTCAACAGGCTTTAACTTCGCGATCTTCTGCCCCATGGTCTTCACAATGCGCCAGCCCCCGAACATCGTGCCGCAGGCAATGGCGATATAACAAATGATGATGACCCAGGAGGGCACATGGAATTCCGGGCCTAACAATCCGGCGCTGAACAAAAGGCTCGCGATGATGCCCATGGTCTTTTGCGCGTCATTGCCGCCATGCCCCATGCTGTAAAGCGCGGCCGAAACAAGCTGGCCTTTGCGGAAAAAGTGGTCCACCTTCTGCGGCGCCATGTTGCGCGCGGTCTTGAACACAATGACCCCCAGGATAAGCCCCAGGCAAAGCCCGATCATGGGCGATATCACGATGAACGAAACGATCTTGATGATCCCGCCCCACATCAGCGCCCCGGGGCCGGCCTTGACCAAGGCCGCGCCGATCATGCCGCCGATGAGCGCGTGCGACGAGCTTGTGGGCAGACCGAAATACCATGTGATCAGGTTCCATCCGCATGCCCCGACGAGTGCGCCGAAGATAATAGCCTGGTCAACGATGGTGATATCAATGACCCCCTTGCCGATGGTGTTGGCCACATGAAGCCCAAAGAAAAAGAACGCGATAAAATTGAAGAATGCCGCAAATGCCACCGCCTTGCGCGGCGACAGGACCCTCGTCGAGACCACGGTCGCGATCGAATTCGCGGAATCATGGAAACCATTCAGGAAATCAAAGACAAGGGCAAGGCCGATAAGAAGGATGATCTCAACTGTCATAAAACATTACGCCTGCTTGAGCATGATCGATTCAATAACGTGAGTGGCGTCCACGCAGATATCGAGAACAGTCTCGGAATCCTCGTAGATCTCTTTCCACTTGATGAGCATGATCGGGTCTTTTTCGTTCTCGAAAAGCGCGGCGAGCGCCGTGTCCCTCATGGAGTCGGAAATATTTTCAAGGCGGCTGACCTCCACGCACGAGGCCATGACGGTCTGGTAATTCTTCATGTCCTTGAGCCCCTTGACCGCGTTCTGCATGGCCTTGGCCGCGGATTCAATGACCACCGCGAACTCGACGATATTCTTCTGCACGGCCGTGATCTTGTACACGTGAACGCGATTGGCGATCGTGTTCATCATATCAATAATGTCGTCGAGAGCTTTCGTCAGGGAATGGATATCTTCGCGGTCAAAGGGCGTGATGAACGACTTGTTCAGCTGAACGATCACCTCGCGCGCCACCTGGTCGGCCAGCGTTTCAAGTTCGCTGATACGGGCCAGCTGCGCGTCGTCGATCGTGCCCCGGGATACTGCGGCCTTGAGCGCGGCAGCGCCTTCGACGATATAATCAGTTTGTTTCTCGAAAAGCTCAAAGAAATTGATCTCTTTAGGAAAAAAATTGAACGGCATACGGTCTCCTTTGCGGGGAATGAGGGAATGATCTTAAATATTCAGCCTTTACTATAGCGGAAGAGGCACGCTCTGCCAAGTCAATCTTTGGCCGCACTCGCTGCGCTCGCTGCGCTCGCTGCGCTCGCCATACTGGCCAATGCCAGGACGACCATGCCCGCTACCGCCAACACGGGGCCAATGACGCCGCGGAAAACCAACTGCACGAAAAGCCAGTCACGCAAGGTCAGCGCAACACCGGCGATGACCAGAACAAAACCTCCAACAAAGAATAAAACCTTCTTGCTCATACGATCTCCCCTTCTTTCGGGACTGTTTTCCACCGGCGGTGCATCCACGCCCACTCGCCCGGGAATTTCCTGATCTCGGCCTCGAGCCGTGAGGTCAACGCCTGTGTGAGCCGGCGCGCCTCCTTCTTCGGATCAGCCGCGCGGTCAACGGCCACGGGTTCGACCCTGATATTCCAGCGCTCCGGACCTGACGGCTCGGCGAACGCTATTAACAACGCTGCCCCACTCTTTAACGCAAACGCGGCCGGCCCCGCCGCTGTTGACGCCTTGCGGCCGAAAAAGTCCACAAAGACCCTGCCGTCGCCGCCGTAATTCTGGTCGATGGGCATGGCCACCACTTCATTGCGGGCAAACGCCTGAAAACATTCTTTCACGCACGCGCTTACCGGCGTGCTGTAGATCGGACGGGGCGTAGCCATGGTCGCGCGCGCCAGAAGATCGTCGCGCAGCATCTTCCCGCGCGGCGGCTTCATCACGATACATACGGGATAACCTTCAAAGATGAACTTAAACAGCATGGCCGCGAACGGGCCGAAATGCGCGATGGCCACCACAGCGCCGTGACCGGCCTCTTTAGCCCGACGGAGATGCTCGGCGCCTTCAAGGGTAAAGACTTCGGCAGCCCGTCCGGATCGCGCGATAAAAAGAATGTCATCCGCAAGCCCGAGGGTCAGGCTGAAGAACGAAGCCCGCGCGATACGCTCTTTTTCCCGGGGTGACATCGCATCGCCGTAAGCAATGGCAAGGCTTTCAAGCGCGTGACGCTTACGGCTTCGGATGGTCACATACATGCACGCCGTGATGGCAACAGCCAGGCCGTGATAGATCCAGTAAGGCATGATGCCAATAAAGCCCAGCAGCGCGCTGACCCAAAAACTTCTCATCAGGCCCCCAGGGCGTGCTTGATCTTGCCGACGAGAAGCATGGAGTTGACCGGCTTGGTGATGTGCCCGATGGCGCCAGCCTGAAGTTCAGCGGCCACATCTTCACTGGAATCTTTGGCGGTCAGGAAAACGACCGGAATGTCCTTTGTCGCGGGATCGTTCTTGAGCGTGCGGCACACCTCGCGGCCTTTCATGCCCGGCATGATCACATCCAGCAGGATCAGATCGATATTCCCGGCGCGCGCCAGCGCAAGGCCCTCTTCCCCGTTGAACGCGGAAACAACATCAAAACCATGGGAACCAAGGACCGTCTGGAGCATGGCGTGCAGGGTCCGCTCGTCATCGATGACCAATATCCTGTAAATACGGTTGTTATCCGCCATTGCCCGCCTCCTGTTACGGCCTTCGTATAAAACTTAACCCTAGTATACCCAGAAAACACAGCATTGCAAAAACATCTCCGTACTTTGTATAGAATGTCAGACCAGCACCTGCCGTCGGGATATCAACCATAACAAAACCCGCGCCGCTATCATCAACACACGGACCAATGCTCCCCCGAGGCGTAACCCCGCAACTGATGCCGGTGTTGGTTGCGCGCACCAGCGTCCGGCGGTTCTCGACGGCGCGGAATGCGGCATTATCCAGATGCATGCGCCGCTGGCGTGAAACGCCGAACCACGCGTCATTGGTCATGTTGACCAGAAACCCTGCCCCGCCATGCACCGCCTGCCGCGCAAGTTCAGGGATCGTGTCCTCAAAACAGATGAGCGCGGAAAAGGGGCCTGCCCCCGGCACACGAAAGAGCGTGTTGCCGCGCCCCGGCGTAAAATCATCAATAGGCACAAAACGGGCCAAAAAGGGCAGCTGCCGGCGCAACGGGATATACTCACCCAAAAGCACGAGATGCTGTTTGTCATATTGCCCGGCGGTGCGACCCTGTTCATCGATCATCAGGGCGGAATTGAAATACTGGTCATTGGCTCTTGTGACAAGGCCCAGCAGGACACGGACCTTATTGTCCCGGGCAAAAGCGCGGACCTGCTCGAAAAGTTCAGGATGCTCCCACGCGAATGACGGGAACGCGGTCTCCGGCCAAATAATAAGCTCTGGCGCATGGGCCATGGCCTCACGGCTAAGCTGCAGATACTTGCCGACGGTAAAAGGCCGCAGGAGCGGGTCCCAGTGATCAGCCAGCGACACATTGCCCTGAATGAGCGCAACGCGCGAACGCGCCTCATCCGGCGGCGCCAGGCGCCAGGCGCCATAGGCCATCATAACGACCGCGATCAGCACGACGCCCATCGCCGTACGCCACATATCCGGCGCGGGCTTCTCCCGACGGATCATGCACTTCGCGAATGCGGCCAGCACAACAGCGGCGGCCGCCATCATCCAAGAAATGCCGTATGTGCCGGTAATATCCGCGATCTGAATGACAAGAGCGTTGAAAACCTGGGTGTGCGCAAGCCCCGCCCAACCGAACCCCGTGAATGCGTGCGCGCGAATATATTCAAGCCCCGCCCATAAAGACGCCAGAAAGAGCGCCCGGCGCCACAAGGGCCACGCGCTGCTATACGCCGCGGCCATGGCGAAGGCGCCCCAGTAAAGCGCCAGATAAACGGCCATCAGGATAAGCCCGACCCATGTCACATGATGGATCCAGAACAATGTCAGGATAAAAAATAGAAGGCCTGCCAGATAGCCACGGCCGAAGGCAATACCCAAAGGATCTTTTTCAATGGAAAGGATCAGAGGAACGAGGGCGATCCACGCGAGCGGCCACAGTCCGCCGGAGGGAAAGCAGAATGCCAGGAGCACGGCGGCTGACAAGGCCGCGGCAGTCCTTGTCATTTGCCGCAACATTTCTTGTATTTCTTGCCGCTGCCGCACGGGCAATCATCATTGCGGCCGACCTTCTTCTGTCCGGCAACAGGCTGATGCGCGGGCGCCAGAGGCGCAGGCGGCCTGGCCCCTGATACGGGCCGTTCCTCGGCGACCTGGCCCAAATGAACGGCACCGGTCATGCCGCCGAACTCATGATGCACGGTCTGCTGCTGCGAGCCAAAAACACTGCGCGCGCGCGTTTCATGCTCGGCCGGCTGCAGCTTAAAGATGAGCTCCGCGACGTCGATATGGATGCTCTCGAACATGGCGCGGAACATATGATAGCCTTCGCGCTTGAACTCAACGAGCGGGTCGCGCTGCCCCAACGCGCGCAGGCCCATGCCTTCCTTGAGACGGTCCATGGCATAAAGGTGCTCTTTCCATTTGGAATCGATCGTGTGCAGCAGGAACATCCGCTCCAGATAACGGACCTGCTCCAAGCCCATCTTCTGTTCCTTATCGGCATAAAAACGGACCAGCTGATCGTACAACCGCGCGGTCACCTCATCGACGGGTGCCTCCGTCAGCGGCTCACGCCAGGAACTGACATCAAGCCCGAAGCGCGTGAGCGCATACTGAATGAGTCCCTCGACATCGCGCGGTTTGCTTCCGTCGGTCGTCAAATGCCGGCGGCACGCCTCCTCGACCGTCGTCTGGACGGACTCAAGGATCAGCTCCCGCGTGTCGTCGCCGTCGATGATCGAACGGCGCAAGTTGTAAATGACCTCGCGCTGACGGTTCATGGTCGTGTCGTATTCCAAAAGCTGCTTGCGCACCTCGAAGTTGTAATTCTCGACGCGCTTTTGCGCCATCTCAAGCGCGCGGCTGACCATGGGCGATTCGATCATCTCGCCCTCGGCAAAACCGAATGTATCCATCATCGAACGGATGCGGTCACCCGCGAAAAGCCTCATCAGGTCGTCCTCGAGCGACACATAAAAACGCGACGAACCCGGATCGCCCTGACGGCCCGAACGGCCGCGCAGCTGATTATCAATGCGCCGCGATTCATGGCGCTCGGTTCCGATGATATGCAGTCCGCCCGCGGCCACCACATCATCGTGCTCCTTGCGGACCTGATCGCGGAACTGCTTGATGAACTGGTTGACGAGCTGTTCGTGGTCGGCGGGCTGCTGATTATCCTTGAGGGCCTCCTCGACCTTCTGGGCCGCGAGCGCGCGCGCCATGAACTCGGCATTGCCGCCGAGCATGATATCCGTACCACGGCCCGCCATGTTGGTGGCGATGGTCACGGCCTTGTAGCGGCCGGCCTGGGAAATAATGGCGGCCTCGAGTTCGTGATATTTGGCGTTGAGGACCTGATGCTTGATGCCGCGCGATTTAAGCAGCCGCGCCAGGAATTCAGAACGTTCGATCGACACGGTACCAACGAGAACGGGCTGGCCTTTTTCATGGCACTGCTCGATCTCGCGCACCACGGCGTCGAATTTCTCCTTGCTCGTGCGAAAGATGCAATCCGCGTGATTGATGCGCTGCAGCGGCCTGTTCGTCGGGATGATCACGACATCCAGCTTGTAGATCTGCTTGAACTCATTAGCCTCGGTATAGGCGGTACCCGTCATGCCGGAAAGTTTCTGGTACATACGGAAATAATTCTGGAACGTGATCGTGGCCAGCGTCTGGTTCTCGCGCTCGATCTTGATGCCTTCCTTGGCCTCAACCGCCTGATGCAGGCCGTCAGACCAGCGGCGGCCGGGCATCATGCGCCCCGTGAACTCATCAACGATCAAGACCTTGCCGTCCTTGACCACATAATCGGTGTCCAGCGTGAAGAATTCCTTGGCGCGCAGGGCCTGCAGGACATGATGACGGTACTCGACGGTCTCCATGTCATGAAGGTTGGCCACGCCAAAAAGTTTCGCGGCTTTTTCCTCACCCTGCTCGGTGAGCGAGATGGATTTCGCTTTTTCATCCGCCACGTAATCATAACCGACGCTTAAGTCCTCGCCCTTATGCTTGGCGTCGATCTCCTCGGCCTCGGTCACACGCCGGCCGCTGAGCTGGCCGGAGATGGTGTATGCCGTATAATACTTGTCCGTTGATTCCTCCGCGGGCCCGGAAATGATCAACGGCGTGCGCGCCTCGTCCACCAGGATGCTATCAACCTCGTCGACGATCGCGTAATGATGCGGCCGCTGGACCATGTCTTCCTTGGTCATGACCATGTTATCGCGCAGGTAATCGAACCCGAACTCGTTATTGGTCCCGTAAGTAATGTCAGCCCCGTAAGCGACCTTGCGCGCGGCGGGTTCCATGTCGTGCTGGATCACGCCCACCGTCAGCCCCAGGAATTCATAGATCGGCCCCATCCATTCGCGGTCGCGCCGCGCCAGGTAATCATTGACCGTGACCACATGCACGCCCTCGCCGGTCAGCGCGTTCAGGTACGCCGGCAGGGTCGCGACGAGCGTCTTACCTTCACCTGTCGTCATCTCCGCGATATTGCCGTAATGAAGGACCATGCCGCCAATGAGCTGCACGTCGTAGTGGCGCATGTTCAACAGGCGTTTGCCCGTCTCGCGCACAACGGCAAAAGCCTCGGGCAGGATCTCGTTGACCGCGTGTTGCTTGGAACGGAAAAGTTCTTTCTCAGCATCCTTGAGCGCATCCTTGCAGTTCTGACGCTCGTCGATATTGGGTGCCTGGCGGTACCGTTCCCGGGCCCGCGCGACAGCTTCCTCCTCCACGCGCACCATGTCCTTCAGGCGCCCCCTGAACTCGACGGTCTTGGCCTTCAGCTCTTCATTGGTCAATTTTTCCATCTGCGGTTCAAGCGTATTGATCATGGCCACGACCGGCGCCAACCGACGGACCTCGCCTACCGACGGAAGGGGCGAATCCTGGTTGATATGGACATTGACCGCGGGGCGCAGCTTCGCGATAAAACGGCGCGCGGCGGCAATCGTGGGCCTGCGGATTATCATATCGATCATAATGGCATCCTTATTTTTCCGGCCTCATTTTCAGGAAGGCCTCAATGAACATATCAATATCACCGTCCATGACCTTCTGGACGTTGCCTGTCTCGGCGTCGGTGCGGTGGTCCTTGACCATCTGGTAGGGCTGCATGACATAAGAACGGATCTGGCTGCCCCATTCGATCTTCTGCTTCTGGCCTGACTCAGCGGCCAGCTTGTTGTCCATCTCCTGCTGCTTGAGCTCGAACAATTTTGCTTTCAACACCCGCATGCAGCGCTCCTTGTTCTGCAATTGCGAGCGCTCGACCTGACTTTGCGTAATGAATCCCGTCGGAATATGTGTGATGCGCACCGCCGAATCCGCGGTATTGACGCTCTGGCCGCCGGGGCCGGACGAGCGGAACACGTCGATCTTCAGATCATCCGGATTGATCTCAACGGTCTCGTCATCCTCGATCTCAGGGATCACATCGAACGAGGCAAAAGACGTGTGCCGGCGCTTGTTGGAGTCGAACGGCGAAATGCGCACCAGCCGATGCACGCCCTTTTCCGCTTTGAGATAACCGTAAGCCTTGGGGCCCTCGACGCGAAAAGACACATTCTTGATCCCCGCCTCTTCACCGTGCAGGATATCGAACACCTCGACCTTGTAATCTTTGGCCTCGGCCCAGCGCGTGTAAAGACGGAACAGCATGCCCGTCCAATCGCACGACTCGGTCCCGCCCGCGCCTGAATTCAGGCTGACGATCGCGTTGCAGTCGTCGTATGGCCCGGACAGGAGCGTCTGGATCTCAAGCCTGGCGACGATCGGGATCAGCGCCGTGACATCCGCCTCGATCTGACGCTCCATGGCCTCGTCGCCTTCGGCCAGCTCCAGCAATTCGCGCGCATCCGTAATGAGGCGACCGGCCTCCTTGAGCGGTTCGACGATAGCCTTAAGGCCTTTCAGTTCCTTGATAAACTTGTTGCCTTTTTCCTGATCATTCCAGAAATCGGATGCGGCCATGCGTTCCTCGGCCGCGCTGATGCGCTCGATCAGTTTAGGCAGGTCAAAGAAACCCCCGTAGGTCGGCGATCTTGGTGTCGAGCTCTTTTATCTTGCGGGATAATAGTTCGTTCATACGCTGAACCTGAAATAGACCACATCGCCCTCTTTCATTTCGTAATCCTTACCCTCGAGGGTGATCTTCTTGGCTTCCTGGATCGCTTTATAAGAACCCAGCGCCACGAGATCGTTATAGCGATAGATCTCCGCCCGGATGAACCCGCGTTCAATATCCGTATGGATCTTGCCCGCGGCCTTGACCGCGCGCGTTCCCGACGGAATAAGCCATGCCCGGGTTTCCTGCTCGCCGGCTGTAAAGAAACAGACCAGCCCCAGCAGTTCCCGCCCGGTCTGCGCCAGGCGCGCCAGCCCCGGGGTCCCGATGCCCGCGGCATCATAATATTCTTTCCGTTCTTCCGGTGGTAACTGGACCACCTCGGCCTCGAACTTAGTGCACAGCGCGATGATCGCCGCGCCCTCTTTGGCCGCGCGCGCTTTGAGCGGCGCCATGAGCGCCTCATCAGGCTCACCCTCGCCGACATTGGCCACATACATCACGGGTTTGGAGGTAATGAACTGAAATTCTTTCGTCGTGTCCTTATCAAGGCCCTGCATCCGCACGGGCACGCCGCCATCAAGGCCCTTGAGGATCTTTTCCAGCACTTCACATTTTGCCTTGGCCTCGGCGTCGCCGCACTTGGCCGGCTTGATCCATTTATCGTAGGATTTTTGCGCCTGCTGCATATCAGCGAGCATCAATTCAGTCTCGATAGTATCCACGGCCTCGGAAGGATCGAGCGTGTTCATGACATTAACAACATTATCATCCCGGAAACAGCGCACCACATGCGCAATAGCGTCGACGGAGCGGATATTACCGAGGAACTGATTACCCAGGCCCTCGCCCTTGCTCGCGCCCTTGACAAGCCCCGCAATATCCACAAAACGAATGGCCGCGGGCGTGATCTTCGCCGAGCTCCATTCATCGGAAAGGACCGACAGGCGATCGTCGGGAATGGGCACAACGCCCACATTCGGCTCGATGGTCGTAAAAGGGAAGTTAGAAGCCGCGGCCGCGGCCCCGGTCAATGCGTTGAATAATGTGGACTTGCCCACATTGGGAAGCCCGACGATGCCGATCTCCATGGCGCTCCTTGAAATAAATAATGATTAAAAGAGAAAATATAATACTTCTTTAAGGCGGGTCTGTCGAGATTTTTATAAAGACAGCGTGAAAGTCATTCCTTGATATAGAACGACTGAGGCAAGGCGGAAGCGCGGTCCATTTCCTGCAGGACATCGCGATAAAGTTCGCCCATCTGGCTATCAAGCATCATGCCGCCCGGATTCGTATCCCATGACACCAGCGCGTTCCAGTAGCCCGGCCCGGCGGGCGCAAAGATCTGATGGTACGGCACGCTCTCGATCATGGCCCCGATCCATGCTTTTGCCTGCGCATGATCGCCGAGTTTGTAGTAAGAGACCGCAAGCCCCCACATGGCCGCGCCCATCTCGTTAAGCAAAGGATATTTCTGGATCGCACGGACCTCGACGGGCGCCTGTGTAACAGCCTTGCCCCACGGATATTCGACCAGGCCCCCGACCTCGCGCGCCTTGCGCGCCTGCTGCTCAACGGCCAGCCGGCGCCACTCGGCATTGGTCACGACTTTCTGGGCCCACAGAATGGCCGCGTAATAATCGCCGCGATTGAACGCATTGAACATCTGCGCGTTGTAGCGCCACATTTCGGGAATGTCGCCCGCATCAGGTGCCATCTCCATCGGAATACTTTCCATGAAAGTCCGCGCCGCCACGATCTCTTCAACATGGTCCTTGGCCGCAATGCGCGCGGCATCGTCGAGCCGGATCAGATCGTAAATATCCCCGTAACGGTCATCCAGCTTGAAAGGATTATTGCGCTCGAGCACCAGAACAGGCCAGGCGCCGATCGTGCTGCCGCCCTTGATAACGGCCTTGCCTGCCGGGTCTTTCACATAAAAATACGGGGTTTTCCAGCCATGGCCCGTGGCAACCCACTGGCCGGTCGCGTAAAACGACACGACGCCGCTGATCCCCTCAAGTTCATAATAAGTATCAAGCGCCTGCTGTGTGAAGAACTCGGCCAGGGCCTTGTAGTATTTCGCTTTCATGCGCGCGGCCTGATCGCCCGCCTCCCAGAAACGCACCGCATTCTTCTGCAGGGCAAGAATAACGCCGCCGATCCATTCGACAGAGCCCATGGGATGCACGCCGCCTCGATCCGCAGTCACGCGCATGTCCTGAATGTCGGCAAAATCCACCAGCGTCACGGTCTTTGTCTTTCCGTCGGGAAGCTCGAGCGTGACGCGCGAAAGGCTGCGGCGCAGCATCCGTTCGGTCAGCCGATCCAGGACATCAAGCGGCAAGCGCTCGCCGGCGCGGCCCGCAATGGTCCAGGAATAGGCATCGGTCGCGAATAATTCGCTCGACCCCGACGGACGCATGCCCTGATAGATGGTGTCCTGGTCCGGCTTGTAAACATTCCTTACAAACCAGCCCCACGCTTTTTCCGCCGCGTCTTTCCAAACAGCATCCTGCGTTACATCATAAAGCATCAAGAACGCCGAATATGCGTCCATATGCGGCTCGGTATGAACATTGCGGGCGTCCCTGTCCCCGTCGACAACAGCCCCGTCGTCGCGCTGCATCAACATCAATGCCCTGCCCAGTGTCAGGGCCTGCGGCAGGTACGCCTTGCGATCCACCTGCAAGAACGCCATGATCATGAACGCGGCCGGTCCCGGCGTCGTCCAGTATTCCAGCTGACCCTGACCCGCCGTATCCGTCGATCGGCAATTGACCGCATTGACCAGGGCCACCCCGCGCGGATCATCCAGCGACGGAACAAGCTTGAGCATGCCGTAAATGCCATTGGCATCCGCGTTCTTTTTAACTTCCTTCAAAGGGATGCGCAAGCGCCCGGCAAAATAATCAAGGACCGCCCGCGCGCCCGCGTCCTCACCGGCGGCATGCAGGATAAGCGCATCCACGGCTTTATCATAAACGAACGCGGCGTCCTGATAGCCCGGATGCCCGAGATGACTGGGCGCTATATGGGTCTTGGGATCGGCCAGAGAAAGCACCCCGGCCGCGATCCTGCGACTGGCCGCATCGCGATCAACAAGACCGCTGGTAATGGTTGCATCAAGAGGATGATATTCCATGACAGCCGCAGGCCAGCGCCACGCCATATGACTGATGCCATAAGCCGCGGCAACGGCAGCGATGCCGGAAGAGATCTGGGGCGTTTCAACAGACTGGGCAAAAGAAAAGGACGGAGCCATGCCAGCAAGCAAAGCCGTAAAAATGACCGTTTTGAGCACAATTCTATGCATGTTCCCCCTCTCCACCTTTACAAGTATACCTTATTCTAGGACTAAAAAGAAAGGGGTGCGCCAGGATTGGCCTGAAAAGCGCAACTACCTTGAATGCAACAGGTTGCGCTCCAGATCGAGAAGCTCTTGCTTGCGCGCGGCCTTTTCATGCTCCCAGCATTTTCTTCGCGCGCAAATTACGATGATACGCGAGGGCGAAACGGTGCGCTTCATCGCGCAGGCGTTGCAGTAACTTTAATGCCAGCGAATCTCTGGAGAGAACGACCGGCTGTCGTTTATCCGGCAAAAAAACTTCTTCTTCGCGTTTGGCGAGCGAGATCAAAGGAATGCCGATGTCGAGCTTCTTTAATTCATCCCGCGCCGCGGCCAGCTGGCCTTTGCCGCCGTCGATCACAATAAGGTCGGGATAGGCCGCGCCCTCGCGCTGCAAGCGTCCGTAGCGGCGGCGCACGACTTCCGCGATCATCCTGAAATCATCCATGCCTTCTACTTCTTTGATGCGAAAACGCCGGTAGCGGCTTTTCTCGGGCCTGCCGTTGACAAATGACACGAGCGACCCAACAGCGCGCTCACCCATGGTCGTTGAAATATCGATCGCTTCGATGCGTTCCGGCCGACGGGGCAAATGCAGCGCGCGCTCGAGCTGTTCAGCCTCCTTGAAATAATTCGCGTCAGGGCTCGAGGCGTACAAAGCACCAATGGCCCGCAATTGATCGCGCGCTTTCGCGGCCTTCTCAAAATCCTTTGCCTCAGCGAGACGCTCCATGGTGTCCTTGAGATCACAATAAAGCTCATCCTTGCGGCCTTTAAGGACCAGCGTGATATTCCTGATGCCGCGACGGTATTCCGCGGGCGTTACCGCGCCAATACAAGGCGCCTCGCATAAGCCCATGTCGTGATACAGACAGGCCTTCTTCGGCAACCGGGCGCAGGTGCGAAAAGGGAATATTTTACGAATAAGCGTGAGCGCTTCGCGGACGAGAGCCGCGTCCACATACGGCCCGAAATATTGCGCCCCGGCCTTTTTTTGCGCGGCACGCGCGAACCGCACCAGCGCAACGCGTGGAAATTTATCGCCCGTGATCTCGATATGCGGATAGGATTTCGCGTCTTTCAGGTCAATGTTGTATTTGGGAAGATGTTCTTTAACAAGCGCGGCCTCGAGGATGAGCGCCGCGGCCTCGCTGTGCGTGGAGATGGTCTCAATGTCCGCGATATTGGCGACGAGAAGCTCGGTCTTTAACCTGTCGGCCTTGCCGCGAAAATACGACTGCACCCTACGGCGCAGGTCAACGGCCTTGCCGATGTAGATGATCGCGCCGCTGGCGTCTTTCATCAGATAGACGCCGCTGGTCAACGGCAATGAAGCTATCTTGGCGCGCAAGCTGTCCGTCATACTATCGTTTGAAGATCTTGCGGATCTGTTTTGCCTGCTCGAGGCCGAAGGCGTGCGCGGCCGCAAGATAAACCCCGCCGCCCGCAACGGCGGTGACTACAAGCCGCAGAACTTCGGGCACAGCCGTCAGGTAATGCCACAAGCCCCAGATCACAGCGCCCATGACAAGTCCGGCGGCAAAAAGCTTCACAAAATATTCCATGAACGCGCCATGCAGGCCGCCGATCCTTTTCTCGAGGATCACGAACAGCACCCCGACGTTGACGAACGACGCGATCGCGCTGGCCAGGGCGATCCCGGCAAGCTGCATCGGGAACATGAGCGTCACATCAAGCGCTCCGTTGATGAACAGGCTCATGAACGCCACCTTCACCGGGGTCCTTGTGTCCTGCATGGCATGGAACGCGGACGCGAGGATCTTGACGCCGCCGTAACCCATCAGCCCCAGGCTGAAGAAGAACAGGACCGACGCTGTTGCCGCAGTTGAGGCCGCGTCGAAAACACCGCGCTGAAATATCACGCGCGTCAGCGGCTCTGACAAAAGGCAAAGGAATACAGTGGTCGGCAGCATCACAAAAAAGATATTCTCGAGCGCGAAAACGATCGTGCGGCGCAATTCTTCTTTATTGTCCGCCACCACATGCCGCGCGAATGCCGGGAGCGTCGCCGCGGCCAGGGCCACGCCGAAAACACCCATGGGAAAAAGCACAATGCGGTTGGCATAATAGATCGCCGCGATCCCACCCGCGCCGACGATGGCGGTCAGGGACGCGCAAATAGTATCCACAAAAACATTAAGTTGATAGACCCCGGAGCCGATCAGGCGCGGGATGAGCAATTTACCGATCTGGCGGGCCCCGGCGTGGTTCAACGTCAA
>CAZXSE010000001.1:26124-41068 GCA_964643325.1 uncultured Planctomycetales bacterium
ATAAGATACGGGAACATGATGCGCGTCAGCGCCACAGTCGTCGCAAGCTTGCCCGGCTCCTCGACGAAACCAGGGGCGATCAGCCGCACCACGGCGGGCGCGAAAATAATACTGAGCAGGGTTATGGCGCACAGGATGATGAAGGCCCAGGCAAGGACCGCGTTGAGGAACTCCGCCAACTCCTGGGGCTTCTTTTCCTTATATTCGGTCATGACCGGCACGAACGAGGAATTGGCCGCGCCTTCTCCAATAAGGTCACGAAAAAGGTTCGGCAGGCGGAACGCGACCACGAACGCGTCGGCGCCCGCGGCGGTCCCGAAGAACTGCGCGAAAATGATATCCCGCAAGAATCCCAACACGCGGCTGGCAAGGGTCCCGAGCGACATGATGGATGTCGAACGCAAGATCCCCTTGAGGGAATGGAGATGGCTCATTTTATCAGTTGACATAAAAAAACCGCTTTGTTATACTTTCGCATTCACATGCACATCAACGCAGCACATTCATTATAACAAGGAGCCGTTCAAGTGCCTCAACGTAAAACATCTGTAAAAGACCTCAAAAAAAGCCGCGCACGCCAGGTCCATAATGTGGCTATCAAGTCAGACCTGAAAAAGACGCTCAAGGCATTCGTTGCCGCCGCCGCGTCTGATCCGGCCAAGGCCAAGGAACTGCTTCCGGTCGTCTATAAAAAGATCGACAAGGCCGCCAAGCGCAATATTTTTCACAAGAACACCGCCGGGCGCCGCAAGGCCCGCTACGCTAAACTTTTAGCAGCGAAGAAAGCTTAACAAGAACGACCTCGAGCGCCTGCTCTTTTGAAAGCAGGCCGGATAATTTGATCCTTTGATCGGCCTCCTGGATGACCAGGAGGCCTTTTTTATACTTTGCCGCCGGGACCCTGGCTTTAGCCTTGTTGGCCCACCACCAGCGCACCGCGCCCAGGAAATTCTCGGGCGTCTCATCCTCCAGCAATTTCGCAAGTTTCGTCAAGGCGCCGCAACGGTCGCCGGAAAGCCTGTCGAGAAGGTCGAACGCGCTGGGCGCCTTGGCCTCCCCCGAGACTTTCATCCGCTCGGCAATGCGCTTGCGCAGGGCATGACGCCTGTCCCATTTTTGAGACTCAAGGACAACGACGCACGGCTGCGTTCCGGCGCTGATGATGCTGTCGATCAGCTCCAGGCATTGTTCATCAAGTTTATCGGCGCGGCTGATCAGGATAAGGCGCATCGAAGCTACGGCGGGAACGGTCAACAGCGCGGCCTTCAGGTCATTAAAGCCCAGGCCCTGGGCGTCCAGGCTGGAAAGGTCGAATTTCAATGCATCGGGGGTCTTGAAAAAGCGGGCTTTGAGGTCACCCAGGATCTTGTCGCGCAGGACGGTATTGGAACCCAGGATCAGCTGATGCACGCGTGCATCACCAGTCTTCGATCGTCCGGGCCACCACGCGCAGGGCAAGGTCTTTGAGCGCGTCCTCGATCGCCTGGGTCTCGGACTTCGCCAGCGAGCCTGTGGTGTAGTAGGTCGCCTCGCCCGAGAACGAAGGCTCGGCCCAGAGTTCTTTCTTCCCCGACGGGTCGCTGAGGATGAGCCCCACCGTAATACGAATGCGGTATTCCCTGACATTCTCGCTCGTGTCGAGGCGAAGCTCTTCACGGGCAAAGCTCAAAAGTTTTCCCTGAAGCACCAGATCAGCGCCGTCCTGGGTGCCCACGCGCAGATTCCCATCAAAAAGATAACGGTCCACGATCGCGTCGCGCACCTTGGTCTCCATACCCGGCACGTAAAGCTTGCGGTCATCGGCGTTCATGTAGTCGATCTTGTTCTCGAAAGGCTCGACGAAGATCGTGCGGTAATTATCCGGCAGGAGCGAGCGGGTGCTGTAACCGCACCCCGTCAGGAGCGTGATCAGGAATATCAGGAATATCTTCTTCATTTCACATCACCCGGAATGCTTTTCAGCCGTTCGGCCGCTTTTGCCGCCCAGGGCGTATCCCCGTGCTGGGCAATAACGGTCTCCCAGTAGATCTTTGCCGCCTTATACTTTTTCGTTTTCCAGTAATATTCGCCGACCAGGAAATTGTTCTCCGCCTCTTTCAAGCGCAAATTATAGATCTCTTGCTTGGCTTTGGCCGAAAGCTGCGAATCCGGGTTCTCCTTCACGTAATCCTCGAACCCTTGCACCGCAATGTTGGTGGTCTGCTGATCATACTGTGCCCCGACGGAGCGTTTGGCATCCGCCACCGCGACCTGATAACGCGCGGACTCGGCCCATTTGGAACTCGGATAATCATTGATCGTCTTCTCGAAAGCGTCGCGCGCCTCTTGATACGACTGCTTCTCAAGATAGAACAACCCGATCTTGTACTGCGACACCGGCGCGTAAGGGCCGTAAGGATCGTTCTTGATGACCTTCTGAAAAACATCCGTGACCTTGTAATCAGCGCCCAGCAAAGACCCGGCGAACTCGCGGTCCTTGCCCTTGCCCTCGAGGAACATGTCCGCGATGGCATACTGGCGTTCCACCACTTTGGGGCCGAGATCACTGAAAGGATACCGGTCAACGACCTTCTGGTACTCCGTGACCGCGCGCCAGTATTTCTTCATCTCTTCCCAGACGCGGCCCACGGCAAATTGCGCCTCGGCGGCCTCGCGAGCCTTGCTGTAATGTTTCAAGAGCTTGTTGTATTCACGCAGGGCTTCGGCGTATTTGTGCCTTTTGGCAAAATCGTCGGCATATTCCAGCTGCAGGGCAGGCGTTGCCTTGACCGCGTATTTGGGATTGACCCACTTGCCGGTCTCCGGCGTCCAGATCCAGAAAGCATGAGCAGGCGTTGCCCCGAACGCGAAAGCAACCGTTAAAATGATACTTATTAAGGAATATTTAATATTCATAAGATTGCGCCCAATGTATCACAGCGCAATAGGTTTGTCAATAAAGGCGGCGGCAACCGGCCTGGCGTGCGTGCGATGGAAGAACCACACCCCTGCCGCAAGCAGCACATAATAGAAGGCCGCCATCCAGACGGGTATATGGGAACAGGAAATAGCCGGCGCCTGCGCGGCCCAGGACAAAAGCCCGACCACGCCATTGAGCAAAACCTTCAGGCATAGCGCGAACGGCATGACGATAAAAGGCGCGGCCATGCCCGCGGCCAGTACCGCCGCCCCCAGGGCGGTTACCAGCGCCATGAGCGGAATGACCGGAAGATTGACCACAAGGCCAATGGGCGTCACAAACCCGAAATAATAGGCCAGGATGCCCGCTGACCCGATGAACGCGGCCAGGGTCACGGCCGCGCTTTCAATGAAGAACCACAACACCCGGCGCTCGCGCCAGCCCCATTCTTCGAACGGCATAAGGATCATGGGCGTCAACAGAACGATCGATGCCACACAAACGAAAGACAGCTGACAGCCTGCGTCCGTCAACTGCCCCGGGTCAACAGCCAAGAGGACCAGGCCCGCAAGCCCAAGACTGTTGAACACGTCGGTCTCGCGCTCGATGACAAAACTTAAAATAACGGCCGCGGCCATCAGGGCCGATCGCGCTACAGGCGCGCTGTTACCTGCCACGAAAGAATAAAACCCGATGATCAACGCGGCAAGGATGGCCCGCGGAAAACGCGGCACGCGCATGATGCCCAGAAAAAGCACAACACCCACCGCGGTCAGCGTCATGTTCATGCCGCTAATGGCAATGATGTGCGCTGTCCCGGTCTTGCGAAAAATATCGTACACATGCGGCGGAATGTCATCGCGCGGGCCGAGCAGCATAGCCTTCATCAATCCCGACTCGCCGGGTGAAAGATAGCGATCAAAGACAGCCTGCAAATGAACGCGCACCGCCAGGGCCGCGCCTTGCAAGCCCGGGCCGCGACCTTTCTCAAGGATGCGGTGCCGCGCGTGCTTGCGCACATAAAACAGCGCGTGCACGCCCTGCCGCGCCAGATACGCGCGATATGACGATCGGCCCTGATCAAAGAATTCGAACGGCCTCGACAATTTTCCCGACGCTTCAAAACGATCGCCGTAACCAAGTTCGTTCCCGGCGAAGAAATGAACAAGGACGCGGCCTTTGACAGGGTGGCCTTCCACACTCTCGAGCTCGCCCGCAAAGACCGTCCTCGGCGCCAGGCCTTCTGTCTTGCACACAGGCACAGAAACAACCTGGCCGACAATGGTCATATCCCGCCCGCGCCAGGCCTCAAGATGGAACGCGACATGATCCAACGGCAACAAGGCGGCATTCCACGACGCATAAGAACCGCACAAGAGCATCAGGCTCAGGGCCACCCCCGCGCCGCGCTCTCCCCGACGGGCTACCAGCATCCCGACGAAAAAGACGCCGCAGATGACCGGCAGCAAAGGCCATGGACCAAGAACATGCTGCAAACCGGCGCCCAGCGCGAACGCGAGCGCCAGCAACAAAGCGGGCCTGTGCGTAAAACCACGGACCTGGCCGCTCATGGCGCGCCAACCCTCAGGCGGCCGACCGCCTGCAAAAATATCTTCTGCGAAAATCCTTTGATGGAACGCAATTCAGCGGGCGATGTGAAGAGCTTCTTTTCACGCGCATAGATGATCCGCGCGGCCAGCGACGGGCCGATACCAGGAACGGCCACCAGTTCTTCATAGGAGGCATGGTTAATATCAACACGGGCCTCGGCAGGCGGCTCGTCAAGAAGGCGCAGCGCTTCCAAGCCCGGTGGAGAAAGCTTAAAATAAATATCGCAACAGATCCCGATGAAAAATGCCGCGCCAAGAAAAACAATGGCCCGGCGCTCTTGCGGTGTGATGTGGAACATGGCGCTCTCCTCGACAACAAAGAGCGCTCTTTTAGGCGGGGGCTAAAAAGAATGAGGATGAATTTATGATAACAACAACGATCCCTGTTGTCAAAAAACACATTTCTTACCGGTCAAATATCGCGACCGTGCCGTATTCCCCGTCGTAACCGGGCGCAATGCTCACCTCGCCCGCGCGCATGCGGCGAATGCCTTCGGCCATCCTGTCACCGGCAACCGCCTGGATATCCGCAAGCGGCACGTCCATCAAAAGTTTCAATTCCGGGCCAAGCCTGGTGATCATCTCAATATACAATGCCTGGACCTTCTTCGACGCCTTGCCCACGCCCAGCACCTCGGCAATGACTTCCTCCAGCGGGATCAGGCTCGCATATGGGCGCGAACGTGGGGCTTTCTCCCCCTCGACCCTTTGAGCCAAAGCCTCTACGCGCGCCATGACACCGACGGTAACAGGCTTGCCGCACTCCGGGCACCGGCCCTGATGCTTGATCGTTTCTGCGGGATGCAGGCGCACCTTGCAGGCGGCGCAGCCGTCAACATGATACTTCCCTTCCTCGGGGAAGAATTCGACCGTGCCTAAAAAGCCTTTATCATTCTTATCAACCAGCGCCTGATACATGCCGTCATAAGAAAATTCACAGTCAAAAATGTTCGCCTCACGGCCGAGCTTTGAAGGCGAGTGCGCGTCAGAATTGGAAACAAGGATGAACGGGTCGAGTTTCTGAAGGCGCCAGTTCATGGGCGGGTCCGACGATAATCCCGTCTCCAGCGCATGAATGTGAAGCGTGAGCTCCTCAAAACATTCTTCAATGGAATCAAAGCCGCTCTTGGACCCCATCACCGCGAACCACGGGGTCCATATATGCGCGGGAATGAATAACACCTTCGGATCGCACGCAAGGCTCAGGCGCAAGAGTTCTTTAGCATCCAGCCCCAGGATCGGCCTGCCGTCGGAGCGGATATTGCCGATGGCGTCAAGTTTCTGTTGCAAGGCCTGCGCGGCCGCAAGGCTGGAGAGAATAATAACGTTATGGACCTTGCGGACCTTGTTGTTCTTTGTATAAATGCAGGAGATCTCCGTCGAGAGGACAAAACGGACCTCGGCGCGGCACAGCGATGGGACTTCCTGGCGCGCAACACCCGCGAACTTTTCCTTCAATCTGAAAAACCCAGGCTCGGCGGGCTCAAGTTTCTCTTCAAGCTCTTTAAGCCACAACGGATGGATGCAGTCCCCTACGCCGATGACACTGATACCTTTGTATTGCGCCCAGATCCACAGATTTTCAGGGGTCAGGCCGCTGGAAGTAGCGCGGGAATAACGGGAATGGATATGCAGGTCGGCAAAGAATCTCATAAGCCGCGCGCCCGGGCCTCTTCAAGGATCGCGGCGGTCGCGCTGGTGCCGATGCGCGAACAACCCAGGGCATGGAACTTGAGAACATCGTCCAGCGTGCGAATGCCGCCGGACGCCTTGATGCGGATATGCGGGGCGCAATGCTGACGCATGAGCCTGACATGATGCTCTGTCGCGCCCTTGCAATGATAACTCCCGTCGGACTGCTTCACGAAGCCAAAGCCCGTCGAAGTCTTCACGTAAGCGACGTTCGCGTCCGTGCACACCTTGCACAATTCAATGATCACTTCATCAGTTAACAGATCGTTCTCGAAGATCACTTTCAGAGGCGATGCTGTACGAGCGCAGGCACGATTGACCGCGCGGATCTCTTCCTTCACATACTCATACTCGCCGCTTAGAGCCTTGCCCACATTAATGACCATGTCGATCTCATGGGCGCCAGCGGCCAGCGCTTCAAGCGTCTCACGCAGCTTGGACATGGACATGCTATTGCCGTGGGGAAAGCCGATGACCGCGCAGATCGCGACGGGCGAACCTTTAAGGATCTCTTTGGCTAACGGAATGCAATACGGCTTCACGCAAACCGTCTTGACCTCATGCTCACGCGCCAGCTCACAGCCTTGCCGCACCACGGCATCCGTCATGGCCGGGTCCAAAAGCGCGTGGTCAATAAGTTGGGCGATATCACGTACGGTCATACCTTGTCCTTTTGTATTGCTCGCAACAAGATCTTGTCCTCGTCCATATCCCGGTGCTCAGACAGTCCTCGGCCTTTTTCTAATAAGATAATTTGGTGGAATGAGGCCTGCGGAACTCGCACGGGATATGGACTTCGGACATCTTGTTGCTCGCCTCTTTTTTCTATCCGAATCCCCTCCCGCACACTGGACTCTGTCGGCTCAGAAGTTCCGCAAGTCCACGCAAAGCCGAATTACATTGTCCGCGAAGCAGGGTTGAACCTCTCTTGAACACAATCAGAAATTTTCTGCCAAATGTCCGCAAGGCTTTTTGTAAATATGTTCGTGCGGCGGCCCCGACGCATTTTTGTCGGGGAGCGACGCACGCTTTACATATTTACAAAAACCGTAGCGGACGGCAGAAAATTTCGTGATCAAGAGAGGTTCAACCCTGCTTCAAAGCGGACAATCTCAAACAACAATGCTGACAAGCTTGTTCTTGATCACGATGAACTTCTTGATCTCTTTGCCTGCAATATGACGCTGAACGCCGGCATCGGCCAAAACGAGAGGCCGCAAAAAAGCCTCATCCGCGTCGCGCGGCACTTCGAACTCCCCGCGCACCTTGCCATTGACCTGCGCCGCGATCTTGACCGTATCGGTCTTGAGTGCATCTTCTGAATATTGCGGCCAGGCGACAAAAGCAACAGACTTGTCCGTCTTACCCATCATCTGCCACATTTCCTCAGCCGCATGCGGCGCGAACGGCGCCAATAAAAGAACGGCTGTTTCAATAGCCCGGTTCAACAGCGCCTGTTTCGCGCTATTTCCCGCCGGGACCTGATATTTGTCCAGCGTGTTAACAAGCATCATGACCGCTGAAATGGCGGTATTGAACTTGAACCCGCCTTCCATGCCATCCGTCACTTTCTTGATCGCACCGTGGCGCTCGAATTCAAGTTTCTTGTCATCCGCGTCCATGACCGTGCTGCCCTGTGCGCCGCGGACATAACGGTTCTCGACGGCGCCCCAGACGCGATTGATGAACTTCCAGCTGCCCTCCAGGCCCGACGGGCTCCACTCCAGCTGATCCTCGGGCGGCGCCGCGAACAGAATAAAAAGCCTCAAGGTGTCCGCCCCGAACTTCGCGATCACCTCGTCCGGATCAACAACATTGCCGCGCGACTTGGACATGACCTCGCCATCTTTGAGTACCATGCCCTGGGTCAGGAGCCGGTCGAACGGCTCATCGACAGAAGATACGCCCAATTCCTTAAGGAACTTCGTAAAGAAGCGCGCATACAAAAGATGCAGGATCGCATGCTCGATGCCGCCGATATACTGATCCACCGGCATCCAGTACGCCGCTTCCTTCGCGTCAAAGATCTCGCGGTCATTATGAGCGGATGTATAACGCAGGAAATACCACGACGAATCGAAGAAGGTCGCCATGGTATCGGTCTCGCGGCGCGCATCCTTGCCGCAGCGCGGGCATTTGACCTCGACGAAATCTTTCACTTTCGCCAACGGACTCCCGCCTTCGCCGGTGATCGGCGCGTCTTTCGGCAAAATGACCGGAAGCTGCTCATACGGTACCGGTACAATGCCGCAGGCTTTGCAATAGATCATCGGGATGGGCGTGCCCCAGTAGCGCTGACGGGAAATGAGCCAGTCGCGCAAGCGCCAGTGAACGCTCACACGGCCCATCTTGTTCTCGGCCATCCAGTCCGCGATCTTTTTCTTGGCCTCTTCATTGGGCGTGCCGTCAAAATGTTTTGAATTCACCAGTACACCGGCATCCTCATAAGCCCGGAGCATCTTCTCCGGCGTGATGCCAGGGTTAGCCGGGTCCTGAATGACCACGCGCATGGGCAGGCCATGGGTGCGCGCGAATTCAAAGTCGCGCTGGTCATGCGTCGGGACCGCCATGATGGCGCCCGTGCCGTATTCCATCAGGACATAATCACCGATCCAGACCGGGATCTCTTCGCCATTGACGGGGTTGACGGCGTAAGCGCCAGTGAAAACGCCTTCCTTGCGAGCATCACCGGACATGCGAAGCGACTTAGACTTGTTTGCAGCCGCGGCAATGAACGCATCAACAGCAGGCGCCTGGGCTGTGCCGCGTGCAAGCTTCCTGACCAAAGGATGCTCGGGAGCAAGCACGACATACGTTGCTCCAAAGATCGTATCGGGGCGCGTCGTAAAGACAGGGATCGCCTCGCCGGAATCCTTGACCGTAAAAAGGATCTCGGTGCCGTAACTTTTTCCGATCCAATTCTCCTGCATGGCCACGACGCGCGGCGGCCAGTTGTTCAATTTCTTAAGATCCGCGAGAAGGTCATCCGCATAATGCGTGATCTTCAGGTACCACTGATCAAGCTCCTTTTGCACGACCGCGTTCTTGCACCGCCAGCACGCGCCGTCAATGACCTCCTCATTCGCCAGGGTCGTCGCGCACGACGGGCACCAGTTGACCGGAGAGCCTTTCTTGTAAGCCAGGCCCCGCTCGGCCATCTTCAGGAATATCCACTGGTTCCATTTGTAATAGGTCGCATCGCAGGTGGCGAGCTCTCTGTCCCAGTCATAGGAAAAACCCATCTTCCTGAGGCCCGCGCGCATATCATCAATACATTTATAAGTCCATTCCGACGGAGAGACGCCGCGCTTGATGGCCGCGTTCTCGGCTGGCTGGCCGAAGGCGTCATAGCCCATCGGATGCAGGACATTAAAGCCGCGCATCATCTTGTAACGCGCGATCACGTCGGCGATGGTGTAGTTGCGCACGTGCCCCATGTGGATCTTCCCCGACGGATACGGGAACATCTCAAGAACATAATATTTCTTTTTGGAAGGGTCCATGACCGCGCGGAATGTCCTGTCCGCGGCCCAAAGGTCCTGCCATTTCTTTTCAACGCGCCTGATATCATTGGTGGTGTACGGCATGATCGTTCACATTCCTTTGTTATTACAACATTGCCATCATGAATGCCGCGGCGATCAGAAGAACGATCCCGACGGTCCAAATGGTCTTCCATCCCGCCTTGCGGTCCGCCCCGTACATCATCCCCAGGATGCCGCTGCTGGTGCGGCGAAGGCTCTCGCCGCAAAAAAGGCACAGCAAGGCATCGGGGTCGTAGACCTCTCTGCCGCAATGGGGACAAATTATTTTCTCGAGACCTTCCTCTGCCACGCCAAAACCTCTCTTAAGATCCCTGCTGATATGGCGAATATATTATCATAAAGTTATTATATTAGCAGGCAAAAAACCCGCCCGACGCCCGGCCCGTTAAAGTTCAAAACTTGCATTTTCAAAAAATATGCCCTAATATGTCGGGCATGCTGTTAACGGTCAACGGACAATCCCGGGACATCCCCGGCAGCCCTTCTCTTCAGGACGCCATCACCCTCTTGTGCAAGGCACCGGAGGTAACGATCGCAGAACTCAACGGCATCATTGTGGACCGCACCCTGTGGCCATCAGCCCGGCTGGCGGCCAATGACCGGCTGGAACTGATATCTTTCGTCGGAGGCGGCTAATCATGAACGACACTTTCACGCTCGCCGGTAAAACATTCGCCTCGCGCTTTCTGCTGGGCACCGGAAAATTCAGGAACAAGGCCGAGTTGACCGCGAGCATCGCCGCTTCCCGCGCCCAGATCGTCACCGTTGCCCTGCGGCGCATTGACCTGAAACAGGACCAGGAGAACATCCTCGCCGCGATCCCCGAGGGCATCACGCTATTGACCAACACTTCCGGCGCCCGCAACGCGGACGAGGCCGTGCGCATCGCCCGGCTGGCCCGCGCTTCCGGTCACGGCAGCTGGATCAAGATCGAGGTCATCAACGATTCCAAATACCTTTTGCCGGACAATGAAGAGACCGTCCGGGCAACGAAGATCCTTGCCGATGAAGGTTTCATTGTCCTTCCCTATATGTCACCCGACCTTTATACAGCGCGCCGCCTTGTTGACGCAGGCGCGGCTGCGGTCATGCCGCTGGGATCCTTTATCGGGTCCAACCAGGGGCTGAACACGCGCGAGCTCATCAAGGTACTCATTAACGAGATCGACATCCCGGTCATTGTGGACGCGGGCATCGGCGCGCCATCGCACGCGTGCGAGGCCATGGAGCTCGGCGCTGACGCAGTGCTCGTGAACACGGCCGTGGCTGCGGCAACAGACCCGGCGCGCATGGCGCAGGCGTTCGCACAGGCCGTTGAGGCCGGACACGCCGGATACCTGGGCGGCCTGCCGCAGCGATCTTCCGGCGGAAGCGCATCCTCGCCGCTGACGGGTTTTCTTTTTGAATAAGACCACCCTCATGACACAAGACTTACGCCACAAGATCCTTGAGGTCCTCGCTGACAATAGCCGCGAACGGCTCGAAGCCCTGGCGCAAGAGGCTGCCCGGTTGACGCGCCAGTATTTCGGCCGCGCCGTCGGGCTTTACACCCCGCTCTATATTTCCAACTACTGCGACAGCCGTTGCGTTTACTGCGGATTTCACAACGGACAAAAGATCGCGCGCGTCAAACTGGACGCGCAAGAGATCGAGAAGGAAATGCAAGCCATCGCCCGCCTGGGAACACAGAACATCCTGATCCTGACAGGTGAATCGCCCAAAGAAGCGCCGCTCTCCTATTTGATCAGCGCGATCGCATTGGCCAAAAAATATTTTCAGGGCATATCCCTTGAGGTTTATCCCATGAGCGAGGTGGATTACCGCGCGCTCTATAACGCGGGCGCCGACGGGGTCACTGTTTATCAGGAAACCTATGATCGCGCACGTTACGCCGAAGTCCATCTCGCCGGACAAAAGAAAGATTATGATTTCCGTTACGGCGCTCCGGAGCGCATTGCGGCCGCCGGAATGCGGCAGCTGTCACTCGGGATCCTTCTGGGGCTGGGGCCTGTGGCCGAAGACCTGGCCGCGCTCTACGAACACCTGCGCCGCCTCGAAAAGAATTTCCCGGGCGTTGAATACAGTGTTTCTTTTCCGCGGCTGCGTACCATCAAAACCCGGGCTTTTGCCGCAAACCCGGTCAGCGACGCTGACTTCGTCAAGGTCCTGTGCCTGACCCGCGTCCTGTTCCCGCGCGTCGGGATCAACCTCTCCACGCGTGAAACCGCCGCCATGCGTAACCGCCTGCTTGAGATATGCGTCACCAGAGTTTCCATCGGCTCAAAGACCGGCGTGGGCGGATACCAGGATGAGGCTGCCGTGAACGACCCGCAATTCGACATCGCGGATGAACGCAGCGCCCATGAAATGGTACAATATTTAAAAGATCACGATCTCGATCCGGTCTTTACCGACTGGCGAAAGATAGAGAACTCATGAACGCCTTTGAAACAGCCCTTACGCGTTACCTCAAGTCAGACCAGTTGGCGCGCATCCGCAACACAACGATCGCGATCGGCGGCGCCGGCGGGCTTGGCTCCAATGTGGCCATGCTCCTTGTCCGCACAGGCTTCACGCGCCTGACGATCATTGACAAGGATGCGGTCGATGCTTCCAACCTCAACCGCCAGCACTACACGCTCGCTGATATCGGCAAACCCAAGGCCAGCTGCCTGAAAGCCGCGCTGCTTTCCATCAACCCCGACGCGAAGATCACTGCGCATCACGTGCTCTGGGACGTACAGACGACCGCCGGGCTCCTGGAGGGCTGCGACATTGCGGTCGAGGCCTTTGACGAAGCCGCAACAAAATTCTCTTTTGTGGAATATTACCGGACGCGCGCGCGTTTTGTTGTCAGCGGCAATGGAATGGCGGGATCGTGCGCAGTTACAGAACTAAAGACGCGCCGGGTCGGGAATGTTGTGATCGTGGGTGACGGGATAACAGCTGCTGCCGACGGAAATCCGCCGCTCGCCCCGCGCGTGATGGAATGCGCGGCTAAAATGGCCCAGGCTGTGCTGGAGCTGGCCCTATCCTAAGAACGATCACGCATCAAAAGCATACCCCATATCCGCGAGCATGCTCTGATCGTCCCTCCAGTCCTTCTGCGCCTTGACATGCAGTTCAATATAAACCTTGGTCTCCAGAAGGATCTCCAGTTCCTCGCGCGCGAGCGTGCCGACCTTCTTGAGCATGGCCCCCTTAGCGCCGATGACGATCTCCTTCTGCGAATCGCGCTCCACATAAACAACGGCCCGGATGTGCGTGGTCTTACCCTTGACCGGGCGCATGTCCTCGACGACGATCGCGATCGAATGCGGCAATTCCTCGCGCGTGAACAGAAAGAATTTCTCACGGATAATGTCCGCGGCCAACTGCTTTTGCGGCATGTCGCTGATCACATCCGGCTCGTAAAAGAACGGCCCCTCGGGCAAAAACCCGAAAATAATATCAAGCAATTTGTCCGTCTGGATGCCGTCGCGCCCGGACACCGGGATCATGACAAAATCCTTGATCTGGTCGACGGGCATGCCCCTGGTCTCTGCCCACAAGGCAATATAATCCTGAAGGAACTCGCCCTTAAGATCGATCTTATTCAGCGCCATGATAATGGGCACTGTCACGCCCTTTAGGCGCGTCACGATCTGGCGCTCTTCCACGCCGACGGCGCGCGAGGTGTCCGCGACATAGACCACACAGTCGACGCCCTCAAGGCTGTTCTGGCAGGACGTGTTCATGAACCGGTCAAGCCCGTCACGGCCTTTATGCCAACCGGGCGTATCCACAAAAACGATCTGACCGCGCGCATCCGTGAAGATGCCGCGCACCGCGGTACGGGTGGTCTGCGGCACCGGGGACACGATCGCCACTTTCTCACCGACGAGCTGATTGAGCAAGGTCGATTTGCCGGTGTTGGGCCGGCCGACGATAGCGACAAAGCCACACTTGAGGTCTTTGGTCTTTGCCTTATCTGTCTTTGGCATGCGGCGTCCTTTCACGGTATTTCATCACGGCGCAAACAACGCCCGAGAACAATACAAAGTTAACCCAGCTGAAAACCTTCAGGACCACTTCACCTGTCTGCACCGCCCATGGCAACATGAGCAACATGCACAGCCACACGCCCCATGCCCAAAAAAGCGACATGTCACTCGACGAGCGACGCCGCACGATCTTAACGATCAGCGGAATGTTCCACAGCGGCATGATGACCGATGCTATCAAGGCGAGCACTTCGAGCGGCTGCACGGATACTCCTCTTATGCCAGCGCGCAAAAATGCTGGTATTCTTTAAGGCGTTTTTCAACATCCCTCATGGTCAGCGGCGCGGTCCGCCCCATGCCGAAGCCCTGCACATTAAACGACGCCAGGACCGTTCCGTACACCGCGGCCCGGCGCAAGGTCTTCTCGTCCATCTTCCGGGACCGGGATACATGGCCGAAAAGCCCCCCGGCGAACGTATCACCCGCGCCCGTCGGATCAACGACCTTCGCGACCGGATAGGCCGGATAAGCGAAATGAAAACCATTGCCCAGCACATAAACACCGTGCTCGCCCTTCTTGACGACAACAACCCCCGGCCCCATGGCGCGCAGGCATTTTGCCGCCGCAATGAGATTGCGCTCGCCGGTCAAAAGCCGAGCTTCACCATCATTGAGGACCATCAGGTCCACCCGCTTCATCAGCCGCCGCAGGTCCTTGACAGCAGTGTTGATCCACAGGTTCATCGAGTCAAGCCCGACGAATCTGGGAGCCTTGACAAGAGCCAGGAGGCGCTCCTGCACCGAAGGCGCCAGGTTGGCCAAAAAAACATGGCCCATGCTCTTCTGCTGTTCGGTCAGGACGGGCCGGTAATCCGCCAGCACGCCCAGATGCGTCGCGTGCGTGATGGCGCTGTTAAGGTCTTCAGGTTTGTACTCGCCGCTCCAGCGGAACGTTTCCCCGGCGGCAACCGTCAGCGACGATATATTGACGCCCTTGCGCCTGAGAAAGTCCAGATGGACCTTCGGGAAGTCCTTGCCTACGACGCCCACGATATGGACATCATCAAAGAGCCGCGCGCTCATGGAAAAATGCGATGCGGACCCGCCCAGCATGTTCTTCTTGATGCCCGACGGTGTCTTGACATCGTCGAGCGCTACAGTGCCTAATACCAGAAGTCCCATGAATTCCCCCTCCCCTGACCCCTCCCACGCTTC
>CAZXSE010000001.1:41168-64222 GCA_964643325.1 uncultured Planctomycetales bacterium
CCCCTCCCACGCTTCACGGGGAGGGGTGTCATTTTGCCTGCTCCCTCCCGCGCTTCACGAAGAGGGTGTCATTTTATTTACTCACCGATGATCTTGACCAGGACGCGCTTGCGGCGGCGCCCGTCGAACTCTCCGTAAAATATCTGCTCCCACGGCCCCAGGTCGAGCTTCCCGCCCGTAACCGCGACCACGACCTCACGCCCCATGACCTGGCGCTTCAAATGCGCGTCCGCGTTGTCCTCGCCGGTATCATTGTGCCGGTACTGCGATATCGGCGCGTGCGGCGCCAGCTTCTCAAGCCACTTGTCATAATCCGACAAGAGCCCCTGTTCATCATCATTGATATAGACGCTGGCGGTGATGTGCATGGCATTGACCAGGCACAGCCCTTCCTGGATGCCGCTTTGACCGAGGACCTTTGCAACAGAAGGCGTGATGTTGATATAATCCCGCCGGGATGGCGTGTCGAACCAGAGCTCGCTGCGGACGGACTTCATGTCCCCGTCCCCGCGTCCTTCAATGTTTTGCGCCCGCTATAATACTCCTGAAAATCCTTATCCGTAAAAAGATTGAGCAGGTCTTTATCCTTCTCGAGATATTCAAAATCATGATATCCATTCTCAATGGCGCGCCGGATCGCCGCGAAAGCGCCTGAGATATCCCCGGTCAGCGAAAGGCTGCTGGCCAGGTTATACTGCACCACGGCGTCATCCGGTCGCAATTGAGCCAAGCGCCTGTCCAGCGCCAGGCCCTTCTCGATAAAGCCCTCCTGCGTATAAAGCTGCGCCAGCACGATGAGCGCTTCAATGAAGTCCGGGCTGTTCGCGAGCACCTTCTCATAGAAGGCGATCTCAAAGGCGGGGTCCGGACGCGCGGCCTTACCTTTTGCCATGACGGCGCTCCAGATATCTTTTGATCCGTACCATGGCCTCGCGCAGCTTATCCATGCTGGAGGCGTACGAGATGCGGACATGATCCTCGCAATGCGACCCGAACGCGCTGCCCGGGACAAGCGCGACCTTTTCTTCTTTAAGCAAGCCCTGCGCAAAATCAAGAGAGCTCATGCCAAGCTTCTTGATCGACGGAAAAGCGTAGAACGCACCCTGGGGCATATGACAGTCCATGCCCAATTCGTTCAGCGACGCGATGACAAAATTCCGGCGGCGCTCATACTCGCGCTTCATGGACAGGACATCCTTATGGCCGTTACGCATGGCCTCGCGGCCCGCCATCTGGCTCATGATCGGCGCGCACATGATCGTGTACTGATGGATCTTGACCATGGCCGCCAGGACCTCCTCGGGGCCCGCCGCCCAGGCCAGCCGCCAGCCGGTCATGGCATACGCCTTGGAAAAACCGTTCAGATAAATGACGCGCTCCTTCATGCCCGGTAACGACGCCAGCGGCGTGTGGTCGAACCCGTAGGTCAGCTCATCATAAACCTCGTCGGAAATAACAAGGATGTCGTGCTTCTTCGCGAACGCCGCGATGCCCAAAAGCTCCTTGCGCGTGTAGGATGTGCCCGTGGGATTGCAGGGATAATTCAAGAGCATCGCCTTCACGCCGCGGCAATACGCCCGCTCGAGTATCTTCGGTGTGACCTTGAAGCCGTCCTTGGCCGTTGTGACGACCGGCACAGGCTCACCGCCCGCGAGTTTCACCAGCGGCGCATACGCGACAAAACAGGGCTCATGCACCAGCACCTTGTCGCCCCGTTCGAGAATGGCGCGCATGGCCAGGTCCATGGCCTCGCTCACACCAACCGTCACCAGCATTTCCGTGTCCCAGTCGTATTCAAGGCCGTAGCGCCATTTCAGGAACGCGACAATGTCCTTGCGCAGTTCCGGAAGCCCTTTGTTGGAGGTGTAGGACGTATAGCCCTGCTCGAGCGAATGGATCGCGTGCTCGCGGATGTTCCACGGCGTGGCAAAATCCGGCTCCCCCACGCCCAGCGAGATCACATCCTTCATGCCGAGCACAAGGTCAAAGAACGCGCGGATGCCCGACGGGGGCAATTGTCTGACCAGCTTTGAAACGTACATCTTCGCCCTCTTTCCTGTCAATAAAAAACCCCGCTCTCGATGAAAGACGTACAAACTTTCCGCCGGAAGCGGGCAATGCCTTAATACGTGATATTCAGCCTTTTCTGACGCGGCGCGACCTTGAAGATCTTGCCGTCCTCTTTATATTTCTTCAACAGAAAATGCGTCGCCGTCTGGCGTACATTCTCCATCGATGATAATTTCGACGCGACGAATTCCGCGACGGTCTGGATGCTGTTGCCTTCGACGACCAGCAAAAGGTCGTAACTCCCCGAGACCAGATAGCAGCTCTTAACCTCGTTGAAGCTGTAGATCCGCTCGGCGACATGATCAAAACCGACATCCTTCTGCGGCAGGATGCTGACCTGGATAAGGGCCCTGACCAGATTCTGCCCGCGCTCGGCCATCTCAGGATTGACGATCGCCTTGTACTGGATGATCGTGCCATCCTGCTCATATTTCTTGATCTGCTTTTTAACGTCGACCACACTCTGCCGGGTCATTTTCGCGATATCTTCCGCGCTCGTGCGTGCGTCGTTCATCAAGATCTCAAGAATATCCTTCATGAAAAACTCCTTGGCTATGTCAGCGGCGCTTGGTATTACGGCCCTTGTAACGCTCAAGCCCGTTGACTTTATATTCAAGCAGGGCAATGTTCTCGCGAAGATTGGCGATCTCGTGCTCGATGGCCGCGTTCTGCCGTTCGATCCGCTCGATCCGGCGTTCATCCTCTTCAAAATTGTACGCCCCGGCGTCGTCGATCTCCAGCGCTTCCAGTTGTTCAAAAGCTTCCTTGGCGCGGGCATCCTGAAGGGCGCGTTCCGCCAGGAGCCTTTGAACGGCCTTCACATTACGGTCATTCTCGATCACAGCCCTTTTAGCCGCGATATCCTGGATGGCCGCCTGCTGCCTGGCCTTATCAGCCTTAAGTGTATTCAGCAAACTGCGCCGCGCCACATTGCGGGCGATGATCTCCTTGGCCTGCGCAATATAAGGTTCATCGATGCTGTAAAGCTCATCTGTCTTGACGCGCAAAAGTTTTGTCTGGTCCTGGCCCTGCGCGACCCTCTCGCGCAGCGAGGCGACCTCCGTGCGCAACGACTCAAGGGCAGCCTGATCGCGCGCCTTCATATCAACGATGCGCGCCTGCTTGTCAACCTCAAGTCCGGCAACCTGCAATTGCGTCAAGGCAAAACGGTTCAAGGCGCTCTTTTCTTTAAGCTGCAGGGCGCCAAGGGCTTTTTGCTGTAACTGAAGTTGCCGCGCGCGATCCGCAATATCACTCTTGATCGCAGCCAGCGCGCCGCCATGATCCTCGCGACCCAGGGAACGAAGCTGTTCGATCTGCGCCGTAATGCCGTCATTGGCCTGCCGCTGACGGGCAACCTTTTCCTGAATCGCAATGAACGCCTGTTCAAGTTCCGCCTTCTCGGCGATAAGTTGATTGTTCGTTCCAAGAACGTCGGCCGATACGGCCTGGATATCCTGCAGCGACGATGACCAGCGCGGCAGGGACTCTTTTTCCGCAGCGCTTGCCTGCGACACATCCTGACCGGCCTCAAAAGCAGACAAGGCCGCATCGACCGCGTCCATATCGCCGGCTCCCAGAGCCGTGTTCGTCCCGCCAAGAACAAAAACCAGCGCTGTAATAAATAAAAATAAATTTTCTTTTGTCATGTATTTCTATTATAACGGTACAACTTAGGCCGCGCAACAAAGTCTTTGAAGAAATGCACCCCCTAGAACAAGGACGGCTGGGCAGCGGCCGGCATCCTGAAACTCGGCTTCTCCACCCCGAACTGCGCGATGAGGTCCCGGAACGTCAAAATATTATAGTCCGGGGCCAGCGCGAACAACCTCTTCATCACACCCACCAGGATCTCAACGTCCGCGTCCGCGCGGTGCGCCACGCCCACTTTCACGCCCAGCGAATGCGCGATATAAGCCAGGCGCTGGCTCGTCAGATGCGGCAAAAAGCTTTTCGACATCTTCATGGTGTCAAGCACCGGCGTGCTATCGTGGAACTTGCGCCCGGTCAACGATAGCTCATAGCTCACGAACTTGATGTCGAACGAGGCATTGTGCGCCACCAGGCACGCCCCGCCGGCGAACTCCATGAACTTCGGCAGGACCTCCATGGCGGTCGGCGCGTCCTTGACCATCTCCTGCGTGATATTGTTAAGCTTTTGCGCTTCGATGTTGAGCGGTCTTAAAGGGTTCACGAACGTGACATATTTGTCAACGATCGCGCCATGACGCACGCGGGCCGCCGCAAGCTCAATGATGCGATCGCCATCCATCGGCGAAAGCCCCGTGGTCTCCACATCAAAAGCAATATACTCCATATCAATGAATCTCATGTTCTCTCTCCGGGAATGACCGTGGATATTTCCTCGAGCCTCGCCGGCCGCCAGGACATCTTTGTCCGCGCCAGGTCCGGGGCCTCAAAATCATCCATCACATTGATCCAGCGGTACGCGCCCAGCGCCTCATCGGCGCAAAAACGGCTGAACACGAATGCCGGCAAGCCCTTCACATCCAGGTCCGCGATCTCAAAAAGGATACAAAAAGTATCCCGGTCCAGCGGATAGCCGAACGTGTATGCCACAACGCGACCGTCAACCTCGGCCACGCGCCCTACAAGCCCCAGGCGAACGGCATGGGACAGGGCCAGGCGATGAACGCCGCGGTTCTCGAACAGCATGTGACGATAGGTATCATTGTCATGTTTTTTGGCGCGCGCGTCAAGCCATCGGTCAAAAAGTATGGCACAGGCGTTGAAGTCGCTCTCCGCGTACGGACGGAACGCGTGCGCTCCGGCGTAACGGCGCTCAAAAGCGTTCACCTCGCCGCGCCGCGAGCTGTAGTCATTCCCGCGCAAGGCCGCGATCGCACCGCGATCGTACACATATTCATTCCCGCGGGTCTGAACGCGATATTTTGCCCCGTCAAAGAGACCTTTTTCCTCCCGGGAAACATTTTCGATGCGCGTGAGGCTCCCGCCGCGGTTGCGTTCTTTCATGATATCGAAACAGCGATCAATAACAACCGGCGTGATGTTGCCGCCGAGCGGCGGCCAATAAAGGAACGCGCCGGCAGGCTGTGCGGCCAGGATGCACAAGGCGCCGTCGATCCGGACAAACTCAAAGTCAAAGAAATCCTGCCAGGCAAACAAATTCACAAAAGCCAGGGACGACAGGCTTCGCGGACGGGCCGCCAACGCCCCCTCAATGGCCGCGCGCTGCGACCAGAGGTTTGCGGCGGGATCAAAAGCGCAGATCTCTTCGGTCTCCCCTGGGAATACCGAATAGTCCGGCAGCATGGCCGCGTTCTGCATGACGAATGAACGGACATCCCGACGGGCAAAGAATGCCGCCACCTCTGCCCTGCGCGCTTCCCATTTCCCCGAACAGCGCAACTCCTCGACGGCCGGACAAGCCAGATGCGCGTATACCTTGAATACATCTTTTTCACGGGATAAAAGCAACGGATACAGCCGGCATTCGAAAGGCCGTGAAGCATATGTCTGGCATTGATGGGATGATGCCTCCAGAAAAGCACACGCGTGATCCCCGGCACAGGCGCGCAAAGCGATCCTGTCGCTGCCGGCGCGCCAGGCACCGTCGGGGAACGCCTTCAAGAGGCCAATGGCATCATCGGGCAGAAGCCGCGGCGACCAGTCACTCTGCGGCTCGCTGAAACGACAGCATCCGCGGCAGGCTGCGCATTGTTCGGGTGTGACGATCTGGGGGATCTGCATGTTATTCGTGAGGCTTTGCTCGGATTTACGAGGTCTCTTCCGAGTAAAGCCGTGCAAGCAAAGCCGATCTATTATTTTACACCACTGCCTAATGCCACATCACGGTCCGGCGCAAGGACGGAAATGCCCTGCTCGTCGGACGCGGCCAGGATCATGCCTTGCGATTCAACGCCGCGAATGACCGCGGGCGCCAGGTTCGCGACCACCACAACGCGGCGGCCCACCAATTGCTCAGGCGTGTACGACTTGCGGATGCCGGCCACCAGCTGCCGCACTTCCGTACCGAGATCGACCTTGACCACAAAAAGTTTATCCGCGTTCGGATGCAGGGCCGCTTCCTTGATCTGCCCGACGACAAGCTTGAGTTTCTTGAAATCATCAATGCTCAACCCCGGCGCAGCGGGAGGCACGGCAACTGCAGGCGTCACAGGTGCCGCAACAGGTTCAACAGGCTTGGGATCATTTGTTTCCGGTGTCATCATACAGCTCCTTTGATTGTGATTTGAACCGTCATAATACCATAGATGCCTCGCGCTCAAAAGCCTATTTCTTTGACACGGCGCCCCTGCGCCTTTAGAATGAATGTCCTTAAGGAGCTTTGCATGCAGAAAACTTTTTCGATCAGGAACATCGCTTTCCCGCTCGCCATCGCGGCGGGCATCTTCATCATCTTCAGCGCCGTCAATATCCAGGGGCCGCTTTCGACCGGAGACCACGGCCGCGACCTGTACGCCGCCGAAAGGACGCTGCACGGCGATCTGGCGTACCGGGATTACTGGTGGGTTTACGGGCCGCTCATGCCCTTTTACTACGCGGGCTTCATGAAAGCATTCGGCGTCAGCATCACGAGCGTGCTGATCGGCAAAGCCCTGCTCAAGGTCATTGCCGGCGTTTTTATCTTCCTCGCCCTTGCGCCCGTCAGCGGCACCGCAGCCGCCCTGCTCGGGACGCTATGGTTCTACGTCTGCGGGCAGGATTTCTTCTTCACTTATAACCACGCCGGCGGCACCTTGTGCGTTGCCGCGATCACGGCCATGCTCATGGTCCATCTGCGCACGCTGCGCATCAGACCTCTTTGGGGCGCGGCATTCGCGTCCCTGATACTGTGCTTCATCAAACTCAACTTCGGGATCATCGGGCTGGGCATGACAGCGCTGACAGGCTTCATGACGGCCCGCGTCAACAGCGCCGGCCCTTCTCCGGAAAGAAAATTCCTTTACCGCGCCTGCTTCGTTTATTTCCCCGCCCTGACAGCCCTTGTTTACGCGTTCTTCCTGCGCGGACTGCCGCTGTATCAGATACGCCAGTGCATGCCCTATCTCGACTCGGACCAGACCTATAACATGCCGCCCTGGGAAGCCATGGCGCGGATGTGGGAGATCTTCATCGAGAAATTCTTCACCAGCGCCCCGGATTTCTTTTTCGGCTGCATGATCGTCATCGCCGTCATCCGGATCCTTTATCTGGCCATCAACAAAAGGCTTTCCTCCGGCGAGGACCGGCGTTCCCTGCTGGCGCTCGGCGTACTCGGCATTTTTCTTGCATTGAATTTCCATGAATACCTCAAGAGCGGCGTCTGGTACCGTTACCTGTGGATACAGCCCGTTGAATTCGTCATCTTCTTCACGATCATGGGCCTGGCGCTGCGTCAGACGGGACGGCCCACGCGCCTGGTCATCTGGGGATGCGTACTGCTGATCACGGCCGCGCACTGGCAACTGCAAAATGCCGCCTACGCCAGGATCCGCATCTCAGACCAGTACATCGCGCAGGAAAAAGCCGGCATCTTTGTGACGAACAATCCCGCCTGGATCGCAACCGTTGAAAGCACCGCCGCCTTTCTGCAAGCGCACCTGCAGCCTGACGAAACATTCCTGGCCCTGCCCTATGACCCGATCTACTATTACCTGACCGGACGCAAAAGCCCGACGCAATTATTACTGTTCTGTGACCAACAACATATCCCCCAAGAACAGGAAAAAACCGTGATCGCGGACCTTGAACGATCGCATGTCAACTGGGTTGTCGTGTCGAGCCGCATGCGTTCGCAAGAGCCGGGCCTCGGGGTCTTCGGTATCAATTACACGCCTCGCATCGCGGAATATCTGCAAGAGAACTTCACGCCGGTAACACAATTCGGGGACTGGCAGAACGAGCCGGGCTGGGCGTGGAACCACGGCACCATGATCCTAAAAAGGAAATAAGCCGCTCTTACCGGGCAGGGGCAGCGCCAAGGAATTCCGGCAGGGTCATGGCCATGGGGCGCACGTCGAGGATGACCGGCGTCAAACCGGCAGCATGGCGCAGCCGTTCGATCATCGCCGGATCGAATTTGAATTTAATATCTCCGCCGCTCACAACTTGAATATCCATTCGCTCGCGCGTCAGATCAATGCCGCCAAGGTCCGCCGGCCGCCCCTGGGCCTTATCAGCGTTAAGAGCGTCTTTCCGGAAAGATCCGAGGAACTGCTCGCGCATCACAGGGTCAGATCCGACGATCGACATGGCGAACTCCTTGCCCCGGCGATCGATCTCATGACGATATTGCGCGATCAAACGCTCGCCCTGCTCTGCCATGGCCCGCCTCTTGTCCGCATCAGCCATGAGATCGGCAAGATCCTCCGGACTGAACGGAACAGCCGCCCCTTCTCTGACAAAAAGATCCTTCAGGTCCATGTTATTCGTCCAGTCGCCCTCAAAATACAATGCGCTCCCCCAGGTCTCGGCGATATTCCTGTCATGGCCGATGACCGCCAGTGTCCTCAACGCGTACATTTGCGCAAGCTCTCCGGTAGTATTAAGGATCAGGACATTGTTGTTCTTCATGTCCGGCCACACTTCATTCCTGCTATTACGCACCACGATCGATTGCCCTGACAGACTGCCCAGAGGTTTCAGTTCGCTCGCGCTCCTAGCCTCCCTAAAACCGACAATGATCAAAGGCCGCTGGGCGTGCGGAAGTTTTCCGTACAACGCATGATACGCCTCCATGAACTGCCTGAACTCGACATTATCCGGCGAACCGACAACGATCACCTGCCGTCCAACGCTGATGCCCAGGGCCGCACGCAGGCGCGCCGTTTCTTCAGGGGCCATTTTCTGCGGAAGGCTGTACTTAAAAGGCACATAGGACAACGACATCGATGTCACGCCGTCCCTGGTCTCCTGGTGTGTATTGCCGATATCATGGAATTCCAGCCTAAGGGCATCCCCATCCTTGAATTCATGATGCTCATATATCTCATGCCCCGGGAATGCGGCCTTCGCGTCGTCAACATCCATCTCCTGATCGGATAAAATGACCACTTTATCCTTGCGCAATCCCGCGGATGCCATCAATCCTTTGACGGCATTGACCGAACTTCTCTCATATACCCTCACGGCGCACCGCCAGGAACTGTTGTTCAAGGCCGCGCTCGCCCTTTCTTTCAAACGGGCCAGCGCTATGGATGGACTTGATAATACAGAACGAATATCCCGGACCAGGCGTTGACGCACGCGCGCTTCACCGCGGCCTTCCAGAGGATGCGCCGCATCTAACGCAACGCCCGCAACAAAAGCATCCACCAGCCAGAAGAATTCCCTGAGCTCGTCGCTGTTCCAGCCGGATATCTGATACGCAACGGCCGGATCGTCCTTGAAGATAGCCAGCATTCTCAAATACGGCAACAGCGCCGCCCCGGATAGCTCCCTGTCATAAACCCGGCGGAACATTCCCTCAACATCCTCTCTGGAAAGCCCGCCCTCTGCAGCCACGAGCTTTCGGTTGACCATTGCTTCCAGCGCGGCAATAAAGAATTTACGCATGAAACCGTTCATGTTCCCGCTGGTCCCGCGCAGGCAAAGTTCGACCGCTCCGCTCTCGCGCGCATCCGCGGGCGTAATAAGTCCGGAAGCGAACAATCCCTCGAGCTCCTGTGCGTAATGGCGCTGCAACATCTGTGCCGATCCATTCAGCGCTCCCCGTAAAAAGACCCCGGGGACGCCGTATTCCAGGATCTGCTCCCGCGTGACAAAACCGCCGGTGATCAATGCCCCCAGCCCGGCCACATTGGCGCTGCGCCTGACAATAGAAGCCCCTCGGCGGGCGCCTTCCAGCAGGCCGGCCATGATCTTCTTTTGTTCCATGACCGCCCGCACCTCGGCATCATTGGCAAGACCGCGATCAATGAGCACGCGAAGGATCCCGACGGCCGTCTTGCGCATATCGCCGTCAACATCCATCAGGACCATGTCCCAAAGGCTTGCAATGATATTCTTATCCTCCAGATCCTGGCGTGTCATGAAGCCGTCGGCGATCAGGCGCTTGAGCATGGCCGTGCTCTCGTCACGGCTGTCAAAGAGCGTCTTCTGGTCGATGAAGCGATGCCAGACCGCGGCCTGGAAACCGGCCATCTCCGCCGCAATATCTTCCCTCCTCATCAAGCCATTGGCCACCAGAGGCCCGAGGACCGCAACATCCGCCCAGCGCGCCTGCTCCTCGTCGAAAGAAACATCGAATCCGCGCGATAGCGCCTTGATGATACGGCTGATGCTATCCCGGGCTTTTTCCCGGGTCACAAAACCTCCGGCCACCAGCAGACCCAGCGTATCCGCAAAGACCTCACGCGTATCATCGTCGAGATCACTGCTGATCCCGCGGGCGAGAAGGTCCACAACTCCGGCCTTCCCGATCTCAACTGCATTGACCCATCCCTCCCTCACCAGCTCGCGGAGCACCACCGCATCGCCATAACGGACATTCAGCATCTCATTGCCCCGAAGCTCCTCAATGATCACTTTGATAACATTCCGGCGCGTCATCCCCGCCATGATCTCTTCCCGGGCCGCCAATGCCCGCAATACGCCAACAGCTGCCTGGCGCACGTCCACATCAGGGTCGTGTCCGATCGTCCGCGCCAGCGCATCAATGACCCGGCGCGTCATGGCGCCAGCGGCTATCATGCCGCCCGACGCCAGGATGCGAAGGGCCTTAACGGCGTTCTTGCGCGAACCAGCTTCTCTATCCGTCCCAAGATCACGCAACAAAAGCCCGATGACCCCGCTCTCATGGACCATGTCCCCGGTCACAAGGCCGGCTTCGGTCAATGCCTGTAGTGCATCCACATACGCTGTGCGTAAATTGATCGAGACCGGCGCTCCAGCGCCGAGCAGGATCGCGGCCGTGATCCCTTTCTCCCGCGCTTCCTGAGGCGTAATGGAACCGCCGGCAATAAGCCGCGCCAGCATGATAACGCCGGCTTCCTGGGCGAGCACGGACTGGTCCCTGCTGATCTTCCTTAACAGGATGTCGACATATCCCTGCTCGCGCATGATGGCCCGCACGTCTTCCCGGCTCGCCAAATTCCGCGTCTTTAAGATCTCCAAAAAGTCCATCAAGGCATTAAGCGCGTCCTTGTTAAGCTCATTGCTCGCAACCCGCAAGATCCGCCCGGGCATATCATTCGCGCGGACATCGCCGGCATTGATAAAACCGCCGGCCGCCAGGGTCGCCAGCGCCCGCGCGTAACCCTCGCGCACCTGATTGTAAGGATCGATCTCCAGGCCGCGCAGAAAAGTCTCCTGCATACCGAGAATATTGATCTTGTTCTCCAGCCGGTCAGGATCAAGCGCGGCCAGCCAGTCGCGGAACTGCTCATAGTTCTCGGCATTATCGGGCGCCTGCGCATTGTCTCCCTGCGCCAGCATCTGTTTCAATTCATCGGCCACGGCCTCCGCCGACGCGAGCGGGACCCTGTACCCGTAACGCTGAAGGATGCCGCCGCAACGATGAAAGAAATCCCGGGAACGCACCTGCTGCAAAACCGCCGGCAACGACAACGCAACCCCCGGGTCCCTGGCCAGGTGCGCGGCCACAAGCTCCACGCCGGCGGGGCTGCGGATACCGAAATATTCCAGCGAATAAAGATACAGATTAAGCCTTGCCTCGACGGTCAGGCGCTCCAGAAGAAGCCTGAGAACATCCGCCTCCAGCTCAAAAACATAGGAGATCAGGCGGGTCGTATAAACAGCGTCGGGATCATTGAGGACCTCGATCAAAGGCTCGATGCCGCCCATGGTCATGGCTGTGCGGTTGATGCGGTCCTCAAAAGAATTATCCCCCCGGCTCGTGAACGTCGCCACGGCGTAGGAACGGACCTGCGCGACGCCGGCCCCGGCCAGCAATCCGGCCGCGGCTTTCATGATCGTCCCCGAAACGACCGAGTCATCGATAAAGATCACGTTCTTCCCCTGCAAGGCATTCTTGTCCTTGATCGCAAGGTTCGCGCTGGCAAAGGACTCGCGGTCCTCTTTCCGGGCCATATTGCTGTAGGACTGCACGACGGCACGATCGCCCTGCAAGCCCGTCTCGATAACAACATGCATCACGCGCAGCTGCCGCGCGACCTCGGCCGCCAGGAGCGACCCCGCGTTGGGAATGGCAAAGCCTCCGACGCTGGCAACAACCCAGTCCCCGGACCCTTCACGGGCCGCGTCCCCGATGTCAGCGGCGATCCTGTCGAACAGCATGCCGGCATATTTTCGGACCTCATGCGGACGGCCCAGTTTCAAGAAAGAATACGACTGGCCCAGGATGGATTCTTCCGAAGACCCCTGGTGGATGTTCAGGATCGAAGTAACATTGAGCTTTGCCCGGTCAGCGCCGCCCTGCCAGGAAAGTTCCACGATGCGCGAACCCCACGGCTGCATCGGGACCCCGGGGCCTTCCTGCGGACTTGCGGGCACCGTGATCTTCCGGCGCTGCAATTCCTCCCTCCAGGAAAATGATTCACCAAAACGGCCCCGCAACGCCTTGCCCAGAACAGGATGCTTGCGCGCCATCACATCAAGATGATCATTGAATTCCTCTTCAAAGTTCTCACCGTAACCTTCCGGCCCCAATGCATTGACCTGATCGACGGCGCGCAAATGGCTGATATCGAACCCCATGACCTGGTCCCCGCGAAAATTCACCAGGAATTTCTTAAAATCAATATCCATGATCCCGCGCCGCAAAAGCTCGGCCGCATACGCAATGACATCCTCATAAATGCTCACGATCCGCGAAATATCAACATCCTTGCCGGTGAGCAAGAGATCGATATGTTCTGCCGCAGACATCCACGGCACCATTTTCTGGATCAGGTACGACGGATCCTCCGGCGACGGGACGAATTCCCCCCGTTCATTGATATCCACGCCTTCGAACGGCGCCATGGCGCCCCCCAGGTACCGGCGCGCCAATCGGTAGCCCGTCAAAAAGAACGTCGAGCGCTTCCAGTCATTGGCCGCATCAACGCCGTTCCACAATCTTCCGGCCTTGATCACTTCGCCCAATGCCGGGACCCGGCAAACAAAGAACACATTCCCTTCCGTGTCGATCTCATAATCGAAATCATGCTCCATGCCGAGCCGGCCAAGCGCCATGTGCATCTTGTACGGATACACGATCCAGTCGATCCCCTGCTTCATGGTCATCTCTTTGTACGCCCCTGCCACTTTCTGCCTGAGGCCCGGATCATCAAAATCCTCTTTCTTTTCCAGCAACAGGATCCCCGCGCTCTCCACCACGCCGAAGATCTTGTTCGCAAAGGCGGCGGGCATATCGCGCTCGCCGCGCAGCATGACAAAAGCCCTGATCGTCCCGTCCACGCGCCTGGACAAAAGAATATTGAAAGGCACCTTCATCAACTCCAGGAATTCCTCCATACGGGTCAACTCATTGACCAGCACATCCGTGCTTTTGGTCTCCAGGACCAGCGCCTTGGTGACGAAATCCCCGACCGTGCTGATCGTGATCTCAGGGAACACCAGCAAAGGCTTTGCCGGCGCGCTCTCGATGGGCAGTTCCCGCTGAAAGATCTTGTAGGACTGATGCTTGATCTTCTGGCCGGCGCCGCGGTAATTGTAGGCGATGCGGAACCCGAAAGGCCCGAGCTCATAAAGCATCTGGGCCATGGAAACGATCAGCGCGCGCTCAACGACGGGCTCCTGATGGTCCGCCTGGACAACGGTCGCGGTCCTGTCGAAATAAGGATATTTTTCACGGACCAGGACGAACCCGTTGCCGATACCCAGATGCTTGCCGCCGGTCACGGCGAGCAGGCCGCACAAAGGGCAGTCGTGCTCATCCTCGATCTTGCGCCAGGCGCTTTCCCTGCCGGCCCTTTGTTCATTGAGCATCACCATGACGCCAAGATCATCAAAGGTCTTCACGGGCGCCGCATCAGGGCCGACGCGCCCCAGCAAGGCCTCGAACTCCCCGCGGACCGTAATATTTCCATCGGCGTCCTTCTCGGTGACATAGCGCTCCGTCGGCTGCCAGTGCATCTGTTCAGCATACAATTTTCGCCGGGTGGTGGTATGGCCCGAAAAAATGGTCTGGTGGATCGCTTCGAGCTGCTTGGCGTCGATGGTGACCTGTGCCATCTCGTCGCTGATATCGCCCGCGCTGATCTGATCCCCATTCGGATCGACAATGAACCCCATCAACTCATAAAATGACCAGGTGCCGCCGAAACGCGTCAGGTGATTCTTCTTCTCGGGAAGGACATAGACGCCCCGGGGAGTGAATATCACCGAATGCGCGATCTCGGACCTTTGCAGGAACCGTATGTATTTATAAGCCCCTGCCGCCAGGACATCCGTATCGGCCGCATGAAAGAAAACCCCGCGCGCGGGATAATCATCCACCATCGATATCTCAAGCCCGTCCTTGCTTTCGATGCGCCTGAGCGGGGCCTCTTCCAGCGCCGATCTCCCCTCGGGAAGCTGAAGGCCCTGCAAATGAAAATGATTGACCGACGCGCCCGCGGCAAGGCTGTTGAACCCGATCCGGAAACCTTCGAACGGCTCCGAGCGCACGAATGCCACGGCTATCCTGATATCCTCCTGTTCCATGATCTGCGGCCGGCGCTTGCTCCTGTCAGGCATGATCAGGAAATGCCGGGGAGCGAACGGCCATTTCTGAACGATCAAAGCGATCTTTTTTCCAAAAGCATCCCCCTCCCAGAAAACATCCTGTTCATTAAAGTTCCAGCCTGACGGCTGTTGGGGCTGGATAAAATGGAATTTGCTGATATCAAAAGGAGCTGTCACGGAAACATACGGCTTTTCCGGTTGATGTTTGGACTGACGCCAGGGCGCGTACATGACATAGAACGGGCCGGCGCGCTTGTACTTGATCTCGCGTTGAGGTAAGGCAAAGAATGCGCGCAGCGCCCTGCCCGCTTCTATCCCGTCGGACATCGCCCTGTCAACAGGCGCCAGGCGGGCCGCGACCACCATGTTCGCGCCTGATGCCCCTGACGGAAGCTGCGCCGGGTCGCTGGTCACGCGATAGGCTTCCCGGATGCGGTCGAACCCGGCCCCGCCGGAGAAATATTTCCTCGGCACGGCCTCCTGCGTCGCGGGATCCTGCTCCTCACGAATATAATTGAACGCGCCTTGCTTGAAGGCGGCGACGTACTGTTCCCAGATCTTTTCCCAGGCGGCCTTATCATCAATGTCAATGCCGCCGGTCCTGTTCTGGCCGACAAAAGCGCCGGCAAGGATGCTTGCCTTGACCTTGTCCTTGAACCATACGGCCAGAATGAGCGACTGATAAACCTGCCTCAAGGCCGCAAGATCCCCGCCTTCATTGACCTCCTGCTCCAGGACGGGAATAATGACTTCCCGCAGGATGCTCCGGGCCATGTCATCGTCGCCGGGGCTTTGCGCCTGACTGCGGGCCGTATGGTCCGCGTCAAGCATCACTTTAAGCCGGCTCTCCACCACATACGCCGCGCCTCTGCCCTCGTACACAACAGCCTTATCCGGAACGACCCAGACCTTGTTGAACGCATCGACCGGTATTTCCGTCGTGCCATAGCGGCGCTGGGCCTCGGCATAGATCCTGTCCCAGAACTTCTTGCCGACAGGCCCCGCAGGGTCCATCAGCGACGAGGTGATCTGCTTGAGAAGATGGTCCTGCAACAAAAGATCGCGGCCCATTTCCGTGACGCCGAAAGCATCCGGCACAATGCGGTCTTTTTCATACGGGGAAAGATTGACCCAGAGATCCTGTTCAGGGACCGTAACAGCGGCAAGAAAATACTTGATGAGCCGCGCCGACACAGAAGAAAGCTCCTCTGTTTTGGCTTGCACGCGGCCCTTATCAAGAATGAAATCGATCCGCAGCGGATCGTCAGGATATATCCTCACGCCCTGCAAAAGAGGGGCCGCGGATACGGGGATCTGCACGGCCTGCGCCGCCTGCGCATGCGCATACGGGAGCGCGACGATACCGCTGTTGAGCAGGAACGCTGCCAACACAACGGACGTAACGGCCCGGCGCCAGACAAAATGATGCATCAACTGCCTGTATCCCATGACGAACCCCACCCCTTTATACCTTTTGAATGTATAACATATTATTAGTAGTAATGCTAACGGGGGGGGCACTACAGGGCGGGGCCTGGATCACATTACAAACAAGGCTTCAAAGATGGCTCGCGATGCATTAAGGCGCATCGTGAGCCGCGTTACTAAGGTCTATTTCGAAACCACCTCGCAACATTCACCAGAAGCAGCATCACCGGCACCTCGATCAACGGACCGATCACGGTCGCAAACGCGATCATTGAATTGATCCCGAAGATGGCCACTGCCACCGCGATCGCCAATTCAAAGTCATTGCTCGCCGCTGTGAATGAAACCGCTGTCGCTTGAGCATGATCTGACTTTAGCTTTTTTGAGAACCAATACGTCACGAACCACATGACGATAAAATATGCCGTCAAAGGGATCGCGATGCGGATCACATCCAGCGGCAAACGAACGATATGCTCACCCTTTAGCGAGAACATCACAAAGATCGTAAAAAGAAGGGCGACCAAAGTGATCGGGCTGATCCGCGGAATATAAACCTCATCAAACCACTCGCGCCCTTTTGCCTTGATCAAAACAAACCGGCTGATGATCCCGGCAAAGAAAGGGATCCCGAGATAGATCAAGACCGTCTTCGCGGATTCCAACATGGAAACCTGAATGTTGACACTCTTGACCAAGCCAAAGAAATTTAGCGCAAACGTGATAAAGACAAATATGTAAACCGCATAAAGAAGGACCTGGAAAATAGCATTAAAAGCCACCAGCCCGGCGGCAAGCTCTCTGTCTCCGTCAGAAAGATCATTCCAGACAATAACCATGGCAATGCATCGGGCAAGACCCACCAAAATAACGCCTATCATGTATTCAGGGTGATTGTGCAGGAAAACAACAGCCAACACGAACATTACAACAGGTCCGATGATCCAGTTCTGTAGAAGGGACAACCCCAAAAGCTTTTTATTGCGAAAAACCTTCCCGATCTCTTCATACTTCACCTTCGCCAAGGGTGGATACATCATCAGAATCAGGCCAATGGCGATGGGGATATTGGTCGTCCCGCTTTGGAACTTGTTCCAGAATCCCGCAATGCCGGGCGAGAAATATCCCACGCCGACACCGATGGCCATGGCCAGCAAGATCCACACCGTTAAATAACGATCAAGGAACGACAAACCCTTCTTACTTTTCATTTTTCTACCTCCATCAAACCCTCTAAAACTCTACAGCAACCGCCTTCGATGCGGATCGCCTTGATATTGACCAGGGCGTCGGCGATCTTCCTGAGCGCCGAAGTGCTGATCCTTGAGAATGTCGGCCGTGAAACCTTCAGCTTCTTCGCGGCGTCTTCCTGGCGCATCCCCTCCCATAAGGACAAACGAACGGCCTCAAATTCATCCAGGGTCAGGCAAACGCCTTTCATTTCTTTGGCGCTCTTGCACCTGGGCTTGAAACAGCGCTCGCCCGGCAGGCATTTGATCCATCTGGTCTTTTGCGGACGCATGACAACCTTTCTGGGGTTATGAACATTTGTTCATAACTGTAGCGCGAAAATAAAGGCTTGTCAATTGCAAAGACAGGACTTGAGAAAGGCTCTTGCAGATCTTGGACGGGACTTTGGGCTCACTGCGTTCGCCCAGTTGATGGCCTTTCCTAAAAAGATCATAGAAGGCCATCAATGAACCCGAAAACCGCTACGCGATTTTTTGCGCTGTTCAACCGAAGACCCCGCCATTAAGTAAAAAGCCCCCGCCAAAGGCGAGGGCTTTTTACTTAATGGCGGGGTCGACGGGACTTGAACCCGCGGTCTCCAGCGTGACAAGCTGATGTGTTAACCAACTACACCACGACCCCAAAATCAACTGAATTCATGGGCGGTGCTGGGATCGAACCAACGACCACTTGAATGTAAATCAAGTGCTCTAACCAGCTGAGCTAACCGCCCAAAACTTCAACAGAACGATATTCACGGCTTCAAAGACGGTTCAAATATACACGATGCGAAAAATGTTGTCAATCACAAATGCCAAAGTCCCCGCCTCACTCCAGGGGCAGCGTTCCCGTCAGGACCATGAACGTAACGCGCAGGGCCAAAAAGGCCAGGAAAAGACCGTACGCGGACTGCAGGATCCGGGACAACAACGGATTGGCCCCTTCGAGCCGGCCGAACATCTTAAAGACCATGATGAACAAGACCGGGCAAAAGAACAGCGTCGTGCGCGTGACCGTAAAAGGATATTTGTGCAAAGCGCCCAACAGCACCAGTTCGCAAAAGATCACGAATGCGATCATGTGCAGGGAAAGCGCCGCACGCCGATCTTTAAGGAATGCCGCCGCCCCGATGAACATCTCTACAAGCGCCAGCGTCATCAAAAACCGCGTCACGCCGCGGATCCAGACCGGTTTGGATGAAAACCAACGCGACACCAGATCATTGATCCCCTCAAAGAGCGTCTTGACGAAATTCCCGGGAGAATCGAACCAGATGAAATGATCATTATAAGTATTGGTCATCACCTGCGAAGCAAGCCGCATGTCAAAAGTGTGCGACAATCCCAACGCAAGCGCGCAAGCCGCGCCATAGACCGCGATCGCCGAGAATGCCTTGCCCCGCACCAGTTGCCAGAACGGAAAAACAAGAAAAAGAAACGCCGGATACGAGAACAATCCCAGCAAAGGCAGACAGAACAACGCCGGATAATACCGCCAGCGCGGCCCGGCGGCAAGCGCCTGCTGATGCTGCAGGAACAGCACGAACACGCCTGCCACGCACACATCCATGGAATACTGCTTGAGCTCCGCCGTGTAATACACCAGCGGGATGGAAGCCACCCAGGACAACAAGAACATCAGCCAAAGCCGGTCAACCGCGATCTCCCGGCGGGCAACACGCGCCCAGACAAAGAACGCCGTGATCATGCTCGCAAAAGAAAGAGCTCGTAAGCTGACAAGCGAAAAATCAAATGCCGCTGACACTTGCTGAACACACCAGAGATAAACACGGGGGAAAACCTGATCGACCATGAGGGTCCGGTGAAAAAGATCGTACGCGGAAAGCCCGGTCACACTGAGTGAAACAACATATTCGTCGTTCCACAAAGGCCTGGCTGAAAGCCAATGAACAACGGCCAAAAAAAGATACCAGCCTGCAATGCCCAGGGAAATGACTGTTACATACGGCTTACGCATGCGCGATCTCGTCAAGAATGGCCAGCGCCGCAGCCCTCGAGTCCTTAGCCTGCACAATAGGCCGGCCGATAACCAGAAAGCTGGCCCCGTTCTTGATAGCGCTCGCAGGGGTCTCAACGCGTTTCTGGTCCGCGGCATCAGCGCCCGCAGGCCGGATGCCCGGCGTAACGATCACAAATTCCCTGCCCAGTTCACGGCGCAGCATGGCGGCTTCCTGCGCAGAAGCGACAACTCCGTCAAGGCCCGCCTCTTTGGCCGAGCGCGCGCGTTCCAGGACCAGCGCGGATACATCCCCACCGCCGGCATCGCTGGTCAGCACGGTCACGCCCACGATCATCGGCCTTGCCACGCCAAGTTCCCCGGCATTCTTGCGGGCCGCGTCAGCAGCGGCCTTCATCATGGCCGCGCCGCCCTGCGTATGAACGGTCATCATCACGACCGGCGCGAACTGCGCGGTCTTCTTGCCGTCCTTATCAAGCGCATTATTGACTGGCACATTCAATCCGACGGCCGATGCCACGCCGCTGGCCACGGTATTGGGAATGTCATGAAATTTCAGATCGAGGAATACCTTCTTGCCCTGCGTCTGCAGATAGCGGACGATGAACGGACCGTATGCCGTAAAAAGCTGGAACCCGACCTTGTAAATATCAACACTATCGCCGAGCGCCTCGACAATGCCGCGCGCCTCGTCGAATGTCGGCACATCCAGTGCCACGATAAGTTTGTTCTTAGGATCCATGATATTCCTTCCTCTGCGTGTGTATGGTTCTTACTGTTTGCGGTATGCCTTGCCGCTGCAGAGAGCGTCTTTCTCCAATAGTATGGTAAGCCGCTCTCTGATCGCGGCTGCGGCACACCGCAAACAGCCGCCCCATACACACAAACAATTATCGCTGAATGCTCCCGATCAGCTCACGGATATCAGTCATCTTGTTGCGCTTCATATAGGCCTTGATGCCCTCAAGGACCTCGAGCGGCGCGCGCGGGTTGACGAAATTATACGTCCCCACCGCCACCATCGTCGCTCCGGCGATCAAAAATTCCAACGCATCGTCCGCGCAGCTGATGCCGCCCATGCCGATGATCGGGATCTTTACTTGCGCCGCGGTCTCGCATACCATGCGCACCGCGATCGGCCGTATCGCCGGGCCGGAAAGGCCGCCCGTGAAATTCCCGATCTTTGACCGGCGTTTGTTGATATCGATCGCCATGGCCGCGAAGGTATTGACCATGCTGAGCCCATCCGCCCCGGCCAATTCCGCGGCAAGAGCGATCTCGACGATGTCGGTGACATTGGGCGAAAGCTTGGCGATCACAGGATATTTTGAAACAGCCTTCACGCGCCTGATGACCGCGGCGGTCGCCCCGGCATCCTGCGCCACAAGGACCTTCTTCTTAAGATTGGGACAGGAAAGATTGAGCTCGATCGCGGCCACGCCGCGCGCCGCGTTCAGTTGTTCCGTCATCGCCGCGAACTCTCCCTCATCATGCGCCGAGATACTGACGATCACGGGCACGCCGGTCTTGCGCAATCCGGGAAGTTTTTCAGCCACGAACGCCTCAAGGCCCGCGTTCTCAATGCCGATCGCGTTGATCATCCCCGCCGGCGTCTCGCAAATGCGCCGCGGCGGATTGCCCTGCCGGGGGCCTAGCGTCACGGTCTTGGGGATGATCGCGCCAAGGCATGTCACGGCGCGCGAACGGTAAAGCTCCTCGCTATGACCGAACGTGCCCGAAGCCACTGTTACCGGATTAGGGAATGTTGTTGTGCCGATCCTGACCGCGATGTTCATATCATTTCCCGAAGAACAGTTTAAGCCCGACGATCACCATGAGCACGCCAAAAAGTTTACGCAACAGCGGCGCGGACATGCTGTGCGCGAAATGCGCGCCGACGACAGACCCGAGCATCATGCCCAGCGACACCAACAGCGCCGCCGGGATATTGATGTTACCCGCCTGATAATATTTCCATACCGCAAAAATGAATGATGGCAGAAGAAGCGTGGCCAGCATCGTGCCCTGAGCCATGTGCTGCGTGAACCCGAAGCCCAGGATCATGGCCGGCACAATGATGATCCCCCCGCCGACGCCAAAAACACCGCCGATCATCCCGCCCGCAATACCCACAAGGATATACCCCAAAAAAGGCATCAGAACACCAATTCCTTCAGGTCGAACACCGGCCCGTCATGACACACAGTCCGGTATCCTTTGATTGTCGGGATGGAACATCCCAGGCACGCGCCCAGGCCGCACGCCATCACTTCCTCGCACGATGCCTCGGCCTTCAGATCATTAGCCATGGTAAAACGCTGCACCGCGGCCAGCATAGGACGCGGGCCGCACGCATAGATCATGGTATCCGGCGCGATATTGATCCTGTCGAAGAATTCCGGAACGCGCCCTTTCACGCCGACGGAACCATCATCGGTCGCTACAAGAACTTTAACGCCGTTATCCCTGAAAGCATTCATGGCGAAGGTGCGGGCCTTATCACGACCACCATAGATCAGGACCTTTTGCGCACGATGGCCTTTAAGCATATCGGAAAAAAGCAGGAACGGCGCCACGCCGATGCCTCCGGCAATAAAAACGATCTGGCGCGCGCCGCGAGGCGGCATGGTGAAAGGATGCCCCAAAGGCCCGAGCACGTCCAGTGTGTCGCCCGGCTTTTTCATGGTCAACAGACGGGACCCCTTGCCTACAGGTTCAAAAAATATCTCGACAATGCCCGCCTTCGCGCGGTGCACACTAAAAGGCCGGCGGAAGAACGGCTCCATCCCGTCGGACACCTTGATATGAATGAATTGCCCGGGCTTCAATGCTTTGGCCAGCGCCGGCGCCTTGAATGACAAACGGTAATACGCACCGCTGATCTTCTTGAGCACGGTCACCGGATAAGTTTGCTGGATCTCTTGCGTCATATCTGTAACAGACTCATCTTTTTGTTGTAACGAATTTCCTGACGATTCGCGCCGCGTCCTTGACCGTGCGGGCCCGGATCATGCCCTTGATCTTCCACCCGCCCAGGTCAATGACCGGCCGGCCATAGACGAGCGCGTAACAGATCTCGCTCTCGGTACCATAACTGCCCGGCAGGGCGATCACCACATCCGCCGATGCCGCCACCATCACATTGCGTGAATAACCAATGGTCGTGGGGAGCGCGATATCAACATAGGGATTGGCATCCGCCTTGTCCGCGCCGGGAAGTATCCCGATGGTCAGGCCGCCCGCCTCTTTCGCGCCCTGGCACGCGGCCTGCATGGCGCCCTTCAGACCGCCGCAGACCAGCACGCAGCCCAGTTCCGCCACCATCTTCCCGACGGAACGGGCCAGCGCCGCATGTTTTGCCCCGCACGCACGCGCGCCGATCACCGACACCGTATAACGTTGCGTCCTCATGCCTGATACACCACTTTCCCGCCGCAGATCGTTGTCAGGATGCGGCCCGTTAACGTCCAGCCGATGAACGGCGAATTTTTGGACTTGGACACAAAATCTTCTTTCTTCACGACCCATTCCTTATCCAGGTCCACGATCACCATGTCGGCGTCCCGGCCCTCCGCAATGGTCCCTTTCTCGGTCAGACCAGCGATGCGCGCAGGTGATGCCGACAATTTATCCACCGCCTGCGGCAAGGTCAACACTCCGCCGGCGACCAATTCTTTCATCACCAGGCCCAGCGCCGTCTCCAATCCGATCAGCCC
>CAZXSE010000001.1:64322-74031 GCA_964643325.1 uncultured Planctomycetales bacterium
ACTTTTTTCGCCTGGTCGAGCACGAACTGGACCACCTGCGCCGTATCGATCGCGGGTGTCGTATTGGGCATGGCAAAGATCGACGTGAAACCGCCTTTGGCCGCGGCATGGATGCCCGTGGCGATCGTTTCCTTGTCCTCACGGCCCGGCTCGCGCAAATGCACATGCAGGTCAATGAACCCGGGCATGAGCGCTTTTCCCGCCGCGTCAATGACCTCGGCATCATCATGCGCCAGCCCCTGGCTGATGCGCGTGATCTTGCCGTTCTCGACAAGAACATCCTTGAGGCCGGCCTGCTCGCCGAGCGCGGCCACACCGTTAATGATCCTCGCGTGCTTGATGATCAGCGCCATGGTCATTCCGCCTTTCTTCCCAGCAAAAGATACAAAACGGCCATTCGCACCGCGATGCCGTTGGTCACCTGTTCCAGGATCACTGACTGCGCCCCGTCGGCCACATCCGCCGCGATCTCAACGCCGCGGTTCGTGGGCCCGGGATGCATGACAAGCGCCTTACGCTTGGCTTTCTTGAGCCTCTCTGATGTGATGCAAAATTCTTTGACGTATTCCGTGATCGAAGGAAGGTAGAGTTCCTGCTGGCGTTCTTTCTGCATGCGCAGCGCCATCACCACATCCGCCCCGTCAAGGGCGCGATCGATATTAGTAGTAGCCTCCACACCGAACTTCTCAACTCCCGCCGGAAGAAGGGTGCCGGGCCCGCACACGGTCACATGCGCGCCCATGGCGGTCAACGCGCTCATGTTCGAACGCGCCACGCGCGAATGCAGGATATCGCCCACGATCACGACTTTCTTGCCGTCGAGCTTGCCCAGTTTATCGACCATGGTGAAAACATCCAGCAGCGCCTGCGTCGGATGCGCACGGCAGCCGTCGCCTGCGTTGATGATGACCGTCTTCGTGCCCTGCGCCAGAAGCTGCGGGACCCCGGAGGCCTGATGGCGCACGATCATGGCGTCCACATTCATGGCCTCGATGTTAAGCGCCGTATCCAGCACAGTCTCACCCTTGGTGACAGAACTGACATTCGCCGCAATGCTTAAGGTATCCGCCGACAATCGTTTCGCGGCCAGCTCAAAAGAGACCCGGGTGCGGGTCGAAGGTTCGAAAAACAGGAGCGCCACGGTCTTGCCGCGCAAGGCCGGGACCTTTTTCACTTCGCGCGTAGAAACTTCCTTGAACGTCCGCGCCGTATCAATGACCAGCTCGATCTCCTCGCGCGTGATATCATCCAAATCCAGCAAATGCCGTTGTGTCCACTGCGTCATGGCTAACGATCCTCCCCGATAACGACCTCATCTTCCACGCCGTCGTTCTCCAGCAGCTTCACGCGCACCTCCTGCGTCTTGGCTGTCGGGATGTTCTTGCCCGCGAAATCCGCCCTGATCGGCAGCTCCCGGTGCCCGCGATCGACCAGGACCGCCAGCTGGATGCACGAAGGCCGGCCCAGATCAACGAGCGCGTCCAGCGCGGCGCGGATCGTGCGGCCGGTGAAAAGCACATCATCGACCAGCACAACGGTCTTGCCGGTAATATCAAAATCAATGAGCGTTTCGCGGATCACGGGCTGGTAGGAAATGAGGGTCAGGTCGTCACGGTAAAGGTTGATATCCAGGATGCCGAGATTGACGGGCTTTTGCTCGATCTGCTCGATCGCCCGCTTGAGCCGCTGGGCCAGTACAACCCCGCGCGTACGGATGCCGACAAGGCAAATATCATCGACGCCTTTGTTGCGCTCAAGGATCTCGTGCGCGATGCGCGTCACGGCCCTGCGGATCTGGTCCGCATCCATGATCTTGGGTGATTGCGTCATGCGGCCTCCTTATAAACCAAAAAAACCTTTCCCGCGCTTAAGTCGCAGAGAAAGGCTTCATGTGCCTGAAACATTCTTACTCTCATAAGGTCCTTACTGGCCTCACAGTGCCAGTTTAAAGGTGTTCAAAGCTGTCAGAACTATACCATCCGGCCGGGCGCTTGTCAAGAAAAAGCCCGTGACCGGCCGTTATCCCGGAAAATGCAGCAAAAGGACGAATTCCCCTAAAGGAGGATGCTGCGTAAAATGCGCCTGCAGGACGCTTGCCTTTCCCTCCAGCCGCTCTTCGAACTTCTTGGTAAGCTCGCGGGTGATAACAACGACAGGGTCGCCCAACACCTCTTCAATGGCTTTGAGGGACTTTTCAATGCGATGCGGGGATTCATAGAAAATGACCGTACCGCCGATGCGCGCGGCCTCCTCGAGCTTCTTGTGCCTGACCCCGGGTTTCACGGGCATAAAGCCCAGGAACGTGAACCTGTCCGTCGGAAGCGCTGATAAGGAAAGGGCCGCGATGCACGCGCAGGCGCCGGGAATGACCGTCACGGGAAAACCCTGATCCTTGATCAGGCGCACCAGACGGAACCCGGGATCGCTGATGCCCGGCGTCCCCGCGTCAGAGACCAGGGCAACGTTCTTGCCTTCCTTTAATAGTGAAAGGATCTTTACGGCCTTGGCGTCCTCATTGTGCTCAAAACAGCTGGTGAGCGGGGCGGTGATCCCGTATTCCTGGCAAAGGACTTTGGTGCGGCGGGTATCCTCGGCGGCGATCAGATCGACCCCTTTGAGCACCTCGATGGCGCGCAGGGTGATATCCTTCAGATTGCCGATGGGTGTCGCAACGATATACAGCATGCCGGCCTTATTCAACCGTGACTGATTTGGCAAGGTTCCGCGGCTGGTCCACGTCGCAGCCGCGGCTGACCGCGATATAATACGCCAGGAATTGCAGCGGCAGCACGGCCAACAGCGGCGTCAGCAGCCGGTGCGTACGCGGGATGGTGATAACATCCTCGACATAGGAACGGATGCTTGCATCGCCCTCGGTCGCGACCGCGACGACCTTGCCTTTGCGCGAAAGGATCTCCTGAATATTGGAGACCATCTTCTCGTAAATATCCGATTGCGGCACAAGGCACACCACGGCGCGGTATTCGTCGATCAGGGCAATCGGCCCGTGCTTCATCTCGCCGGCCGCGTAACCTTCCGCCGGAATATAAGAGATCTCCTTAAGCTTAAGAGCGCCCTCGAGGGCCGTCGGATAATTGATGTTGCGGCCCAGATAAAGGAAGCAGCCCAAATGCGCGAACTTCCTGGCGATGGCCGCGACCTTCGTATGTCCTTTGAGGATCTCGCGATACAGTGCCGGGACCCTGAGAAGCTCCCGGACCAGCAGGGCCTTCTTCCCCGCGGGCAGGCTCTTGTGGGCCTGCGCGAGTTTCAGCGCGAACAGATAGAACATCAACAGCTGCGCGGTGTACGCCTTGGTGGATGCGACCCCGATCTCGGGGCCGGCATGGGTATATAAAACCCCGTCGGACTCGCGCACCAGCGATGAACCGATCACATTGCAGATGGCAATGACCCGGACCCCGCGCTCGCGCGCTTCACGCACCGCGGCCAGCGTATCCGCGGTCTCCCCCGACTGGCTGACCGCAATGACCAGTGTCTTCTTATCGACCAGCTGCGTCCTGTAACGGAACTCGCTCGACACATCCACATCGACCGCGATCCCGGCCAGCTCTTCAATGATATACCGCCCGACGAGCCCGGCGTGATACGCCGTGCCGCAGGCCACGATCTTGATGCGGTCAACACCTTTGAGCATCGCCGGCGACAACCCCAGGTCATCCCATGCCAGGCGCCCGTTGTTCAGGCGGGCCTTGAGCATCCTGGCAAGGACCTCCGGCTGTTCATGGATCTCCTTGAGCATGAAATGCGGATACCCCTGCTTCTGCGCGGCATCCATGCGGAATGTCACCTTGTCGATCCGGGGCGTGATCTTCTTGCCGGCAAAAGACATCAGCGCAACACCGTCGCGGCGCAAAACGGCGATCTGCCCGTCCTTAAGATAAATAACGCGACGTGTGTGCCGGATGATGGCCGGCACATCAGAGGCGATAAAATTCCCGCTCTTGCCGATGCCGACGATCAGAGGGCTCCCGACGCGCGCGGCGACCAGTGTATCCGGATCATCCGATGACATGACCCCGATCGCAAAAGCACCTTCAAGGTCCGCGATGGCGCGCCGGACAGCCTTGACAATGTCACCCTGGAAATACTCGCTGATCAGATGGACAATGACCTCTGTGTCCGTATCGGAAGTGAACACATAGCCTTTGCGGATGAGCGCGTTCTTCAATGTCTGGTAATTTTCAATGATGCCGTTATGGACAACGGCAATGGAATGGTCGGCGCTGGTATGCGGATGAGAATTCTTACGGCACGGCGCGCCGTGCGTGGCCCAACGGGTGTGCGCGATCCCGGCATGCGCCTTGGGCATCGGGTCCCGGGCCATCAGCTCTTCGAGGGCGCGGATCTTGCCCTGTTCCTTGCGGACCTCGAGTTTCCCGCCGACGATCGGCAACAGGCAGACACCGCTCGAATCATAGCCGCGGTACTCGAGGTTCTTGAGCCCCTCGATCAGGACCGGGAGCGCCTCTTTACTGCCGATGTAACCGGTGATCCCGCACATAACGCTCCCTTAACGGTGGTTATGCTTTTTTAGCAACTGCCAGCGGACGGACATTGACGAATGTCGCGCGCTTGCCGTCGCGGTTGCGCTTCTGGGTGAAATAAACCTCGCCCGCGCACGCGGCGGAAAGATGCATGCGGCCCCTGACATTGATGCCGGGCTTCCACTGATCGCCTTCGCGTGTCAGCACAGCGCCTTCCTTGACCTTCTGTCCGCAGGTAACCTTGATGCCCGCGGTCTCGCAATAGATCTTATGGGATAAACCCCCGACTCTGCCGCCCATGATGAACTTCCTTCGTTAATGATTTTTCCAACTTGCCCGCGCTTGGGAACAGCCCTGCGCTGTCCGGCGGAACAAGGACAAAAATATACACCATTTCCACGCTTAAGCAAAGGGTTTTTCGCCCCGTGCCTTATTTCTTCAAAAGCTTCTCGATCTCGGCCTTGAACCCCGCGAGGTCACGGGCGCGCGTCTTTTTGCCGTTCAAAAAGAACGTCGGCGTGCCGCGCACATCCGCTTTCGCGGCAAGCGCCACATCCTCGGCGATCTTTTTCTCGAACGCGGCATCCTGTTCCTTCAGGTCCTTGGCATACTTCGCGACATCCAGGCCCAGGTCCCCGGCCAGTTTTTTGTACAGCTCTTCCGAGAACTCCGGCTTCCTCGGCGGAAGCTCGATCTTCGCCTCGGGCTCCTTGCCTTCGCGGCGCGCCTGCGAATAGGCCTTAAGGTCGCTCATGTATTTGTCCGGATCAAGGCCTTTTTCTTTGGCAAAGGCCCTGAAATCCTCTTCGGTCATATTGTCGGGATTGCTGGCCATCAAGAGCGCCGCCATCTCGTAATATTTTCCCTGCAACCCGGCGGCAAGCGCAGCCTTGGCCGCGGGTTTGGCCGCGGGATGGAACCCGAGCGGAAAATCCTTCAGGACGACCTTCACATCATCCGGGAATGCCTTGTAAACTTCTTCAATGACCTGATAGAACCGCGCGCAATAGGGGCATTGAAAGTCAGAAAAATCGACGAGCGTGACCCGGGCGTCGGGCTTTCCCAGAACATGAGAGCCGCCCACCGGAAGATCATACACCTTGTTAAAATCTTCGGCAGGCGCGGCCGGCGCTTTAGCGGAAGGTCCGCGCTGGGCAAGCGACTTCACCTCGGCCTCGAGCGCGTCCACGCGCGCGGACAACGCGCCCGCATCCTGCAAGGCGCGCGCCACAGGCGCGAGCGCAATGTTGATCCCGATGGCGACCGCCATGATCAGGCCGGCGAACACAAAAACAGCCGTGACCGCGACCACGATGATCCGCAGCATTTTCTCCCTGGGCTCCATCTTGCGTCTCCTTTAATATTATCCAAGAAATGTTATGACAGTGTACTTCAAGACGGTAAAAAGGGCAACCGAAAACTAGAGGTCAAGCTTGCCGAAACGCTCCACGATATATTTGACATCATCCCAACGCCTGCTGCAGCTAAAGACCGCGATGATGAATACCTTCTTATCGCGCTCAAAGTACCCGACAAAGCACGCCTTCGCGGCCTGCGTCCAGCCGGTCTTGCCATAAACATCATGTTTCCACTTCTGGAACAACCCTTTGTTATGGGAACGCAGGAGCGTGACCTTGCCCCCGTAAGAAGTGATCTTCTTGTACCGGGCCTGGATGGCCTGACGAAAGAACGGCTTTTTCATGGCCTCGCGGAAAATGAGGGCCATGTCATACGCCGTTGAATACTGCGGATCATCCGCCGGAAGGCCGTGAGAATTGGCGAACAGGGAATTGCGCGCGCCAAGCCGTGCGGCCCTGCGGTTCATCATGGCCACGAAATTCTTTTCCGAACCAGCCACCGCCTCCGCCAAAGCAACTGCCGCGTCATTGGCGGAATTCAAAAGCGCCGCGTAAAGCAGATCGCGCACGCGGTACTTGTCGCCCGCCTTGGCATAGATCTTGCTCGCCGGTATGCCCGCCGCTTTCGAGCTGATCGTGACATACGAATCAAGGTTCAGTTTTTCCAGGACAAGGAGCGCGGTGAGGACTTTTGTCGTGCTCGCCGGCAGGACCTTGCGCGTAATGTCCTTGGCGTACAATCTTCTTTTGGACCCGGACTCAATGAGCACCGCCGCCGACGCCGAGACCGTGTACGCAGCGGGCTTCTTTGATCTTTGATGCTTGCGGGCGGCAGCCGCGTCGGGCGCGCCGCAGGCCGCGGCCATGCACACGCCCAGAACCAAAGAAACAAGGGAACGAAAGAACTTTACGCCCATAAGTAACGGCCATCCTGCATGATATCAATCCCCCGCGCTTGCGCCGACCGCAGCAGCGACCAGTTCAATGGCCTTCTGAACACCCTGGGTCGGAAGGACAATGGCCCCGTTGGCCGGGCCGATGCACCAGCCCCGGGAACTATGACTGACAACGATCCAGATATGCTGCGCGCGATTGTCCTCGCTGACAACGGCATCGACCATGGCTTTCGGAATGCGCGGGTCATAAAGGAACTCCCCGAACTTGACCGTCAGCGGGCCCCAGACATCCTCAACGCGCACCTTCGTCAGGTCGGCCTTCTCCACAAAATATGTCTTCATCGCACAACCTCCCTGGGCAATATCCTGATGCGCTGTTTTCGTCAGCGTTATTTCATGGAACCGGCTTTGTCCGGCCGCCGCCCACTTGCGCTCGAATTTGGTGTCGAACGTCGCCGGAATAACAGCGGCCGCGGCCTCGAACCCTGTCCCGGGCACATTTTCCATGATCCAGGAAAAATACGGCTGATGGTCCGTGACAATGTAAAGCGGCGCACCATCCATCAGGCGGCTGTTAATGAGCCGCAGGATCTCCGGTGAAAAAAGCCGGTGGCGAACATGGCGTTTCTTGGGCCACGGGCACGGAAAAAGGCAGTGGACCTTTGCCAGGGACCGCGGCCGCAACAGATACTGCAGGGCCCACACCGCGTCGATGCGCATCACACGCACATTGCCAAGCCCTGTCTCATGGACCTTGCGCAGGGTCTTGATGATCCGCTTGGCGCATTGCTCAACGCCCAGAAAATCCTTTTGCCCATCCGCCGATGCCAGCCGCACCAGATACTCGCCTGTCCCGAAGCCGATCTCCAGCTCGAGCGGCGCGGCGCGGCCGAAAACTTTTTCCTGGTCCAGGGGGAACAGATCCTCTTCCAGCGGCAGGAATGACGCCAGCGAACCATAGGCGTAATTACTCTTCATTTTGCGGCCCTGATCCCGGCGAGCCCTTCACGGCCTGCGGCCACCACGAGCCCGTCCTTATAGACCACGGGGAACAGATCCGCCTCGCTGACGCGCGCGCCCGGCGCAGGCGGCCGGACGATATACCGGTCGATCTGGCACGACGCCCCGTTGATCACGCTGATCTCCGATGAAAAAAGTTTTTGCGCCTCGACAGGCCTGGACACGCCGGATGCGCCGTCAATAACATAGCCGACAATGACTTTCCCGTCCATGACGGCCGCGACCATGGCCCGGGTCATGCCCAACGTGACCCGCTCCTCGGGCCGCAGAACACCCGCCGGCGGAATAACAGAGTTCGCCACCGTGACACATCCCGTACCCGCCAGCATCAAGACGATCAGCAGCAAATATCTCTTCATAACAACCCCTTTAATAGGTCCTGGCCCTGCCGGAACTTTTCCACTGTGTAAAAAGCGCCTGGCATTCACTGCGCAGGCATCCGCCTTCCACCAGGACCGGGCTTGCGCCGGCCTGCTTCATTGTTATATTTGAAATAGCCAATTCATTGAACCCGGCCTCTCTGGCATCCGCAATGGAGGCGCCATAAACAATGCGCCCGATCTTCGCCCAGTGGATCGCGGAAAAACACATCGGGCAAGGCTCTGTTGTCGAATAGATCGTGCAGCCTGAAAGGTCGATCACGCCCAGCGCCCGGCATGCGGCCCGGATCGTATTGACCTCGCCGTGCGCCGTGATATCCGTCGAGGCCCAGACCACATTATGCTCGCAGGCCGCGACCTTGCCGGCAGCGGTAACAAGGCACGCGCCAAAGGGCGTCTGCCCCCGGGCAATGCCCTCCCGTGTCCTGGCAATGGCCAGGCGCATACAAGCTTCATCCTGCGGCGTGAACATGGCGCTATATTAACATCGCGCTCCATGCGTGTCCAGCGAGGGGCGAAACTTCTGCGGGCGCGCGGCCGCCGTGATTTGCAAAGTTTGCGTGGACGCGGCACACCCCCTTTGCTAGTATGCAAAAAACAACAGGAGGCTTGCATGCTCGAACAGATCATCCTCGGCGCGATCCAGGGCATCACGGAATGGGTCCCCGTCAGTTCCGAAGGCTGCATCATACTGGCGAAAACAAAGCTCTTTCACAGCGCCGCCCCCATCAATCAGCTTATCAATTACGCCCTGTTGCTGCATCTGGGCACCTTGCTGGCCGCGCTGGTCTATTTCCGTAATGAGATCGCGGGCGTCTTTGCCGCCATCTGCAACTATAAAGAAAGCGCCGAAGGGTCCCGGAAACTTTTGCTGTTCCTGGCCCTGACCACCGTGATCAGCGGCGGGCTGGGATTCATGGTCGTCAAACTTTTTGCGGGCGTGATCTACACGTTCCCCAAAGCCGGGGCCGCGCTGACCATCTTCATCGGCTGCCTGTTATGGGTCACGGGCTTCCTGCAATGGCGCGCCAAAGACACGGGCACGCGCACCGTCAACGACCTGCGCGTCCATGACGGGATCCTCCTCGGCATCCTGCAGGGGTTGGCCACGCTCCCCGGGCTGTCGCGCTCAGGCACCACGATCGCGGCGCTCTTGCTGACGAAGTTCGACAAACAGCAGGCGCTCAAACTGAGCTTTCTCATGAGCATGCCGCTCATCCTTTTCGGCAACATCATCCTGAACATCAAGCATTTCACATCTGTCAACGTGTCGCTTGTCGGGATCCTGACCGCTTTTATCGTGGGACTCGCTTCGATCAATGTCCTGATGAAATTCGCGCAAAAGGTCAATTTCAGCATCTTCCTGTTCTTCTTCGGAAGCCTGATGATCCTGTCGGTGTTCCTGTAAACCGGGCCAGAAAATTCTTTTTGCAAAAATCCCGTTCTGTGTTATATTTGACGCTTTCGCGGCCCCATCGTCTAGCCTGGTCCAGGACGTCTGGTTCTCAGCCATAAAACACCGGTTCGAATCCGGTTGGGGCTACCAA
>CAZXSE010000001.1:74131-164797 GCA_964643325.1 uncultured Planctomycetales bacterium
CAGCCCGCGAGGCCGCAGGCCGAGCGGAATCCGGTTGGGCAACCAACCAGCCGAGCGTAGCGAGGCTGTATCCGGTTGGGCCACCTCCAACTGCCCTCACGATCAAGGCGAAGCTGCAGACACCTTGAAAAATCCCTGCGCATCAGCAAGCGGCAAAATGCTGATAATGACCGGACGAAAACCAGCGATTTCAACGCCATCAATCCCCTGGATCCACTGTTCTTGTGACCAATCGATCAGTTCCCCCGTCTCCCGAAGATCCAATTTCGCGGCATCCAGATCAATGCCGCCGACATTATCCGACACGCTTTGTGCCTGATCAGCGCCCTCCAGCAGGGCGATGGCCTTTTCAATAACTCCATCGGCGACTACGAGTGCCTCACGCACTCCTTCATCATCTCCATATTGCTCACGGGCAAAGCGCGTTTCTCCGCGCAAGAACTGCAACTCCCGACGGATCTCCTCGATCAACACATCATTAGCATGCCACTCGGAATCGCTCACAAAATGCATCCCCCTGTCTCGGGCATGGTCCCTGAGCAATACTCCCAGGGTTGACATCTGCAGATCAAGTCGCAGCGTGTTCATAGACTTGCGGGAAGCGCGGGCATATCCTTGTTTTTCCCACCATTGAAGGATCCGTTGATGCCACGAACGGGTCGCAACAACAGCCCCGCGCAAATTGTCATACTCCATCGCCATTTCCGGAATATCAAGCTCTTTGGGCACGAACTCATAACGGCCCTCCACAAAATCACCGTCAAAAGTCATTCCGCCCTGTCGGGAAAGGGCATACACCTTCATAGCACCAAAATACATCAATCGCGTCATTTCTCCTTTGGCCTCAGCCCTATAGTGACACAGCTCCTTCGTTCTGACGGTGTCGAACAAAGACAGAAAAAAACCTTGTCTCGGCGAACCCCAAACAATGCCGGCAAAAGGAGTGCCCTGCTCCTCCCATGCTTTCATATCCCCGTCGGAAGGCAATGGCGACACTCGGACGCTTTCACCATTAAGCCGGGTAGGATGCGCGTGCACATCCAGGAATGTCATCGCGATCTTTTTTAATGACTCCTGAAATTCCGAAGCTGAGAACGAAACCACAGAGCCAGAGTTCAGCGGGCCCGTCTGCACACTCCTTCCTTTTTCGACCATCGACATTTCACCGTCACGCCCGACCCAAAAACGGCTTTCATAATTGTGCCCGATCAAATACTGGACCACATTCCCGATGTTCTTCCTGAAGCGCGCGCCCTGCAATATCGGATCCAGCGTCCCTGTGTCGAATATCTGTCCTTCACCGCTGCGAAAAGATCCCTCGGCATGATCCTGCACGGGGCCGAGTCTGACCTCAACGACCTGCAACGGCTCTGCCGCGACCGTCTCTGCTATCTGCGCAAGATCGGTATCTCTTTGAACAACTACCTCCGGTGCATATTGGAACCCGCCGGAAAAATACTTGCGAGAGATAGTATCGCCGGTGATCTCATCCGTTTCTTCCTTGATATAATTGAACGCGCCTTTTTTGAAAGCATCGACATATTGCTGCCAGATCCGGTCCTTAATATTTTTGTCGGCCAGATCAATGCCCTTAACCTTATTTCTATCCGTATAAGCCCTGCCCACCAAACTTTCCTTAAGGTTCCTCTTAAACCATGTCGATAAGATCATGGCATGATAGATCTGCCGCAAAAGCGCGAAGTTCGCACCCTCATTAACCTCTTTTTCAATGACCGGAAGAACAATCTCACGCATGATATCTTTGGCAATTGCTTGAGACTCTGCAAAAGCCGAAGCGCTCGCCGCATCCTTCGTCTTGTGCCCTACGTCTTGTGTCATCGCAAGGTAATCCGACTCCAACATGACTTTCAAATGACTGCTCTTGATGACCGCAATGTTTCCGTTCACATACACGGTCGCCTCATCAGGAGTGATCCAAACCTTATTAAAGGTATCAAGCGGGATATCGGTCGTCCCGTACTTTTGATTCGCCGCAGCGTAGATCTTTTTCCAGATCTCTTTTCCCAATGCATTTTCTGGATACATCAAAGACGATGTTAATTGCTTAAGGATATAATCCTCGGCCAAAAGGTCGCGCCCCATTTCAGTCTTGCCAAAGGCGTCAGGAATGATGCGGTCACCTTCATAAGGCGACAGGTTGACCCAAAGATCTTTTTCAGGAGTGGTGAGAGACGCTAGAAAATAACGGACGATCTTGGTGACCTCAGGCTTTAAAGTGCCTCCCTTAAGTCCAGAATTCCCGGCATCAACAACAAAGTCAAAACGGAGCGGGTCTTTAGGATAAACCTTGATGCCTTTTAAAAGGGGCGGCGCAAAGACCGGGCTCAAGTTCAGCATGGTCCCCGCTTGCGGCATCCATGGGGTCGTCTCCACTGCCAAGGCACACGGGGTCGTCGCCGTTAAGAACGGCACAATAAGGAAAGCCGCCAAAAAGTGTTTCATGCCTGCCATCTTTCCCCTCATCTGGCCAACCCCGCTCAACCCTTATAAAGTATATTCTATAAAATGACAAAATATAAGGGGGGCATCCCCGCGAGGATTTCTCAAGCTCCGCCCCTAGAATATTAATCTTAAGTTTAATAAACCCCAATCCATCAATTGACACGAGCATCCCCCCGCATACAATAAGTATATGCCGACACACATCGGGATCGGATTCTCATCGACCAGCGATCCAGTCGAAGCTTTCACGCGCGCCGCGCGCCAGGCGCAGATCCAGATCGACGCCTCTCAGGCAGACCTTGTCCTTGTTTTTGCCACGGACGGTTACGCGACCTCTGCGGGCCTTGACGCGCTGCACAAGATCCTGCAGCCCGCGCGCCTGATCGGCTCGCAAACGCACGGGATCATCCTCAAGGACCGCTGCGAAATGCGCGGCGTCGGCGTCATGGCGGTCGTTTCCGACGAACTTCATTTTTCCGTAGGATGCCAGGACAAATTCGCGCAAATGCCCGCGCGCGACGCGGGCTACCGCCTGGCCCAGTCGATCCTGCAGGACCAGCACTCACCCCAGCGTAACGCGGGCCTCTATTTCCACGACAACCTGCGCAAGAACGGATCTCTGTTGTATCTCGGCCTGCGCGAAGGGCTCGGGACAGCGCTGCCTGTCGTCGGGATCGTCGGTGCCGATAATTCCGGGGCCGTGAACACCAAGCATTTCTTTCAAAGGAACGTGGTGGGCGATGCCGGCGTCGGCCTGGTGGTCAGCGGCGCCGCCGCGGTCTGCATCACGGCCCGCCACAGCTGGCAGCCCCTGGGCAAGCCCCGGATCATTGATGCCGCGGAAAGCAATATCATCAAGATCATCAACAAACAACCGGCCGCGCAGATCTACAAAGACTACTTCCCCGCGCAAAAGAAAGCCGCCGCGGAAAATGCCGCCGCAACACCGGACCAGTTGGCCCGCGGGCTGAAAGATGTGCGCCTGTTGTACCCGCTGGGCGTGAGCACCGGCAAACACAAGGAATATTTGATCCGGATCCCTATTGACATCCTCGATGACGGGAGTATCGTATGTCAGGGGGACGTGCCGACGGGGAACGCCGTCCATTTAATGATCACGGACAAGGATTCCTGCCGCAAGACCATGCATGACGCTGCGGTCGATATCCGCGAACAACTGGGCGGCAGGCATCCCAAGTTCGTGCTCGTTTTTGAATCATTCACGCGGCGCAAGGTGCTCGGGCGCAGCGCGGCGCAGGGATTGAACGCGGCCCGCGACATCCTCGGGCCGACCGTGCCTTTCTTCGGCATGTACACGCTCGGCGAAACCGCCCCCCTCGGAAAACAGAAGAACATCGCGGCCGCCCAGGTCCTTAACGGCAGTTTCGTGCTCCTGGCGATCGGATAATATATGGAACCAACAGCCATCTACCCGGCAGTGCCTTTCGACCTGGCGCCCATCTTCATCACGACGACCCTGCTGCTCATCGTGATCGTGAGCGTGCTCGCCTACTTCCTGATCGGCAAGAGCGAAGAGTACAAAGAGCTGAAGACCGCCTACGACAAGATGATGGTCTCTTTCAATGAGCTCGACGAACAGGCCCAGCTGATCGTCAAGACGGACCTGGAGCTCAACAAAGCCCAGGAAGAACTCGACCGCAGGCTCGTGGGCCTCAACACCCTGCAGAAGCTCGCCCGGACCATGACCATGACGCTGGACGAACAGGAGCTGTTCCAGAAGATCAACAAGGACCTTGTCGCCGAGCTGGGATTCTCCCACGCGCTGATCTTGACCTACGACGACCACGGCGGGCTGCTCATCCGGGTGAACATCGCGATCGATCCGGCCAGGCTGCAGCCGATCCAGGCGGAACTGACCTCGGACCCGCAGTTCCTCAACGCGCTCAAGAACGGCATGACCTTCTCGTCGCTCAACTCTTCGCAGAAGACCAAGACGCGCATCATCCAGCTGTTCGAGACCGAGCACTTCATCCTTTCGCCCCTGCTCACCCAGCGCGGCGTGGCCGGAGCGCTTTTTGTCGGCAACCGTTACAACGCGCCCGCCGTGACCGAAGGCGACGAGGAGTTGATCTCGATCCTCGCCAGCCAGCTGGCGCAATCGCTGGAGAACTCCCAGCTGTTCGAGCAGATCTACCGCTCCAGCCGCACGCTCGAGGCCAAGGTCAACGACCGCACCAAGGAGCTCTCGCAGGCGCTCAAGGACGTCGAGATCATCTCGAAGAAGAAATCCGAATTCGTCTCGGCCGTGTCCCATGAACTGCGCACACCGCTGACATCGATCAAGGGCTACGCCTCGATCCTGATGACCGGCAAGGTGGGCGCGATCCCCGACGCGGTCAAAGAGCGCCTCGGAAAGATCAATACGCATTCCGACAACCTGGTCAGGCTCATCAACGACCTTTTGGACATCTCGCGCATCGAATCAGGCCGCGTTGAAATGAAGCCGCTGCAGCATCAGGTCGTGCCCATGCTCGAGACCATCGCCGACCTGCTCACGCCCCAGATCCGGGATAAGGGCGTGACGCTCAAGCTCAACATCTCCAGCGACATGCCGCCTTTGGAATATGACGCGACCCAGTTCGACCGCGTTTTCATCAACCTGATCAGCAATGCCATCAAGTTCACTCCCGCCGGCGGCACAATCACGATCAACGGGCATGCCAATATGGCGAAAGCCGAGGCGCTCTTCGAGGTCGCGGACACGGGCATCGGCATCTCCAAGGACAACCTGACAAAGATGTTCGACGAATTCTTCAGGGTCGATAACGAGATCAACATGAAGGTCAAGGGCACGGGCCTGGGCCTCGCCCTGGCCAAGAAGATCGTCGAAGCCCATTACGGGCGCATGTGGGTCACCAGCGAGCCCGGCGCGGGAACGGTCTTCCATTTCACGATCCCGTTCGAGCACAAGCTCAAGGAACCCCAGAAAACAAAACCCTGGACGGATGAACCATGAAACGCGCGCGGATCCTGATCATTGACGATGACGAAGACATCCTGGATGTCCTCGAGCTGACGCTGTCGGACAATTTCGACGTGGTCAAGGCCTCCAACGGCGCCGAAGGCCTGACCCGGGCGCAGACCTGCAACCCGGACATCATCATCACCGACTACATGATGCCCATCATGACGGGGCCGGACTTTTGCAAAGAATTGCGCAAGGACATCCTGCTCTCACACATCCCCATCATCATGCTGACCGGCAAAGGCGACACCAAGGACATGGTCCAGGGGATCAACGCCGGCGCGGATGACTACCTCATCAAGCCTTTTGAGCCGCAGACGCTGCTGGCGCGCATCAACATGATCATGACGCGCACCATCCGCAACCTCGACGCGAACCCCCTGACCCACCTTCCCGGCAACGCCTCGATCATGGAAGAGATGCAGGGCCGCATCCAGAGCGGCGGGCTTTTTGCCGTCGGTTACTGCGACCTGGATAAGTTCAAACTCTATAACGACAAATACGGTTTTGAAAAAGGCGACGAGATCATCAAGGCCACGGCCCGGATCCTCATCCAGGCGGCCAAGCACGTAGGCCGCAAGAACATCTTTGTGGGGCATATCGGCGGGGATGACTTTGTATTCGTCAGCGATGATGATATCGCCGACGAGATCAGCCAGAAGATCATTGATCTTTTTGACGCGACGGTCCCCAATTTCTACACGGAAGAAGACCGCATCGCGCAATACATCATCGGCAAGGACCGGCAGGGCAATGAAATGAAGACGGGGCTTATGTCGATCTCGATCGGGATCGTGTCCAACGCGTTCACCAAGATCAACCATGTGGCCCAGATCGGCGAGATCGGCGCGGAATTAAAGAAGTTCGCGAAGGGGCAGGATAAAAGTAATTTCGTCAGGGATAAGCGCAGATCTGACCGGGCGTGAACAGCCCGTTGTCACGGGCAGGGCTGGACGGCCTCTCCTGCGCAAGGGGCGCCGCCAAAAGCAGGACGGGGGCAGGCACATTCACGGACCGTATGCCCCTCGCCTCCCGCCTCTCCAATGCACTTCGTCGGCCGGCACCAACCGCCATTGACCGGCGCAGGCTCCACACGCACCATCGTACTTCCGTCATAATAACCACCCATGATCGCGGTAGAGCCGACATCAAAATACGCATTCGCCGTATTCGCTGTCTGGCCCAGGATACCGGAAGGACTATTACGAAACGCGATAAAGACAACCCCGACCACAACCACCATGACCAGGATGTACTCCATGATGGCCTGCGCCCGGACGCCCGGGGCCTTGCCTGAAGCCCTGGCAGGCGCAAGGGACTTCAAGCCCCTGACCGCCCCCGCGGGATCCTCGCTGGAAAAGAAATAGCTCGCGGTGACCAGCACGTTCGCTCCGGCCTTGACCACATCCGGCGCGGTCTTAAGGTTCACGCCGCCATCGACCGCAATGTCGCCCGCAAACCCCTGGGCGCGCAGCCACGCGATCTTGGCCAGGGCCACGGGCATGAACTTCTGCCCCGCAAATCCAGGATTAACGGACATGACAACAATATTATCAACAGCTCCCAGGACATCCTTCAGGCATTCCACGGGCGTGCCCGGATTAATGACCACGCCGGGCTTCTTGCCTTTGGCCCGGATCGCTTCAATATCCCGCAAGAGCCTCGCACTATCAATAGCGTCCACTTCCCGGGGATACTGTGAAGTCCTGAGCTGACCGTAACATTCCACCTGGACGGAGATGATATCCGCGCCCGCATCCGCGAACGCCGCAATATAATCCCATGGGGCCTCGATCATCAAATGCGCGGCGACCGGAAGCTTGGTGTACTGGCGCAATGACTGGACAACAACCGGGCCGATCGTGATGTTCGGCACAAAATGCCCGTCCATCACATCCACATGGATGCGCGTCACGCCGCAGCGTTCGCACAAGGCCACGGCCTCGGCAAGCTTGCCGAAATCCGCGGATAAGATGCTGGCACTGACCTCTAAGCCCATAAAACCTCAACGCGCTGTTTAGATGAGACCATTATAAAACAAAAAACGGAAGATGCGTATAAGTCATCTTCCGTTCTTAAAATGGTGCGCGGGGTGGGACTTGAACCCACATGCCTTACGGCATACGCCCCTCAAACGTACGTGTCTACCAATTTCACCACCCGCGCAAAAATGAGAACGAAATAATAACACGTTCCGCCCGGCTGTCAAGAATGGATTTTACACCGTCAACGCCGCGGCCACAAAATCACGGAACAGAGGATGCGGCTTGTCCGGTTTGGACTGGAACTCGGGATGGAACTGGCATCCCACGAACCAGCGATGCCCCTTGACCTCGACGATCTCGACCAGGTCGCGCTGGACGTTCGCGCCCGACAGGACAAGCCCTTTCGCAACAAGCGCCTCGCGATAGGCATTGTTGAACTCGTAACGGTGGCGGTGCCGCTCGGAAATATCATCCTTCTTGTACGCCGCGTAGGCCTTGCTCTCGCGCTCTAGATGGCAGGGATACGCTCCCAGGCGCATCGTGGCGCCCATGTTGGTCACCTGATGCTGCTCGGCCAGCAGGCTGATCACAGGGTCCTTGGTCGCCTTGTCAAATTCCGTCGAGTCCGCGGTCTTCAAACCGCACACGTGCCGCGCGAACTCCACGGTCGCCAGCTGCATGCCGAGGCAGATCCCGAAGAACGGGATGTTCTTCTCACGCGCGAACTTGATCGCGCGGACCTTGCCCTCGATGCCGCGCGAACCAAAACCGCCCGGCACCAGGATGCCCTGGACGCCCTTGAAATGTTTATCGACCTTGCCTTTTTCCAGGTCCTCGGAATCCATTTTAATAATGTTCACTTTCGCGTCCGCCGCAATGCCGCCGTGGACCAGCGCCTCATAGATCGACTTGTACGCATCCGGCAGCTGGATATATTTCCCGGCGACGGCAATGGTCACCTCGTGCCTGGGATGCCTGACGCGCTTGATCACATAATCTTCCCAATGCTTCAGGTCCCGCTCGGGCGTCTTGATATTGAGCTTCTTGAGGATCAGGCTGTCGAGATTCTCTTTCTTGAAGGCCGACGGGACCTCGTAAATGGAGCGCGCGTCCGCGGCCTCGATAACACCCTCCACGTCCACGTTGCAGAACAGGGCGATCTTTTCGCGCTGTTCATGCAGGATGGGCCGCTCGGTCCGGCACAGCAGGATATCCGGCTGGATGCCGATCTCACGCAGCCTTCCGACAGAATGCTGGGTCGGCTTGGTCTTCTGCTCGCCGCAGGTCTTGATATACGGCAGCAATGTCACATGGATGTTAAGCGCGTAATGCTCGCCCATTTCCCAGCGCAGCTGGCGGATCGCCTCCAGGAAAGGCAGGCTCTCGATATCGCCCACGGTCCCGCCGATCTCGACGATAACGACATCCACATCCTGCTCCTTGGAGACCTTCTTGATGCAAGCCTTGATCTCGTCGGTGATGTGCGGGATGATCTGAACGGTCTTCCCGAGGTAATCGCCGCGGCGCTCCTTGGTGATGACGGAATAATAGATCTTCCCCGCCGTGATATTGTTATCCTTGGTGTATTTCCCGGAAGTGAAGCGCTCGTAATGCCCCAGGTCCAGGTCGGTCTCCGCGCCGTCGTCGGTCACATAGACCTCGCCGTGCTGGTAGGGGTTCATCGTGCCGGGATCGACGTTCAGGTAAGGGTCGCATTTGAGGATCGTGACCTTAAGGCCCCGGGATTCGAGGAGCTTGCCGATGGAGGCGGAGGCGATACCTTTGCCGAGACTGGAGACCACACCACCCGTGACAAAAATATATTTACTCATAACAGGCCTTTACATAGAGAGGCGGAAAGCAACTTTTATTGATTCTAGTTCACTTCGCCTTTGCTTCCAACTGATATTTGCTTTTGTTCCCCGGAACGCCCATCGGATACTGCCCCGTAAAGCACGCGTGGCAGAACGCGCCGCCGTCCTTCATGACCCCCAGCATCCCCTCGAGGCTCAGGTACTGCAGAGAATCCACTTCGATGAAATCCGCGATCTCCTTGACCGTCCTGCCATAGGCCGCGAGCTCAGTCTCCGACGGGAAATCAATGCCGTAAAAACAGGGCGATACGATCGGCGGGCAGGTGATGCGCAGATGGATCTCTTTCGCGCCCGCCTTGCGGATCTCGCGCACGCGGCTTCTGCTGGTCGTCCCGCGCACGATCGAATCCTCGACGACAATGACCTTCTTGCCATTGATGACATCATGGATCGGGTTGAGCTTCACGCGCACCCGGAAATCCCTCAAAAACTGCGTCGGCTGAATGAACGTGCGCCCGACATAATGGTTGCGGATCATGCCGATCTCAAAAGGCAGCCCCGCCTCCTGGGCATACCCGAGCGCCGCGTAAACGCCTGAATCCGGGATCGGCATGACAAGGTCCGCGTCCTTGACCAGGGATTCACGGGCCAGCTGAGCGCCGAGTCGTTTGCGGACAAAATACACATTGTCGTCAAAGATGCGGCTGTCGGGCCTGGAAAAATAAATGTTCTCAAAAATGCAGTGGGCCTTCTTTCCGCCACGGCCCGGCAGGAAGACGGACTCGATCCGGTTGCCCCTGATGATCACGACCTCGCCCGGCTCGATCTCGCGGACAAATTCAGCCTTGGTCAGGTCCAGCGCGCACGTTTCACTGGCCAGGATATACCCCTCGCCCAGCCTGCCCAGGACCAGCGGCCTGACCCCCATGGGGTCCCTGGCCCCGACGAGGATCCCTTCGACCATGAACACGACCGAAAAAGACCCCTTGAGCCTGGAAAGCACATCCACGAACCATTTCTTCTGGTCGGTGCTCGGCGTCCTGGCCAGCAGATGGACGAGGATCTCGGAATCCATGGATGTCTGGAAGATCGACCCCTCGTCCTCAAGCTTGCGGTAAAGTTCTTCCGTATTGATAAGATTCCCGTTATGCGCCACCGCGATCGGGCGGTTGCGGTGCGTCACCAGGAAAGGCTGGCAGTTCTTGATATTGCTGGAACCCGTCGTGGAATAGCGGGTATGCGCGATGGCAACATTCCCTTTCAGGGTCGCGATCGCGGCCTCATCGAAGACATCCACGACAAGCCCCCGGTCCTTGATGATGTGGACGCTGCCGTCATAGGTGGCGATGCCAGCGGCCTCTTCGCCCCGGTGCTGCAGCGCGTACAAGCCGAGATAAGCCATCTTGGATGCTTCAGGATGATCGGAAATGCCGACAATGCCGCACATAAGCTTCCTTTGTGGCTACGCCTGCCCCTTGCTGCGCGCGTAGTACTCCTGTAACGACTCGACGGTAAATCCTTCTTTCAAGCCGGCCTCGATGCCGTGCACCGCCGCCCAGGCGCCCTGCAGGGTGGTAATGCAGGGAATGGCGTGGCGGATCGACGCGGCGCGGATGCGGCGCATGTCCGACTGGCTTTTCTTGCCGGAAGGCGTATTGATGATCAGCTGGATCGCGCCCTTCTCCAGAAGGGTGATGATATTATGCTCGCCTTCCCCGGTCTTATCCACGATCACCGTGGTAACACCACTGGAACGCAAGACCTTGGATGTGCCTTTCGTGGCAAAGACCCGGAATCCCAGGTCCTGCAGGCGCTTGGCCATGAACGCGATGTGGCGCTTGTCATTCTCGTTAACGCTGATGAAGACCGAGCCCTTTTTCGGCAATGCCTGGTTCGCGGCCACCTGGCTTTTCGCGAACGCCGCGCCGAAGGTCGCGGCCATGCCCATGACCTCACCCGTTGATTTCATCTCAGGGCCAAGGATGATATCCACGCCCGAGAACCGGGAGAACGGCAGGACGCATTCTTTCACCGCCACCTGCTGCAGGCGGTCGATATCCGGAAGCCCCGGGAAATCCGTCAGCTTCTCACCCGCCATGATGCGCGCGGCCATCTTGGCCAGCGGCACGCCGATGGCCTTGGACACGAACGGCACCGTACGCGAAGCGCGCGGATTGACCTCGAGCACAAAAACCTTGTCCCCCTTGATCGCGAACTGGATATTCAACAGCCCGATCACGTTCAGCGCCAGCGCAATGCGCCGGGTGCTGTCCTTGATCTCGGCCATGAGCCCCTCGCTCATCGTGTGCGGCGGCAGGACGCACGCGGAATCACCCGAATGAATGCCCGCGTTCTCGATATGCTCCATGATGCCGGCCACGTAAACCTCTTTCCCGTCGCAGACGGCGTCCACGTCGACCTCCATGGCATCTTCAATAAACTTATCGATCAGGATCGGATGCCCGCGCGAAACATCCGCGACCTCGTCAATAAAGGTCAGGATGGTCTCTTCGTCATAAACAATGCGCATGGCGCGCCCGCCCAGGACATAGGACGGGCGTACCAGGACCGGATACCCCACGCGCGACGCCGCGATGATCGCGTCGTCCACGGAGATGGCGGAAGCGTTCGCCGGCTGGGCGATCTTGAGCCGGTCCAGCAGGGCCGCGAACTTCTCGCGGTTCTCGGCCATATCAATGGAATCCACGCTGGTGCCGATGATGGGGACGCCGGCCTGCTGCAGGCGCCGCGCCAGATTGAGCGGCGTCTGCCCGCCGAACTGCACGATAACGCCATCCGGCTTCTCGACATCGATGATGTTCATCACATCCTCGAACGTGAGCGGCTCGAAATACAACCGGTCGGAGGTGTCATAATCCGTCGATACGGTCTCGGGGTTGGAGTTGACCATGATGGTCTCAAAACCGCGCTCCTTAAGGGCGAAAGACGCGTGGCAGCAGCAGTAATCAAATTCAATGCCCTGCCCGATGCGGTTCGGCCCGCCGCCAAGGACCATGATCTTGCGCCGCGCCCCTTTGGCCGCCCGGGAAAGTTCCTCGTTCTTGATGACGGCTTCATCCTCCGTCTCGTATGTCGAATAAAAATACGGCGTGTATGCCTCGAACTCGGCCGCGCATGTATCCACAGCCTTGAACGTGGCCACAATGCCCAGGTCCTTGCGCATCTGGCGGATCGACGCTTCCGGCAGCGCCATGACCTCGGCAAGCTGCGCGTCGGAAAAACCCCATTCCTTGGCCTTGCGCAATGTCGCAGGCGCCAGCGCCTTGGTATCCTCGAATTCCGCAATGATCTTACGCTCAAGATCAACGATCTCGGCGATCTGCGCGACGAACCACACGTCAACACGCGTGAGCTCGGCGATCCGCGCGACACTCATGCCCTTTTGCAGCGCATATTTCATGTAAAAGATCCGCGATGCGTTGGGCTCCTGCAGGCGATGCATCATCTTGTCATCATCAACAAAACGGTAATCGCTCTTGTTGTCGAGGCCGATGTGATGGATCTCGAGCCCCCGCAGGCCTTTTTGCAGGGACTCCTTGAAGGTGCGCCCGATGGCCATGGTCTCGCCCACGGACTTCATCTGGACGCCCAGCACATCCTTCGCCTCCGGGAATTTCTCGAACGTGAACCGCGGGATCTTGGTCACGCAGTAATCAATGGTCGGCTCGAACGATGCGGGCGTTTCGCGCGTGATATCGTTGCGGATCTCGTCCAGCGTATATCCAACGGCGAGCTTGGCCGCGAACTTCGCGATCGGGAACCCCGTGGCCTTGGAAGCCAGGGCCGATGAGCGCGATACGCGCGGGTTCATCTCGATAACGACCATGCGCCCGGTCCTGGGATGCACCGCGAACTGGATGTTGGACCCGCCGGTCTCCACGCCGATCGCGCGGATGAGCGCCAGCGCCTGGTCGCGCATCCTCTGATATTCACGGTCCGTCAATGTCTGGGCGGGCGCCACGGTGATAGAGTCGCCGGTATGAACACCCATGGCGTCAAGGTTCTCGATGGAGCAGACAATAACAACATTGTCTTTCTTGTCGCGCATCAGCTCCAGTTCATATTCTTTCCAGCCCTCGATCGATTCCTCGATGAGGATCTCGCTGATCATGCTGCTCTCGATGCCGAGCTTCGCCCTGGCCTCGAATTCTTCAGGAGTATTGACAATGGACCCGCCCGTACCGCCAAGCGTAAAACTCGAACGGATGATGCACGGGAAGCCAATGTCCTTCGCAACCCTGGCGGCCTCATCCAGCGTACGGGCGAACGCGCTCCGGGGAAGATCGAGCCCGATGCGCTGGCAAACTTCCTTGAACTGCTTGCGATCCTCCGCCTTCTTGATCACTTCATAATCAGCGCCGAGCATTACGACATTATATTTGGCAAGGACGCCCTGCTCCCAAAGTTCGACCGCCAGGTTCAAGCCCGTCTGCCCGCCCAGCGTCGGCAGGATGGCGTCGGGCCGCTCCTTCGCGATGATCTTCTCGAGGAACTCGGCGCTCAACGGTTCGATATAGGTCTTATCCGCGGTCTCGGGATCGGTCATGATCGTGGCCGGATTGGAATTGACCAGGACGACCTCGAAACCCTCCTCGCGCAGGGCCTTGCAGGCCTGCGTCCCGGAATAATCGAACTCGCACGCCTGTCCGATCACGATCGGGCCCGAGCCGATGAGCAGGATCTTCTTGATATCAGTTCTTTTTGGCATGCTGATCCATCATGGCAATGAATTCACTGAACAGGTATTTCGCGTCATTGGGCCCGGGGCTGGCCTCGGGATGGTACTGGACCGAGAACAAAGGATGCGCCTTGTGCCGCAAACCCTCGACGCTGTTGTCATTCAGATTGATATAAGCCGCCTCAACGGCGCACGGGTCCAGGCTGTCAAGGTCAACGCAAAAGCCATGGTTCTGCGACGTGATGCTGATGCGGCCGCTCTTGAGGTCCTTGACCGGATGGTTGACGCCGTGATGGCCGAACTTCAACTTATATGTCTTGCCGCCGAGCGCGTGCGCGATCATCTGATTGCCCAGGCAAATGCCGAAGATCGGGACCTTGCCGATAAGCTCGCGGACCGTTGCGATCACATAGGTCACGGCCGCCGGATCGCCCGGCCCGTTGGAAAGAAAAACGCCGTCCGCCCCCATGGCCAGGATGTCCGCGGCGCTCGTTGACGGCGGGATCACGCGGCACTCGATCCCCAGCCGCGCCATTTCCCTGAGGATGTTGCGCTTGATGCCGCAGTCAAGGACCGCGACCTTGTATTTCACAGCACCTTCCGCTTTCCAGACATAAGCCTTGTCCGGCGCCACCGTCCTGACCCAGTCAGCGCCATCCATGGAAGGCACCGCGGCCAGCTTTGCCTTGAGGCTCTCGGGATCAAAGTCCGTCGTCGAAATAAGCCCTTTCATCGCACCGACGCAGCGCAAATGCCGGGTCAGGGCGCGTGTGTCAATGCCCTCGATCGCGATGATCTTGTTATCGTCAAGATACGGGATAATGCCCTGGGCGGCGCGGTAATTGGAATGGGTGCGGCAGAATTCCTTGACGACAAAGCCCTTCACATGGACCTTGCCGGATTCAACATCTTCTTCATTAACGCCGTAATTGCCGATCAGCGGGTAGGTCATCACCACGATCTGACCGGCATAGGAAGGGTCGGTGAGGACCTCCTGATAACCGGAAAGGGCGGTATTGAAGACGACCTCTCCTGCGGTTTCCCCGTATGTATTCAGAGAATTCCCGCGGAAGATCGTACCATCTTCAAGATAAAGTACTGCGGCCTTCATGAGAAAGTATACTTATCTGTGTAAGAAGAGATTACGGGCAGCTTTTGATCCTAATCAATATAGCACCACCCGGCCTTTTGTCAACAACGCATTACGCCATTTCTCCGTCGCAAAACATCACTTTCCAAGGACCCTGCGGCGGTTGCTTTCATACTCCTGTTTTCCCAGTACCTGGCGCGCCAACGCATCCTTATCGGTGCCGTTGTCAAAATCATATTCAACGATGGCCGCGTAACTGAGAATGTTCATGAACGGCGCCGCCAGGAACCCCTCCATCTCCGCGGCCAACGCGTCGATCAGCCCGGCATAATGCCCCGGCGCCTTCCTGATCTTGATGTCAAGCTTCCCGAACCTGTCGATGTATTCGGCGACCGTCAGGACCTTGATCTCCCGGTCAATGATCTGGTCCCAGGCCTCGGCGGAAACATCCAGCGCATCCCAAAGCTGACGGAGCCCGACGACCGTGTCATCTCCGGATGGGGGGCCCTCTGCCGGGTCCTGGCCTGCCATCAACGCTGCAGCCTGACGGCCTGCCGCTGCACGGGCCGCCGTCTCCGCCGCCACTTTTTGCGTGGCCGCAGCGCGGGCCTGCCTGGCCTGTGCCCGCTGAAGAGCGGCATTCTGTAAAAGTTTCTGACCTGTTGCCGCCTGCTGCATGGCGATCCCCTGGCGCGCCAATGCCGCCTTGCGCGCCGCCAGATAAGCCGCATACTCGCGCACCTGATCATTGACCTCGGCCTGGACCTTGCCGGCAACGACCTGCTGCGTGGCGCGGGCCTGCTGGTACGCAACGACCTGCGCAACCTGTTTTTTCGCGGCCGCGACCTGATACGCCTGGACCTGTTGGGCCTGATGCTGGGCGATCTGGCCTTTGATCTGGTTCGCGGCATTGATCTCGGCGCCGCGCCGGGCAACAGCCTGCTGCATGGTCTGTTTGTACGCCGCGTATTCCATGGCCGCCTTCTGATACGCCGCCTGCTGCTGGACCACCGCCTGGCGCTGGGCCATGGCCTGCCGGTACGCAGCGACCTCCTGCGCCTGGCGCTGGGCGATCGCCTGCTGATAAGCCTGCTGTTGCATCTGCTGTTGCATCTGCTGGCGGCGCTGCACCGCGGCTGCGGCAAAGACATCCGCCGACCACAACAAAACAACACAGCCCGCAACGCATGCCGGCAACAACCTCTGATACATCATGCCGCGCCCTCCCGGCGTACCTGTTGATGATGAACGATCATGATCATGATTATAACAAACACGAGGCACGCGCAGGCAAAAACATCCCCCCATCGCGCGTAGAACGTCTGGTGCGCACCCGAGGGTATATCATAGACCGCCATGCCGGGCTGACCAACATCCAGGGGCCGGCCGATCATCCTGCCAAAAGCATCAACGGCCATGGTCCTTCCCGTATTCGCCGCGCGGATCACAGGCACTCCTGTCTCAACAGCGCGCAAGGGCGCGGCAAGGGCGTGCAAAAAGAGCGCCTCACGACGCGCGAACCATCCGTCGTTAAGCATGGTCACCACGAACTCCGGCCCGCCGGCCGCTGTCCGGCGCAGCAAGAGCGGATAAAATTCTTCAGAGCAGATCACGGCCCCGAAACGCGCGCCGCCGGCCAGGACCATGGCCCCGGGCTGTGTTCCGGCCGTGAAATGATATTTCCCGATCTTCAACCCGCGCGCAAGGGCCGCGGCCAAAACGGGCGTGAACTCGGCGAACGGCACCAGGCGCTGTTTATGATAGACGGACCGCCATTCTCCCTCGGGCGATAAAAGAAGAGCGCTGTTAAGGTCCCGGCCTTCCTGCAAGAGCGCGGACCCGATCAGGATGTTCGTGCGAAAATTCCTGGCCGCGGTCTCAAGGCGCGGCCGCCACTTCATGTCGGTCAGCACATCATCAACGAACGCGGTCTCGGGCCAGGCCACAAGGTCGCCCGGGCCGGGCCTGCCGGCCACCACAACTTTCTTCATCAATGCCAGATGCCGCGCCGCGTTGACATCATAAAGATCCGCGCGCACTTTTTCATCACGCAATATGTTCGGCTGGATCACGGCCACACGCGTGTTCCGGCCCGCCTCGTGCGATGGAACAAGCCGCGCCTCGCCGGCCAGCCAGCACGCCAGAAAGGCCGCCACTCCCCATAACAGGAACCTCACCCGACGGAGACGGGACCGCCATGCCAGATAAAAAGCGGTATTCACAAGAACGATCGCCCATCCCACGGCATGCACCCCGCCGAACGCCGCAGGCTGGATCAATGCCGGCGTCATGCCCGGCGCATAACCCAGGCTCCAGGTGAAACCTTCCAGCGCCAGCGAACGCGCCCACTCGGAAACGACCCACGCGGACGGGACCAGAAAAAGCCTCGTGGTCGCCGGAACGACGGACGACGGGAACAAGGCGCCGAACAAGGCGCCCTGCCAGGCAAGCGCCAGCACAAAGAGCGCCCACCCGCCGGGCGTGACCGGCCAAAGCCAGGACACCAGCGCGCCATACGATAAAAGCCCCCATGCCAGGCCAATGAACGCCCGCGCGCCAAAACTCCCCGCCTCCAGGACGCAGAACAGCGGCACCAGGCATCCCCATGCCAGCAGCGGCGCGCCCCCAAGAAAAAATATGTTCGGAAAAGAAAAATAAAAAAGGACCGATGCGCACGCGATACCGGCCACATCGGTCCTTAGTGACTTCAATGTCATGGGGTCTGGATCTACTTCTTTTCTTCCACCGGCGTTGTCGCCGCAGCCTCGGAGAGCGTCTTGGCCTGCTGCACAAGGACCCCCAACAGGATCGTGGCGCGTTTTTCTCCGCCTTCATCCTTCTTCTCGCGATAAAGATCAATACTCTTACGCGCGGAAATGATCGCCGGCATCAACTCTCCGGCACTTTCATAAGCCATGGCAAAAAGATAGTATGTCACAGGATTATCCGGGAATTTTGCGACCGCCAGGTTCAGGACACCCTTGGCCTGCTCGAATTGCTTGAGCCGGATGAATGTCTCGGCAAGCATGAAATAAGCTTCCGCGTAGTCCGGGGCTGTTTTGATCGCCGTCGCAAAGTTCTGCACGGCATTGACCACTTCCCCCTGCTTGAGCATGACAACGCCCTGCATCAGAAGCTGGCGCGCCTGTTCATTGGCTGCTGTTGCCGAAGGCGCCTTCTGCCCGCAGCCGGCCAGCATGCCCGCGGCGACCACCATCACCATGATACCCAATGCCCTTCTCATAACACGACTCCTTACTTATCCTTGCTGATCAAATATTGATGAACGCTTTCTGCCGCCGTGCGCCCTTCATGAATGGCCCACACGACAAGTGACTGCCCGCGCGTCATGTCCCCGGCAGTAAAAACCCCTGATACCGTGGTCATCTTACCGGCATCAGCCTTTACATTACCACGCATATCAAATTCAACGCCACATTTTTTCAACAGCCCCTCCTGAACGGGCCCCAAAAAACCCATGGCCAGGAAAACAAGGTCGCACTCCACATCGAATTGCGAACCAGGGACTTCTTTCATCTGCGGACGCCCGGTCGCCGGATCTTTGGACGACCAGTCCAGCCGCACCGCGTGAAGGCGTTCAAGCTTTCCGCCTGCGCCGGAAAATCCTTTGGTCGCAATGCTGTAATCGCGCCCGCAACCCTCTTCATGCGAGGTCGCCGTGCGGCACACCAGCGCCCAATGCGGCCAGGGATTGTCAGCGGCCCTCTCCAGAGGAGGCTTGGGCAAAAGCTCGAATTGTTTAACGGAAATGGCGCCCTGACGGTTGGCGGTCCCGACGCAATCCGCGCCCGTATCGCCGCCGCCCAATACAACAACGCGCCGGCCCTTGGCATTGATCTGTGCCGACGCATCGATCTTGACGCCCAACAGTTTCCGGGTCTGCTGCGTCAGGTATTCCATGGCGAAATAAACCCCTTTGAGCTCCCGCCCCGGAACAGCCAGATCGCGCGGCCGCTCAGCGCCGCCGCACAAGACCAGCGCGTCATACTGCCCGCGCAGCACCTGCGGATCAATGTCCACGCCGACATTAACGCCCGTCTTGAACACAATGCCCTGCGCCTCCATCAATTTAACGCGGCGCTCGACAATGCTTTTCTCAAGCTTGTAGTTCGGGATCCCCAGCGTCAAAAGCCCGCCGATAAAAGCATTCTTTTCGTAAACCGTGACCTTGTGGCCCTTCCTGTTCAGTTCGTCCGCGCAGGCCAGCCCCGACGGGCCGGAACCAACGACCGCGACCTTCTTGCCGGAACGGTGCCTGGGCGCCTCATTCTTGGCCAAGCCATCCGCCCACGCGCGCTCCGCGACCGACAGCTCGATGTTCTTGATAGTGACCGCGGGATAATGAATAGATAATGTGCAGGAATTTTCGCACGGCGCCGGGCAGACACGCCCCGTGAATTCAGGAAAATTATTGGTCCGCGCCAGCCGCGCAGCGGCTTCCGCCCACTGCCCCCGGTAAACCAGGTCGTTCCACGACGGAATGATGTTGCCCAGCGGACATCCCCACTGACAGAAAGGAATGCCGCAATCCATGCAGCGTCCGCCCTGGCGGCGCAACGCCTCCTCGGCCGGCAGCGTGACAAATTCGTCCCAGTGCCCCAGGCGCCCGGCCACAGGCTCCTTGGCATAGTCCTCACGCGCGTACTTTAAGAACCCCTTGACCTCACCCATGGATTCCCGGCTCCGATCGTTCCCCGCCCCCTGCGGCCCGCCTGGCCCGCTCCACAACGGCGCGGTATTCACGCGGATAAACTTTCACGAATTGCGGCAGGACAGCATCCCAGCGCGCAAGGATATCAGCCGCCACCGTGCTTTGCGTGTACCTGCCGTGCGCGGCGATCATGCTCTTAAGGGCGGCGGCATCCTCCGGATCGACAACCGATACCAGATCGACCATGCCTGTATTGCAGCGCGCGGCGAACGCGCCATCCTTATCCAGGACATACGCGATGCCGCCCGACATGCCTGCGCCGAAATTGCGCCCCGTCGGGCCAAGGACCACGACGCGGCCGCCCGTCATGTATTCGCAGCCGTGATCACCCGTGCCTTCAACGACCGCGTCCACACCGGAGTTGCGCACCGCAAAGCGCTCACCCGCGACGCCCCGGAAGAACGCCTCGCCGCAAATGCCGCCGTAAAGCACCACGTTCCCGACAATGATATTCGCCTCGGCCTGAAGCGCAGAGCCCTTGGGCGGACGGACAATGATCCTGCCGCCGGAAAGGCCCTTGCCGACATAATCATTGCAATCTCCCTCGAGCTCGAACGTCACGCCGCGCGACAGGAACGCGCCGAAACTCTGGCCCGCGCTGCCGCTGAAAGAGACCGTGACCGTTCCCTCAGGCAAACCTGCCATCCCGTACTTCACGGCGATCGCAGAGCTTAACATCGTCCCGACGGTGCGGTTGACATTGCTGATGTTCATGGCAAACGCCACGGGCTTTTTTTGTTCAAGGGCATCCTTGCAGCGGGACAGGATCTCATTATCAAGCGCCTTCTCAAGCCCATGTTCCTGCCGCGCGCAGTGGCGCACGGAAATGTGTTTGGGCACATCCGGCTTATGCAGGATATTGGTAAGATCGACCCCTTTGAGTTTCCAGTGCGCCAGCGCATCCTTCGCCTCGATCATGTCCACGCGGCCGATCAGCTCGTCAAAAGTCCTGAAACCCAGCTCGGCCATGATCGCACGGACATCCTCGGCGATGAACATGAAGAAATTGACAATATGCTCCGGCTTGCCGCGGAAGTTCTTCCTCAGTTCCGGATCTTGCGTCGCAATGCCCACGGAGCAGGCATCCAAATGGCACTTGCGCAGCATGACGCACCCAAGGCACACGAGCGCGATCGTCGCGAACCCGAATTCATCCGCGCCAAGCATGCCGCACAGGACAACATCCCTGCCGGTCTTGAGCGTTCCGTCGGTCTGCACACGGATGCGGCCGCGCAGGTCGTTGATGACCAACACCTGCTGCACCTCGGCGATCCCGAGCTCCATGGGAAGCCCGGCATGCTTAATGGATGTCTGGGGGGATGCGCCCGTGCCGCCCTCATAACCCGAGACCAAGAGATGGTCGGCCTTGCCCTTGGCCACGCCCGCGGCAATGGTCCCGACGCCGATCTCGGCAACAAGCTTAACGCTCACATCAGCCCGCGGATTGGCGTTCTTTAAGTCATGGATCAACTGCGCCAGGTCCTCAATGGAATAAATATCATGATGCGGCGGCGGCGAGATCAGTTGGATGCCGGGCAATGTCCCGCGGGTCGCGGCGATCTCGCGGGTCACCTTATGCCCCGGAAGCTGCCCGCCCTCGCCGGGCTTGGCGCCCTGGGCCATCTTGATCTGGAGCTGGTCAGCATTGACCAGGTATTCAATATTGACGCCGAAGCGCCCCTGCGCCACCTGCTTGATACGGCTACGGCGGGTGTCGCCGCCGGGCATGGGCTTGAACCGCTCGGGGTCCTCACCGCCTTCACCCGTATTAGAGAACCCGCCGAGGCGGTTCATGGCAATGGCAAGCGTCTCATGCGCTTCTTTGGAGATCGACCCATAACTCATCGCGCCCGTCGCGAAACGCCGGGCGATCGCGGCGGCCGGCTCGACCTCGGAGATCGGGACCGGGCTGCCTTTTTTGAATTTCATGAGCGAACGGATATTCGCGCAAGCCTTGTCATTCTCGTTGACCAGGCGCGCGTATTTCTCGTAAAGGGCCCTGTCATTGGTCCGTACCGCCTGCTGCAGAGCAGCCACCACATCAGGATTGATCTGGCGGAACTCGCCATCCTTGCGCCAATGGTACCAGCCGCCTTCCTCGAGAAGATCGTGCCCGTGCGGCACGTCCGGATACGCCTGCGCGTGACGGCACAGGGCTTCCGCGGCCACCTCGGTGATGCCGATGCCCCCGATCCTCGACGGAGTTGCCGTGAAATACGACGCCACAAACTCTTCCCCGAGGCCGACCGCCTCAAAGATCTGCGCGCCGCAGTAGGACTGTATCGTGGCAATGCCCATCTTGGAAATGATCTTGAACAGGCCCTTGCGGATGGACTTGATGTAGTTCTTCTGCGCATGGTCCGCGTCAAGGCCCTGGGCATAATGCCCCTTGCGGACCTCATTCTCGACGGTATCAAGAGCCAGATAAGGATTAATGGCATTGGCGCCGTAACCGATCAAGAGCGCGAAATGATGCATCTCGCGCGCCTCGCCCGTCTCGAGAACGATCGACATCTTCGTGCGTGTGCCCTGACGGATCAGATGATGGTGCAGCCCCGCGCATGCCAGAAGGGCGGGCACGGGAACATCCTTCTCGCTGGAAGCCCGGTCGGAAAGGACGAGGATGTTATACCCCTGCGCCATTGCATTATCAGCGCTGACGCACAACGCTTCCATGGCTTTTGCCAGGCCGTCGTTGCCGTCCGCTTTCTTGAACAGGATCGGCAGGGTCACGGCTTTCAGGCCCCGGCGGTCGACCTGCGCGATCGCGGCAAGCTCCTGGTTGGAAAGGATGGGCCGCGGCAACCTCAGGCGGCGGGCGTGTTCCGGCGTTTCCGCCAGCAGGTTCCCCTCGGCGCCAAGATAAACATTCTCGGCCATGACCACTTCCTCGCGGATGGCGTCCACCGGCGGGTTCGTGACCTGGGCAAAAAGCTGCTGAAAATAATTATACAAAAGCTGCGGCCGCCCCGAGAGCACGGCCACGGGATTGTCCGCGCCCATCGAACCCGTGGCCTCCTCGCCGTTCTCGGCCATGGCCTTAAGGATGATCTTCAGGTCTTCCTGCGTATATCCGAACGCGCGCTGGCGCGTCACGATCGTCTTTTCATTGAGCACCGGGACCTTCCTTCCCGACGGAAGGTCTGTAAGGTCCACGATATTCTCTTTCAGCCACCGGCCATAAGGCTGCTTGCGGGCATAGGAATCCTTGAGCTCTGCATCGTCAATGATGCGGCCCTCGACCGTGTCCACCAAAAACATCTTGCCGGGCTGCAGGCGCCATTTCGCGGCCACGCGCTCAGGCGCAACGGGAAGCACGCCGGTCTCAGAGGCCATGATGACCAGTCCGTCGGTCGTGACCGTGTACCGCGACGGACGCAGGCCGTTACGGTCCAGGACCGCGCCGATATAGCGGCCGTCCGTGAACGCGATGCACGCCGGGCCGTCCCACGGCTCCATGAGGCACGCGTGATATTCATAGAACGCGCGTTTTTCCGCGCTCATCGTGGTGTCGCCCACCCACGCCTCGGGCACCATCATCATCACCGCGTGCGGCAGGGGCCTGCCCGCCATCACCAAAAGCTCCAGCGCATTATCAAATGACGCCGAATCGCTCCCGAAGGGGCCGATGAGCGGCTGGACCTTCTTCACATCGCCGCCAAAAAGATCATGCGCCATCTGTTTCTCGCGCGCGCGCATCCAGTTCAGGTTGCCTCTTAATGTATTGATCTCGCCGTTGTGCGCGAGCATCCTGTAGGGATGCGCCAGCGACCACGTCGGGAATGTGTTGGTGCTGTAACGGGAATGAACGAGCGCCAGGGCCGAGACCATGTCCGTGTCGGCAAGGTCCTTAAAGAAAGGCCCGAGCTGTTCGGCCATGAGCTGCCCTTTATAGACGATCGTGCGCGCGGAAAGGCTGCAAATGTAAAAGAAGCTGCGGTGGTGCAGGGACGATTCATGGACCCTGGTCCAGCAGCGCTTGCGGATCACGTAAAGCTTGCGTTCGAAGTCCTCACGCGGGGTCGCCGCGCCGCGGCCGATAAAGATCTGCTTGAGCTCGGGCTGGACGGAATGCGCGACCCTGCCGACATGGGCATCGTCATGGGGAACGGCGCGCCATCCCAGGAATTTCTGGCCCTCTTCATGGATGATCCGCTCGATCCATTCCTCGACGGTGTTGCGCGACTGCAATTCCATGGGAAGAAAAACATTGCCGCAGCCGTAATCACCCTCGGGCGGCAGATCGATCCCCTGGGCCCGGGCAACCTTGCGCAGGAACGCATCCGGCAACTGCAGCATGATCCCGGCGCCGTCGCCGGTCAGCGGATCGCACCCGCTCGCCCCGCGATGCGCCAGGTTCTCCAGGATCCTGATCCCGTTGGCAATGATCTCATGGGACTTGCGCCCCTTGATATCAACGACGAAACCGACGCCGCAAGCGTCGTGTTCGAACCGGGGGTCGTACAATCCCTGTTTTGACGGTAATCCCGTATGCATGGCCTGTTCTCTGAATTTTATTGATGCCGCGCTCTCAAGAAAATATCCGGAACCTGATGATCGCCCAATACATGCCCAGGGCCTTGGGCCAGTTGATCTTCTTGCCCTCTGCCACGGACCTGGCCTCATAGGCAATGGGGACCTCGACGATGCGAAGCCCCTTGCGGACGAATTTCGCGGTCACTTCCGTCTCAAAAGCAAAATGATCCGAAACAATGGTCAGCGCCCTGATATCCGCGGCGCGGCAAAGCTTGAAACACGTATTGATATCCGTCAGCCGCACGCCATACAAAAGACGGAAGGTGATGTTGGAAGCAACATTCGCCCAGCGGTTGACCCCCTTCATCCGGCGGATCGTCCCCATGAAGCGCGAGCCGTAAACGACATCGGCCGTGCCATCGAGCAAGGGGGCCAAAAGCCGCGGATATTCCGACGGGCTGTATTCCAGGTCCGCGTCCTGCACCAGCATCAGATCGCCTGTCATCGCCTCGATGCAACGCTTCAGGGCCGCGGTCTTGCCCCGATTGACCGATTGATCAAAAACCTTGACCTGCGGATCCGGCGCGAGCGCCGCAAGGACCTGCGCCGTCCTGTCCGTGGACCCGTCGTTGACCACAATGATCTCGCGCTCCATGCCCGCGGGAAGCGCGGCGGCCCGGACAGATGCGATCACGTCGCAAATGGTAGCCTCTTCATTGTAGGCCGGGATCAATACAGAAAGCTTCATGCGTTCCTAGGATGCCTTGTAATGGTTGGTCAACGGAAGGCGCCAGTCCTTGCCGAACGCGCACTTGGATATCTTTACCCCCGGCGGCGCCTGACGGCGCTTGTACTCGCTCTTATCGACGAGCCCCATCACGCGGCGGACGGTCTCTTCAGAGGCTTTCTTGCCTTTCATTTCTTCCAGAGAACGGTGTTCTTCCACATACCCCGTCAGGATATCATCCAGCACCGGGTACGGCGGCAGGGAATCCTGGTCCTTCTGGCCAAACCGCAATTCCGCGGACGGCGCGCGCCTGATGATCGTACGCGGGATCACGACGCGCCCGGCCTTCTGGTTCACATAAGCGCACAGATCATAGACCCGGGTCTTTAAAATATCCTTGATGACCGCATACCCGCCGGACATATCTCCGTACAGCGTGCAATAGCCGGTCGCCATCTCGCTCTTGTTGCCCGTCGTCAACAGGAGCCACCCGAACTTGTTGGAGAACGTCATCAGAAGGTTCCCCCTGATGCGCGCCTGCAGGTTCTCCTCGGCAAGGCCGAAAGGCATCCCCTGGTTATAAGGCTTGAACGCCGCCAGGAACGCCTCAAAAACAGGTTCGATCGGGATCTCGTAGAACGTGATCCCGAGATTGTGCGCCAGCGCGCGCGCATCCGACTTGGTGTCTTCCGCGTTGAATCGTGTGGGCATGGAAACGGCAACAACGTTCGCCGCGCCGACCGCGTCGCGCGCCACAACAGCCACGAGCGCCGAGTCAATGCCGCCGCTCAAGCCCACCACGACCTTCTTGAACCCGTTCTTCTGGATATAATCGCGCGTCCCCAGCACCACGGCCGCATAGATCTCCTCGACAAGCCCCAGCGTTGGCTGATCTTTTTTCACCAGCTTCGGCAGCGCCTTCGGCGCCGGCGCTTCCATCTTAATAACACAGGCCTTGGCCACGCGCTTTTTCACGGCCGGCACATCGCAAAGCACAAGGTCCTCTTTGAACTGCGCGCCGCGCGCCAGGACTTTTCCCGACGCAGATACAACCATGCTCGCCCCGTCAAAGACCAACTCGTCCTGCCCGCCCACCAGATTCACATACCCCACCGGCGCCCCGGTCGTGCGCGCCGCACGCGCGAGCATCTTTTCACGCTCGAGCCGCTTGCCGGCCTCATAAGGCGAACTGGAAATGTTCAGGATGAGCTTCGCGCCCGCTTTTGCCTGCTGACGAAAGATCCCGTCATCAACCCAGATGTCCTCACAGATGTTCACCGCAAAAGGGACGCCGTTATGACTGAACAACTGAACGCCCTTGCCCGGCGTGAAATACCGCTTCTCATCAAAAACGCTATAGTTCGGGAGCGCCTGCTTGTGATACACGCCAACAACCTTGCCGTTGGCCATCACGGCCGCGGCATTGTAAAGCGCGCCGTCCGGCCCGCGGTCCACGAACCCGACCACAGCCGTGATGCCTTTCACGCGCCGGGCAATATCCTCCATGGCCCTGATATTACGGGCAACAAAGTGCTTCTTGAACAGCAGGTCTTCCGGAGGGTAGCCCGTCACAGCCATCTCGGGGAACGCCACGATCCCCGCCCCCGCGCGCCTGGCCCTGTCGGCAAAAGCAAGGACCCAGTCACGATTGCTGTCAAGATCGCCGACCGTCGTATTGATCTGAGCCAGGGCGATCCGTAGTGTCGTCATGCCACCTTCCCGTTGAACCCCTTTATCAATAGAGGAACAACATTTCCGCGTATGTCGGCAACGGCCATAATTCAGCCGGCACAAGCCCTTCAAGGGCATCCGCCGCCTTGCGCGCGGCCAGCATTGCGGCTTTCATTTGTTCCGTGTCAGACGCATCGAGCGCGGCGTCGAGCGCCTTGATGCCCGCGGCCAGCCCGTCGATGAGAACAGACACTTCCGCCAGCGCTTCACGCGCCGTTGCGGCCTTGCCGCCCGCATCCTCGACCGCTTTCACGGCCGACGCCAAATTGGTCTGATGCTGCAGCGCCGCGGGAAGGATCAGCGTGGCCGCCATGGTCCTTGCGCATTCAGCTTCATAGCTCAGGACGCTGTTGTAATTATGCATGTAGATCTCATGACGCGACAGAAGTTCTTTCTGCGTCAGGACCGCGTATTTCGCGAACAGTGTCAGGGCCTTCTGTGTCTCATAAGCCTTGAGCGCTTCGGGCGTGGTTTTCATATTCGCAAGCCCGCGCTTTTCCGCTTCCTTATGCCAGGCCTCGGTGTAATTGTCCCCATTGAAAATAACGCGCTTGTGCTTCTTGATAATGCCCTGCAAGATGGCCTGCACCGACTTGTTGAAGTCCTTCTTGGCCTTCACATCCGCTTCAAGCTGCGTGCACATTGCGTCGAACGCTTCCGCTACGATCGTGTTCAGCACCACGTTCGCGGCCGCCGGATTCATGTTCGATCCGAGCGCGCGGAACTCAAACTTATTCCCTGTGAACGCAAAAGACGAGGTGCGGTTGCGGTCCGTGGCGTCGCGCGGCAACGTCGGAATAACATCCACGCCGATCGCGATCGTGCCGCCGGACTTGGCACTGGTAGCACTGCCCTTTTCGATCTGCTCGACAATATCGGCCAGCTGATCGCCCAGGAAGATCGAGATGATCGCGGGCGGAGCCTCGTTGGCGCCCAGGCGGTGATCATTGCCGGGCGATGCGACCGACGCGCGCAAGAGGTCCGCGTGCGTATCGACCGCCTTGATGACCGCGCACAAGGTGAACAGGAACTTCGCGTTCTCGTGCGGATTGGAACCCGGGTGCAGCCAGTTCTTGCCGTCGCAACCGACGATAGACCAGTTGTTATGCTTGCCGGAACCGTTGACCCCCGCAAAAGGCTTTTCATGCAGCAGGCATACGAGGCCATGCTTGTCCGCGATCTGCTTCATCAATTCCATGCAGATCAGGTTGTGATCGACCGCCAGATTCAGGCGCTCGTACATGGGCGCGATCTCGAACTGCGCAGGGGCCACTTCATTATGGCGCGTTTTTGCCGGAGCCCCAAGCCGCCAGAGCGCCTGGTCCAGGTCCTCCATGAATGCCAGGATCCGCGGACGGATGGCCCCGAAATAATGGTCTTCCATCTGCTGATGGCGCGCCGGCTTGCGGCCGAACAGCGTCCGGCCCGTCTGGATCAGGTCAAGCCGCTTCTCGTAATACGCCTTGTCGATCAGAAAATATTCCTGTTCCGGCCCGAGCGTAACATACGGCCGTGTAACAGCTTTAAGGCCGAACAATTTCCCGGCACGGTCCATTTGTTTGGCGAGCGCCGCGGAAGAACGCAACAAGGGCGTCTTCTTGTCCAGCGCTTCCCCATGATAGCCGCAAAAAATGGTCGGGATGCACAACGTCGCCCCGTCCTCGCTTTCCTTGATGAACGCGGGGCTCGTCGGGTCCCAGGCCGTATAACCGCGCGCTTCGAACGTGGCGCGCAGCCCGCCGGACGGAAATGAGGATGCGTCCGGTTCGCCCTGGATGAGCTCTTTCGCGGAGAATGCCATCTCAACGCCGCCCTGGCCGTCAGGCGAAATGAACGAATCATGCTTCTCGGCGGTCGAACCGGTGAGCGGCTGGAACCAGTGGCAAAAATGGGTCGCGCCCTTGGACAATGCCCAGGATTTCATGGCCTGCGCCACCTCATCCGCGATCTTCGGGTCAATAACGCCGCCGTCGTTGATCGTCTTGCTGAGAGAGGCATACGCCTTCGCTGAAAGGTACTTTTTCATGGCCTTGAAACTGAACACATTCTCGCCGTACATCGCTTCAACCGCGCTGATGAACTTTGTGGCTGCCTTTGTCATGTCCTTGCTCCTTGATAGTGCGTATCAGATCTGTTAATGGGATCACACCGGTCCCGGGAAGGAAAATAAAATAATCCTCTCCCGGAAAAACATCTTTTCTCCAAAAGAGGACGTCATCGCCCTGTCTACCTTATATAAAGGAAGGCCTCACTGCCTTCCAAAACTCGCAAAAGTATATCGCGGTGAAAATCCTTTGTCAATCACAAAATTCCGGCGATTTTACCCTCTTTTTCCTATGTTTTCTGGATATCGGCCATCAAAAGCACTGACTCCGCGATCTCTTTCATGGTCTTGCAGGTATCCATGCTCTTTTTATGGATCAGCTTGTAGGCCGCATCCTCCGAAAGGCCCTGCATCTTCATGAGCGCCCCTTTGGCGCGCTCGACCAGCTTGCGCGTTTCAAGGGCTTCCCTGGCCTTGAGCGCCTCTTCCATCAGTTTTGTATTCTCAACCGCCACGGCCGCCTGATTGGCCACAAGCTGGAGGGCGCCGATCTCGTCCGCTGTGAAAGAATGAGGCTCTTTCGTATAAACATTGATCACTCCCAGGGCCCTGTCCTTGACGATCATCGGCACCGCCAGCATGGACGTCAGCCCCTCCCTGATCGCCAGGTCCCGATAAAAATACCTGTTCTCCCGGCGTACATCTTCGATGGCCACGGCCTTGCGGGTCTTGATCACATCACCCATCAGGCTGGCATCGACCTTCAGATTGGGCTTTTTCTTGTAGTCATCGCTCAGGCTCTGCGTGGCCTTGATGACAAGTTCCTGGCCCTTGGGATCGAGCAGCATGATCGAACAGACCTTGGAGTTCAGCATTTCCGCGATAACGACCACAATAAGGCTCAGGATCTCGTCGAGGTATTTCTGGGACGTGACCGTCTGACTGACCTTGACGAGCGTGTCGAACTGCAGGGCCTTTGCGTGGGTCTCTTTATAAAGCCGGGCATGTTCAATAACGCTGCCCACCTGACGGCCGATCATCTCAAGGAGCGTGATGGCATTAGTTGGATGCTCCCGGACCTTCTTGTGCTGAAGATTGATAACGCCGATGGCTTTGCCCTTATAAACGATCGGCACAGCCACGAACGCCTCATACTTGTCCTCGGGCAGGACATCGAACGCCTTGAACCGCGGATCAGCATAGGCGTTCTCCTGGATAATGACCGGCTTATTGTTCTTCGCGGCCCAGCCCGTCAACCCTTCGCCAACCTTAAGAAGAATGCGGCCCAGTTCTTTCTTGTGCGGGGTCTTGGACGCGCGCAAGACCAGATGCCTTTTACCCTCATCAAAAAGATAGATGAAGACCGAATCCGCGTGCGTGATGTCGGTCACGGCCCGGACGATCTCGTACAGAATGGTATCCAGTTCAAGCTCAGAGGTCGTGATGTCAACGACCTTGCGCAAAACTTCTAATTCATTGGCAGAAGAGAACCGCGATCTGTTCCTGACCATACCACCTTCCTTGTTATTGCGCGTGCTGTATCAGGACGCGCAGGGTCCTTGCGCCCACCAGCCCGTCGGGCTTCAATCCATTCGCCGCCTGAAATGCCTTGAGCGCCGACCGGGTCCTGCTGCCCGGACGGCCGTCGATCTTGCCGGGATCATATCCCGCCTGCACCAGGGCCCGCTGCAGGGCCGCTCCATCCAGCGCGTCATTGCTGACCAAGGGGCTTTGAATATAATACTGTACCTTTTCCCAAGTCATTTTGTCAACAAAGCGTGTGACCTCGATGCCCTCATCCGCCTGGAACTTTGCCACGGCATCGCGCGTTCCCGCGCCGAATTTGCCGTCAGGAATGCCGGACTGATATCCCAAAAGCCGCAAATACTTCTGCAGCTGTTCCACGCGGGCATTGTACTGGTCGAACGCGACCTCGCCGAGTATCTGGCGCTCTTCTCCGCCGGGCTTGTGCAAAAGCCCGTAGATCCTGTCGCAACCCGCCAGCACGGGAAGAAGAATTAAAAGGAAAAGAATGCCCCGCATAAGTATATGATTATAATAACAAAAGCTGAAAGCTGTAAAAATTCTTGGGATGTTGCCATGCTCACCAGTATGATCGAACGCCTCAAAAAAGCCCTCTCCCGCAACGAGAACGTGTACCTGCTCTTGGCCGTCATGGCATGCGCGGCCTATTGCCTGTGCCTGCCCAACGAGATGTTCTGGGACGATCATGATTTCATCCTCAAGAACACCTACATCAAGGACTGGCGGTTCTGGCCGAACTTCTTCACCGAAAACATCATTGCAGGCAATCACCTCATCAGCAATTACTGGCGCCCCCTGCTGCAGACGATCTTTGCGATTGAATGGCATTTATGGAGCGACTGGGCCTGGGGCTGGCATGCCGTGGCGATCGCCTGGCACGCCGCAGCGGCCATGATGTTGTTCAAAACCGTGCATATTCTCCTGAAAGGCCGCACGCTCGCGATCCTGACAGCGCTGCTGTGGCTCGTGCACCCCGTGCATACGGAAGCGGTGGTCTATCCCAACAGCATGGGCGACGCGCTCGCCACATTCTTCGTGCTCGCCGGTATTTACGGCTACGCGCGCTTTCGCGAAGGCCGCAAACCAACGCGCTGGTATGCCATGGCACTTGCCATGTACCCGCTGGCGCTTTTGTCCAAGGAGACCGGCATCCTCCTGGTCGCCTTCATCGGGCTCGCGGACTTCCTGTTGATCCCCGACGAACAAGGCGCCGCGCCCGGCCATTACCAGCGCATCCTCAGGATCCTCAAACGCATCTGGCCTTTTATCCTCATGGCGGTCGTTTATCTTGTACTGCGCGCCACGGTGCTCAATTTCCGTAATTCGTTCAATTTCTACGATGAGGTCACGCCCTTCACGTCGAACTTCTGGCTGCGCCTGGGCACGTTCTTTCGCGTGATCGCGCTCGATGCCGGATTTATCTTTATTCCGTATGAACTGCGCGTGGAACGGCTGATCGACACACCCAAAACACTCCTGGAGCCTGATGTCCTTTGGGGCATGGCCATTTGCGCGGGCATGACGATCCTTGCGATCCGTAACTGGACGCGACGTCCGGCCATCGCCTTCGGCATCCTGTGGTTCTTTGTCGCGATCCTTCCCACGTGCAACCTGTTCGTCATCATCAACGCGATGGTCTATGAACATTTCCTGTACGCCGCGCTGGCCGGGATCCTGATCGCAATACTGACCTTCGCGCTGGAATGGGCGCATGACGCGCGCCGGCGCCGTCTCCTTTTTGCAGCCGTAATGGGTATCATCCTGATCTTCACGGGGCGCTGTGCCTGGCGCTGCCTGGACTGGCGCACAGCCACCGGGTTCTATGAGCAGCTGCTGCCTCATGTGCCGACGAGTTACCGCGTCATCAATAATCTGGGCATGGCTTACGCCGAAAGCGGCTCTCCGGAGAAAGCGCTGGCCACCTATGCCAAGGCGATCGCACTCGACCCGACGAATGCCGTAGCCTATCACAATACAGCCAACATCCACCGCGACGCCGGCCGTAAGGATGTCGCCCGGATCTATTATGAAAAAGCCCTGGAGCTGCAGCCGAACTTCATCTTCTCCTACAAATCCCTGGCCCAGATCTATATCGACAACAACGAATACAACAAGGCGCGCCTTTTGCTCGAAAAGTATTACCTGATGTGCGACGAGCAGGCCTACATCCTGAAACTGCTCACCGAGCTGGCTTTCCGCGAAGGCGCCCATGCCGAAGCCAGGAACTATCTGCTCATGACCCTGCAGTTAAGGCCTAATGATCCGGATGCTCTCGCCGCGCTCAAGACGCTGGAAAAGATATCAGAAAAAAAGCCCGTCAAATGACGGGCTTTTGATGATCGACCATCTTATTTTCATTGCAAGATCGTCTTGACCGGCATGATGTTAACAATGACCGGCGTGAACCCGGCAACGCCTTCGGCCTTGATGCGTTCGATAACCGCAGGGTCGACCTTCACTGTAACGGCCTCATTCGTACGCTCGATCTTCAAGTTCAATGCCGCGAGATCAAAGTCGATGCCGCCGAGATCTTGGGAGGCCGCTATCTGCGGCAGGATCGCCTGTGACAATCCCGCATCGCGCCCCGTGACAACCGATGCGTTCAACCACCCGAAAACGCGCCGCGCCTCAAGAACGGCATGTTCCGGCGAATCAGAACCATGTGTTGCATTGCGCATTAAGTCGCCCGGCACCCCGAATCGGGGGCGGATCACATCCTTCATGAGCGCCCTCAGCTTCTCGACAGCATTATTGCCGGACTTTAATGTCAGGAACACGGGGATCACCTGGCCTTCCCCGGAAATATAATCGACCAGCTCCTGAAAGAACGCTTTTCCGGCATGAACATCATAGAATTCCTTTGCCTGTTCCGACGTCAACACCATCGCCGGCGCCGTGATCACGTCAAACCCCGCATCACGATACTCCTGAAAGATCGCCTCTTTGTTCTTGACGCCGTCGGGCTTGATCATGGCGTAAACAGCCCGCCCTTCACGCGCATTCTTAAGGAAATCATGTTGGAATATCGCCAAAGAGGTCACTGCCGCGGCATCGGCCGGCTCGGGCGCATCCGCAACATTCTCCAAAAGGCTCTGTGCGGCATCAATCGTTGAAACAGTGACATCCCCCTGTTCATTGACCACGACATGCACATCTTCCAGAATGATCTTTCCGTCGGGCATTAACAGGAAGTCTTTTTTGTGCTCGTTCAAGTCCACTTCCGACCCGGTGTTGTTCTCTATCAAGACCTTGCCGCGCAAGATCGCATCTTCGAACTTCACCACACCTTTAATACTGATCTCTTTTAACGCGTCGACATTCGCATGTCCGAACGCATCCATGACATTCTGGACATCTTCATAATATTTGTCCATGCTGCCAAAGCCCGGCAGGCTGCCCGGATTATTATTGACCAGTCTCCACGTAGCTGTATCGATCCTGAAATACCCCGAGTCGGCATACAGCCAATGGTCCCACGCATACTTGACCGGCGTAAAGAACGTTTCTCTTTCATCCGTATCCGCATTGACAACATAAAGCAAGCGTTCAAATCCATACTTCTTCATCAGACCCCGCACCTGAGGATCCTCTGTGGTCACAGCAAAACGATTGATGTTGAGCAACGCAGAGCCCATCGCGCCCTCAAGCTGGATCACTTTCTTCTTCTCCGGACCCTTCAATTTTTCGTTCAGGATAAGGTCCGGCGTCACGATCTGCGCAAACTTGTTCGGCCCAATGATGTCGTAAAGCTCCTTAAGGAACGGCTGAAGAACGGAATAATTAACAAGCGCGATATTAGTATTAAAAAGCTGTCCGCCAGGCTCACCCGTCGTAAGCCCCATCTCCGCAAAGATCTTCTTCTGGTCATCCCCACGCACCTGTCCAAGCTCGAGCATGTCGGTCACATACCCGCCCTGGGCAAGCTTCTCACCGCCGATCAATCCGCCTTTCTTATCCAAGGCAGTCTTCGTGGTCGATATCATGACGATCGGGACTTTCTTGTCTGCCATCCAGCCGACAATATAAGGATCCGGTGCATTGTTCGTACCATCGCCATTATAAACAGTGCGGATCAGGATCTGCCCTTCCGGAAGCTTTGCGGTCAACGCATCCTGCAGGACCATGCTACCCAACTGCCCGTGCCCACCCGGAGCAAGAAATTCATCTGTCATGGAATCTGTAGCAATGTCAATGACCGGCAAAGATGCCTGAACGATCTCAGCCGGGATCTCAATATTGTTCTCTGCTAGGACCTGCCGGTACGTTCTCTTGGCTAACTGCGGCAATTGGCCGTTGAGACGGTCCCGGAGATAGATCGTTTCATTCAGGAACTTTTGCATCGGCTCAAGGCTCTCGGAATTGACCAGCTCCTGCATGATCACCTTGCCGTAATCCCCGGCTGTGTGCAAGACCTGCAGATATTTAAGCTCTGTCGTGCTCACCGGAACTTTGGTAACAACCACCGGATCACCATTCTCATCAACTCCCGACAGATCAAGAAAGAAATACAGGTCCGTTCCTTTGGCCCCGATCTTGTCGCGCCCCAACTGTTCCTTCAAATAACGCTCGCGGGCCACGCTCGTGCCAAGCCCGCCGTTCATCTCATCCGCCCAAAGCACAACACTCTTCGCGGCCGCCAGATTCTCCTGCAGGCGCACCTGCGTTTTGTAATCTTTAGCCCCCAGGAACTTGTCCCTGTCCTCAGGCGTCATGCGCGCGGAAGGCAAAAAGTTCTTGTCGATAATAAGCTGTTTCTCCTGGCCGGGATTCTTTTTCATCCAGACATATTTCGCGAACAGCCCCTCCAGATAACCTTTATCAAATTCAGCCAGCCGGAGCTTATCCGCAAAAACATTCACGTCCGTGCTCATCGTCGGCACAGACGCATTGTCCTCTGCCATGTCCGCCTGGATGACCGCGACCGTGACCTGATTTAATTCCCCCGTCGATACCTGTGCCGCCCCCGGGATCTGGGCAGCGTCCGCAACCTTGTGCACGCCTACCGTGGCCGTCACCTGGGCCAGGTCCACGCCGCCCGAAAAATACTGCCGCGGCACAGTTGCCTGCGTCACCGGGTCCGTGTCTTCCTTTATATAGTTGAATACGCCTTCCTTGTAAGCCGCCACATACCGCTCATAGATTTTTTCTTTATCCGACGCATCCTCTGCGGCAACGCCCGCCACCTTGCCCTGATCCGCGTACACCTGGGATAACAAACTTTCCTTTAAATTCTTCTTATACCAGGCCGCCAGAATGAGCGCCTGATAGACCTGGCGCAACAAAGCAAAATTCTTACCCGTGTTAACTTCCTTCTCGATCTCGGGAAGAATGACCTGGCGCATGGCATCGGCAGACACTTGCGCGGATGCCGCGGCAATATCCGTGTTGACCCCTTCAGTGCCGGCGTTCATTCTGCGTGAAAGATAATCCTGTTCCATCATGACCTTCAAATGACTGGCCCCGACAACCGCCGTACCATTGACCTCATAGACCGTGGCGCTCTCAGGCATGATCCATACTTTATTGAATGCATTCGCCGGAAGGTCCGCCGAGCCCAGGACTTCACGCGCCTTGGCATAAACGCGCGACCAGAATTCTTTTCCGAGCGTCGTTTCCGGATAGATCATGGACGCGGAAAGCTGTTTCAGGACATAATCCTGCGCCAGCAGGTCGCGGCCCATCTGCGTCTGGCCGAACGACTCGGCTGCAATGCGGTCTTGCTCGTATGGCGAAAGGTTCACCCAAAGATCTTTTTCAGGAATGGTCAGCGCGGCGAGAAAATATTTTACCAGCTTCCTGGTCTCCGCCTTGAGCATGGCCTGATCGGCCTGCGTGTTCCCGCTGTCCACAATAAAATCAAAGACCAGCGGCTGATCAGGATGGACCTTGACTGCGCGCAGCATGACCGGAACATAAGCATCCGATACATTGAGCATCTGCCCCGGAACCGGGAGCTCCATCACGCTTTGCGCATATGTGGTGGCAGGCAAAATAAAGCTCGTGGAAAAGAAGACCGCGGCCTGAACAAGAGAAATGCAACGGAAAAAAGAATTCCTGCGGATCCTGTGTGCTGACATTCCGACTCTCCCTCTTTATATTATTTAAAAACCACCCAAAGATTTGTTCCAAGTATATCCGCTGATCTTTTGTTTTTCAAGGGCACGAAGTTACATTATTTATTATTTGTTGCCGGGCGGGAGTCAGCAGGAAAGCTGTTAGGGATAGAGAAAAAGGGCCTTGCGCTCATCGGAAGAATTATAGACTTTGACTGCAGAAGAAATGCCGATGATCCTGGCTGCAATGCGCTTCTTTTTCAAATAGCGCAGGGCTTTAGGAGAGAATGTGAGCCGTTTATGTTTTCCAAGGACCACAAAAAGAACATCCGGCCCTTTTTTAGTCAGTTCTTCCACAAGGTCGCTGGTGATATGCGGCGGCACGAACTCCTCGGGCTCCTTGAGCTTGCCGTCAGCCCGGATATACAAAGGCTTCTCGATCTTGACCTTGCCTGCCATGATCCTGCCGGCAGAGGTCATCCTTAATTTCGGATAATACGAGGCCGTCAACGCCTTAAGGTCAATGCCCATGCGCGCCGCGGCCACAGCGCCGAGCATCACGGCATCATCCCCCAACTTAGCGGCAACAACTTTAGGGACGGGCAATCTTTTGAAGAACGGGTCTTTCTTCAAAGCGCTCTCAACTCTGGGCAGAAAAAAATCCCCGCACGCCTCGATCACGCCGCCGCCAAAAATGAACATCTCCGCATTAAAGACATGGTTCAATGTCACGCACGCGTGCGCCAGGGTTTCCGCCGCATGGGCCATGGTCCGCGTCACCAGCGGATCCTTGGCTTTCAACGCTTTGGCCAGCGTGCTGCTCTTGATCTGCCTGAACTTCGGGCCCGCCAGGTCCGTGATGATGGTCTTGGCGCCCTTTTTGATGGCCGCGCGGATATCGCGCTCAATGGCCCAGCGGCCTGCAACAGCCTCAAGGCATCCGGTATTGCCGCACGTGCACTGCGGCCCCTTGGGATCAACGCAAATATGCCCGAGCTCGGCGGCCGCGCCGTTACGTCCCGTGACCAGCATGCCCTTGACAATGACCCCGCCGCCAACGCCCGTTCCAGGAAAAAGCCCGATGATGTTCTGCGCCCGCGCCCCGGCCCCGAGCCACTTCTCGCCCATGACGCCGAAATTCACGTCATTGCCCACGGCCACGCGGACCTTATATTTTTTCTCAAGGACCTTCTTAAGGTCAACCCCGCCCAGATCAATGTTCGGCGTCACCACGACCTTGCCGTCATTATCCACAATGCCCGGGACCGCAACGCCAATACCCAGCACTGCGTGGAACGGGACTTCCTTGGCCCGCAAAAGCTCCCGGACCAATTTCTCAATGACGCCCAAGACCTCTTTCACGCCCGCGCCCGGCGGAGTGGCCTCTTTGTGCTGGGCAGCAATGGACCCCGAAGGCGTCACAAGCCCACCGTAGACCTTGGTCCCGCCCACATCAATGCCGATAAAATATTTCTCACTCTGACTTTGCATAGATCCTTTGATGTTTACTCGACAAGATGTCTGCAGTCCATGTCCCGTGCGAGTTCCGCAGGCCGTTCCACCAAATCATCTTATTAGAAAAAGGCCGAGGACTGTCTGAGCACCGGGACATGGACAAAGACAGATCTTGTCGAGTATATACATGTCGCTGGCGGCTTTTGCCATGCCTCGGCGCTCAGCAGAGAGCGGCCTTTCTTAATTTACGGGAAGCCGCTCTCTAATTCGCGCCTCGGGCATGGCAAAATCCGCTATCGCGACATGCATCGAAACAACCTTATGAATTACACCAAAGCCGCCAGCAACATGCAAATCATCTATTGCGTCACGCTTATAATAACATGCCGCGAAAAAGCGCGCTCGAACAGATCGCTTTTGATCTTTCCAAATTCAAGCTCCGCCGCGATATCCTTACAGGCAGTCAATCCTATTGTAACGTTATCCGTTCCCGCTTCAACCGTAATATCGCTGACCAGGCCCTGGTGCGTGCGATCAAGCCCGTCGGCCAGGCGTACGATCCCGCCGAGTCGTTCGACCATGACTTTGTGATGATCGGGCAGTGCCGCGAAATATTGATGGCCGGGCTTGGGCAGGGACTTGCGGTGGTAGCGTGCAATGAGCGCCACGACCGCGCGCTCACGGTCCGCCAACGGCAGCGTCCTGTCCTCAAGGATCATGTCGCGCGAAGCCTTGTGATGCCCGTCGGCGCCACGCATGATCCCGATATCGTGCAAGAGCGCCGCGGCCTGCAAGAGCGCCCGCTGGCGTGCGCCATAACCATGCACGGCGTGCAATGCGTCAAAGATCCTCAATGACAATGACGCCACCTGCAGCGCGTGCGGCTTTTCATAGCGGCAACGCTCGCCGAACCTGAGGGCCTCTTCGATCAGATCGCCTCTCACGTCTTCCGGCACCACATCCGCCGGAGAGCATGCCCCGGTGAACGCCTGGACAAGGACCCGTGGGAATCCCTGTGCCTCCATTTCCCTGACAACAAGGGCCATGTCATACGCCACACGGTGGTTGGCCACGCCAATGCCGGCCGGCGTGATCTCGAGCAAAGAGAATGACGCGCGCCCGTCGCCGCCAAAAGGCCTGCCGACAGACCCGGGATTGACCAAAAGCGTTGTGCCGATCTCGCGCGAAAAAGCGTCATGCGTGTGGCCGGCGCAAATGATATCCGCATCCGCCCCCCGGGCCATCTCAACAAGGCGCTCTTGCGGCGTATGCACCGTGATCCCCTCATCGGCACTGGCCGGACTGCCATGGACCAGGAGTACCCGGCGGCCATGCGCATTCACACGCAGGATCTCCGGCAATCCTTTAAGATGGTCCACAACATCCGGCGCTAGCATCTTGTGTGTCCATGCAAAAATAAAAGTTTTATAGGCCTCTTTTGCGTTGTCGAGGATCTTCTGGACTTTCGCGGCGGAAACGACCTTCGCGTCGTGATTCCCGGAAATGATATATTGCGCCTTCTCGCGGATCAGGCGATCACATTCATTGGGGAACGGGCCGTAACCGACCACATCCCCAAGGCACCAGATCGCGTCATAGGACGTGGCGGCCGCGGCGGCAAGAACAGCCTCGAGGGCCGGAAGATTGGCGTGAATATCAGCAAGAAGAAGGATCCTCATGAATCGGCAAAACGGTCCAGTTTCGCCCAGATCTTCGCGCGCTTCTGGGACTGCCACAGCTGCACGAAATCCGCGCACGCCGCGGCCCTGGCTGTTTCACATTCCCGGCGGAGGAACCGCAGGGCTTCGGAAAAACGGTTGCTGCGCCCGGAACTCGCGCGCAGGATGCCGAGAAGTCCCAACCAGACGTCATAACTATGGACCGCGCCCAGGGCCGCCTGGACATCCGCGGCCGCCTTAATATGAACGGCCAGCTTCTTGCCGTAAAGCAATTCGAGGTTCTCAAGGCAGTAACGCAGGTTCTTCGCGGCAATGCGCATCTGATGGAGTTCGGTTTCCCGGCGGGCCTTCTTGACATAAGGCTCCCAGCGCAGCATCTTCTCGAGGCGGACCGTGATGCGATTCTTGCCCCATTCATCAAGGGTGATCTCGGCGAACGCCAGATCCGGGCTGAGCTTCTCAATGGCGCGGAACACTTTTTCCCGGCGGGCGCGGTCAAAGGCCTTCGCGATCTTGGGCTGGACCTCGGCCCGGTCCTCAGCGATCTCGTCAATGATCTCACGGATCCCTGCGGCGTATGCCTTAGCGTGAGGCGCGGCGGCCATGCCCCGCAGGAACGCGATCTTGGTGTCCATGTCGCGCGCATGGCCCAGGATGCCCAACAGCGCCTTCACCCCCTCGATCGGGAGCTGCAGCTGCCGGCGGGTCATCACATCCTTGATATCCGAGAGGATGCTCTTTAAACGGCGAAGCGCCACGCGCATGCGATGCAGCGCCTCGATATCACCCTTGGCGCGGCGCACCGCCTTTTCCTCATCGAGCGCCATGGTCAAATGGCCCTGGATGATCTGTGAAAAGAATATCTTCTCGTCGAGCATCAGCTGTATCTCCCCAGGAACGCCTCCTGAACGCTGAACTTCTCCTTCGCCGCTTTCGCAAGAACATACTTGCGCCCCGCCACAAGTTCGCGCGCGCGCTGATTGTCCTTCCAGCAATCCTCCAGGACCCCGCGCAGCTGGTCCTTGAAGTCCTGCTTGTAGATCTCGAACAACAGCTCGATGCGCTTGTCAAAATTACGGCTCATCCAGTCGGCAGACGACAGAAAAATACGGAAATTCGAATTGTTATTGAACAAAAAGATCCGCGAATGCTCCAGGAACCTGCCGATCACGCTCTTAACCTGGATATTCTCGCTGAGGCCCGCCACGCCGGGAACGAGGATGCAGATGCCGCGCACCACAAGGCGGACCTTCACTCCCGCGCGGGATGCTTCATAAAGTTTATCAACGATCTTCGTATCCTCCAGCGAATTCATCTTCGCGAAGATCAGGCCGGTCTTGTATTCCTTGTGGAACGCGATCTCCTGATCGATCAGTTCCATGAAATATTCCCGCAGGTCATAGGGCGCCGAGATCACCCGCTTCCAGCGCGCCGGCTGGGAATATCCGGTAATAACATTGAAAACATCCGAAATGTCGCGCGCAAAATCATCATTGCACGTGAAATAACCGATGTCCGTATAAAGGCGCGCTGTCTTCTCATTATAATTACCCGTGGACAAATGAACGTACCGGCGGGTCCGGCCCTCCTCGCGGCGGATGATGAGCATGATCTTGGAATGGATCTTCATGCCCGCGATGCCGTAAATGACATGGCAACCGGACTCCTCGAGCTGGCGGGCCCAGTTAATGTTGCGCTCCTCGTCAAAGCGCGCCTTGATCTCGACAAGAACGGTCACCTGTTTCTTGTTCTTGGCCGCGAGCTTGAGCGCGGTCATGATCTCGGAATCTTCGCTCGCCCGGTAAAGCGTCATTTTGATGGCCAGCACATCGGGATCGGTCGCCGCGGCCTTGATCAGGTCCACGGTCGGCTGGAACGATTCGAACGGCATCTGCAGCATCAGGTCATCTTCCCTGATGCGGTCGAAAATATTCTCGTAAGCGGGCCGGGGCGGCACATGGGCCGGATATGATAACCGCGCCTCCGGGACCTGGGCGGCCAGCTGGAACAGGAATGTCAGGTCCATCTCGCCGGGAACGAACGCCACTTCTTCTTTCGGGAACGCAAGCGCTTCGGTCAGGACATCCAGAAGCCCGCCCGCGCAATCCTTCTCAACAGCCAGGGCCACCACTTTCGCGCGCGGGCGCTTCTTGATCTCGCTCTCGATGGATGTCAGCAGGTTCGCGGAAAATTCCTCATCCACCGATAGCTCGCTATCGCGGATCAGGCGGAACAGGGCCGCGCTCTTGATCTCATAACCGCGGAAGAAGTTCTTAAGGTTGTCCCGCAGGATCTCATCCACCAGGATGAACTCGTGCGTATCGCGGGACGACGGAAGCTTGACCAGGCGCGCCACATTCGCGGGCACCGGAATGACCGCCAGATGCATCTCATCCTTGCGCTCAAGATGCACGGCATAGGATGTCGTTCTCGACGGAAGGACGGGAAAGGGATGCCCCTGGTCAATGGCCATGGGGGTCACGATCGGATACAAGGTCGCGTCAAAGAAACGTTTGACGAATTTCTGCTGGTCCTCGTTCAGGTCGGCGCCCCGGCGCAACAGCACCTTCTCTTTCGCGAGCGCGGGCTTGAGCTTCTCCTCGTGGATCCGGTACGCTTTTTGGGTCAGCTCCTCCACGCGGCGGCGCACCTCGGCGTGGACATCCTGCAGGTAATAACCGTAATTGTCGCGGCGGTTGTACTGCGCGTCGATCAAGTTCTTCAGGCCCGCGTAACGGACCATCAGGAACTCGTCGAGATTGTTCATGAAGATGGCCACGAAGCGCGCGCGCTCGAGCAAAGGATTGTCCGCCTCAAGCGCCTCATCAAGGACGCGCTCATTGAACATCAGCCAGCTGATGTCGCGGTGGATGTACTTGTCCTGGTCCTGAAGCTGTTTTTCCGCCATGTCACACGTTCCCGCTGATGCTGAGTTTCAAGCGGCTGCCCGTGATCCTCTCGAACAGTTCTTTCTTGTCGTTGAATTCGGTCTTCTCGAGAAGGAAATTCGCCTGGGTGCTGACCTCAATGGTAATGTCGCTGGTGTCCGCGTGCAAAACTTTGACGCCCTTGGATTTCTGCAAATGCCCGTGATCGAGCGCGTTGGCGATACGCAAGAGCGATGCCAGTTTCTGCACCACGATCTGCTTGTCCTCCGCGAGGCTGTTGTAAAGAGGATGCGACTTCGACGGATCGCCCCGGCGGTGATAGCGCGCGGCGCAGGCGATCATCCGGATCTCCTCGTCGGTCAAACGGAACAGGTTCAGGGAATTGATAATGTATTCCGAATGCTTGTGATGCGAGCGGTTGGAAATGAACTTGCCGATATCGTGCAGGTACGCCGCCAGCATCAGGTATAAAAGATCGCTCTCCTCAAGCCCCAGCTGAACGGACAGCCCCTCGAAAAGGCCTTTGGCGATATGCGCCACATTCTTGGCGTGCTCGATGTTGACATTGTATTGTTCACAAATGGCGTGCGCGACCGACATCAGCTGATTCGATTTGTTATAGCGCTTCGACAGTTCAAGCCCTAAAACCTTATTGGCCAGCACTGCCTCGGCCAGCGACGTTTCCAGAATGTAAACATGCGGATTCTCGGTGAGTGTAAAGAACATCTTGAGGATCACCATATAGGGCAACAGCGTTTCCGCGCTGTCCCGCGGCAGGTCATACTCCGCGGCGATCTCCTCGGGCGACTTGCCGGCAAGCCCGCCAATGATGCGCTCCACATCAGCCACCGTGAACTGGAAAAAGTTCGTCGCGACCTTTTTGTTGGGCAGGATGGCCTTGAGGTATTCCTGGTTCTCGTCGATGAGAAAAATGTCGTCCACATGCGCGCGCGGCAGGCGGCTGCGAAAATGATCGAACTCGTTGGCAATATACTCCTGCACGACCTCGGCAAGTTCCTCGCGGCTGCCGTCAACACGGCTCAGGATCTGCTTGAAGCGCAGCGAGCCCAGGGCCAATCCCATATTGATCACGGTAAAGCCCTTCTTCAGGAGCGACACATCAAGGCTGCCCGCGCCCATTTCGCCGATCAGCAGGTTCTTGTTGTGGACCGGATAGGTGTCCTTGAGCTTATGCGAGATATAGGCATCAATGTAATAAACAATGTCGCCGACATTCAGGACCTCGATCTCAAGGCCGGTCTTGCGGCGCACGGTATCAACGAAAATGTGGCGGTTGGAAGCTTCGCGCACCGCGGTGGTCGCGATGACAAAGACCTGCGCGATATTATATTCCCTGATGACCTTCTTGTATTTCTCGAGGATGCCGATGGTCAGGTTGATAGGTTCCTGGGAGATCTGCCCCTTGAGGAACGTCGAACGCCCGATGGGCACAACGTTCTTGAGCGCCTCCAGGATCATGATCTCCCCGTCGACAACCTCACCGATAAGGAGTTTGATCGAATTGGAACCGATATCAATGACGGCGGCGGCCATGTCAGGACACCTTGACCTTCAGGATGTCGGCAAGGTCCGTGAACGCCGCGACCCAGCGCGCGGCGTATTCATCCTGCCCGGCCGCGGCGCTCTTGGCGCGGTAACGGTCCTGGGCCAGGGCGTAAAAAATATTCTGCGCTTTCCAGAGATTCAGTTCCATGCGCAATTCAAACAGGACCCTGATCACCTTCGCCATCCGCTCCATGAGCAGGACATCGTCCGGCGACTGCATGAATTTGGCCAGCATGGCGTCAACGCGGGCGGAAGCGATAAAATCAAGATCTTCTTTGTCGCGCTTGAACGGCCAGCTGCGGACCTCGACCGCCAGGCGCTCCAGCTTCTCAAGGGGGATCTCCTCCTCGTTCAGGAAGCGCCGCAAGTCGCAATTAAGCACATATTCCGCCAGGCTCCCGAGCGTCTTAGGCAGCGGGATATGGTTCTCGTGGATCATGCGGATCAGCGCAAAATGATCCTCGTAAATATGCCGGAAAGAAGATTCCACCTCGGCCATCGTATTATCAAAGATCTTGTCGAGGATCATCTGCTGTTCCTGCTTGAACAGATGCCACAACGAATAATTCCGGGTCCCGAAATACCGGCTGATGGACTGGATCGCGCGCGGGATGTCGCCCTCGTGGAAAATACGGCTGACCTCCCTCGAAAGGCGGTCAAAGGTCGCGTCATCCTTGTAATAATCAACGCCGCAGATGAAATTATGGTCCCCCAGATGCAGGAGCGCAAAATACACATCGAACGATGTCCACGTCACCTCGGAGATGATCTCGGTCCGCCCGACGACCAGCGACATCTTGCCGATCGCCTGCTTCGCGTAACTCTTGCGGCGGATCGTAAAACAGTACAGCTTGGCCTCCTCGGCAAAGTCCTCGAAGAGCGAGCTCATGGCATAGTGGGCGCCCACGCGCAGGATATCAACGACCGACGGCTCCACATACACCTTGTAGATGCGCGCGCCATTATTGGCCTCCGGCACATTGCTCTTGGCCTTACCCAGCACCTCCAGGAAGGCCAGGTCCAGGTCTTCGTCGCAAACGCGGCGGACCAGCTGGATCACACGCGCGGCATACTTGATGATCTGAACCGTCTCGATGCCCGAAATATCGTCGAAGAACCAGCCGCAGCTGGTGTACATCAAGAGCGCGTTGCGCTGGATCTCCAGGCAGCGCAAAACCCTGTTCTTGTCAACAAAAGCCCTGTCCTTGCCCAGGTAGCGGGCCAGGAACGCCTCCATGTTCTCCCGGCGGCGGTCAAGGACCACGTCGATATAGGCATCGCGCATGGCCCACGGGTCCGCGACATAACCGGCCATCTCGCGTTCATACGTTTTAGCGGCGCGGTCGCGCAAAAAATCCAGGGCCTGGCGCAACGGGGCGCGCCACTGCTGATGCCACCCGGGCTTACCGCCCGAATTGCAGCCGCAATCGTCGCGCCAGCGCTCGATGCCGTGAATGCAGCTCCAGGAGCTGTTCTCAACGATCTCGACCTCATACTCCGGCGGATGTTTTTCCAGGTACTCGCCATACACCGTCAGCCGCGCGCGGTCCTTCTGTTCAATATAATGAAGCGCGTACGCCAGCGCCATGTCGCCGAACTTGTGGTGATGCCCGTAGGATTCCCCGTCGGTCGCGATGTGCACCAGCTGGTCGTTCTCCGGATGTTTGTCAAAAGCGCCGAGGATCCGCTCCGCCAGCTTCTCGCCATTGTGCAAAAGGCCTTCGAACGCGACCGCGCGCGAAATGGGCCCGTCATAAAAAAAGATCGCGATCGTCCGGCCCGACGGCAGCTTGCACAGATAGGGGCGCCGCAGATCGATATGCTCTTCATCCGACGGGTCCCAGGCGCGATTCTCGGAAAGTTTCCTGGCGCGCTTGGCCTGATGGGGCGCCAGCACCGTGAACTTGATGCCGCACTCAGCCATGATATCCAGGCTCTCCAGGTCAACGGCCGCCTCGGCCAGCCACATCCCCTCCGGCATGCGCTGGTAACAATGCTCAAAATCCTTGATCCCCCAGATGATCTGCGTGCGCTTGTCGCGCGTGTTCGCCAGGGGCATGATCATGTGATTGTAAACCTGCGCCATGGCCGCGCCATGGCCGGAAAAACGCTGGCGGCTTATCTTGTCAGCTTCGAGGATGGCACGGTAGGCTTCGGGGTCCTTGTGCTCCATCCACGAAAGGAGCGTCGGCCCGATGTTGAAGCTGATCTTTGAATAATTATTGATGATCTCATTGATGCGGCCATCAGCGCCCAGGATCCGGGAGGCGCCGTTACGGGCATAACACTCGGCGGTGATCCGCTCGTTCCAATCATGGTAAGGCAGCGCGGACTCCTGCAGCTCGACTTCCTCAAGCCAGGGGTTCTCGCGCGGCGGCTGATAAAAATGCCCGTGGATGCAAACGTATCTATTCATCGAATAATTAACTCTCGCGTTTCAAGAACAGCACGCCCAGCGGCGGCAATTTGAGCCACAGCGACCGGTCGCGGCCATGCGCCCAGATCTCATCCGCCATGACCCGTCCGTAATTCCCAACCCCGCTGCCCCAGTAGGCCGGGGCGTCAGAGTTCAGGAGCTCGCGCCACATCCCGCCGTAAGGAACGCCTACGCGGTACTCGCGGACCACGGGCGTGAAATTACAAACGACAAGAATGTCCTGCGAACGGTCCTTGCATTTACGCAAGAACATCAGGACGCTCGACTGCCAGTCACCGCAATCGATCCATTCGAACCCGTGATAAGAGAAATCGTCCTCATACAACGCAGGCTCGGACTTATACATCGCATTCAGGTCCTGCACCCACTGTTGCACGCCCTTGTGCGGGTCCCAGGCGAGCAAATGCCAGTCCACGCTCTTTTCATGGTCCCATTCATCCCACTGCCCGATCTCACCGCCCATGAAATGCAGCTTCTTCCCGGGCTGGCCGAACATGTAGCCGAACAAAAGCCTCAAGTTCGCGAATTTTTGCCAGTCATCGCCGGGCATCTTGCGAAGCAGCGACCCCTTTCCGTGCACAACCTCGTCGTGCGAAAGGGACATCATGAAATTCTCGGTGAACGCGTAAAGAAGCCCGAAGGTCAGCTGATTGTGATGGTGCTTGCGATAAACCGGGTCCTTGCTGAAATACACCAGCGTATCGTGCATCCAGCCCATGTTCCATTTGTACCCGAAACCAAGCCCCCCGTCCCACACAGGCTTCGACACCTTGGTCCAGGCGGTCGATTCTTCGGCGATCATCTGGATGCCGGGATGCGTGCCGTAAACGATCTCGTTGAGGCGCTGTAAAAAGTGGAGCGCCTCCAAATTCTCACGCCCGCCATTGCAATTGGGGATCCACTCGCCTTCCTTGCGGGAATAATCCAGGTACAGCATGGACGCGACACCGTCAACGCGCAATCCGTCCGCGTGATATTTCTCGAGCCAGAACAGCGCGCTCGCGATCAGGAAGCTCTTGACCTCGACCCGCCCGTAATTGAAAATGGAACTTTTCCAGTCGGGATGAAAGCCCTTGCGCATGTCCTCATGCTCGTAGAGCGCTGTCCCGTCGAACTGCCAGAGCCCGTGGCCGTCATTGGGAAAATGCGACGGCACCCAGTCCAGGATGACGCCGATGTCGTTCTGGTGGAACTTGTCGATGAGGAACATGAGTTCCTGCGGCGTGCCGAAGAACGAGGCGGGCGCAAAATAACCAACGGTCTGATAACCCCATGACCCCTGGAACGGATGCGCCATGACCGGCATCAGCTCCACGTGCGTGTAACCCATCTTTTTCACATACGCGGTCAATTTATCCGCCATCTCAACATACGTCAGCGACCGGCAGCCGTCGTCGGGAACGCGCATCCACGACCCCAGATGCACTTCATAGACGGACATGGGCTTGTTGTGCGCGCTGCGCTCGTGACGCTGTGCCATCCAGGCCGCGTCATTCCAGGTATAATCCAGGTCCCAGATCACAGAAGCGGACTTCGGCGGGATCTCGGAATGGAACCCCAGCGGGTCCGCCTTTTCAAGTTCCCAGCCCTGGCGCGTGCGGATCGCGTATTTATACGTCTGGCTTTTGGCGGCGTTGGGAACAAAACCTTCCCAGATGCCCGTGCCGTCCCAGCGCGGCAATAACGGCGCCGCATCCTTGTTCCAATTGTTAAAGTCACCGATCACCGATACCCGCTCGGCATTCGGCGCCCAGACCGCGAACTTGACGCCCTTGACGCCGTCACGCGTCATGATATGCGCGCCCAGCTTCTCGTACATCTTGAAGAAATTGCCTTCTTTCAGAAGATAGGCGTCGAAATCCGTCATCTCATGCGATACATCCGGCAACTTCGTTCTTTCTTCCCGGGCACAACATTCTTTCCTGGGGCCAGGGACAGTTTTATTATCCCTGGACCACGGCGCGCGCATAGACCCCATGATACCTCCCGTCAATTACTTTAAAATGCCCTCGTTCTCTTACAAACCAAACTCGGCACGGACCAGGCGCTCCGCCTCGAACCAGTCGGCAAAGTCATTGCCGTGCTGCCCGCCGCGCTTGACATAAAGCTCATGCGCCTTGAACGCCACGCGGCCGTAGAACTCGTCCGGATGCATGGTCTTTTTCGCCGCCCTTGCCGGCTGCGTCCCGAAAGACGATGCCTGAACGACATCCTTTTTGGGCGCTGATGTTGTTTTTGCTGCACGATTTAATTTTGCCATGATACCCCTCCTTCTTTGCTGCATGATCGCAGCGTTATACTTTCCAGATGTCCCGGGCGTATTCCCGGATGGTCCGGTCGCTCGAGAACGGGCCCGCCTTGGCCACGTTGATGATCGAGGCGCGCGTCCACGCATCCCTGTCCTGATACAACGTTGAAACATCCGCCTGCGCGCGGCAATAATCCTCGAAATCCGCGCACAACATGAAAAAGTCGCCGCCATAGATCGTATTGAGCAGAGGATCAAAGAGCCCCGGCTGTCCGGGCGAAAAGAAATCATTCTCCATGAGCCGGAAGATCTCGCGCAGCTCGGGCGACTTCTTGATGAAATCGCGCGGCTTATATCCCTGCGCGCGCATGGTCAGGACCTGGTCGGCTTTCAATCCGAAAATGAAAATATCTTTCCCGCCGAGGCTCTGGGCCATCTCGATATTGGCGCCGTCATAGGTCCCGATGGTCAGCGCGCCGTTGAGCATGAACTTCATATTGCCCGTGCCGGAAGCTTCCATGCCGGCGGTCGAGATCTGCTCGGAAAGGTCCGCCGCGGGAATGATCTTCTCGGCAAGCGACACGCGGTAGTTCTCCATGAACAACAGCCGCAGTTTGTCGCGCACGGCGCGGTCCTGGTTGAGGACATTGCCCACGCTGGTCAGGAACTTAATAACGAGCTTGGCCAGATGATACCCGGGCGCTGCCTTGCCGCCGATGATGAAGGTGCGCGGCTGGATGAAAGCCCGCGGATCGTTCTTCACCCTAAGATACTGGGACATGATGTACAGCCCGAACAGGAACTGGCGCTTGTACTCGTGCAGGCGCTTGACCTGAACGTCAAAGAGCGAATCACGATTGACCACAATATCCGTGGTCTTAAGGATGTGCTCCGCCAGCGCGTTCTTGTTGGCCTGCTTGACCGCGCGCCAGCGGTCCATGAATTCTTTATTATCCTTGTGCGCCATCAGCTTCTCAAGCTCGCTGAGTTCCGTCACCCACTTATCGCCGATCGTCGCAGTGATAAGCTCGGAAAGTTTCGGATTGGCCTTGAGCAGCCAGCGCCGCGGCGTGATGCCGTTGGTCTTGTTGTTAAAGCGCTCCGGCCACATCTCATAAAAGTCGCGGAACAGCTGCGACGTCAGAAGTTCGGAATGCAGGGCGGAAACACCGTTGATCGAAAAGCTCCCGATGATAGCGATATGCGCCATGCGCACCCTCTTGGGATCGCCCTCCTGGATGATGGACATGCGGCCCAGGCGCGCGCTGTCCCCGGGGAATTTCTTCGCGACCTCCTCGAGGAACCTGCTGTTCAGTTCAAAAGCGATCTCCAGATGCCGCGGCAGGACCTTACCCATCAGCTCGACCGTCCAGCACTCCAGCGCTTCCGGCATGATGGTGTGGTTCGTGTAGGCAAAGGTCTGGCGCGTCACATCCCAGGCCTCGTTCCAGTCAAAACCCTCCTGGTCGATCAACACCCGCATCAGCTCCAGCACCGCCAGCGTCGGATGCGTATCGTTAAGCTGAATGCAAACTTTCTCGTGCAGCCGGTGCATGTCATTCTTGTCAGCCCGGTGGCGGCGGATGATATCAGCAATGGAGGCCGATGTGAAGAAGTGTTCCTGCTTAAGCCTGAGCTCCTTGCCCTGGCTCACATTGTCATTGGGATAAAGGACCTTCGAAATGCTCTCGGAAAAGATCTTCTGCTGGACCGCGTGCTCATAGTCCCCGTGATTAAAGTAATCAAAATCAAATTCGTCGTTCGCGCGCGCCGACCAAAGCCGCAGCGTATTGACCACATCGTTCTTGTAGCCGGGGATCGGAACATCGTAAGGCATGGCAACGACCGTCTCGGCGCCGACCCAGCGCGCACCGAACTGCGCCGACGGATCGATGTGGCCGTAAAAATTCACCTTGACCTGATATTCAGCGCGCGGGATCTCCCAGGGATTGCCGTTACGCATCCACTCGTCGGGTAATTCGACCTGCCAGCCATCCTTGATCTTCTGATTGAAAATACCGTAGTCATAACGGATCCCGTAGCCGTGCGCGGGAATGCCGAGGGTGGCCATGGAATCCAGAAAACACGCGGCCAGACGCCCCAAGCCGCCGTTGCCAAGGCCCGCGTCAAGCTCCTGCTCGCGGATCTCTTCAAGATTAATGTCAAGTTCACGCATGGCAACCGCGACATCCTTCTCGGTCCCCAGGTTGAACATATAATTCCCGAGCAACCGTCCGATCAGGAATTCCATGGACAGATAATAAACACGGCGTTTGCCCTGCTGATGGTACGCGGTCTGGGTCTTCATCCAGCGGCCCACGATGCGATGCCGTACGGCAAGCGCCAGAGCATGAAAATTGTCAAGGGATGTGGCCGTTTGGGCGTTCTTGGCCAAAGAAAACGTGCGGATGTCCTGAAAAGATGCCTGGATCTCTTCTTTCCCCAGGTCCTTGTTCGTACCCTGCGTATCAGTTGGTTTGAACATACGGCTCCCCTGAACTGATTTCGAGTGATAAAGCATTGATCAAAAACAAGTTACATCTTTGAGTTAGAATTATACGCAAAGACGTCCCTGCGTCAATCAAAATTACCCGTCCGCCCCTTATTTAAATACCGCGCCGGTCGAGGCCGATGTTACAAGCCGGGCGTAACGGCCCAGATAGCCTGTCTTTTCTTTAGGCGGCATAAGGGTTTGCGTCTTTCTACGCTGAGCGATCTCCGCTTCGCTCAGTTTTACATTAACCGACTTCCCGGGAATATTGATCTCGATCTGGTCGCCATCATTAATATAGGCGATCAAGCCCCCAGCCGCGGCTTCCGGAGAAATATGGCCGATACAAGGCCCGCGCGTACCCCCTGAAAAGCGCCCATCTGTAATGAGCGCAACGTGTTTGTTCAAGCCCATGCCCACAATGGCCGATGTGGGTGAAAGCATCTCGCGCATGCCCGGCCCGCCTGCCGGACCTTCATAACGGATGACCACCACATCACCTTTCACGATCTTGCCGCCCAAAATAGCTGCCATGGCATCTTCTTCGGAATTGAACACGCGCGCAGCGCCTGTAAAACACAGCATGTCCGTTTCCACCGCAGCCTGCTTCACGATGGCGCCTTCCACGGCGAGATTGCCGTAAAGCACCGCGATGCCGCCCTCCTTGTGTTCAGGGGTGTCCGGCGATTTGATGACCTCGGGGTCATAATACTTAACACTGCTCATGATCTCATGGGTGCTGCGGCCGCTAACCGTGATAACATCCTGGATCCTGTTGCCAAGCATGCGCATGACCGCAGGAATACCGCCCGCATGATGCAGGTCTTCCATATACCACTTGCCCGCAGGGTTCATGCTGCACAAATGCGGGGTTTCCTTGCTGATCCGGTCAAAGTCCTTCAGGCCGAGCGGCACGCCCGCCTCATGGGCAATAGCCATCAGGTGAAGCACCGTATTGGAAGAACCGCCGAGCGCCATGTCCGCGCGGATGGCATTCTCAATGGACTTCATGGTCACAAGATCGCGCGGCTTGATGTCCTTCTTGGCCAGATCCACAATGCGCTGGCCGCTCTCATAAGCAATGCGCTGTTTTCCCGCCGCGACCGCCATCATCGTGGCGCACAAAGGCAGCGACAGCCCCATGGCTTCGCACAGGCACGCCATGGTATTGGCCGTGTACATGCCCTGGCACGAACCGCACCCCGGGCACGCTTCCACTTCGAGCGCCTTGAGATCTTCCGCCGTGACCTCGCCTCTCTTGAGCTTTCCGACGGATTCAAATGTATCCGAGATCAGATTCAGTCGCCGCCCGGCGTGCCGGCCCGCCATCATCGGCCCCGCGGTCACGACCACCGACGGAACATTCAGCCGCAACGCGCCCATCAGCATGCCGGGCGTGATCTTGTCGCAATTGGTCAGCAGGATAAGCCCGTCGAACGCATTCGCGCCCGCCACGGACTCAACAACATCCGCGATCAGTTCGCGCGACGGCAGGGAATAGCCCATGCCCTTGTGCCCCATGGCGATCCCGTCGCAAAGGCCGGGCACGCCGAAAATAAAAGGCGTTCCGCCGGCGTTCTCGATGCCGCGCTCGATATAACGCTCGAGCGTCCTCATGCCCGTATGCCCGGGGATCGCATCCGTGAACGACGAGGCAATGCCGATAAAGGGCCGGTCCATGTGGGAGGCGTGAAGCCCTGTCCCGTACAGCAGCGCCCGGTTGGGCATCCTCTCCTGGCCTTTTTTAATTCTGTCTGAACGCATCGCTCACCTTCCTTTGCCCGTAGTGGTTGTGCCGGCGGACTTTTTCGCCGTTGATTTCTTTGTTGTTATTTTCTTCCCTTTCTTCAGGGATTTCTTCGTTGATGCCTTCTTGCGCGCTTTTTCCAGGCGCGCCTTGATCGTCTTGATCTGCTCGGGTGTATAGATCTCGCGCAGTTTGAACACCACATCCACGCGATTGTCCAGCAGCTGCCCCTGCAAGAGCTTGATCTCGGCGGCAACCGCGTCAACCTTGGCGCGGTCCATTGCCTCGGCGTCAAGCCCCTGGCGCAGGGCCTCGTTCTTCGCGTTCAGGTCGCGCCGGATCACCTGCTGGCGCGCCTTAAAATCATCCCGGACCGTCCTGAGCTTTGCTTTCTGCTCGGCTGTCAGCCCCAACCCCTCTTCAAGGCTGGCCTGGACCGACTCGATCGCGGCCGTCTTCTCGGCTGCTGCTGCGTTGCCAGCCGCTATCCCCACGGCTACTGCCACCATCATGATCCATCGTAACACCTTCATAAATTCCTCCATTCTAAAGAACCACTCCGTCCTTATCTCCAAAAAATAACGATCGCGTACACCGCGTAAAAAACCCCGCCCAGCATCATGACCCATGGCGCTATCCTGCGATGCGCGGTCACGGTATAAAGAACGATCCCCGCCGAAACAAGCGCCAGGACCGCCGAGACCAGCGCCATGCCCTCGACCTTCCAGGGCGTGAACAACAGCCCCACGCTCACCGGGAATGTGGACTGAAAGACCATGGCCCCTGACATATTTCCGACGGCCAACGCGTCTTTTCCCTTGAGCGTCCAGGTCACGCTGTTGAATTTTTCGGGCAATTCAGTGGCGATGGGCGCGACCAGCAGCGCGAACAAAAGCGGGCTCATGCCGCATGCGATAGAGACCACCGCAAGGTTCTTCACAAAAATATGCGCGCCCGTGATCATGAGCGTCAACGCCAGCGCGACCTGCGCCCACGCCCAGAATACATGCGCTTCGTCTTCCCGGACCCAGCCCCAGCGCGCCGGAAGCCTGAGCAGATGCAGGCCTTCAAAATGCTCCATGGCCGCGCTTTCACCGGCAATGGTCCTGAACACATAAAAAATATACCCGGCGAACAGCACGAATGCGAGCGGCTTTGCCACCACATGCCCAAAAATGATCGGCAGAAAGACCGCCGCTGAATACAACACCAGAAAAAATGTCAGATCGCGCTTGAGGGTCTTATGTTCCGCACGAACCTCACAGCTTCGTCCGCCCCGGCGGCACGCGACGACCGCGCTCGCGCCTACGAGAAAGAACCCGATGGTCGAAAGCATGAACGGCGCGCCCAGGATGGCGCCCACGCCGATCTCTTTGGATGATGCGCCCGTGTGCGCAAAAATAGCCACCATGGGCAGGATCGTTTCCGGCAAGGCGGTCCCCACCGCGGCCAGGATGCTGCCCACGACCGCCTGGGAAAAAGACATCCGGCGCCCGACCATTTCAATGCCATTGGTGAATCCCTCGGCAGCCAAAAGGATCATGCCCAGACTAATGATCAAAAAAACAACAGCTTCCAGCACGGCGCTCCCTTTCTGTTCACGCGGCCAGCGACACCGCGGCCTCGCCTACCTTACGACGGCGCAATTTCCTGACAACAACAACCAGCCCTTCGGCCTTGAGCGTTTCACCGCCCTCAAAAACGCCCTCCTTGTGCCGGGCACACCAGTCCGTGAACCGCATGCCATCCTCAGCCTCAGGCGCCAGCCGACGGCCAGCCACCTTAGCCAGCGCCCCCATGGTCGCCCCGCCGCCCACGATCCAGCCGCCTGCGTATTCATGGATATGCGAAGGAAATCTGTCAAATTCATCTTCGATGTCGCCTACCAGTTCTTCGATGATATCTTCCTGCGTCAGCATGCCCACCATGCTCTTGTCCTTCGCAGCCACCAGCATGATATGGAGATTGCCCTGGATCATGGTCTCCAGCGCTGACGAGATCGAAGCATCCCACTCCACCGTTCTGATCGGACGGACGATCCCTTTGACCGTCGGGTCCGCGGGATTAAGCTTGAGCGCGGCCATGATGTCCTTGAAATTGATATATCCCAGGATCGTCTGGCGATCGTTCTCGGCGGCGCAAACCGGAAAGCGTGTGTGCATGTCCATGTGCGCGCGGATCAGCGCCTCGGACAATGTTGCCGTAACAGCGATCATGCACATATCAGAGACCGGGATCATGATCTCGCGCACCTTGCGCGTGGCGAACTGCGCAGCCGAGACCACGATCTTTTCCTCGCGCGCGCCGATCAGCCGGGATGTGCGCGCCATAGCCGCGGCGGCCTGAAGTTCGTGCAAATGAGCGTTCTCCTCGCCCAGGCCTCCCACTTTGAACAACCGGGCGATCACCCATTTCACGATCGCCTCAAAAGAATGCACGAGAGGCCCCGCCACCCAGAAAAGCCCTTTCATGAACGGCGAAAGCGCCAGGCACACGCGCTCGCGCGCATTGAGCGCGATCATCTTGGGCACCAGTTCAGCAAAAACGATCGTTAAAGCGCTTAAAGGAATGACAAGAAAGACAATGGAAACGATGCTGGCCAGCGTCGGGCCAAAACCAAAATGCGCCATAAGATACGGCGTGCACAGGTCCGCGACGCTTAAGCCCCCCGTTGCCGCCGCGATCGCGCCAAAAAGCGTGATCCCCATCTGGATCACGGCCAGGCTCGCCTCGATGTGATGCTTCATGAACGCGGCGTCAGCTGCGCCCTTGACCTTGCGGCCCTCAAGCACATGCAGCCGGGCGCGCGAGACCGATGCCAGCGCCATTTCATACGCGGCAAAGATACCGTTAAAGACCAGCATCACAAAGATCACGATCAGGGCGAACACCATGGTCATGTCTTGCCCCGCTTTTCGATCTTTGCCAGCTCATCCTTGAGCGTGACGGTGCGGTTGAACACTTTCTTTGACGACGAGGAGTCGGCGTCAACACAGAAATACCCCAGGCGCTCGAACTGGAACACGCTCCCTGCCGCCGCGCCCGCCAGCGACGGTTCAGCCTTGGCCCCGGCCAGTATTGTCCTGGAATTCGGATTCAAATATTCCTTAAAATCTTTTCCTTCCGGCGCATCGGCCAGATCAGCGATAGTAAAAAGTTTATCGTACAGCCGCACTTCGATATCCTCGCAACGCCCGGCCGCGACCCAATGGATCGTTGCCTTGACCTTGCGCCCGTCGGGCGCGTTGCCGCCCCGCGTAGCAGGATCGTAAGTGCAATGCAATTCCGTTACCTCGCCCGTAAGCGGGTCCTTGACAATGCTCTCGCATTTGACAAAGAACGCGTACCGCAGGCGCACCTCGCGCCCGGGCGCCAGGCGGAAGAAATCCTTGGACGGGACCTCGCGAAAATCATCCTGTTCCACATAAAGGACCTTGCCGAACGGGATCTTGCGCGTGCCCGCCGCCGGATCCTCGGGGTTGTTGACCGCATCCAACTCTTCCATCTGCCCGTCGGGATAATTGGTGATCACGACCTTCAGCGGTTTTAACACAGCCATGACGCGGAGCGCGGCCTTGTTCAAATTCTCGCGCACGCAAAATTCCAGCAGCGACAGGTCGATCATGTTCTCTGTCTTGGCAACGCCGATGCGGCGGCAGAACTCACGCAAGGCGGCTGCCGGATACCCCCGGCGGCGCATCCCTGAAAGTGTGGGCATGCGCGGATCATCCCACCCGCTGACGAATTTGCCCTGCACCAGCTCGAGCAGTTTGCGCTTGCTCATCACAGTATGCGTCACATTCAGCCGCGCGAACTCATACTGATGCGGCAGATATTTCGGAAGGTCAAGATTCGCAAGGATCCAGTCGTACAGCGGCCGGTGCACCTCGAACTCCAGCGTGCAAATGCTGTGCGTGATGCCTTCGATATAATCACTCAGGCAATGCGCGAAATCATACATCGGATAAATGCACCAGGCATTGCCCGCGTGATGATGCCCGCCGTGGCGGATGCGGTAAAGAATGGGATCTCTCAGCCACACATTCGGCGAGGCCATGTCGATCTTCGCGCGCAGGGTGCGCGTGCCGTTGGGGAACTCCCCGGCTTTCATGCGCTTGAAAAGGTCCAGGCTCTCGTCGATGGAACGATACCGGAACGGGCTTTCAATACCCGGCCGATCCGGCGCGCCGCGGAACTTGTCGGTATCCTCGGGGCTGAGATCGCACACATACGCCTTGCCTTTTTTGATGAGCGTCACGGCATGGGCGTAGATCTCGTCGAAATAATCACTGGCAAAATACGGCGCCGCCCCGTCTTTCAGGCCCAGGCAATGGTCGGCCCAGCCGCCGATGAGCCATTTCACATCCGTCGTAATGGAATCGACATACTCAACATCTTCTTTCGCGGGATTGGTATCGTCCATGCGCAAGTTACAGCGCCCGGCATGTTCGCGGGCAATACCGAAATTCAGGCAGATGGCCTTGGCGTGGCCGATGTGCAGATAACCGTTGGGCTCCGGCGGGAAACGGGTGATGATCCCCGGATAACGCTTCGCGGCAACGTGCTCAAGAACGATATCACGGATAAAATCTGACGGCTTTGACTCCGGCGCAACGTCCATGCACAGTCCTTCCCCATAAAAAAAGTATAATTTAGATTAGACTATTATAGGAATTCGCGAGGAAATAGCAAAGAAAAACGGGGATGCTCTTAAAACAACTCCGCAACGGCGGCGCCAAGCTTGAAAGCAATGAACCCGGCCACCAGGCTGATCATGATATTGCCGAACGCATGCAGGAATTGCTGGGCCTTTAACAATTGCGATGTTTCCAGGATCAAAGAAGAGAATGTCGTGAATGCGGCGCAGAACCCTGCGATCAAAAGCATGCGGTGGTTGGGGTTGAGCAGAAATTTCTTATCAAGAATAACATCCAGGAAACCAATAGCGCAGCACCCGGCAACATTGACCGCGATCGTTCCCCATGGGAAAGCTGTCCCCAGCCGCTGGGATACTGCGGCGGCCAAAGCATACCTGGCAACCGTGCCCACACCTCCACCTGCGATCAACAGGATCCATTTCCCCATATCAAACCTTTCCCGATAAGAATAAGAACTACAAGATGTCTATGTTCTTTGACTTTGTCCCTTTATAAACATTGCGCGCGTCGAAGATCAATTGCGCATGGCGGGCGATCAGCGCGTAATTCACGCGTGTATGGTCCACTGCAATGATGACCGCGTCATACTTCCTGATGTTCGCCGGCGTGACCGGCGCGGAATCCATCTTAAGCCCCTCGATGTTTAGATACGGCACAAAAGGATCCGTATAATCCGCCCCCTTGCACTGACCCTTCAATAATTCCAGAAGACGCAGCGGCGGTGACTTACGCAGATCTTTGACATCCTTCTTATACGTCACGCCAATGACGAGGATGCGGGCTTGGGAAAGTTTCTTTTTCCTGGCCTTAAGCAGTGCTTCAACGCGGCTGATGGCATACGCCGGCATATTATGGTTCAGATCCGCGGCCAAACGGATGAACTTGGAACTGAACCCGTATTTTTTAGCTTTCCAGTAAAGATACAGCGGGTCCTCGGGGATACAATGCCCGCCCACGCCAAGCCCGGGATAGAACGGCATGAACCCGAACGGTTTTGTTTTGGCCGCGTCGATCACTTCCCAAATATTGATGCCGAATTTCTGGCACATGATGGCAGCTTCATTGATCCAGCCGATGTTCACGATACGGAACGTGTTCTCGATGAGCTTGGTCATCTCCGCGGCCTTGGGCGATGAGACCGGATGAATGATCTTGATGATCTTGCCGTAAAGCGCGACGGTCAGCTGCGTGCACTTCGGCGTCAGGCCGCCGACGACCTTGGGAATGGCCGTAACCTTATATTGCTTATTACCCGGGTCAATGCGTTCGGGTGAGAATGCCAGATGAAAATCCCTGCCCGCCCTGAAACCATTCTTTTCCAGGATGGGCTGGATCAATTCTTCCGTTGTGCCCGGATAGGTGGTGCTTTCCAGGACGACGAGCGCCCCCTTGTGCATATGCCGCGCCACGCTCGCGCAAGCGCTCGTCATGAACGAGACGTCCGGCGTATAGCGCTTCTTGATGGGCGTTGGTACGCACAGGATGATGGCATCCGCATCCCTGATGGCCGAAAAATCCATGGTCGCCATGAACTTCTTGCGGCGCGTAACGGCCATGATCTCGCTGTCTTTCACGTCGAGGATATAACTTTTACCCTTGTTCAGTTTATCGATCCGGTGCGCGGCCACATCGACGCCGACGACCTTGTATCCTTTTTGCGCGAACGCCACTGCCAGCGGCAAGCCTACATAACCCAAGCCGACAACAGCCACTGTTGCCGTGCATGAAGAGATCTTTTTAGCGAGTGCTCTGCTCATGATGACCTTTCCCGTCAAAGTTTGATTGCGGCCATCAGCTTTTTGTTGGCCTTGTACCACGCCGCGGTCCGCGCCACGCCCTGCGCCAGGCCGACCTTCGGCGACCAGGACAAAAGTTTCTTCGCTGTTTTAATATCCGCCCAGGTCGCCTTCATATCCGTTTTATGGAAAGCATATTGCCGGATATTGGCTTTTTTGCCAAGCGCTTTTTCGATCAAATGAATGAGCGCATTGATATCATGCGGGCTGTTGCCGCCGAGATTGACGACCCTGTACCCGACTTTCTTGAGCGCCTTAACCGTTCCCGCGGCAATATCATCCACATAGGTAAAATCGCGGCTCTGGCTCCCGTCGCCAAAAAGCTCCAGGGGCTTGCCCTCATCGATCCATTTCATGAAACGGAACACGCTCATGTCCGGCCTGCCCGCCGGGCCGTATACCGTGAAATATCGCAACACGGTCACATCAATGCCGTAAAGATAATGATACGTGTACGCCATGACCTCGGCCGCTTTCTTGCTCGCCGCATAAGGCGAGATCGGCGTATTGACCGGCAAGCTTTCCTTGAACGGCATCTTCTGCCCGGCATACAACGACGAGGTTGAGGCCAAAACGAATTTCTTCACGCCATAGGCGCGGCACATTTCCAGAAGATTGAGTGTGCCCATGCCATTGGTCGTCATATACACCTGCGGATTCTGCATGCTGTAACGCACGCCCGCGCGCGCGGCCAGGTTCATGACCGCGCTGAATTTATGTTTCTTGAAGATCTTTGCCAGCGACGAAGCACTCTCAATGTCGCATTTATAAAATGTGAAACTCTTGTGTGCTTGCAGTTCTTTCAGGCGCAAGGCCTTCATGCGCACATCGTAATAATCATTCATGTTGTCCAGGCCGACAACATGATAGCCCTGCTTCAAAAGAAGTTTTCCCGTGCAGCTGCCGATAAAGCCCGCAACACCGGTCAACAAGATCGTTCTCATTTCCCCTCCCCCTGCCCCCCTCCCACAAGGGGAGGGGGATCTTCATTCGCCCCCTCCAACAAAGGAAGGAGGATATTCTCTATACCCCCGTCCCACGCTTCGCGGGGAGGGGAAATCAATTACAACTGAATTACTGTCCTAAAAGATCGGACAATATGTTTTGCTTGGGCGTTGGTCAACGACGGGTAGATCGGCAAAGATACACTATCTTTCATCAACCACTCTGACATCGGAAAACCTTTCAGGCCCAAATATTGATGCAGCGGCTTAAAAAGCGGGCGCTCGCAACACACGCCATGTTTTTTCATCGCCGCAATGACCTTTGCCGCCCGGCCAGGCACCTGCACCACATACCGGTAATGAACAGAACTGGACCGCGGGTCCTTTGCGGACAGCATGACCGGCAACCCTTTAAGCTGTGCGTCATAGAACCCGGCCAGGTCCCGCCGGCGCGCGATAAAAGCATCAAGCTGTTTCAGCTGGGCGCGGCCAAGTGCGGCCTGAATATCCGTCATTTTATAATTGAACCGCACCTGATACGCCGGCTTATGATCGTACGTCAAAAGGTCGCGCACGCGCGCCATGGCCTTGCGGTCAGCTGATGCCACCATGCCGCCCTCACCGGTCGTCATCATTTTGGTGGCATAAAAAGAAAAAATACTGACCTTGCCCCATGCCCCGACGAACTTTTTATTATAACGCGCGCCAACGGCCTGCGCGCAATCTTCAATGACCGGCACGCCAAGTTTTATCAACGCCTTCATGTCCGCCGGCACGCCGAACATATGCGCCGCAATAATTGCCTTTGTCCGGCGTGTCAATTTTGCCTTCGCGCTCGCAACGGAAATATTACCGTCCTCATTCACATCCGCAAGGACAGCCTTAGCCCTGACGTAACAAACCGCGTTCAATAAAGCCGTACACACATGCGTCGGAATAATAACCTCATCGCCCGGCCCGACACCCAGCCCCAGGAGCGCCAGATGAAGCGCCGCTGTCCCCGAAGAAACAGCCGCAGCCTGTTGCAGGCCGAACTTGCGGGCAAATTCTTTTTCAAACGCCGCGACTTGCGGTCCCATGGAAACCTGGCCGCAGGCAAGCGGCGCAGCAACGGCAGCCATATTCTGATGATCGATCGTAGGACGGGAATGCGGGATCATCGATCAATAACTTTCAAATAGCGCAATGGTTTGAAACCTTCCGCGTAACGGACCTTGCCCTGAAAACCCCGGAAATGCGCGACCGCCCGCACGCTCTCGAGCATATCAAGCCCGCTACGCACCGCGCTCGCGCGGCTGATCTGCGATGAGTGGCATTTGATGACCGCGATCTTCTCCTCAAGGACATCACCGATATCAACAAAGATCTCGGGATTAAAATCCTGGGATGTGTAATCCTCGTAGAACAATACCCGCGGGCTGTAGCGCGTGGCCGAGATCGCGGCTTTCGCGAGCGCCCGGTGATCCTGGTGCGAATCATTACCGTAATTAACATACACCTCATCGGGTTTGACCTCGGCGCAAACGCCCTCGATCAACGCGACCATCTCACGATCGACGCTGAATTCCGTGTCCGTGCAGCCGCCCCAAAAGATCCGCTTGACGCCGAGCCGCCTGGCCGCCTCTTCCTGTTCCGCGACCCGCAGCGCCGCATCACCACCCTGGCTGCCTTCGCTCATGATCAGATAAAAGACCTGGTGCCCGGCGCGCACATGGCAGAGCAGCGTTCCGGCGCAGCCAAGCTCGATATCATCCGGATGCGCTCCAATGGCAAGAATGTTCATTCATCCCTCCTGTTATAAAGAAGGTTTTATTATACCACGCAGGATATCCAGCGAACTCCCGCCATGGTTCATCACCAGGTCCACCGCCGACATGTACGGCTGGAACTCAAGATAAGGACCGGTCCACACCTGCTGATAAACAGGGTGCTTGTAATCCTGAACCTCGACGGCAAAACCCGCGGCCTCACAAACAGCAAAGTCCATATAATCCGCGCAACCAGCTCCCGCGATATAAGTATCACAGCCCAGCGTCCGGCATATATCCACGAGCCGCTGTGTTCTTTCTGTTGTTATTGCCAGCGTGCTGGCTGTGACCAGGCGCGTATCGATGCCAAGGATATTGACGAGCAATTGTATAAAAGCAATGTTCAGCTGCGCAAGCGATGTCCATTCCTGCTGATAAAGCGCTTCGAACCGCGGCCAGTATTCCTTGAAGAACGGCGCCTTGCTGTAATTATACGCAATGGCATGCCGGTGCTGCGAACGCCAATCTACCGTCGGATTAATACGAACCTCGTTGATGGCCTGACCATGATCGTGCAAGACCGGCACGGTCACCCACTGCCAGCCCTGGCAAGTCGCGATGCGGTTGCGGTTCTGCCATTCATTTTTCTTGAACTGCACATTATCAAGCAGGACGAAAACATCCGCCCGCGCCATTTTATCAAAATAGCCAAGCCACGGAAGATACTGGGGTTGATGGATGGCGCATTTCATAGGCCCTGATAAACCTCCTCGATGCGCCGCACCATGCGCGCGATGCTAAAATGATCGCTCACGCGCATCCGCGCGGCCTCAGCCATTTTCCGGCGCAGTTCGGGCGTCGCGGCCAGGAGGCGGATCGCCTGAGCCCAGGCCGCCTTATCCGCGGCGGCGACCAGAAGGCCTTCCCGTCCGTCAGCAACGATCGCCGGCAAGCCGCCCGTACGGCTGACAATGACCGGCAGGCCCGTGGCCATGGCCTCAAGCGCCGCGCGGCCCATGCCTTCATTGCGTGATGCCATGACAAAAATATCCCCCGCGTTCAGAGCGCGCGCGACATCATTCCTGAAGCCGGCAAAAACCACGCGCCCCTTCAACCCGCGCATGTCCGCCTCGATGGCAAGCGCTTCCCTTTCAGGCCCTTCGCCGACAAGAAGCAGCCTGACCTGCGGCTGGTCCCTGATAACATCCGCCAGGGCTGCGATGAGCATGGCATTGTTCTTGACCGGATCAAGCCGCGCCACGCACACGCAGACGATATCCTCATCATTAAAACCAAACTCCCGGCGCACCTCGCGCCGCGCGATATCCGACGGAGCAAAAGCATCGACATCAATGCCGCTCGGGACCGCCACCCACTGCCCGGGGCGCCCCACGCTGCAAGCCAGATGCTCCTCGATGCCTTTTTCCGTCAACGCGATCAGCCGCCGCGTGATGCGCGCAGAAAAACGCTCCATTCTGATAAAGACGCTGGTAACACCTGGCGAAAAATACCCGTAAAAAATATGGCCATGCGGCGTATGCACGATCTTTCGGACACCCGCAAAGAACGCGGCCCAGCGCCCGAGAATGCCGGCCTTGGATGAGTGCGTATGCACGATATCATACCTTCCCCGGCGGATAATACCATAAAGCGCCAGAAGCGCTCTCAGGTCGCACCACGGATGCACATCACGGACCAGTTCGGGCACGAACCGGCAGCGGATGCCTTTCGCGCGGATGAACTCCAGGGCCGCGCCCCGCGGGTCCTGCGTCCTTCCGACGACAAGATCAGCCTCATACTGCCCGGGATCCAGGCGCGCCACGGTCTCCAGCGTGTTGATCGTCGATCCGCCGGGATCCAGGCGCGTGATGATATGAAGGACTTTTTGTTTCTTATTTCCGGTCATTCTTGGCCTCTTGAAAGATCGGATCAAGTTCCGGGACCCCGCGCCGATAATCGAAACGCTCCATGACACGGACATGGCCGCGGCCGCCCATGTCGCGCGCCAATGCCTTGTCTTCCAATAGCCGCATAACAGTCTTCGCTGTTGCCGACGGATCAAGCGGGTCCACCAAAAAACCGTTGACGCCATCCTCTACCGCATCCGGAACGCCTCCCGAATTGCCTGCCACGACCGGTTTGCCGCAAGCGCCGGCCTCAAGATACACAATGCCAAAACCCTCCGCGTCGCCGCGCTCCTTGATCCGACGGGAGATCATGACAAAGACCTCACAGGCGGATAGGAGCGTCCGGCGCACGGTATCATTGCCTGAAATGAACACAACCGACGCCTCGACCCCCAACTGCCGCGCCAGCACGCGCAACCGGTTCTCATAAGGTCCGCGGCCAAAGATCACATAGACCACATCCGGAGATCTGCGCAAAAGGTCCGGCAGCGCCCTGAGAACAACATCATTGCCCTTGCGCTCGACAAGACGGTTGATGCTCAGGATGATCCGCCGGCCCGCAAGGCCGTGTTGCCGCAACAGGCCCTCATCGATCCGGGGCTCAAACTCCGACGGATCAAGGCGCGGCAGAGAAACGATCATCTTCTCCCGCGCCACACCAAGCTCCAGCAAATGATCGCGCGTAAAATGACTGCTGCAGACTACATGGCGTGCATTAGCCAGGATCCGGTCAAGCCATGGCCTGACGAACGGATTATTCTCGTGCTCCATCACGTCCGCGGAATGGATATAAAGCACATAGTCCAGTTCCAGGAGGGCCTTGAGCGTGAGCCCGATAAAGCCCGTTGAAAGCACATGCGCGCAATGCACCAGCGCCACTGGTTCCCGCCGCAAAAGAGGCTGTACCCACCACAAGGGCAATACGATCTTGACCAGCTTCTCTAATAAGGGCACAGGAACAAGATAGGGCTTGCGAACGATCGTAAAGGGCTGCGCCTGATCGAACGCCCTCGTGTCACCACGCTCCGGCGCCATGACCACGATCTGCTCGGGTGGCAGCGCGCGGCACAACGCGTAGAGGAACGCGGACTGCCCACCCAAAATGGGCGGAAAATCGTTCACGATAAAAAGGTGCTTGCCTCGTGTCATCGTCCCGCGCTCCTTAAGCACGCCAGCATCTGCGGCATCACAAGATCATTGGCGAACAACGCGGCCCGCGCCAGACCTTTCGCGACATAAGAACGCCGCAGCGCATCATCCACCAACAGCGAACGGACGCCGCGCGCGATATCCCGCGGGTCCGCAGCATTGACCATGACCGCGCTATCCCCGACGACTTCCGGCAGTGACGCGGCATCAGAACAGACAACAGCTGTGCCGCACGCCATGGCTTCCAACGGCGGCAAACCAAAACCTTCATATAAAGAGGGCATCACAAAAATATCCGCCCCAACATACAACAACCGCCCGACGGATGTGTCGGTCACAGTCCCGGTAAAAACAACACATCCCGCAAAGCCGGCATCCTGGAACTTTTTGTGCAATGCTTCATAGCCATGTTGTTTCGGGCCCGCCAGGACCAGCGTAATATCGCCGAACTCAACAGCCAGATCAAAGAACGCATCCGCTAGCGCCGTAACATTCTTGTGCGGCTTGAAGTTGCCGGTATAAAGGATGTACCTCCCGGGAATGCCAAAGCTTTGCCGGATATTCTTGATCTGTGCCGCATCTGCCATCGGAGCAAATTCTCGGCCCACGCCCAGAGGGATCACCGTGATCCTCTGTGCCGGCAAGCCATACACCCGCTGAATATCCCGCGACGAGAACTGCGAGCATGTCAGGACCTTCTCGGCCATGTGCGCGCAGGCGCGGCCAAAGATCGCGTAATATAATTTCCGGAACAGGGAAAGTTTCCGCCGGTATTCCGGGAACTCCAGATAAATAAGGTCAAGGACCGACGCCACCTTACGGCACGGCGCCAGGATCGGGATCTTGTAATACGGCGAATAAAAAACATCCACACCTTCCGCCGTGATGCTCAAGGACAGCTGTATCTGGTCCCACCACCATGTCATTCGCTGCGGCAGTACGCGGTTAACGATCTTCGCCGAAAAAGCGAACGGCAAGGGCTTTGCGCTGAACACGACACACGTGTCATCGCCAGCGTGCGCATCAAAATAACACAGAAGATCATGCAGGGCCCGCCCAATGCCTGTATGAACTCCATCCTGTATCTCGCGACCGTCAATGCCAAGCTTCATTAAAGCATTTCCCCGTAGAGCCCCATCGTCTCCTGCGCGTTGCGCCTGACATCAAAAAGTTTCTCAACGCGAGCACGGGCCGCAGCCCCCATCCGTTCACGTTCTCCATCATTATCCACAAGCGCAACAACCCTGGAAGCAAAAACAGGGTTTTCTCCCGTCGGAACAAGGCTGCCGCTGTGGCCGTCTTCGATCAGTTCGGGATTGCCTCCGTCACACCACGACACGACCGGCACTCCCATGGCCATGGATTCCAGGATCGCGCGCGAACACGCTTCTTTTTCCGTCACATGAGCGGTCACATCGAACGCGGCAAGATACGGCCGTACGTCGTTCTGGAATCCGGTGAATGTGACCCGGCTCCCGAGCCCCATCTCCCACGCGCCGCGCTGCAGGACGGCCATCTGGCCAGCGCCGCCATGATCCCCGCCGACAACAACGAAATGGATGTCCTGCCGGCCGCGGCATATCAAGGATGCGGTCTCAAGGAAGGTACGGACACCTTTGCGCGCGTTCAGATTGGAAACAAGCCCGACGATCTTTTTACCTTCTAAGCCCAATACCCGCTTGGCCGCTGCCCTATCTTGCGGCGATGTAAAATACATCAGGTCAACGCCGTTAAGAATGACCCGCACGTTCCCGGGCAAAGCCCCTCTATGCTCGAAGCGTCGGGCAACAGCCCGTGAATTACAAATGACTGCGTCCGGCACATTCACCAGAAGCCGTGTCACATCCGTCTCACATCCCCAAAGCAGGTTGCGTTCATGCCAAATAACGGGAATGCCCTTCTGCCGTGCCGCGCGCGCAGCCAGGATATTGTTGCGCGGCGCGTACGAATGGATCAGATCGATCCTGTGCAACGCAAGAAGGCCGGATAATATTTTCCCCGCCCGGAACAACGCCGCGATCGTCCATGGCCGCCATGCGGGCACGTCCAGGATATGAGCCCCGACACCGAGGCGCCGCGCCTCGGCGGCGAACGGCCCTTCGCCGGGCAATGCCAGATGCGGCATGAACCGGCTCCGGTCAAGATGCGCCCACAATTGCAGCAGGCTTCTTTCCCCGCCGCTGATCGCGGATGAATTGTGTAAATAAAGAATATTAATCACGCCCAAGAACCTCGTCATAAACCTGTTCAATGCGCCGGACCATGGCCTCGCGCGTGAACCCTGCCGCGCGTTCCCAGGCCGCACGCGCCAACTGCCCGGCCAGCGCGGGATCATCCAACAATCGCAAAATGGCCCGAGCCATGGCATCCGGATCTTTCGGCGCGTACAACAGGCCTTCCTGTCCGTCGCGCACAAGCTCAGGGATCGCGGCGGCATCCGCGGCAACGATCGGGACGCCGCTTGCCATCGCTTCCAAAAGAACGATCCCGAACGCTTCCCTGACACAGGGCAGCGCGAACACATCCATCACCGACAACAGCTCCGGAACGTCGGCGCGGGTGCCGGTAAAAACAATATTATCATCAACGCCCAGCTCCCGGGCCAGCGCTTCGCACAAGAGGCGCTCTTCGCCATCGCCGATAGCCAAAAATTGCGCTTGAGGATAAGCTTCCACAACGCGGGCCGCCGCCCGGATGAACACAGGCATGGATTTGACAGGCGCGAATCGCGCCACGCATCCAATGACCGGAAGATCACCCGGCGACAAGCCCTCCGCGAGACCGAGCGCTCTTGCGATCGCGCGCTTCCGGTCATCCGTAACGACCTGCGCATAACGCGCCGTATCGATCCCGTTGGGGACCAGCGGGAGTTTTTCCATTGGCATTCCCGTGGACCGGCGCACATGCGCCCGGACGCACGCGGATACGCATATCGTCCGCGCAATACGCGGCGCCATCAATCTGTATCGCAACGACTGCCAGGCATTCTGTGGGAACGGAAAGCTGTGCACGTGGGTCACAACCGGTATCCCCGAGGACCATGCCGCCGCGACCGCCAGCAGGTCGCTATCAATAAAATGTGTGTGTACCAGGTCCGCTTGGTATTCCTTCAGGACATCTGCCAGGCGCCTGACCGAAGCAAAGGACACAATACGCCCGAACTCAAGCTTCGCAACGCGCGCCCCCGCTTCCCGAAGCGGCGCTGCCAATTCATCGTGCGCGCCCCAGAAAACAACGACCATCTCAAAACGATCCTTGTCCATGGTCCGCGCAATATCCAAAAGTACGCTCTCAGCCCCTCCCCACGAAGGGATCTGCGGGATCAGATGGACAATGACCTTTTTCATGATGCCGCCTTTACCATGACGCTCTCCAGTAACACCTGCATGCGCTGCGCATAAGTGTGCTGCGCCAGAACTTCCTGCCGCCCCGCGGCCGCAATACGTTCACGTTCTTCAGGGTGCGCCAGATAATGATCGACCTTGCGCTTGAGGTCCCCGGCATCCTTAAAGAATACAAGATGTTCGCCATCCTTGAACAGCGCCCGCGCATCCCGCTGGTCGTCGCACAGAACGAACGCCCCGCAGGCCATGGCCTCGAACAGTTTCGGGCTCGCCTGATAACACGGGACTTTCCCATCTTGATAATGGACCACCACAACAATCTTTGCCGCGCTATAGGCCTTTGTCCACTGCGCATATCCCATGCGGCACGGAAAAACTTTCGTTGCGGGCAATATACCCGGCGGCATCCGCTCCCACAAGGGACCCCAAACCCCAATGTCTTTGTCCGCAAGCGCGCCAAGCGTGTGCGCGCGATTTGGATAATACGATCCGACAAAAACAATGTCGCGGCCATAACAGCGGCGATCCCCGTCGTCAAGTGCCTGCGGTGCGTGACAGCGCGGCTCACAGCAAAAAGGCAGCCATGATGGCGCGCATGCCGGAGCCAAAGCCTCGAGAGCCTCGGTGCCGGCGCAAAAGACCCTGTTATAAAAAGGTGCGGCAAGGGTCACATTCTTAAAATGCAATGGATGCGGAACATCGGTCGTCCATAACACCACGGGAACGCCGCACGTCCGCATGCGATATACGGTGGCGGGCAGGACGGCCTGACCCCCGACGACAAGGCACAGGTCAAAGAACCCGTCCCGGCACAGGCGCACCATGCGGGCATTGATCCGGGAAATTTCCATATCCTCCAACAGAGGCCACCACGCGCGGACGCGCCCCGGCACAAAACGCCGGCGCACATCAACGAATACAACATCGTGCCCGAGCGCGCGCAAGGCCTCCTCCCGGTACTGATTGGTGTTCGGAAAATAAGGGTTCCTGTTACCGGCCAGCAAGATCTTCATCGTGTTCTCCCGCCAACATCCAGAACGCACACATCATTGTCAACCGGCACGCACCCGTACTCGCGGGCATGCTCAAGATAAAACCCCTGCCCCGGGGCCAGCCGCTGGCGCAGCCATGACCCGAACGGTTCAAAATACACGCGCCCGCCGAGGAATTGCGGCGTGAAGCGATGCCTCTCAACAACAACATGCGTGACCCCGTAACGGCGGGCAAACGAACGGACGCCCTCCTCATCGGCGGCATAATAAGCCGCCAAGAGGTCCTTCGTGCGCGCCGTGACCGTTCTCCAGTAAGCATCGAACAGCGGCACGGAAAGTTCCGCACTTACCAAGACACTGCGTTTGGCAAAAACGGGTATGGCATCAGCCGTGTCCGGCCACGCGGCAATAAGCGCGTCCTTTGGTAATGTTCCCAGGAGCGCATAAAGCTTCTGGTGTTTTCCATAATCCGTCAGGCCCGCACCACGGATCAGCGGAACACAGGCGATCACGCACAGCAAAACAACCGCCTTAAGCACATCGCCACGACGGCCGGGCCATGATGAGGCCATCATCCCGACGGGGATCATGATGAACAACAGGCCTGCCACGGCGATCGTGTAGGTCGCGTACCTGTCTGGAGCGTATAATTTAAGAACGACCTGTGCCGCGGCAGTATACAAAAAAGCGCTGGCGGCAATGATCACAGCAAGAGGCGCCAAAGAAACCCTTCTGCGCTGTTGCCACCACCAGGCCCCGGCGCCGGTCATCACCATCAGGAATAAAAGGTGCTGTCCGAGAAAGCTCTCTTTCCAGGCCGCCGGTAAGAATGTCTTATACATCCCTTTGAAAAGAAAAATGCCATTCTCCACCGATCGGATCAAGACCTGCCAAAAACTTTCCACAGGCCAGACAGACCAGCGCCCCGCCGTGGTCAATTCAGGCATATGCATGATCTCATCACGCGTCAGCAGCGCGCCGATCACTGCCGGCGTTGTACCCATGAACTTGATTGCCAGGACCGCCAGCCCTGCGATCGCGGCGACCAGAAGCACCTTGCCCTGTTCACGGCAAAGCAGCCAGTGTATCAGCCAGATCGCTCCCGCCAGCGCGAATACCACAGGAAAAAAGAGCGTCGCTGCCATCATTACATACGCTGCCGCGCGATAAGCGCGCGCCGTCAAGAAATAAAAGAACAACAATAACAACGGATACCCAAACACATGCGCGTGCCCGCCGGCGGCGTGCTGCAGATAAACGGGCGTGACCATGAACGCGACTGAACACAATAAGGCCGTATAAGAATCCCTGGTCCATGCATGGACCAGGCGAAACAACGCCCATACCGCCGCCGGAAAGAGAATGAACGGCAATATTTTTGCCATGACCAGCGGATCAACAGCCCAGGCCGTGGCCCGATATAAAAAAAGAATGCCGAAGTTCTGCAGGCTCGCGGCATAGATGCGCAAAAGGTCATTCGGAAAAAGCGCCGGATCAGTAAAAGAACGCATCCACCACAAATGCTGACAAACATCGTCGTTGATAACAAAAACCGACCGTAGCGCGGCTGCCTGCGAATAGACCGCGACCGCCAAAGAGCCGATGACCGCAAGAACAGGATACAACTGTTCACGAAAGATCAGCCAGGCGGCGATCTTGATCCATTCGAGCGGACGGCCGTCGGCGGCACGGATAAACCAACGGCCGGCCTCAGACCAGCGGCCGGCTTCGATATGAAATTTCCCCAAACGCTTTAAATGAATACTGCGCGCCGCCTTATCCTCATCAAATTCCGCAGCGTATTTGACCAGGATCCTTTCGCGCGCCGCGATCGCGCACGCCGGATCCGATGATATCCGCGGGCCATGATCACGCACCATAGCCAGCACATCCGCAATGTGATCGAAATGAAATTGCCGGGACGCGCGGATCCACATATCCCAATCCTGGGCGCTGGGAAGCTTTTCATCAAAGCCGCCGCAACGCTCAAAGACCTCCCGCCGGACAAGGGCCATGATCCCGCCGGGCTTCTCCCCGCGCAAGAGGGCGCCGTGGATATCCCCTCTCAATTCCGCCCGGGGCCGGCTGATCCCGCGCCCCCCGTCTGCATCCAGCAATTCAACACAGCAATGCAAAACCCCGACATTGTTGGGGCACTGCGACATGGCCGCGGTCATTTTCTCCAAGAAATCCCGATGCCACAGATCATCATCATCAAGAAAAGCGATCAAGCCGGCGGCTGCACGGGCAATCCCTGTATTACGCGCCGCCGCGCCGCCACGATGATGATCGTGCTTCAAATAAATAATACGGCGATCCTGGAACTTTTCCGCAACAGCCGCTGCTGACCCATCGGGATCATCATCCACAATGATCAGTTCAAAGTCCTGATATGTTTGCGCCAGAACGCTAGTAATGGCCCCCGCAAGCAATTCAGGCCTGCGGAACGCAGGAATAATAACACTGACACCCGGGGTTTTTTGTGACGCGCTAGCGTTCATGGTCCCTCCCGGGGCTATCGAACACATAGATCGCGCCGCGCCCATCGCGCAAGGCCGCGGATAAAGAAAGCCCGGCCGCAAGCCGCTGCCACTCGAGATGCGGCTCAAAACGCTGTTCATCAAAGATGACCGCGACAGCCCGGCGCTGTGTAAAATCCTGGCGGACGTTCTCCTCAGGCGGCCAATAACCCGTGCTCATTCGCGCATGCGGAATGCGCACCGCAGGCCGGCCAGTATAGATGTAAACAGCTTGCGTATCGTTCGCATACACAGGTACATTTTCCGGCAGGGCCTTGAGCGCTTTGACCAAAGCGGTATCCGCCCACGAACGCGAGCTGTATCCATATCCTTGCGCGCGCATATCCGCGCCAAACTGTGCCGTGCGCACGAACATGGCCGCAACAAAGATCATGCACAGGACCCTCGCCAACCTGCCCGCAGCCGGCCAGAGCCCCGGCGCACCAAAGACCAAGGCCGCCAGAATGACCGGAACAAAAATGCGCACATTCAATCCGATCCCGCCCGGCAATAACAGCATGCTGGCTATTAAAAAACATAGGTAGCAGCTCGTAAAGACGGCAACGACGGAAGATGCTGCTGTCCGCTGTCCGCGCGCGCGTACCAGAACCACGGCCAGCCCCAGCAAGACACATGCCAATGCCGCTATCCTTACCGCCATTGGCACTGATAACGGCAGCAGGAATTGCGACAAAGAATCCACGCCCCGCATCCATACAGGCCATGGCAGCCATGCAAGCCCTGGCGCGCCGTCAACAGGGTTGCCTGTCACCTGCATGTTGCGCCAAAGCCATGCCGCCGGCAATGCCAGGGACAGCACGCCAAAAACTGCTGCCGCTTTTATTTTCCCTGCCAGAGAATGCGAGGACATCATCCAGACAATGACACCTCCGGCGAGCACCAGCGAAAATCCCACGTAACGCGTCAATGCGCACGCGCCCGCGCACGCGGCCGCCATGACAAGCCAGCGACGGCATGGGCTCTGGGCATAGAGCGCAAGGGCCCATAAACCTCCCAGCAACAACAAAATAAAGAGCGGTTCCGATACAAGCATCAGATGCAGTTGAAGGAAATGAACCCAGCCGATGCCCAAGACCCCCGCGATCGCCGCGTCCCGCGCCCGCCGGGTCAGATAAAAAATAATGCCGCAAACCAGCATGATGTTAAGGCCAAAAAGCCCTGCTTGCAGGTATCGTGCCCAATCCATCACGCTCACGCCAAGGAACAGCCCGGCGGACAAAGCCGCGGGATAAAGCAAAGGATAATGGGTCAAAGGCTGCAGGGCCGCGTCCTTGCCATAGACCATAACGCCCTGGCCACGCGCAAGAGTTGTCGCAGCCTGACAATAAAAAGCAGCATCCGTCGTTGTGGCAAGGCCTCGGGGCGCTGTCAAAAAAAGCGCCAGTCCCGCGGCGACCGCGCCAAGAACAAGGGCCGCGATCCAGACGGCCGTTACCTCACGCCGCACGTCATGCATCCGTGATCTCCTTTAATATTCTTTCCAGGTCGCGATTAAGTGTCGCGCTATCCCTCGCGGGGATCACGCTGCAACGCGCCGCCGCCGCGATATCTTTCAGGTCCGGAGCCTGCGGCAATGACCGGACCCTGTCCGCGATCGCGGCCGCACTCTTTTCTTCCACCAGGAATCCGTTCTTTTCGTTGATAACAAGCTCGCCGATGCCGCCGGTCGCTGTTGTCACAACAATGGTGCCGCCGGCCATGGCTTCCATCAACGCCACAGGGATCCCTTCCTCGTCGCCGTTCTCCGCCCGGATGCTAGGCGCCAGAAGGATGTCTGCCCGCGCCATGGCCTCGCGCACCCCATGCGCATCCCGAGCCCCCGCCAGGGTCACGCAAGATCCCAGACCAAGACGCTGAATATCCGCTTGCAGTGCGGCGCGCAACGGCCCGTCGCCGATGATCGTATATTCGAATGCTATCTTTTCCCGCGCCAGGATCGCCATGGCCTCCAAAGCATAGATCAGGCCTTTCTTGGCGACGAGCCGCGCCACGGACAGGATCTTCATGCCCGGCCCCGTGAACCGGAGGTTACCGGCATCGGGGAATGCTGTGACATCAATACCCATTGCGTGCACGCGTATCTTTGCCGCAGGACATCCAAGCTCGAGCAACTTCTGCCTGGCATATTCGCTCACCGCCAGAAAAAGATCCCCCTTGCTAAAAAGATCCTGATAAACATTTCTGCCGCAACGCCGCACATAAGCGGAAATGTCCGACGCGTGAAAGACCGTCACCAGCTTCCCCGTGACAATGCCAAGTTCTTTCATGCGCAGCCCCTGCAGGCCGCACGGCCCGAAATGGCACAGCACGATATCGTATGCCTGCGCGACGGAAAAAGCGTGGGCCTGAAAAAAAAGATTGAGCGACCATGCTTCGCGCCCGTAACGAAAGATATTCAGCGATCGCAGCGCCGGCCCCGGCGCGCGCCACAAAAACGACGGCAGAAGCCACAAAAACTTACCCAGCCGTGCCAGGCGCGCCGCCGGCTTATCATTGTAATACCGCGCGCGGCTCAGAAGGCCGTAACGCAGGACCTTGTCGTGAACAAGCGCCTCCGGCGACCGGGCACCGGCCAGGATGCTGACCTCATGCCCGCGGTCCATCAGGCCCGTGATCTGCTCCAGGATGAATGTTTCTGACAGGGCCGGGAACATCCCGACCACAAAACAAATGCGCATCGTGCCTCTCTGACAGTTAGGCGTTCTTCAACCAGATCCCCGCCGACGATCGCCGCCACGCAAGCCCCGGATCGCGCCTGGCTTGCGTTTGATGATCACTGCCCGCGAACCCGGCCGCGGCCAACACATCTAGATGTGGCGCCAGAAATTTCTCGTACCGCGGCAAATATCCCGCAAGATCGAACGGGAACCCCATCTTTCTCCTGCGCCACAGCACTTCCCCCGGCAACGCCGATGCCATGGCGCGGCGCAGAACGTATTTGGTCCATCCGTTATGAAAAAGATACGCTGCCGGCATCTTGATGCCAAGTTCCACCACCCGATAATCCAGCAAAGGGAACCGGTGCTCCACCGGGATGTTCATGGTGTAATGATCGGTGCTGCGCAAATAATACGGCAAAAGTCCGACGCGAAAATGAAAAAGACGCCGCGCATGAAAGCCGCTGGCATCATGATACGCCTGATGCGCCGCGGCCCGCGAAAGGCCCCTGCGGCGCTCCGGCGTAAGGCCGCGACAGAAGCCCATCCGGCGCGCCAATGCCGCCGGATAATTCGATAATGTCGCGCACGCCCGCTGCCATGTACCGAACCGCCTGCAAAATTCATACCACTCAGCCTGGGCGCCATGGCCCTGTTCCTGCAAGGCCCGCCGGGCCGCGGGCCAGAAAGACGCCTCATACCCGGCCAGGGATTCATCCCCTCCCGCGCCGGTGACCACCACCTTGAAGCCATCGGCCTTGATACGCAAGAGCATCCGGTGATGCACATAATTGGCCGGCGTATCATACGGCTCTTCCATTACGCGCGCAAAATCTGCCGCGTCGCGCGGCAGGTCCTCTTCGATCCCTGCCAACACACGATGATCGATATTATACCGTCGGGCCAAAGCGGCCGCATAACGCGTCTCATCCCTGCCCCGGGCCTTGATCGTGTATGCCGTCAGACGCGCGCCGCCAAGTTCAGCCGCCAGCGCCACGACCGATGAACTATCCAGCCCGCCGGAAAGCTCAAAAGCGACCGGCACATCCGCACGCAGGCGCAAGCGCACCGCATCCAGCAAAACATCATGAAGTTGACGCGCGGCTTCAGGCAAACTAATATCCCGCTCAGTCAGCGGGGCGTCCGGCAGACTCCAGTAAGAACGGACCTGCGCGTCCTCAAGGCGCGCGCCGGCGCCGTAACGCCATGAGATCGTTGACGCAGGCGGCAGTGAACGGACATGACGGTACATGGTCGTGCCGTCATGGTCCTTGAGGCCTTCCTCAATAAAGCCGCGTAAGGCGTCCGTATCGATCTCGTCGCCGCCGGGCGCAACGCGGCACAACGGCGCGATAAGGCTGGAAAAATAAAAACCCCGGCCTGTTTGACGATAATAAAGCGGCGCAACCCCAAGCCGGTCGCGTGCCAGAACGATCTCGTTGGCCTCGGCATCATAAAGCGCCACCGCCCAGAAGCCGTTCATCTTCTCCCACAACCCGTGCCTCCACCGGCGCCATCCCTCAACAAGCACTTCGGTGTCCGACGCGCTTCGGAAAACAACGCCATCACGGGCCAGCTCCTGCTTCAATTCAAGATAATTGTAGATCTCGCCGTTAAAGACCGCGGTGCACTTACCGTCACCGCTCTCAAACGGCTGATGCCCCCCGGCCGTCGTATCAATGATCGCGAACCGGGCATGCACCAGCGCCGCGTCATGCGTCGCCAGGTCGCCGGCCTTGCGGGATGCCCGATCAATGAAGACCATGCCTTCATCGTCGGGGCCTCTGCGGCGCACGCCTGCCAGCAGGGCCGCGGCACAACCGTCATCATGCTGCGCCGCCTCTTTCAGGATATATCCGCCGATCCCGCACATCTTAAGCTCTCCTTGCCCTGATCCAACTGACGGCCTGCGGCGGCAGAACAAGCAGCGCAACGATGCGCCACGACGGCCTGTGCCAGGGGCGGGCCAAAAGCGACACCAGGATATGCCCCAACGCCCGGGCCCGGCGCCGGGTCTGATAAAAACGCTCCCCCAGGTACCAGTGATGCTTCCACGCCGGGATATACGGCCGGCGGGCGCGCGCGACGGCATCCTGCATGGTGTCAACGCTGTTCATGCTCGTCAGGGCCGCGGCATGCACGCGATGATAATAAAGCGGCCCCGCGTCCAGGCGCTTCATGCCAAACCTGGCGCGCACGCGCAGCCAGTATTCATATTCCTCGGCAAGAAAAGGCTCGGGATGATAATCCCCAACGGTTTCATAGACCTTGCGGCGGTACAGGACACAATGACCCACATAATTATCGCGGTCTAACCCCGCAGGGTCCTCGACCCGCGCCTGATGCAAGACCTTGCCGTCTCTGTCGATCATCGCGTACGGCGCGTAAACAAAATCAACACCGGCGTCCGCCTCCAGCGTCGCGACCATGCGCGCCACCGCCTCGGGCGCGTACAGATCATCATCGGACGACCAGGTCAAATAAGCGCCGCGGGCAAGAGCAAAACCTCTATTGAGCGCGGCTACCGACCCGCGCGGCGTATCCTGGCGGAAGTGGACGATACGCGGATCCTGCAAAGAGTTCAAATACGCCGGCGTATCATCCCGCGATGCGTCATCGATAATGATGATCTCAAGTTCCGCGTACGTCTGCTGCAGGCAGCTTGCGACAGCTTGCGCCAGGAACTCCCGTCTGTCACGCGTGGGGATAACAATGCTGACAAGGTCCTTCACCGGCGGCCTCCAAAGCGGCGCGCAAACCGCCGCCTGACATCAGCCATCCACAGCCGCGCATCATCAGCAAAACCCCGACGGAATACGCCGGACGCCTTCATGGCTAGGACCTTGTTGTATGTCGCAACTTCCAATGCCTGCGTTCTCTCCAGAAAAAACCCTTCGATGCTGCGGCGGGCTCCGGCAAGCAGCGCATGCCGCACAGCGTCATCCTCACACGCCCTGCGGACCTGCGCGGCCAGCGCATTGACATCATCCGGGTCACGCACCAAAAGCATGCCCTGCATGGCTTCATCGCCAAGCCCCTGCGCCGCTGTTGTTGTCGTCACAACGGCACAGCCGCAAGCCAGCGCTTCCAGCAGCACATGGCACATGGCCTCCGAACGGCTTGGATGACAAACGCAATCCGCCCAATTGTAGAATCTGACCAGCTCCTCCTGCGGCACGGCCGGAAGAAAAACACAACGGCCGGCCACGCCCAGCTCCCGGGCCAGCCCTTCTAGGGCGCCCGGATCTCCCTGCCCGACGGAAACAAGGCCGTGATCAGGCCCGAGCCTGACAAGCGCGCGCACCACGGCCTCGACGTTCTTTTCAGGGGACCTGCGGCCGACATGCAAGAGTTTCCTGGCGAACGGGAACCGGCGGGCCAGGTCCTCCGACGCGCCCGCGGGCAAAGGCCGCATCAGGCCGCCGTCAACGCCATTCGGTACAACAAAGACCCTGCTCCCGGCAACGCCAAGCCCTTCCACGATAGGCCGCAACTCGTCGGAAACAACAAAAACAGCGTCAGCGAACCGTATCGCGGGCGATATCCTGCAGGCGCGTTTGTCATGGACGGAAATAATGACCGCCGTGGCGCGCGCCCGGTGGAACACCGCCATCTCCGCCGGCGTACCGCTGCCGTAAGCGCGCACCACATCAACGTTCAATTCGCGCAGCCTGGCCGGTAATTCAATGTCTTTACAAGGGATGACGCGCATGCCGAACGCTTCACGGGCGTGAGCCTCAAACGGCGACAGGCAGACAACGCGGTCAAAAAAAGAGGCGGGGTTGTAATACGCCTGCAGCCGGCGGCCGATGCCCTGAACGCAAAGATCATCCAGCGTATTCCCGGGGATCACCGCCAACACAGGCATGATCAGGCCTCCATTTTCCACTGACAGGGAAGCTTCAACAGGCCGCGCGCGTTCGGCGCACGCCCGACGACGAACGTGTACGCGAAATGCTGCGTGTCCAGAGGGTAGCACGCCGCGCCCTCGCCGATAATAACGGAAACATGATACGTATCTGTAGGAAGATCGAGCCGCGGCAAAAAGAGCCGCGCCCGCCCCTCGCCAGGCGCCAGCGTGTCAAAACACACACCTTCATAGGCGCTGTTGGCCGCGTACACCAGCCCCGCATCCGTGTAGAAATTGATCGAGAAGAACGGCTGCTCGACGGGCCCTGCGTTCACGCGAAAACGGATGTCCGCGCAGAAAGCCTCCCCCGAATCAAGGCCTTGCACGGCCGTGCCGTCGCTGGAAAGGAATCGCACCTCGAGGATCTCCATCCGCCGGGCCGGATCGCAGGCCGCATCCGGCGGCGTCGCGCGCCGCGCCCTGGCCTCGAGGCCGTCCTTGATATAAAGCGATATCATCTCCTCGCTCGGGCCGAAGCCGCGCACGCGGCCGCCATCAAGATACAGGCACTGCTCCGTGCGCTCGCGGATGACATATTCATTATGAGAGACCAGCACGACCGAAACGCCCCGGGCACGGATCTCTTTCATCTTCTGGTAGCATTTGATCGAAAAGTCACGGTCACCGACAGCGAGGACCTCATCGATAAGGAGGATGTCCGGGTCGCTGTGCACGGCCACCGCGAAACCGAGCCGCACGTACATCCCCGACGAATACTGTTTTACCGGCGCGTCCAGGAAATCCCCGATATCCGCAAAATCAACGATCGCGGCAAAGCGCGCGTCGATCTGCCGGCGCGACATGCCCAGGATCGCGCCGTTGACATAAATATTCTCACGGCCCGTCAAGAGCGGATGGAACCCGGCCCCCACATGGATCAGGCCGCCCACCTTGCCATAGACATCAATGGCGCCCTTATCCGGCATGAAAATGCCGTTGAGCATCCGCAACAGCGTCGTTTTTCCGGAACCGTTCGGGCCGATGATCCCAAGCGCCCCGCCGCGGGGAAGCGTGAACGACACATCATCCACCGCCCAAAACTCGCCGGGGCGCAGCGCGGCGGGATCCGCCGCGGGGCACAAGATATCCTGCGCGCCGTAACGCATCATCTGTGAAAGCGACCTGGAGAATTTCTTGCCCGCGCCATCGGCGCGAATGGCCACATCCGCCATTGCCGTGATCCCCGTTCTACCGACGCTCAAAGCCGTTCGGGTATTTTTGCCTCTGCCACATGAAAGATCCGCCAGCCGATAAGCCCCGTCAGCACCGCTCCCGCCGATGCCAGCGCCCAGGCCACGGGATCATGCATCACGCCATAGACCAGAAGGTCGCGCGGCGCCTCAATGAACGGGGTCAGTGGATTCATACCGAACAGCGCCGCCCGCTCCCCCGTCGACGGATACAAGACCGGTGTCAGAAACATCACGAACGTCATCACAACGCCCAGCGCCTGCGCTGTATCACGAAAAACAGCATGCACCAGCGCCAGCAAAAGCCCCAGGCCCAGGGCAAGGATGACCAGCGGCAGGAGGATGAGCGGTATCAGCAGGGCACCCGCCGGCGGAACATACTGATAAAGGATGCACAATCCGGCGACCAGGGCCATCTTGACGGCCCATTCAAAAACCGCCTGTCCGATCGCCGCGATGACCAGCACCTCGCGCGGAAAATTCACTTTCGCGATCATGTCCCCGGCCTCGACCAGCGCCGTGCACGACGCAGTCAATCCCGTCGACAACAGTTGATACGTGGCCAGCCCCATCAGGGCGAACAAAGGATACGGGACATCTGTGGCGCCGATCACCACAATGCCGGCCCTTGCCAGCACGACGAACGTGGCAATGGCAACGAAAGGAACGATCACGGCCCAGGCATAGCCCAGCAGCGACTGTTTGTAGCGGGCGGTAAAATTCCGGATAAAAAGCCGCGCCGCAAGTTCGCGGGCGTCCCAGAGTTCGCGGGCCATCATGCCCCACACCCTGATGCCGAGCTTCGCGATACGACGGGATTCATAACGTTCATGTTGCATCATGCCCCCGCTTTCTCTTACCCCCAAGCAGCTGGTCCACATTGCGCCATGACGCTTTTTCCAACGGCGCGCCGGCGCGGGCGGCCGCCCCGCCAAACTCGGCAAAAGCATCTCGCGACGCCTGCAGCGCCCTGGCGGAAACGCGCGGCGCGGCAAGGATCATGCCTGCCAGGAACCAGTACGGTTCCATTACGCGCACGATGATGAACGTATTCGCTGTCAGCGCATGGACCAGCATGCCGATATTACCCGCGAGAAAGCCCAATGCTATGCCGCGCACCAGGTTGTCGTCGCTGCTGCGATAAGCCCGGTACACATGATAATGGAGCGTGCCGATCAACATGGCGAACGCGACGAACCCGAAAGCCCCCGTCTCGACGAGATTGTTCACGTACTGACTGTCCAGGAATGAACGGCCCGTCACGCCGTAACCAAAGAACGGTTGTTTAAGCCAGTATTCGAATGCCTTGATCCAATCCCACCAGCGCGCAGATGCCGACGGATCGAGCGTTAACCCAAGAAATTCGACGGTCTTGATCGTCTCCTGCGGCCTGGCCGTGAACGTGTACATGATGCGTTCTTTGATGTTCTCGGGAAGCCACCACGCCCCCAACACAACGGCAGCGATCAGGGCCAGAACCAGAACGCCGCGCTGGCGTGAACGGCAATAAAAGATCAGCGCCAGATAAGCCGGAACGAACGCCATGTAGCTGGAACGCGAAAGCGTGTACGCCAGCGGCACGAGCGTGACCGCCGCCACGGCCCCCATCATCCAGCGGGCCCAGCGGGTGCGCAAATGACAGAACAGCCCCATGGCCAGGCAGAACATGAAGACCAGATAACCGCCGAGCGTGTTGGGTTCGCCGCGCGCGCCCTCGAACGGCGCTGACAAACGCTCGACATGGCCGATCTGACTTGCGGTCACAATGTTCACGATCATCAACGTTACAAAGAAGGCGGTCAGGTAAAGCCGGTATTGATTCTTGCTGGAGGCCAGGCCGGCCACAATAAAAAAGATAATGTAGTATTCAAGATATTTCAGAATATAGAAAAGCGCGCTGACGGGGTTCACGCCCCCGCCGATGATCCCCTGCCCCGTGGCCACGATAAAACAAAGGCAGTAAATGCCGATCCAGCCGTTCACCGGCGTGTGCGGGATGATGTCCGCGCCCTTGCGGATCGCCGAACGCGCGATCCAGGCAAGGCCCATCACCAGGATCAGGATGTCCTCGATGCGCACAACAACATCGCGCCGCGGCAGTGACGCGACAATGATCTCCGGCGATAAAAGCATCGCGAAGATGAGCAGCGCCAGCGCGATATCGGGCCGCAGCATCGTGATGAAGAACATGGCCGCCGCGACGGCAAGAATAAAAGGGACATGAACGGGAGCGGTGGCGATCAGCTGGCCGAAAAAGATGCCGCACACGCCAAGCGCCGCAAGAACGGCCAGCATGAAAAGAGGCCCGGCCGCGGCCACTCCCCTGCCGCTGTTCAAGAAAGAAGGGCGGTTATTCAAGAGTTCCGGGTAAGCCATTGCCAGAGAAAGAACGGGCCTTTGGGTTTGGTCTCCACATACTCGCGGAAATGGTACGCGGACGCGCCCACCTGTTCTTCTGCCGTGATCTGGTTCAAAACGATCCCGAGGATCCTGGCGTTCGCATGGTCCAGGCGCGCTTTGGCCATCCTGAGCACGTCGCGCGATGTTTGCCCGACCTTATAGATCAGAACGGCGCCGTCCACGCGGCTGACAAGGGTCGCCGCATCCGGAACAGGAAGCACCGGCGGGCAGTCAAGGAGCACGATATCGAATTCAGCCTTAAGCGCAGCAATGAACGCATCAAAAGCGCGGGAATTCAGGATCTCGGAAATATTATCAATGGGATGGCCCGCGGTAATGATCCTCAAATTGTCCAGCCCCGGCATCTTCAGGAGCTTGTCAACATCAAGCCCGCCCGCGATCACATCCGTCGGCCCGTTCATCGCATCCTTCCATGCGGCCTTGCCCAGCAGGATGTCGGTCACGCCCGGCTCACGCTTGAGGCCAAGGCGCTTGAACAGCGTCGGGCGGCGAAGGTTGCATTCCACCAGGACGGTTTTCTTGCCGAGCTGGGCCATGGAGATGGCCACATTGGCAATGACCGTTGACTTGCCCTCCTGCTGTTCGGAGCTGGTGAACAGGACGACCTTGCCGTCGGAATTTTTGAGCACCTGCAGCAAATTCGCCCGCAGGATCTTGAAGCTTTGCGCCATGGCCGATCGTGGCTCGTAAAAGGTCACGAGATTATCGATCTTGGGGACTTCCCTGTCCACGCCCCCCTCGGAGACGACGACCATCTCGTCGGACTTCATCACAGGGATGATCCCGAGCACCGCAAGCTTGAGCCTGCTCTCCACATCCGCGATGGTCGAGACGGTAGCGTCCATGCTCTCCTGCAGAAAACAGGCGGTCATGCCCAGGATCAGGCCGATAACAATGCTCACCAGCAGGTTAAGCTTCATCTTCGGCGAGATCGGCTCGCGGCCTGCCATGGCCGCTGACACGACCGTGACCGACTGATTGTCCGTGCTGGCCAGCGACAGCCGGGTATCCTCACGGTTGTTGAGCAGGGTATTGTACGCGGTCATCAGGCGCTCTTGCTCGCGCGTCACTTTCAAATAATCCCGCTGGTTCGATGACAAAGACTCCCCGTCGCTGTAATACTTGTTGATGATGCGGTAGAGGACCTCGCGCCGGCTTTCCAGGAACAGCTTTTTGAGGACCAGCGCCATGTCCGCTTCAGCAGCCGGATCAAGCGCCTGCGCCGCATGGGTCCGGATCATCTCCATGATGCGCGTCTTGATCCCCGCGATCGTCGCGTCTTTTTCAATGACCGCCGGATGCTTCTCCGTATAGTCGATCAAAAGAAGGAACCTCTCGAACTCCAGCTGCTGCAATCGGCGCTTAAGCCCGGTAAAAATAAAGTTATCCGCCAGCTGCTCGGGCGGCATGAACTTCAGGGTCCCCGCGAGCTTCTTGGCATTGATCGTCTCCGCCAACCCCTTGAGCTCTTCATCGATCGCGAGCATCTGCCCTTCAAAGTCGAACGTCCGCTCGACGGTCATGCGCTCAAGGCTGGCCTTGATGCCGGGCGTGACCTCAAAGACTTTTTCGTCCTGCTTGAACTTCAACAAGACCGACTCCGTTTCCTCCAGCTGTTCCTTATAAACATTCAGCTGAGAATCGATATAACTCAGGACAGCCTCGAGCTGTCTTTTCTTGCCGTGGGTGTTCTCCGCGATGTAAACATCAGCGACCGCGCTTGCCAAAAGCTGCGCCTGTTCCTGACTACTGGCCGTCACGCGGATCGTGAGAATGCTCGTGTCCTTGACCCGTTCGACCTTGATCCGGTTCTTGTAATCGATCGCCTTCGCATGCAGCATCTGCTTGCGCCGCTCCGGCTCGACCGGCAGGACCTCGACCTTCTCGACGACTTTACTGAGGATGTTCAGGCTCTTGAACAGCATCAGCTCCGTCCCGAAGTCCTGTTCCTTGCCGGCGGCGGAAGACTTCAGGTCAGCGCCCAGCGGCATGACATTCTCGACCTTGAGTTCGATCGCCGCCTCATAAACAGGCGTCTGCAGGCGCGTGAACACGAACGTGGCCAGCACAACGGTCAAAAAAACAGCCAGCCCTGTCAGCCTGCGCTTCCTGATGATGCGCCAGTATTCGCTCAACGGTATTTCATTGCTGTCAGTATTTTCCATAAGCTCCCGCCTTAAAAAGGTATGAACGAACCATCCTCGTTCTTCAGGTCAAGCCAGGTGTACCAGCGGATCAACGCGCCCGAAACGAACTGCCAGAATGTATCGAGATTGCTGATCATCGACGTCGGAACATAGATGAAATCCCCGGGCTTGACCGCGATATCCTCGTTGCGGTCGCCGCGCGTGACCAGCTTCTTAAGGTTAAGTTTGAGCATCAGGGGCTTCTGCGGCGAGCCCCGGATCACCACAACGCTGGCAAGCTCCGCGGTCTTGGGGTTGTACCCGCCGGCCATGAAGATGGCTTCCATTACCGAGCTCTTACCGGCAAGCGTATAGAGCCCCGGTTTCATCACGGCGCCAAAGATCATCATGCGGCCGTCGGTGTTGATCGCCACGGCGGCCTGGGGCTCGCGAAAATACTCCCGCAACATCATGTCAATGCGTTCCCGCGCCTGCTTGCGGTTCAAGCCCGAGACCTTGACCGGGCCCAACAACGGCATATGCACCTCGCCGGCCGGAGAAACCTTGTACGCCGCGCGGCTTTTCTGGTCGCGGTCGTTGAACACGACCGTCAGAGTATCGCCCTCGACGATCGTGTAATTGATATCCTCGTTGTCGGAAATGACCTGCAGCTGGCTGGCCATTTGCGCGGCTTCCTGGGCGTAAGCGTTCGGCGCGGCCGCGACAGCACCGGGGGCGCCCGCCAGGGCCTGCTTGCTGTAATCGACCGCCAGATCGCGCCGCGCTTCCTGGGCCGCCGTGATCGCACCCGTGTCCGCGAACGCCGACGCCGCCAGAGCCAAAGCCCCAACGGCCGCCATGAAACTAGATCTCATTTTCCTCAACATCGGCCTGCCCCCTCGGTTTAAGGAAATCCAATATCTCGCGCTCCTTCTCCGGATCAACGGCGCCCGTAATATAAATGAAGTTCTGCCGCGCCAGATCGATGGTCCGGTACAGCTCCTCGACCTCGTGCCCCGCGCTGATGAGCACGCGCACCAGGGGCCTCGTCGGAAAGCCGCGGTTGCTGGCCGTCACGATCGCCGTTTCCCCCGTATTCAACCCGACGACCATCCCGACAGGATAAATGGACATGAAGTCAATGAAGCGCCTGACGACCGTGTCGTCAAAGAAGATATTCTTTTTATTGATGATGATCTTCATCGCCTCATACGGGCTGTACGCCGCGCGAAAGACCCGCGGATGGGTCAGCGCCTCGAACGTGTCACAAATGCTGATGATCTTCGCCCAGGCGTGCACCTCGGCGCCCGGAATGCCGCGCGGATATCCCTGCCCGTTCTCCCGCTCATGGATATCACCGACCACCGACGCGATCTTCTCGCCGAAAACAGGACGGACCAGCCCGGCGGCCAGGATCGGGTGCCGTTTGATGTCCTCGATCTCGTGAGCGTTGAGCTGCCGGTCTTTTTTGGCAAGGATCTCAAAGCTCGACATGCCCAGATCGTGTGTCAGCGCGCAAATGCCAAGATCCACCGCATCGTGGCGCTCATGCCCAAGATCAAGCGCGAACGCAACGGTCAGGATCACATCGTTCACAATGTGGGCCGCCAGATAATTCTTCCGGGAAGAGGTGTACGTCATCAGCAGAAGTTCATTGTACGGCCGGGCCATAAAGACATCCACGACCTTGGTGACCGCTTCCGTGATCTTCTGGCGATGAACAGCGCCGGTCAGGGTGAACGTAACAACAGCCATCAATTCGTGGTAAAGGTCCTTGAGCCCGTTGAACCGTTCAAGATATTCCCGCGCCTCCTCGCCCGGCACCGCAACGCCTTTACGGCGGACATAAAGGCTCTCGGCACCAGCGGGCGCGGACACGGGCGCTTCATCGGCGGGCGGCGGCTGGCCGGATGCCAGGGCCTTTTTCAACCCTTTTTTGAGCATGTGGATCAGGCGGACCATGTGGCACGCTCCTGGCGCGCGTCGCTTGTGTCAAGCACGCGCTGGATCAGTTTCTCGTCAACGATCTTGCGGTTCTCCGAAAACCCCACCAGCAGGGCCGTATCCGCGAGGCCGTTGATCACGCGCGGGATGCCGCCCGAATGGCGAAAGATCAATTTCTTCGCCTTAACATCAAAGATCTCCCGCTGAGCCCCGGCCACTTTCAGGCGGTGGTCGATATATTGATAAGTGTCCGCCTCTTCCAGCGGATTGATATGGTGATCGATCACCAGGCGTTGTTTGAGCTGCGGCAGGCCTTTCAGGCGCGCGCGCAGTTCCGGCTGGCCGATCAGGATCAGCGATAACAAAAACCGCGTGTTCTGCTGAAAATTCAGCAGCAGCCGCAGCTCTTCAAAAGTCTCGATATCCTCGATGGCCTGCGCCTCGTCGATAACAATGATCGTTTCCTTATCCTCTTCCAGGTGGCGGTAGATCATCTCATTGAACAGATGCAGCAATTCGCCCTTGGTCTTGTAGTCATGCCGGTCGCCGCCAAGCTGGTAGATGATCTCGACCAAAAGCTCCTTCGCCGAATACCGGGGGTTGGTGATCAGCGCCACTTCATACTTTCCGGCCCCGACGAGCTCGTTCAAGAAAACGCGGCTTAGGACCGTCTTGCCGCAGCCATACCCGCCGGTGAGGAGCATGGCGCCCTTGGAATCCCTGACCGTATAGATCAGGCGCAGCAAGGCCTCCTCGTGCGCCTTCGCGTAATACACATACTTCGGATCGGGCGTCAGCTCAAAAGGCTTTTCGTATAATTGCCAGTGCTGGATATACATATCATTTCTTCCTGGCGCGCATTTCCTCGATCGCCCGCTTGAGCAGCGGCGAACGGATCTCCCCCGTATCGATCGTCGTGTCGCCGATCTCATCGACCTGACGCGGTTTGGCCACAACGGGTGCAGGCGGCGCATCCTGCGCCGGCGCGGGCTCACGCGGGGCTTCAGGCGCAATACGCTCCGGAGCCCCCTGGATCACGCCGTCAATAAAAGACGCCCCATCCCGCCTGACGAACGCCGGCTCCTGCCTGGCCTTCGCCGGCGCCGCAATGAAATTATTCTCCTGCGAACGCAGCACGGCTTTCATCATCTTGCGAAAATGCCAGAACGCGTTCAGCAGCATCAGGCCGAACGCCAAAAGGACGATCATGGACAGGCCCAGGAAAAGCTTGGGCGTCAAGAACCCCCGGAGCATGCTCCAGCCGCTGGATACATACCCTTCAACGGCGACGATCCATCCCTGCTGCTGCAGGAAAACATAACGGATGACATATTGCCCTTCGCGCAGCCCCATCGCCCCGTCAGGATAACGGATCCATCCGTCGCGGCGCTTCTGCATCTCATAAATGAGCTTGCGCTCGTATTCCAGCCACAGCCGCTCCCCCTCGTCGGAGCGCGTCAGCCGCGGCAGGACATACTTGCCGTCCTGCGTCAGGATAAAAAAGGTGTACGGGCCCAGGTCGCCCCGCCGGGGAACTTCGCCCGCGTGCCCCGCCTGGCGCGCGAACATCAGCACGTTCTCCTCGATGTTCCTTAACTGCCAGCGCGTGGCATTCTTGACGAACAGAACGCTCGCCAACACCACGAAAGCCAGCATGATAACGCCGAGAATGGCGCTCTGGACCGCCAGAAAACTCGCCGTACGCGTACGCACATCGTTCTTTGACATATATCCTTTAGTCCTTCTTGTTCCCCTGCAGCGCGTGCCCGGCGCGCATCAGCAAAAAGATCACGGTAAAGATCAGCAGGGCGTGAACGAGCAGGATCGTGACCCCGAGCGGATTACGGATCCTTTCCAGGACCAGCACGTTCAGCCCCAGGATCAGGCAAACGAGATAAATGAACACGACTGCCATCACCTCCGTGAATCCCAGGCTCATGAGCCGGTGATGAAAATGGTCCTTGCCCGTGCAGTCAAGCCACTGCTGCACGGTACGCACATGCCCGTTCTTGATGCGGGCGATCGTGATGTAGATCATGTCGAAAATAAGAACACCCAGGATGATCGTCGGGATGCCCAGCGCCACGATAAAACCATCGTGCGACCAGCCGCCATAGAGCGCCAGACAAGCCAGGAGGAATCCGAGGAACGTGCTTCCCCCGTCGCCAAGATAGATCTTTGCCGGCTTAAAGTTCCAAACCAAAAACCCCAGGCATCCGCCCGCCACCAGCGCGGCAAGAAAAGCAACATGCGGCTGGCGCAGGTAGATCGCGATCAGGAAAAAAAATACCGCCGCGATCACGGCCATGCCGGAAGCAAGCCCGTCCAGCCCGTCGGCAAAATTAAGCGCATTCACGATCCCCAGGATCCACACCAGCGTGATCACGACCGCGATCAACTGCCCCCACCAGGTCTTGGGCATAAAGGAAACGATCAACCCCGCCCAGATGACAATGCCCGCGGCAATGACCTGCCCGACGAGACGGACGCGCGAGGAAAGCGAACGGACATCATCCATGATGCCCATCACGGCAATGATCGTGCCTCCGGCGAGAATGGCCAGGAACTCCCTGGTCCAGGGAAGGTTCATGAGCGCAACGGCCCAAAACCCGATCAGCAGCGCGGCGCCGCCAAGCCGCGGCATGGGCCGGGTGTGGATCTTGCGTTCATTGGGAATATCGAAGATATTGTAATGGCGGGCAACAAGGATCATGACAGGCGTCAGACAGAATACGGCCAGCACGGACCACAAGAACGGCCCGGTGAACTGTATCATGGTGCCCCAGAGATGTTGGTATGCCTCGATCATAAGCTTAGCGCATCCTCCATGCTTATTCTGACGGCCTGTCCATAATAATCAAGAACGGTTATTAAAAATTTATATTCAATCCTTATTCTATTTTATAAGCTCCATCGCTCCCTGAAGTTCGGCCTTCACCGCGTTCAGGTCCTTGACTTTCGCATCCGAACGCTGCTTGAGCGCCTCAAGGGAAGCCTCCTTGTCACGCAACGCCTGTTCCAGCGCGGCGATCTTTGCTTTCATGGAATCTGTTCCAGCAATAACACTTTTTTGCTGGGCGGAGAGCCGGTCCACTGTGGCCTGCAATTCCTTGATCTGGGCATCCCGCCCCGCGAAACGCTCTCTATCCGCCTTCTGGCTTTCGGTCAACTGAGCCGAAAGCTCGGCGTAGCGCGCTTCCAGCGCCGCCTTCTCGTTCTTAAGGATCAACAATTCTCCGTTGAGCTTTTCACGGGCCTGAATGAAATCCTGTTCTCCGGTTTCCTTGTCCTGCCGCGCCATTTCCGCATCCTTGCCCAGACTTTCAGCTTTCAGCGATGTCAACGAAAGAGCTAGCTCTTTCTCCCGCAACGTCTTCTCGAGTTCCGCCCTTCCCGCTTCAACGGCCGCGCGCGCCTCGGCGACCTTTTGCGATACCTCGACATCCTTGGCCTTCAACTGTTCCGCGAGCTTGGCATCGTATGCCGCCTTGATCAACCCGGCCGCCTCAGCAGCTTCCGCACGCGATGCCTGCAGATCCGCCTTTAACCCGTCGATCTGTTTCTGAAGCGGTGCCAGCTGCGTGCCGCGCGACTTTGCATCCTCCTCGGCGCGGGCAAGCTTCTGGACAGAATCATTCCTTTCCCTCGTCAAGCGAACGATCTCGCCATCCTTATCCTTGAGCGCCGCGTCCTTGTCCTTCAGGCTCGCCTGCAAAGAGCGCAGCGTCTCCTCGACGGGGGCGCGCGCTTCTTCAATACGCTTGTTGATCGAATCCTGAAAATTCTTAAGCTCGGCGCTGGTCTGAGCATAGCGGCCGTCCAGCAACAATTTTTCCTGCTGCAGGGCTGACAGCTTAACGGTCAGGTCGGCATTCTGTGCTCTTAGCGCCGCCGCGGACTTGGAGCTTTCATCCAGCGCCGTTACCCGCGCATTGATCTGGCCGCTCATCTGCTCAAGCTGCGCCTTCAGCGACACGCGCTCACGGCCCATCTCATCTACAGAACGCTGGAGCGCTTCCAGCTGGCCGGCCAATGCCGAAGCCCGCTGATCCTTATCGGCCAGCAAAGCACTCAGGCGGGCCGTTTCTGCCTGAGCCTGTGCGAGCTTGGTCTCCGCCGGAGCCTTAGCCTGCGCCAGTTTCACGGGCAATGCGTTCTCCAGTTCACTCACCTTGGTGCGCAAGGCCGCGATCTCCGCCGCCAGCGCCTGACGATCGGTCTCGGCGCCAGAAAGGCTTTTGAACAATTCATCGCGCTTGGCGATCAGGCCTTTGACCATTTGTTCCTGCTGTTGATACAGAGCCTTGGCCGTTGCAGATTCGTTCTCCAGAAAACTGATCCGGTCCTTAAGCGGCATTTCCGTCTGCTTGACCCGCGATTCTGCAAGAATATCGGCAGCCTTCAGCTGATTTTCAAGGTCCTTCACGCGCTTTTCAAGAGACTCGCGTTCTTTTGCCACACGCTGCGGCACGCCGGCCTCAAGA
>CAZXSE010000002.1:0-85698 GCA_964643325.1 uncultured Planctomycetales bacterium
GATCGCCCGCAACGAGCCGATCAACAAAGCCCGGCAAGGCCTTGACCGGATATGTCCCGTCCGCGTCCGTGATCGCCACAACAGCATGCCGCGCCGCACGGATCCCCGTCTTCAAGGAGGCTCCATACCCGCGGTTCTTGGGATGACGAATGACCCGCACCTGGTCGCTGACAGGCACGCGGGCCGCCGTATCGTCAAAGGATCCGTCATCAACAACAATGACCTCATAAGGCGCGGCGTATCCGGCGAGTGCCGCTTGCAAGTCCCGGATAACACGCGCGATCCCGGCTTCTTCGTTGAACGCGGGAATGATAATAGTTACGCCATCTGATGGACCCATCACTACCTCCCCTGAAAGGACCGTTCCTGAAAAATTGACTTTTATTATTACATCAGAAGATAACGGGCGCAACAAGTGCTTTTTGGATGTTTCACCATTGACACCACTATGCCTTTCCATTATTGTTAATTCCATGAGCCACGACACCACCCGGGACACCCTCGTCAAAGCCCTCACGGAGCGTATCCTGATCCTCGACGGAGCTATGGGGACCATGGTCCAGCGCCGCAAGCTCGGCGAGACCGACTATCGCGGCGACCGCTTCAAGGGCTGGAAGCAGGACCTTAAGGGCAATAACGACCTTTTGTCGCTCACCCGCCCCGACGTCATTACCGACATCCATGGGCTTTATCTCGATGCCGGCGCGGACATCATTGAAACCAATACCTTCAACGCCAATGCCATCAGCATGGCTGATTACGGGATGGAAGGCCTGGTCCATGAACTGAACCTTGCGTCCGCAAAATTGGCGCGCTCCGTGACTGACGCGTTCACGAAAAAAGACCCTGCCCGGCCGCGCTTCGTAGCCGGCTCGATCGGGCCGACGAACCGCACCGCGTCCATGTCGCCGGACGTCAATGACCCGGCGTTCCGGGCCGTTGATTTTGACCAGCTTGCCGCCGCCTACAGCGAACAGATCAAGGGGCTTGCCGAAGGCGGCGTTGATCTCCTTTTGATCGAGACCATTTTTGACACGCTTAACGCCAAAGCCGCGATCTACGCCGCTCTGTCCTATAACGAAACGGCCAAAGATCCGCTCCCGATCATGATCTCGGGAACGATCACGGATGCTTCCGGCCGCACGCTCTCGGGCCAGACCGTTGAAGCCTTCTGGATATCCGTCAGGCACGCGCAACCACTGGCCGTCGGGTTCAATTGCGCCCTGGGCGCGAAGGACATGGCGCCGCACATTCAAACGCTCGCGCGCCATGCCGACACGCACATCAGCGCCTACCCCAACGCCGGACTGCCCAACCAATTCGGCCAGTACGACCAGACGCCCGAACAGATGGCAGCCCTGGTCAAGGAACTCGCATCCGCAGGCCTGGTCAATATCCTCGGCGGATGCTGCGGATCAACGCCCGATCATATCCGGGCCATCGCGCGGGCGGTGGGCGGCATCGCGCCCCGCAAGGCCCCGGCTTCCGCGCAGGTATCGTCCTACAGCGGACTGGAACCGCTGATCGTGCGCGACGGCATGAATTTCATCAATATCGGCGAACGCACCAATGTGACCGGGTCCCGGAAATTCGCCCAGCTCATCATCGACGGAAAATATGACGCAGCCCTCGCCGTCGCCCGTCAGCAGGTGGAAGCGGGCGCGCAGGTCATTGACATCAATATGGACGAAGCCCTGCTTGATTCCAGGGCCGCGATGACAAAATTCCTGAACCTTGCCATGAGCGAACCGGACATTGCCCGCGTCCCCGTGATGCTCGACTCTTCCCGATGGGATGTCATCGAGGCGGGGCTCAAATGCCTTCAGGGCAAGGGCATTGTCAATTCGATCTCACTCAAGGAGGGCGAAGCCATCCTGAAGGAGCGCGCCCGGCAGATCCGCAAATACGGCGCGGCCGCGGTGGTCATGGCTTTTGATGAAGAAGGCCAGGCGGATACGCGCCAGCGCAAGATCGACATCTGCGCGCGGGCCTACAAGATCCTGACCCGGGACGCCGGATTCCCGGCGGAAGACATCATCTTCGACCCCAACATCTTCGCGGTCGCGACCGGCATGGACGCGCACAACAATTACGCTGTTGATTTCATTGAAGCGACGCGCGCGATCAAGGCCGCGCTGCCGGGCTGCCGCGTCTCCGGCGGTGTCAGCAACGTATCTTTCTCTTTCCGCGGCAATGACACGGTGCGCGAGGCCATGCATACGGCCTTCCTTTACCACGCCATCAAAGCGGGCATGGACATGGGTATCGTTAATGCCGGCATGATCGCGGTCTATGATGACATCGACCCCGCGCTCCTTAAACTTGTCGAGGATGTGCTCCTGAACCGTACGCCCGACGCCACTGAAAAACTGGTCGCTTTTGCCGAAACGGTCAAGGCGCACGGCAAGAAGCCCGTCGAGGACATCGGCTGGCGAAGCGGCACCCTCGAGGAGCGGCTTTCCCACGCCATGGTCAAGGGCATTACGGACTTCATTGAAAAAGACCTTGATGAGGCGCTGCGCGCATACCCGAGGGCGATCGCCATCATCGAAGGCCCTCTGATGGCGGGCATGAACCACGTCGGGGACCTGTTCGGTTCAGGCAAGATGTTCCTGCCGCAAGTGGTCAAGAGCGCGCGGGTCATGAAGAAAGCCGTGGAATATCTCAAGCCCGCTATCGAACGGGAACGTTCCGGCGGCGCCAGGCACACAGGGCGCGTCGTGCTCGCGACCGTCAAGGGCGATGTCCATGATATCGGCAAGAATATCGCGGGCGTGATCCTGGCCTGCAATAATTTCGAGATCATCGACCTGGGCGTCATGATGCCCTGCAACGTCATCCTGGCAAAAGCCCGGGAACTGAAAGCAGACATCATCGGCCTCTCGGGGCTCATCACCCCGTCGCTGGATGAAATGGTCCGCGTGGCCGAAGAAATGGAAAAACAGGGCTTCACCATCCCGCTTGCCGTCGGAGGCGCGGCCACATCCGCAAACCACACGGCGGTCAAGATAGCGCCCTATTACAGCGGCCCCGTGGTCCACATGAAAGACGCCTCCCGGAGTGTCATGATCTGCCGCAACCTGATGGACGCCAAAGGCCGTCACGGTTTCATTGCCGCGAACAAGACTGAACAAGAGGCGGTACGCCGGAGTTTTGCCCGGGACCGCGAGGCCTGGAAACTTGTCCCCCTCGCCGAGGCGCGCTCCCAGCGAATGATGACAGACTGGGCCCATGCCTCTATTACCAAGCCCGCGTTCACGGGCGTCAGGCAATTCAAAGGCGCGGACATCCGCCGCATTCGCGAACGGATCGACTGGTCTTTCTTCTTCCTGGCCTGGGGGTTCAAGGGCCGCTTCCCGGGGCTTCTCAAAGACGCGGTCATGGGTGAAGAAGTTGCCCGGCTTTACAAGGATGCCAGGGCCATGCTGGATGTGATCATCAATGAACGGCTTTTAACATGCAACGGCGTCCTGGGGATATTCCCGGCCAACAGCACCGGTGATGATATCGAGGTCTATGCCGACGATACAAGGGCCCGGGTCCTTGCCGAACTCTTTACCTTACGCCAGCAGACCGTCAAGACCGCCGAAGGCCAGCCCTTCCACGCCCTCGCGGACTTCATCGCGCCCAAAGACAGCGGCATCAAAGACTACCTCGGCGCCTTTGCAGTCACCGGCGGGATCGGAATGGACGCGGCCGTCATGCATGTAAAGAACGACCCTTATAAGGTGATGCTCCTAAAGACGCTCGCGGACCGGCTGGCCGAAGCGTTCGCCGAGGTCCTGCACGAGGACCTGCGCAGGGAATACTGGGGATACGCGCCGAAGGAAGACCTGTCGCTGGATGATATCCTCGCCGGGAAATACCAGGGCATACGCCCGGCGCCGGGATACCCGTGCTGCCCCGACCATACGGAAAAGATCACGCTCTTCAAGCTCTTGAGCGCGACGGCGCTGACAGGCATTGACCTGACCGAAAGCCTCATGATGACGCCCGCGGCGTCAGTATGCGGATATTATTTCGCCCACCCGAAGTCCTGCTATTTCCCGCTCGGGCACATTGACCGCGACCAGGTCGAAGATTACGCCCGCCGGAAGAACATGACCCTCGCCCAAGCCGAAAAATGGCTTGCTCCTGTCTTAAAATAAAGGTCCTTGTCGGCGGGCTATCCTGAAGACGATCAAAAACTTTTTGCCAAATGTCTGCAAGGCTTTACAGGAATATGTTCGTGTCAGCGGCTCCGACGTTGTTTGTCGGAGAGCGCTGCACGCTTTACATATTCCTGTAAACCGCAGCAGACGGCAAAAAGTTTTGTCGTAAGGATAGCCCGCCGACAAGGACCTAGAATTTATAATTAACCGTCAGGTCAAAATTCCTGCCCGGCGAGGGATAATAGAACTTATCCCCCGTATGATAGCCGTACACCCCGTCCTCGTTAACGCGCACGCCGGCCATTTCCGCGTATTCCCTGTTAAAGATGTTGTTAACGCCGAAGGCCACACTGACATCTTTCAAGCGCCAGGTCACTCCCGCATCCGCCACAAAATAACCACTAAGCGGCGAATAAGCGTTCGCCTGATCATTGTAAAAATACCGCGACCCCACATAGGCGCCGGCTACGTTCAGCGTAAGTTTTGGTGAAAGCGCCAACTCCATCCCTGTCCCCACCTTATGCCGGGCCACCAAAGGGATCTGCCGGCCATCATAGACGCCGCCGTCGAAGCGGGCATCCGTGAATGTATAATTCCCCGTCATGGTCAAATGCTCGTTAAGCTTCGCTTCCAGCGATGTCTCAACACCCTGATGCATGGTCCTTGCATAGTTATCGTTCTGCCCGGACCAGTCCCATGACCACCCGTCGAAAATGTACGCGTATTTTGCATTGTAGAAAAGCTCATCCTTGACATTCATCCTGAACACGGACGCTTGTGCCTTAAGCGCATCCGTGAACTTATGCCGCACGCCAAGCTGGTAATTGACCGATGACTGCGGCTTAAGGGAAGTCTTTAGCTGCTGCTTGAAGTCCGCATCCGTATAAGTGAATTCGTCCGCCTCGGGGAACCGGTAGCTCTGGCTCACATTCACAAAAGCATTGCGATCTTTTCCATATGTATAGACAAGCCCGCTGTTATACGCCTCCCTATGAGGCTTGAGCCGGGTATCAATGTCCGGGCTCCACAAGCTGCAATCATGATACCCGAAAGCGTACCGGACAGTTTCCCGGCGGTATCCGCCTGTCATGGATAAAGCATCCGTCACGCCGAACTCATCCTGCACATATTGCGCGAGCGCGACCTTGCGGATATTGGTATAACTCGACAGCGCGTCCGTCGTCTTGTTGTGATTGTCCGAATCAAAGAGCGTCTGATAATAATCCATGCCGGCAATGAACTTGTTATCATGACCGAACACGCGCTCGTCGATGGTGTACCTGGGCGTCAGGCCGTATGTCCTGATCTTGTTCAGACGTGTCGGGTTGCCCAAAGACGGCGTGACCGCCGGAAAATATGAATCCGTCCGGTTGTGGCGGTAACTGAAGTCCATCGCAAGCCGCCCGAATTGCGCCAGGCCGCTCTCGGCGCCGACAACGATATAATTATCAATATTGTTGGCATGGTCCCTGGGTGTGCGGGAGTACCTTCTGCCATTCTGGTCGATATTGTCCTGATAAAGCGCGCCGGGCATGCCGTAACGCGCCGTATGAAAACCGGTGTCCAAATGCACCGAAAGGTCCTGCGTCAATTCATACGAAGCCTTGGCAAGAAGGTCCTGCTCCTTGCTAAAAGCGTTCTGCCGGTAGCCGTGCGTTGCGTCGCGCCCCGCGCTCAAACGGTAAGAAAGCTTGTTGTCAACCCCGCCGCCGACGGACAGCCGCTGGGCGTTGCGGTCATAGCTGCCGTAACCTGTGGACATTTCCACCTGCGGCGCGCCTGCTCCCCGTTTTGTGATAATGTTGATGACGCCGCTGGAGGCATTGCTGCCGTAAAGGACGCCGCCCGCGCCGCCGCGCAGGATCTCAATGCGTTCCACATCCTCAAGCGGGACCTGGCTCCAGTCAACACCGCTCAGATCCACATTGTTCACGCGCCTGCCGTCGAGAAGGACAAGGACGTTAAGCGCCGACTGCTCCCCGAAGCCCGCGATATCCACCGCGGCTTTCGTGCCGTTGCCATACCAGTCCTTGAGCATCAGCCCCGGCACGTTACGAAGGACATCAACAAGCTTCACCGCGTGAGAATCCGCAATATCCTGCCGGGTGATCACGGTCATGCTCGATGACGCTTTGCTCATGGCCCCTTCATAACGATAAGGCGTCACCACGATCTGCCCCAGGTCCAGGGCTTCCTCTGCGTATGCCGGCGCCATCATGACCGCAAAACAACAACACCACACGAACGCTCTCTTCATAAGCCTCCTTTGTAAACACAACGGCCCTCCCGCTACCGTAGTAACAAGAGGGCCATAGATAATATCTATATGCCTCACTTGCCGTCGTGCGCGACAATGATGCTAAAATATCGGAAGGTATTCTGGCTTGGTATTGCTACCTTACAGCAGCGCGACTGCCCACGATTTGCACGTGGTTCCCCTTACCCGATATCCAAAGAAAATTACTTGTTCAAGAGCACTGGCGCCAAGCGCGTTCTTTTGATCTGGCTCGCCAGAAGTTCATAAGCGCCAAAAAAGATCACGGTGTACAACAATGTGCTGGCAAGCGTGCCTCTGAAGAACGGGACCGCCAGCGCATAGCATGACATGAACCCTTCGAGTGTCCGCGGATAATTCGTCAGCCATACACCAAAGTTCGAGACCACAAAGAATGCGAACGCTCCGGCAACGGACCCGACCAGCGTCCTGCTGACCCCCTGCGATTGCCTGACCCACAACCCGATGAAAGAGACCAGGATGATGCTCGCCCAGGTAACCGGCATGGACGGATAAGCGCCCAGAAAAAGATCCGTCGCCATCATCAGCACCAGCGGCAACAGGACCGCCTGCGAACGCTTCAAATGCACGGCACCAAAAAGCGCCAATGCGAGTACCGGCGTGAAATTCGGTGCATGCGGCATGAACCGCGCCAGAACCCCGACCGCTAATATCCCTAAAGCTAAGATCATATCCTGTCTCCTTTTTGAAGAATAATAGCAGAGATCATTTCTTAATGGAACAAATTCCTGCGCCATCTCGCATGATCAGACTTCCGCGACCACTTCGATCTCGACCAGGCAATCCTTGGGGATGCGCGCGACCTGAAGGGTCGAACGCGCCGGAAAATCCGATGTGAAATACCCGCTGTAAACCTTGTTCATCCCCGCAAAATCATTCATGTCCTTTAAAAAGACGGACGCCTTCACCACCTTGTTGAGCGAGGTCCCCGCCGCGGCAAGCACGCCCTTGATATTCTCGCACGCGCGGCGCGTCTGTTCTTCAATGCCACCGGGAACGATATTGCCCGTCGCCGGGTCCAGCGGGATCTGCCCGGCGCAAAAAACAAGGCCCCCTGCGATCACGGCCTGGCTGTACGGCCCCACGGCTGCAGGCGCTTTATCCGTCTTAACGATCTTCATATGATCCTTTCTTAATTATATCCCCGCACGACCTGCAGGACTTTTCCAATGATCGATGTTTCCGGCGTCAACGGGATGGGCTGGAACGCGGGATTCGCGGGATCCAGAAAATAATCAGCGCCGCGCCTGGCCAGGCGCTTGACTGTTGCCTCTTCACCCAACAACGCCACCACGATATCGCCGGGCTGCGCATGCTCCTGTTTGCGCACCAGGACAAAGTCGCCTTCCATAATACCCGCATCCTTCATGCTCAGCCCCTTGACCCGCAACGCAAAAACATCAGGCCCCGGGAACGCGAACTGATCAAGGTTCAAATACCCCAACAGATCTTCCGCGGCATAGACCGGCATGCCGGCCTGTACCTGACCTAAAACCGGCACCTGAAAAAGAGCTTCCTTAATAAGCTCGATCGCGCGCGACTTCCCCTCATGGATACGGATGTAGCCTTTCTGGACCAAAGCGTGTAAATGATCCCGAACGGTCCCGGTCGAAGAAAACCCGAACTTCTCGCCGATCTCGCGAATAGTGGGCGCGGACTGGCAATTACGGATCTGTTCGTAGATGAACTTCAGGACATCTTTTTGCTTCTGGGTAAGGTTGGTATTTGTCATGGCTCTCTTATACCACACAGGAGTGTGGCATGTCAAGCGTCAATTAAAGATCTGCAGATAATCGTCCGGAAGCCCGAACTCCGAATAAAGAACTTTTCCGTCGGAACCGATAAAAAAGAGCGCGGGCACACCCATGACCCCGTACGCCTCGGCCACGAACGACCCCGTATCCAGCAGGACATCCCGGTCAATGCCCTGCGCCTTCATGAACCTCGCGACCTTGGGAGCAGGCTCCCCGATATCAACGAGCACGATCTCAATGCTCTGTGTCGCAAGTTCCTGATCCTTGCGCGCAAGAGCCTTAAGCTGTTCGCGGCAATGAGGGCACCATATGGCAAAGAAGAACACGATCGCCTTTTTCCCGCTGATAAGCCCGCTGAGGCTCGCGGACCCGCCAGCCAGACGTTCAAGAGAAAAGTCCGGCGCCTTCTTCCCGACAAGCGGGCTTTCCTGGGCCTGCGCGCAACCCGGTCCGGTGAACACCAGCGCCATGAACAAAAGTCCGATGGTCCATCTCTTCATTGTCATCTCCATTCAAACAAGGCCAAAGAACCGCAACAAATAATATCCCGAGAATCCCAGAAGAACGGCTCCTGCCGCCCGTCTTATCCATAACATCCACGCGCCCGAACGAAGTCGAACCGCCATGCATCCGGCGCCCGCGCCGGCGAGGACCAGGAAAAGCCCCATACCGCAGGCGAAAACGAACAGCAGGGCCGATCCATACAACACATGCTGCTTCGCGGCCACATACGCCAAAAGCCCGCCAAGAACAGGCGCTGTGCAGGGGCCGACGACAAAGCCCGATGCCAGCCCCATCACAAAGACCGCCCACGGGGTCCTTGGCCGGGCCGTCGTAAAAAGCCTGAAAACAGGCAATGGAATGATCTCCAGCATGATAAGGCCGCCCGCCAAAAAGACGACCGTAAGCGCCGCGAGCACCGCCGGCGCATTCTGCGCTATGCCGAATACCTTGCCTGTGACAGCGGCCGCAACCGCAAGCCCGGCATAGGAAAGCGCAAGCCCAAGGACATAGACAAGCGACAACAAGATGCCGGCGCGCCGGGTCCCGTTCACATTCGCTCCCGCGATCAAGGCCGCAGTAACAGGAGCAAGAGGATAAACGCACGGCGTCAGGCCCACCATGACGCCGGCGGCAAAAACGCCTGTAAAGTCCAATATGTTCCCCTGAATGACCATCATCATTGCCTCAAAATCAAGAAGCCCCTGACCAGCAAAGCGCCAGGGGCTTCGACAGGGCCAACAGCCCCTTATTTCTTCTCTGCCGGCGCAGCCTCTGCCGCAACAGGCGCCGCAGGCACGGGCTCGACGGAAACGATCTTCACATCGAACGTCAGTTCCTTGCCCGCAAGCGGGTGATTGAAATCAAGCATAAAGGTCTTGTCCTTGACCTCCTTGATCATGGCCGGATAAGCATTGCCATCAGGATCCTGCATCTCAAGCACCATGCCGACCTGAGGCGTAATATCTTTCGGAAGCTTCTCTTTATCCATCTCGCGCACAGCCTCAGGGCGCACAGGACCGTAGGCATCCTCGGGCTTGACGATGACCGTCTTGGTATCGCCAGCCTTCAATCCCGCCAGCGCTTTTTCAAGGCCCGGGATCAGCATTTCTTTACCGTGCACATATTCCAGCGGCTGCTTGCCTTCCGTCGTCTCGACCTGTTCCTTGTCAACGGTCAGCGTATAATCAAATTTGACCTTCATGCCGTCAGCGACCACCTGGGCCTGCGCAACACCGGACCCGAACACGAACGCCGCCACGAACATTCCCATGCATAACATCTTGTTCATATCCCCTCCTTGTAGGTTGAAATCCATCATAACATCCGGAAACTTTTTGTCAAAAAACTTCGCGGATCAGACGCGGCATACATAATAAAGGCTCGCGTCAGTCAACTTGCTCCAGCGGCGCCAGTCGCGCACCTCAAGCCCCGTCCTCGTCGAGAATACCCTGATGTCATGAAATCCAAGCTCCTTGAGCGCGCGCACCTGGGCATTGGGCGTGCTGTAATAGACCGGTACGCGATAGCCGCTATCCTCATCGACCAGCATGGCCGAGGGCTGATGGCACAAACGCGCCAGATGTCCGTTAGCCGCCGCCACGAGCAGCCGCCGGCGCAACCGGCGCAAAAGATCCACAGCTCCGGAACCCTGGCCGGGCTTGAGGCTTTGCAGATTGCGCGATGAAAAACAGAACCAGGCCCCCTCTTTGGCCACCCGGCGGACCTCTTCCAGCACGCGCCGGCGGTCATCTTCCGTGAACTCGTCGATCCTGCCGCCGCCGCAAAGGATCAGATCATACGCCCCGTCCACGGCAAAGCTCATGTGCCGCGCATCCGCGACAAAAATGTCGCGCGCCGGGACCTGATCATCAAGGCACGCATGGGCCGCCTCTATATCCGCCGGAGCGCGGTCAAAAGCCGCATACTGCTTCACCGCTCCGGCAAAATAAATACCTGTCCGTCCCCGGCCGGCCGCCATATCAAGCATGCACAAGCCCTTCAGCTGCGGCCGCAGGCGGCGTAAGATCTCGATCTCAGGCCGCGCAAGCAGGGGGCTGCAAGAAAGATCATCGACACCGGCAACGCTGCGCTGCGCAGCCTCAACGATCTTTTTCTTGCTGATCAAGACTTCCAGAACGCCGCGGCACGCTTCAACGAACGTCCGGGTGTCGCGGACCAGGGGAATCCTGCCGGCCCACAGCCGGGCCTGCTGCTGCCATTTCAAATGCCGCTGGCGGAATACCCGGACCGAACGCGTCGCCGCCAGGTGCGCCGCCGTGCGCCGGATGACCGGCTCGTCGGAGGACGCGCATATCAGCTGGCGGCAGCCGCGCCTGAGCGCGTACAACACCACCTCACGCCACAAAACATCGTCGGGAGAGAACCGCCTGAGCGCGGCATCAAAAGAAAAAACACATGAGTAAAGGTCCGCCCCGTGGACAAGCCCGATATGATACCCCGCAGGCTGTTCATTCAACAGCAGCGTGGTGACCACGAGCCCCGGCTGCAGCGCCGGGTCCGCGCAAAGCTGCCGGGTAAAGTCACGGTCAGGGCGGGCCACAAAAGCCCCGGGTTCCGGGCGCAACATCCAGCGATGGATATGCTGCATGAACAGCGCCTGCCACGGAATATCCTCCGGCCGCGGCCCCTCGGCATGTACCGCGCGTACGCTGCCCTGCGTCGCGAGGACGCCGGCATGACGGGACAAAGGCCCTGACTGCAGGCTGCGGGCCGCCTGCGCTTCATGCCCCTGCAGCGGCACGCCGCGCAGGGATCCCCGGCCAAAATCAAATGAAAAAAGCCCCGCGTCATCAGCGACATCCCGCAGCCACCGGCACGTCGGGGATGCCGCCGGAACGGCATTGAGCTCCATGACCTGCCATTCCTCCCATTCGCGCAGCGGCGTCTCAAGCGCAGTAAGTGTCCCGGGATGGCGCGCATCGTAAAGAAGATCGAGTGCCGGCGCATCCCCGTCGCCAATGAACTTCAAGACCCCCCGCTCCAGGAACAGCGGCATAAGCGCCTTGAGCGTGTCACCGTCATGCAAGGCCATCAGCCGCAGCTGACGCCCCTCGCGCGCGTGCGCGCGCCACCAGGCCTCCTGCCACGCCCTGCTCTGAAAAAGCATGTTCGTCGGCGAAACCGCTACGAGCGCATCCCACGACGAGGGGCTTACCGCCGCAAAGTCATCGCAAATATCAACTCTCATAGACCGTCTGTGTAAAAAGTTTGATCAGGACCTGGTTCAAGGTCGTGATATTGAACTGCTCTTCGATGCGCCTGCGCGCCGCCTGCGCGGTCTGTTCGACCCGCTCCGGCGAATGGCGCAGCAGCCTCAGCTTCGCGGCCAGGGCGCCGGGGTCTTTTTCCGGGACCAGCGCCCCTGTCTTTCCGTCCTCGACCAGTTCGCGAATGGCGCCGTTGACCGTCGTGACCACCGGCACCCCGCTGGCCATGGCTTCCATCAGAACGACCGGGATCCCTTCCTTCTCGCCGGAAGCCGCGGTAATGCTCGGCGCCAGGAAAATATCCGCTTCCTTGAGGCACCGGCGGATCGTTCCTGAATCCTGCGCCCCCATGAAACGCACGCGCCCGGCCACCCCCAGGCGGCGCGCGTGAGCCTCAAGCTCTGCGCGCAAAGGCCCGTCACCGATAATGATATACGACCAGGGAATGTCGTCGAGCAAAGCCAGGGCCTCAAGGCCGTACATCATGCCTTTTTTGTCGATCAGCCGCGCCACCGAGAGGACCTTGAGCGTCCCGGCGCCAAAACGCTTGCGGGCGCTGACATCGAACTGCCGCACGTCAACCCCCATGCGATGGACCGTGATCTTACGCTCAGGACATCCCAACTCCACCAGCTTGTTCCGGGCATAACGGCTTACGGGCAGAAAAAGATCGCCTTCGGCGAACAGATGCTGCAGCTTCACCGACATCATGGCCCCGGCAAGATCGCAAAGGTCCTCGACATGAAAGACCGTGACGATCTTCCCGGTCAGCGCGCCGAGCTCTTTCATCTTAAGCCCGAGGATCCCGTTATCACCCTGATGGCACACCACAATATCGTGATCGCGCGCCTCCAGGAACATGAGCGTCGTGAAAAAAAGGTCCAGCGACCAGGCCTCGCGGCCAAAACGGACCGCGTTCAGCGAGCGCAAGAGCGCCCCCGGCGCGCGCCAGACGCATGCCGGAAAAATGAACAGGAACTTCAGCGCGCGCACAACGGGCGGCCATGACCTGTAGGCGGGATAACGGGTGTGCTGCAGCAGGCCGTGGCGCACCACATCCTCATGGATCACGGGGTCCCTGCCGCGAGCGCCGGCGAAGATAGTGATGTCGCAGCCCGCGTCCATCAACCCTGTCATCTGGTTGAGAATGAATGTCTCCGAAAGGGACGGGAATGTCCCGACGATAAAACAGATCCGCATAACATCCTATTTCCGGGAATTGGCCTTGAGCGCGTCCAGTTCATCAGATACGGCGCGCAGCGACGCGCGCAATGCTATCTTCTCGCCGGCCATCATGTCAGCCTTCGCGGCCAGCGCGTCCTTCTCCCTGGCCATTTCCGCCAGCCGGGCATTCTTTTCTTCCAACGCCAATCCCAACATTTTCAATTCTCTTGCCGCATCTTCCATCTGTGCGCGGTACGGTATGGCGGCCTGGTCGATCCTCTTGAGGCAATCCCCGTCAAACGCCAGGATGGATTTCTGCAAAGCGTCCACTTTCAACTCCAGCGCTTCTTTCTCCGCCGAGGCCCTGACCAGCGCTTCTTTCATGCTCTCGATCTCGGCCTGGAGCCGGCCGTTCTCCCGCTGCAAAAAGAAGTTCTCGTCCCGAAGGACCATGTCAGGCCCAGGCTCAAGCGCATGCGCGCGCGGCGCTGCGGCCATCACGATAAGAAAAAGAATGCATATTCTTTTATTCATAGGTAAAATCATACCCCTGAACAATTCACGCAACAATGTTAAATTGAGATTTTCACACATGGACGACACGCACGCACGCGAGGCCCTCCACAGGCGCGCAACCCCGGCCAAGGCCAGGGCCCTGCAACGCTTCTTCATGACGGGCAAAGGCGCCTACAGCGAACACGATATCTTCATCGGGGTCACGGTCCCGGAAATACGCCAGGTGGCCGCGGCGTGCGCCGCATTAAAGAGGCCTTCCATCCTGAAACTGCTGCGCGCGCCCGTGCATGAAGAGCGCCTTCTGGCACTGCTCCTGCTCATCGATCGATATTCAAAGGGGAATGCTGCAGAACAAAAGGCCATTTTTACCCTTTACCTCAAGAATGCCGCCTTCGTCAATAACTGGGACCTTGTCGACCTGAGCGCCGCGAAGATCGTCGGGAGCTGGCTCCTGGGCAAGGACAAAAAGATCCTCGACGCGCTCGCCCGTTCCCGGAACATGTGGGAGCGGCGCATCGCCATCGTGGCAACGCACGCATTCATCCGCGATGGCCTCGTCAACGACACATTCCATATCGCCGGCATCCTCCTGGGCGATCAGGAAGATCTCATCCATAAGGCCGCCGGCTGGATGCTGCGCGAGGCGGGCAAGCGCGACATGAAAGCCCTCAAGGCTTTCTTAAAACCCCGGTTAAAGACCATGCCGCGCACCATGCTGCGCTACGCCATCGAGCGCTTCCCCGAAAAAGAACGACAGGTTTTTCTCCAATACAAAGCATAAAAAGATCCCCTGCCCCGGACTTGCGGCCGGAACAGGGGATCTTGTATTGTTGCTGATACCCGTTAACAACAGCGGCTATTATGCTTCTTCGTAACGGTTCGCGCGCGGTTTCTCGGGCGGCGGGTTCAGGCGAACGACATTCACGGCCTTGGGGCCGCGCGCATCTTCCTGGACCTCGAATTCAACTTCCTCTCCATCAACGAGGTACTTGAACCCTTCGGACTGGATGCCGCTGTAATGGACATACACATCCTTGCCTTCGGCGGTCGTGATAAAACCATAACCCTTCTTACGATCGAACCACTTCACTTTGCCCTTGTCCATGTGCGTCTCTTTCGTTGTGCCTTATTGTCACATTTCCCTTATCGGGAACTCACCCGCTTATTGGGCCGCTTCCGGCGCCACCGGAGCTTCCGGTGCTGCCGGGGCTTCAGGCGCTGCCGCCGGAGCCGCTGCCGGAACTTCTGCCGCGACCGGAGCTTCCGTCACTGCAGGGGCCGGGGCCTCGACAGGGACTTCCGCGCCTTTTTCCTCTTTGACCAGGGTCGTGATCACGCGCTTGCCATTCTTATCCATATAATCAATGACGATATCATCGCCCGCAGCAAGATCGGCCGCCGCGTTCACATTGCCGAACTCGGTCTCCGCCGTCAATTCATAAACAACCTCGACATCCGCGTCCTTGGCAAAATCATATTCCTTCACCGTGATCTGCCCGGCAGCGACGCTGACCACCTTACCGAATGAGAACTTGTCTTCCATATTCTCCTGCGCCGCAACAACAGGCACATTGACCGCGAATGCTAATCCTAAAGCCAACACGACCGCCATCAGTGATCTTTTCATCGATACATCTCCTTTTAAATATTAACTTCCCCTGATTGTACAGAATGGCTGACAGTTTACCGCTCTGTTTTTCGGCTGTCAACGGATATGTAATGATCCCGCGGCCGTCATGAACACGCTTCCTGAAGCTTTTGCCACTCGTCGTTCGTGAACTCTCCCGCCCGGTCGCGCAGCGAGGGGTCCAGGACCTTGCCTTCCACATTACCGCGCTGCAATTTGTAACGCTCCCACGATCCCAGCAAGGCCTTGACCGCGGGCATATCCTGCGCCCCCAAAAAACCTTTGACCGCTGTCGTCCGGAACAGATGCGCCACCTTTGATGAACGGATCAACGCGATGGAATCCTGCACACAGCCGGTATCCGCCGCAACGCCTGTTGTCCTGTTGTAATCCGCCAGGGGCGCCTTGATGTCCATGGCCACAAAGTCAACAAGCCCCTGTGCAAGGATCTCGCGCAAGACATCCGGACGCGACCCGTTGGTGTCAAGCTTGACCAAAAAGCCCATGTCCTTGATGCGGCGGATGACATCCTTCAGGTCCGGCTGCAAGGCCGGCTCGCCGCCGGTGATCACAACACCCTGCAGCTGCCCGCGGCGTTTTTCAAGGAACGCCATGACCTCCCCGGTATCGATCGGCGGCGTGAACAGTTCCGGAAGGACGAGTTCGGGATTGTGGCAAAAGGGGCAGCGGTAATTGCACCCCTGGGTGAAGATCACCGCTGCCACTTTGCCGGGATAATCGATCAGTGAGAACTTGAGCAGGCCCCCGATGAGCATACGCTGAACGTCTTTCGCTGAAGGAATTCGGCCTTCTTGCCGTTGTTCCACTGGTTCACCGGGCGCAGATAACCGACGATGCGCGAATAGACCTCGCACTCCGCCGCGCATGAAGGGCAATGCTTGTGCTCGCCCGCGATGTACCCGCACGACGGGCAAACGCTGAACGTGGGCGATATCGTGAAATACGGCAGGCTGTATTTCTCGCAGACCGTGCGCACGAAGTTCTTCACGGAATCCGTGTCATCGATCCTTTCCCCCACGAACACATGGATGACCGTGCCGCCGGTATAGCGCGCCTGCAGGGAATCCTGGTGATCGAAGAGCTGGAAAATATCATCCGTGTGGTGCACGGGCAGGTGCGTGGAGTTTGAATAGAACGGCTCCCCGCCCGCGGCCTCGTTGGGGCAATCGCGCTTGAGCTCCGGGAACATGTCCTTGTCCATGCGCGCAAGCCGGTAAGTAACACCCTCGGCCGGCGTGGCTTCAAGATTGTAGTTATTCCCCGTCTCCTCCTGGAACTTCAACAGGACCTTGCGCATGAAATCCAGCGTATCTTCCGCGAACTTCTTGCCCTTGGGCGTGGCAATGTTCTCGCCCAGGAAATTCAGGCAGCATTCGTTCATCCCGACAAGGCCTATCGTCGAGAAATGGTTTTTCCAGTACTGGCCGAAACGCTCTTTCATGCTGCGCAGGTAGAAGCGCATGTAAGGATAAAGATTGTCATCCGTCAAGACCTCGAGGCCCTTGCGCTTGATCTCAAGGCTCTCGCGGGCAAGGATCATCTGATGCTCAAGTTCGGCATAGAACGTTTCCGCGTTCTTGCACGCATACCCGAGCCGCGGCATATTGATGGTCACGACACCGATGGACCCGGTCAGGGGCGCCGCGCCGAAAAGTCCGCCGCCGCGGGAATTGAGCTGACGGTTGTCGATGCGCAGGCGGCAGCACATGCTGCGCGCATCATCCGGGCTCATGTCGGAATTGATGTAGTTGGTAAAATACGGGATCCCGTACTTGCCCGCCATGTCCCACAGGGGCTTTAACTCGGGATTGTCCCAGTCAAAGTCCTTGGTGATGTTGTAGGTCGGGATGGGGAACGTGAACACGCGGCCCTTGGCATCACCCTCGAGCATGACCTCAAGGAACGCCTTGTTGAACATGTCCATTTCCTTCTGAAAATCGCCGTACACATCATCCTGCACCTTGCCGCCGACAAGAACGCCCTTTTCCCTGTAATAGTTCGGGACGCGGACATCCATGGTGACGTTCGTGAACGGCGTCTGGAACCCGACGCGCGTGGGCACATTGACATTGAACAGGAATTCCTGCAGCGCCTGGCGCACATCCTTGTAGGTCAGCCCGTCGTAACGGATGAACGGCGCCAGCAAGGTGTCAAAGTTCGAGAACGCCTGGGCGCCCGCGGCCTCACCCTGCAGCGTGTAAAAGAAATTGACGACCTGCCCCAATGCCGAACGAAAATGTTTCGCCGGGCGGGATTCGGCCTTGCCGGATGCGCCCTGGAACCCCTGCAACAGAAGATCGTACAGATCCCAGCCCACGCAATAAACGCTGATGCTGCCCAGGTCATGGATATGCATATCTCCGTTGGTATGCGCCTCGCGCACTTCCTGCGGATAAACCTTGTTGAGCCAGTACGCCTGGGAGATCTCAGAAGAAACATAATGATTGAGGCCTTGCAGTGAATAGGCCATGTTAGAGTTCTCTTTCACCTTCCAGTCCTTGCGCGAAAGATACTTCTCGACGAGCTCGACATTGAACATCGACGCGATCTCGCGCATGCGGGAATGCTGGTCACGATAAATGATGTAAGCCTTCGCCGTTTTTTTGTAGGGGGACGTGATCAGGACTTCCTCGACAATATCCTGCAAGCCCTCGACGGTCGGCAGGCGCTTGGAATAGATCTGAAGCGCCAGGTTCAGGACCCTGATCGTCAACTTCTGCGCGGCCTCCCCGTCGAACTCGCCGGTGGCCTCGCCCGCCTTCTGGATCGCGCGCGTGATCTTCGCAGGATCAAAGTTCTCTTCTTCACCGCTGCGCTTGATGACCCTGTCGAACAATTCTGTGGTGTACACGGGGCGATCCTCCTCTTGATGATGAATGAATAATTCCCGACTAAACTTTCCCTGCGCTCTTATGGCCATGCCGGCGCGCTGTTGCTCCGGCGTCAAAAGGCTGATAAGGCTTGTGTTCTTCTTCATAGACCATGCGGACATTCACTCCGGCAAAATGACCTTTCAATGCCGCCATCTCCGGCGCTGTCAGAGGCTTTTCTCCGCCATCACGCAGCGGCGTATTGAGCTGAACCTCATCCGCGCCGATCTCCCTGGCCAGGCGGGCAATGGCCGCGGCCTGGCCTTTATTCTTTTCCACGAACATGACCTGGATCACGAACCGGCCTTCAAAAGTCTTTTTGAAGTCTTTAATGCCGTCGACAACAGACGCCAGGGTCACTCCCGTCGCCGGACGGTTCAGCCGCGCGAACACCGTTTCATCCGCGGCCTCAAGCTTGACCAGCACCAGATCAACGCCGCGCAGATCATGCTGAACATCCTTGCGGCCCAACAGCGTACCATTGGTGATGACCGCGATCTTTTCCGGGCGCAACGCGCGCACCGCGCGGATCATTTCCCCTATATTGGACGCCAGGGTCGGCTCTCCATTACCGGAAAATGTCAGATAATCGATCGCCACATCCGTATCCAGGGCTTTAAGCTCATCCACCAGTTCCTGCACTGATACAAAAACACGGCGCTCGCCCGTAACACTCGCGCAAGAGCCAAGCTGGCAATAGGTGCAGTTGAAATTACAGGTTTTTTGGGAGGTTGCGATCGGGTCCAGGCCGAGGGACATCCCCATTCTCCAGGAGTGAACGGGGCCGTAAATGTACTGAAACTTGGGACTGGCCATTAACGCCATATGTTACTAATGTTAAAGGATGTTAATAAACCGCAAAAACATAATGCCTGCTGAGAAACAAGATATAGATACAACTTGTCCTGGCAGGCACTACATATAGTATTCCTGCCAGAGCGACTGTCAACGATTTTTTAAATATTTTTTTGAACTATTTTCTCCGTCGAGGACGGGCTTGCGGCACTCTTAAAAACAATTTTATCGCTCAATGAAAAACATCCTAACGCAGCAAAGGATGGCTGTCAATCCGTTTTTCCCCGTCGGAGAATGGCCTGAACAGCTTCCACCGCGACGGATCATTTATTCAAGAACGTAAAGAAGATGAGGCCTTCAAGCTGTGCCCGGGGCCGTCGGCCACAAAACGGCCGCAGGAATGGATGAGCCCGACGAGCGTCTCAACAGTATCGCTGGGCGCCTGTTGAAGGCCGGGCTTGTTGGGATAGATCTGATAAAGCTCGCGGTAGCGTGTGGGCGTGACATTCGGCATCAGGACATTGGCTCCGGCGCAAAGCGCTTGTTGCCGGCCCTGGGGATCGATCGTACCCATGGCCGTTGTCGCCGGGATATGCACGTTCTTCATGACAATGCGGATCGCGGCCAGCGTGCGCAACACCAGGTCCAGCGAACCGCCCGATGCATCCTTGAGCGGCGTGTGCGGGTCCGGAATGAACGGGCCAAACCCGATCATGTCCAGGCCCAGCTTCTCCATTAAAAGAATATCGTCCGCGATCATCTCCAGCGTTTGCCCGGGAAGTCCGACCATCATGCCCGAGCCAACCTGAAAACCAGCCTCCCTGATCCACGACAGGCACTGCATGCGGCCGGCCCGCGATGCATTAGGCTTAAGCTTGCAAAAAAGTTCATCCGACGACGTTTCAAAACGCAATAAATACCGGTCAGCGCCTGCCGCTCTCAACGCTGTATATTCCTCGCGCGCTCTCTCACCGATAGACAATGTAATGGCCAGGCCAAGCTCTGCCTTGATGCGCCGGAGAAGATCGCACATCCCGTCCAGCGGCTGTCCATCCTCGCCGGACTGAAGGACAATGCTCCCGCAGCCAAGGCGTTTTGCCTCGGACGCAGCATCAAAGATCTCCTGCGGGGCCATGCGATAACGCTTCAATCCTTTGTTCGAACAACGGATGCCGCAATACAGGCAATCGCGCCCGCAATTATTAGAGAATTCAATGAGCCCGCGCAAATGCACGCCGTCGCCCGCATGGTATTGACGCACGCGGTCCGCTTCGGCGAACAATGCCTGCGGGTCACTGGCATTCAACAGCTGAATGATCCTTGAACGGTCCATCAATGCCTCACAGATAAAGGTCGCGCTCGCCCTTCTTGACCCTGTCATAGTAATTCAAGAAAATGTCCAGCGCCTGCGGGTTCTTGGCCTTGATCTGCGCGATCTCCCGCTCGATCAAGGGCTGGGCCAGGCGTTTTGTATCGTCACTCGCAAAATCATCCAGCCATTCCTGAAAGGTCAGGACAGCATTAAGCTTGCAGAACTTCCCCTCGGCGCCGCTCCGTAAAAGGTCCATGATGCATTTGCCCGTGCGGCCGCAGCGGTACCCGGCCGTGCAGAATGACGTGATGAACCCCATCTTCGCCATGTCGCGGATCAGCTCATCGAGCGAGCGCGTATCGCCGAGGATGAACTGCTGCTTGTTCTCCTTCTGCGCGGTCACGGCGTCCGAATAACCGCCGATCGCAATGCGCGAGGATGCATCCATTTGCGTAACGCCCATCATAACGGCCTCGTTGCGGATCGATGCCTTCTCGCGCGCCGTGATGATCATGCCCGTGTAAGGAACGGCCAGGCGGATGATCATCATGATCTTCTTGAAGTCATCGTCGGAAACAAGATACGGCCAGTCGGGCGTGATGATGGAATTAAGCGCCGGTACCAGCCGCGGAAAAGAAATGGTGTGCGCACCGACGCCCATCTTTTGTTCCAGCTCCTGCGTGTGCCGGATCACGGCCATGAGCTCAAAACGCCAGTCATAAAGACCGAACAACACGCCAATGCCCACATCGTCAATGCCCGCGTCCATGGCGCGGTGCATGCAATACAGGCGCCAGTTATAATTGCCCTTGATCGTTCCGGCCGGATGCAGGCGGGCATACATCTTTTTATGATACGTCTCCTGAAAGACCTGATATGTGCCGATGCCTGCGTCAGCGATCTTCTTGAGGTCCTCAATAGAGAACGGCGGCGCGTTCACATTCACCCGGCGGATGGAACCGTGGCCGTTACGGGTCTTGACCTTGACGGAGTAAATGGTCTTTAAGCTCTCGACGATATAATCCACATCATTCTTGGGGTGCTCGCCATAGACAGCGATGAGCCGCTTATGCCCGATCGTGCCGGCCAGGACCTCGACCTCACGGCGGATCTCGTCCTGGCTAAGGGCCTTGCGCGTAGCCGTTGTATTGTCCTTATTGAACCCGCAATACGCGCAGCGGTTGACACAATAATTCCCGAGATAGAACGGCGCGAAGGTCACGATGCGGTTGTCATAGACCTTGAGCTTGACCTCAAGCGCGGCCTGGCGCATTTCCTCGAGCATGGCCTTGTCATTGACGCGGATCAGGACACCGACCTCCTCAAGGGTCAGGTCCTTGATGGCCCTGGACTTGGCCAGGATATCACGGACTTCGGCGGGATCCGGCTCTCCCGGGGCCGCACGTAATCCAGCCTCGATCTCATCGTCATGGATGAAATCCCGGCCCTGGTCCATGTACCTGTTGATCTCATCCTGCTTGATGCGCCCGTCCACCCATGATGTGGAAACTGTATCGTGTACCATACGGCCTTCTTTCTTATATTGCCTTTAATTCTTGTTCGAACGCGGCCAATGCCGACGGGAATGGCGAAAGGACGCGCGTGAGCACGCCCTGCACAAAAGCGATCCCGAGCCCGTAATTGGTGATCGGCACGCCTTTTTCTTTCGCTAAATGGATACGCAAAAGCATTTCCCCGCGGGTGAGCATGCAAGCGCCGCAATGGATGATGAGCCGGTAATGTTCCAGCCCCGCCGGATAATCACGGCCTGCGCAATGATCTATCTTAAGGTCCCCGCCCACGGACCGGCTTAACCAGCGCGGGATCTTGATGCGGCCGATATCATCCTCAATGGCATGATGCGAACAGCTCTCCGCGATCAGGATCCTGTCACCCGGCTTGAGCGAGGCAATATGCGCCGCGCCGCGCGCAAGTTCATCAAGGTCGCCCTTAAAACGCGCCAGCAATATCGAGAATGTCGTGCATGCCACGCCCGCAGGTGTGTCCTTGACCATCCGGTCCACGACTTGAGAGTCGCACACGACAAGGTCCGGCGGGGCTTTGAGCTTGCCGATCATGGCGGGCAATTCCTTCTCCTGGACGACGAAAGACGCAATGTCATGGTCGAGCGCGTCACGGATCGCCTGAACCTGCGGCAGGATGATCCGACCCTTGGGCGCTTCCTTGTCAATGGGGATCACCATAACAACAACCCCACCCGGCGGGACAAGGTCGCCCACTAATAAGAGCGGCATCAACAACTCCGGCGGGCATATCGCGATCAGGGCCTTCTTGAGCGCATGCACATAAGTATCCCGCATGGCCGCACTTATCCCAACACTTGAACAGGCCAGGACCTGGGTCGTAACACCCTGCAAGCGCTCGGCAAAAGCCGGATCAAGCGCCCCCTGGTCCTGCTTGTTCACGACAATAATAAAAGGCTTCTTCGCGCCCTTCAGCTCGCGAACAATGTCCTCCTCGAACGCGCCCCACACACCCGGGACCGTCACGATGATCGCCATATCCGATTGCGCCAGGGCCCGGCGCGTGCGTTCTATCCGGTTGCCGGCAAGAGCCGAATCATCGTCAAGACCGGCTGTATCCAAAAAAGTCACGGGGCCGAGCGGCAACAGTTCCATGGGTTTCTCGACCACATCCGTGGTTGTCCCAGGTACAGAGGAAGTGATGGCCACATCCTGTCCCGCGACCATGTTCAGGAAGCTGGATTTCCCGACATTGATCCGGCCGATGATGCCGATATGGAGCCGCAATGATTTGGGTGTTGTCTGCATAAGGCTCCTTATACTTTGGCCAGCGCTGAACGGACCAGGACCCCGTCAACAGCGCCGAGCTTGCCTGTCAAAGCGCCCAACTCATCCGTTGTCATATCCACGGTCAGCGTGATGACCTGGCAATGCCGTTCCTTGTAAGGCAGTCCCACGCGCGCCACGATCCCGTCGCCGTATTCGGAAAGGACCTTGTTGACCGCGGCCGCTGACTTGAGACGGTCTTCAATGATGATGCCCACAAAACCCAGTCGTTTACTCATGCGCCAATCCCCCTCCCCTGGCCCCTCCCCACGCTTCGCGGGGGAGGGGAATTCTCATTCAACCCATCTTACAAAAAATAAAATATGATCTTATATTAATAATGAACATCTTCTTTGGCAGGACAGGTAGTGTTGACCTTTAAGCACAATCAGAAATTTTTTGGCAAAAGTTCCCGAAGATTTACGTCGGGACTGTGGCGAAGCCCGCAGGCATTGAGCGCTTTACAGGACCGACGTAAATCAAAGGGAACGGCAAAAAATTTCGTGCTAAAGGTCAACACTACCTGCCTTGCCAAAGAACGATCAATAAGAAACCCCGATCCTGCAAGGCGCAGAACCGGGGCGTGAACATCTTTTGTCCCGATCCCTTAGCTTCAGGCGTGCGCCCTGGCCGCAGGTCTAACAATAAAATTATTTTATATACAACGGCCGCGCCGTGTAATGCGTGTGCAGCAGCTTGTGGGCCTTTTCCGACAAGGGCCTGTCGAGGAATTCCTTGTAAAGCTGTTGAACATAGAAATTCTCATGCGAACAGCGATGCTTGAGCGCCGCGTCCTCGGCATAAAGCCCTTTGGCGCGCTGCTTGCGGATCTCGTCATTGACCATGTACGGCTGGCCGCCGCCGCCCACGCATCCGCCGGGGCATGCCATGACCTCGATGAAATGATACGGGACCGGCTGATCGTTCTTGATCGCGTCACGGACCCTGTCCATGACCTGCCCGACATTCTTAAGCCCGTGCGCGACCGCGATCTTGATCTCGGCCCCCTGAATGGTGACCGTTGTTTCCTTGATACCCTGCAGTCCCCGCACCGCCTTGAAATTCACATCTTTCAACCCCTCGCCGGTGATCGCGAAATACGCGGTGCGCAAGGCGGCTTCCATAACGCCGCCCGTGGCGCCAAAGATCGTGCCCGAACCCGCGTAATCACCGAGCATCAGGTCCGAATCCTCATCAGGCAGCTGATTGAAATCAATGCCCGCCTGCTTGATCATGCGGATAAGCTCGCGCGTGGTCAGCGACACATCCACGTCCTGATACCCGGAAGACGACATCTCCGCGGCGCGCGAGATCTCGTATTTCTTGGCCGTGCAAGGCATGATCGAAATGACCTTGATCTTCGCGGGATCAAGATGTTTCTTCTGCGGATAATAGGTCTTGCTCAAAACACCCACCATCTCATGAGGGCTTTTGGCGGAAGAGAACAGCGAGATCATGTCCCCATAATATTTCTCGAGATAATCAACCCACGCCGGACAGCAGCTGGTGATCAAAGGCAGCGGCCCTTTCTTGTGGACAAAGCGCTCGACGAACTCGTGGCCCTCCTCCATGATCGTCAAGTCCGCCCCGAAATTCGTATCGAACACCGCCTTGAACCCCAAACGGCGCAAGAGCGCGTAAAGCTTTTTGGTCAGGTTCGTGCCCACCGGATATCCGAACCCTTCGCCGACGGCCACGCGCACCGCGGGCGCGATCTGCACCACGCAATGCAGGTCCGGATCTTGCAGCATGGCCCAGACCTTCTGGGTCTCATCGTTCTCAAAGATGGCTCCCGTCGGGCAATGCGCCGAACACTGGCCGCAGCGCACACAGGGCGACTCCGCGAGCTTGATATCACCGGCCGCCGCGATGCGCGTGTTAAAGCCCCTTTCAACATAGGACAATGCCCAAACATCCTGCTTGTTCTGGCAAACATCGATGCAGCGGCCGCACTTGATGCACTTGCGCGGCTCAAGGGTCATGGTCCCGGTGGATGCGTCCGGCGGGATATCCGGCAATTTGCGTTCAAAAATATCCTCGCGGATCCCGAAATCCGCGCAGATCTTCTGCAATTCACAATTATTATTACGGCCGCAGATCAGGCAGTCGGTCGGATGGTTCGACATGATCAGCTCAAGCACGGTACGGCGCGTCTGCACGATCTCGGGATCATGAGTTGTGATATCCATCCCCTCCTCAAGCGGCGTGCAGCAGGCGCGCAGCATCTTGCGGCTGTTCTTGATCTTGACAATGCAAATGCCGCAGCCCGCCGACGGAACAAGGTCGGGGTGCTTGCAAAGCGTCGGGATATTGATATGGACGCGGTGGGCCGCCTCAAGGATCGTCATGCCCGCCTCTACCTCAACGGGGTGGCCGTTAATGACCGCTTTGATCTTCTTCGCCATAGACATACTTCAGAACTCCTTTATATTAAGAAACGAGGCTACTGCCTCAAGACTGCGCCCTGCCAGGACTCCGTCTTGAGGCTATTGCCTCAAGACTGCGCCGAACTTACAAACTTCATAGCAATTGCCGCACCCGATACACTTGGCCGCGTCAATGGTGTATTTGCTCTGCCGATCGCCGGAAATGGCATTGACCGGACAGTTGCGCGCGCACAGGCCGCATCCCGTACAGCGTTCTTTATTAATGCTATAGACCACCAGGTTCGCGCATTTTCCCGCCGGACACTTTCTGTCAATAATGTGCGCCTTGTATTCCGCCTCAAAATATTTCATGGTCGAAAGAACAGGGTTCGCCGCCGTCTGCCCCAGGCCGCACAACGAGGCTTTCTGCATGGCCTGCGCGATCTGATTGAGCCGCGCCATGTCTTCCGACGCGCCTTTGCCGTCGCAGATCTTCTTGAGGATCCCGAGCATCTGGGTGCCGCCGATCCGGCACGGCGCGCATTTCCCGCAGGATTCGTCCACGCAAAATCCCAGGTAGAACTTGGAGATATCGACCATGCAGTCGTTCTCATCCATGACGATCATGCCGCCGGAGCCCATGATGGACCCAAGTTTCTGCAAACTCTCGTATTCGACGGGCGTGTCAAAGAACTCCGACGGGATCACGCCGCCCGACGGGCCGCCGGTCTGGATCGCCTTGATCGCGCGATTATTCAGCACGCCGCCGCCGACATCGAAGACGATCTCGCGCAGGGTCGTGCCCATGGGCACTTCGACCAGGCCGGAATTGCGGACCTTGCCGGTCAGCGCAAAGACCTTGGTGCCCTTGGACCCCTCGGTGCCGATCGCGCCGAACGCATCGCCCCCTTTAAGGAAAATATACGGGACATTGGCCAGGGTCTCGACATTGTTGATGACCGTCGGCTCCGTCCACAACCCCTTGACCGACGGGAACGGCGGGCGCGGGCGCGGATAGCCGCGCAAACCCTCGACGGAGGCAATGAGCGCGGTCTCTTCACCGCACACGAAAGCCCCGGCCCCGAGACGGATCTCGATATCAAAATCAAAACCGGAACCAAAAATATCCTTGCCCAACAGCCCCCTGGCCCGGCAGGCATCGATCGCCTTCTGGATGCGCTCGACGGCCAGCGGATATTCGGCGCGGATATAAAAAATACCATTCCTGGCGCCGGTCGCGAAACCGCCGATCATCATGCCTTCAATAACAGAATGCGGGTCCCCTTCCAGCACCGAACGGTCCATGTACGCGCCAGGGTCGCCTTCATCGCCGTTACAGATGATGTATTTCTGCTCGCCCTTGACGTCCCGGGTGATGCTCCATTTGAGCCACGTCGGGAATCCGGCGCCGCCGCGGCCGCGCAGGCCCGACTTCTTCATCTCGTCAATGACCTTGGCGGGCCCCATGGCCAGCGCATTGGCCAGCCCCTGATACCCGTCATGCGCCACGTAGTCCTCAAGGCTCTCGGGATCAAGGACACCGCAATTGCGCAACACAATGCGCATCTGCTTATCGGGCCTGGCGTAAGCAAGCGAGGCGACCTTCTCCCCCTTGACCACGCTGCACGCAACAATATCGGGGATATGCGCAATTTGCACATTCACATAAATGAACCCTTCGGGCAAAACCTTGACGGCCAGCCCCTGGTTGTGAACGCCCACATCCGCCGCAACAACGACCTGCGCCTTATCAGCAAGCGCATTGTCCAGCAAATGACTGTTGAACGCCACGTACAATTCACGCAATTCTTTCTTGCACGCGCCGCTGGTATCCTGCAGCAATATCCGTTTCATGTCCGTTCCCTTGCTTAGATCTGATGGATATGGTTCTCGACAAGCTTCTTCTGGCACACATGCTCGTCCATGATGCGGTGCGCGATCTCGGTCGTGACCTTGCCGTAAAAGACGCGCGGCATGCCCTCAATATTGACCTCGACGAGCGGCTCCGCCGAACAAAGGCCCAGGCAGCCGCACTTTTTCACAACAACATCCATGTTGCGCGCCTTAACATCGCCCGAAAGCACATCAAGAACATCCTTGGCCCCGGCCGCAACCCCGCAGGTGCTATAGCCGACCTTGATCCAGTTCTTCGGCTCTTTGGCCTGTGCATCGGCCTTCAATCTATTCAATTCATCCCTGGTCATGGGCATAACAGCTCCTTTTTCACGCGCCGGGCGCCTGGTCATTCTGGGAATGCGCGCCGATCATGGTTATAACATCCGACCTTTTGACAGCGCTGTACACTTTATTGTCCACCGTGATGACCGGGGCCAGGCCGCAACAGCCCAGGCAGCGGACCACCTGCAAATGGAACAGCCCGTCCTTGGTGGTCTGCCCCTCCTCAACATGCAGCACGCGGGAGATCTCGTCGATCAGCGCGGCCGCGCCCTTCAGGTAACAGGCAGTACCCAGACACACGGAAATATTGTGCTTGCCGGGCGGCACCAGCTTGAAATAATTATAAAATGTGAGCACTTCGTAAATACGGGCCAGGGGCGTATCGCTCTGACGGGACACTTCGAGCGCCGCCTCGCGCGGCACATAACCGTAACGATCCTGGATATCATGCAGGATCATGATCAAGTTACCCCGCTTGTCCTTCCAGCGTTCAATGACAGCCTTAACATCCGCCGTGATCGTTTCAACGACCATAAAAAAACTCCTTGTAGGTTCAAAAAGATGGTTTGATTATAAGGACATGGCAAAGATCGTGCAAGAGAATATTGCTCGTTTCATCTTACACGTGTAAAATAACATCACAATGAAAAGATCCCATGCATTCCTATTGTCCGCGCTCTTTATCCTGCTGATCGGCATCGGGCCTTTCTTTGCCGGGCCTCAGTTGCCGCCGCCCGCCCTTGTCACGGCCAGCGGCTATGGCGGGCCAATGACGCTGGAATTATCCACATCAGCACAAGGCGCGATCACCGGCATTCGCATCCTTACCCATCATGAAACAGCCTCTTATGTAGATGGCATCCAGAATTTCCTGCGGCAGTTCACCGGCAAAACAGGCCGCGATCCCCTGGTATTAGGGAAGGACATTGATGCTATTTCAGGCGCGACCATCTCCAGCAAGGCCATTACATCGGCAGTAGGCGGGGCCCTGCGCGGGGCCTCTGCCAAAGAACCGGGCCATATCCATCTAAGGCCCGTCGTTATTTCCCTAAGCCTGCTTCTGGTGGCGGTGGCAGCCCTGCTGACCCGCAACAATGCCTTGCGCTGGGCTGCTCTTTTCGGCGGGTTTGTTTATTTCGGCGTGATCGCGCACACCATGCTCTCGGTCATCCAGTTCGCCCACACGGGACTGCGCCATATCCCGCTGCCGGCGGACAATACGCTGTGGTGGATGACGCTCATCCTGGGTCTTGGCGCGACGCTTGTCATCGGACGCATTTATTGCGGAAGCCTCTGTCCTTTTGCCCTCGTCCAGGAGATCCTGCACCAGCTGATGCTGCGCAAACGCCCCGCCCCCGATGCCATATCACCCGCAACGGACCAGAACGCCCGGCTGATCAAATACGCACTGCTATTTCTGGTCGTAGAACTATCCCTGATCATCGGCAACACAGCGCCGGCCGCCATCGAACCCTTCATCACGCTCTTTTCCGGACACGGCAGCAAGCTGGCCTGGGTTTTTCTCGCGCTCATGCTGATCATGGCGGTCTTTGACTTCCGTTTCTGGTGCAAATACCTCTGCCCCGTCGGCGCATTGAGCAGCCTTTGTGCCGCGTTCAGTATCTTTAAGATCGTTCCGACAAAAGCATGCACCCATTGCGGGCAGTGCCAGAAAGCCTGTCCCGTGAAAGCGATCGCCGCGGATAGCAAGGGCATTCCCGCGATCGACCCCCAGGAATGTATCGTATGCGGCAAATGCCTGCGCGCATGCCCGGCGAACGCATTGACCATCAAAGGATGCCATGACAAAGAGATCTGATAATCTATTCCTGGCCCTGCTGGCCGGATCGCTGGTCCTTTTGGGGTTGATCATCAACCACAACATCACGGCCCTGCCGAAAGCTGCACCCATCGCATCGGCCTGCGCCGACGAGAATGCCCCGGCCTCCGGCCAGAAAGCGGCGGCGCTCGAGGACTCTTTGCTGCACGAAGCAAAATACTGGAACAAGATCAATGAATAGCGTGGAATGCGTCCTGTGCCCGCGCCATTGCCGCATCCCGAAAGGCGGCCGGGGTAATTGCCGCGTGCGTACCAATGTGAAAGGCAAGCTTTTCTCTCTCGTCTACGGCCAGCCTTGCTCGATGCATGTGGACCCCGTCGAGAAAAAACCCTTCTTCCATGTCGTCCCGGGGTCGCGCGCTTTTTCGATCGCCACGGCAGGCTGCAACCTGCATTGCCGTTACTGCCAGAACTGGCAAATATCACAAACCAAGCCCGAAGATGTCCAGGCAACGCCGCTGTCACCCGACGATGTTGTGGCGCAAGCGCTCCGGCATCAATGCCGCAGCATTGCCTATACTTATTCGGAACCTATTGTTTTCTATGAATACACTTACGACACCTGCGCCGCGGCCAAAGACAAGGGTCTGCTGAACATCCTTGTCAGCGCCGGGTACATTGAACAAAAACCCCTGAAGGAATTATGCAGTGTGGCGCATGCCATCAAGATAGACCTCAAAGGCATGACCGATGACTTCTACCGGAACATGTCACAGGCATCCCTGCAGCCAGTGCTTGATGCGATCGTGACGATCAAGCGCTCCGGCGTATGGCTTGAGATCTGCAACCTTGTTGTCCCGACGTGGAATGACAGCGACAAGGACCTTTTAGCCCTGATCCGCTGGGTCAGGGACAATTGCGGCAACGACACGCCGCTGCATTTCTCACGCTTCTGGCCGATGTACCAACTGAACGACCTGCCACCAACACCCGTGGCGACCATCCTGCGCGCGCGGGAAATGGCCCGGGCCGAAGGCATGTCCTTTGTTTATACCGGCAATATATCCGATGCTGAAGGGGCCAACACCTACTGCCCCAATGACGGTAAACTCCTTATTGCGCGCAGCGGCTATGATGTGACCGAACATCATATCATCGACGGGAGATGCAAATATTGCGGGACGGTTATACCGGGAATATGGTACTAGGAAGGATCTTGATGCGATGGCTTCGGCGGGCTTCCTGAAGCCGACATTGTGCGCGCGAGCGGGCATGGTGTCCCGGCCGTAAGGCCGGGACGAGCGAGCGTGCACCCAGAGTGAGGCGGCCTCGCAGGGGCCGCCCGAACGCTCGGCGTAAGGAAGCCCGCCGAAGCCATAAAGCAGCAAGATCCATGCAACAAAAAGGATCATTCAACCATGCAACGCCGTGATTTCTTGAAAATATGCTTAATGACACTGGCAGGAATGTTCGTCTTCAAATGGCTCAGGCCCTTTGGGTCCTGGGAACCCTCCAGCCTGAAAGAAGCGCGTTTCTACCGCTCGGCGGAAACGCTCGCCGGATAATATCTTAACAATACCCCCATCACCGCGTTGATCAGCACAATGAACATCATCGCGGCGAACATTCCCCATAATGGAACAAGGACAAGGCCCGCGCACACGACGCCCAATGCCGCGCCGACAACATCCGCGGCATAGATCTTTCCCGAACGGCCCTCGCCCGCCATCACGCAATAAGCAGTGAACTGCATGCCGCCCGCAACGCCGGCAAGAACAGGAAAAATAAAGATCCCGGCCGGCCACCACCACATCATCCCGATAAAAAACAATGCCAGTACAGCCTGCAGCCCGGCGGCAACATCCGCCCTGACGCGCAAGAACGGCCGTGTGCCCCCAAAAACCCCCAACATAAAGCCGGCTGTCAACAGGCCAATGGCCGCATAGGCATACCCGAACACGGACTGCACCATGAAGATCGCGGCGACCTGAAAGACCATTTGCGTGAACCCGGCCACAACAGCGCCACCCGTTGGAACAAGGTTGTTGCGCCTGAACGCCAAAGCAGCCAGCCCCGCCGGAAAAACAAGCCACAAGACCCATCCCCAGCGCTCCAGCGCCTGCATCAACCTGGCAAAACCATATCCCAAGCGCGTTGTTGCATGAACCAGCGCGCGCAATGATACGACAGGGCGGTCATCCGTACTGATATCGCCCGGCTCCCGCAATAACGCGCGTGCTGCGGCCATGCGCAGCGGTTCCATGCGGTCACTGATACGGCCGTCCTCCAGGAACAGTGCCGTAATGCCGCGTTCTTTCAATCTTTGCGTGAGAATATCTGCGGACAATGTTCGTTGCGCGTCGGAAGCAATAAAGGTCATCCGCTCTCCGGGAATGACCTGGACATCTTTAAAAACAGATCCTAACGTGGCGGCAACGGACCGCGCATAAGCCCGTCCCTGGGCATTAACATAATTCTCCGACGAACTGATGCTGACAGCCAAAAGACCGCCCGGCGCAAGATGGCCCCGGGCCAGCGCAAAGAATTCTCGCGTAAAGAACCGGCCGGCCGCAAGGTCTGTCGGGTCCCCGGCGTTCAACAAAATAACATCATACATCTGTCGTGAACGCGCCAGGGTCGATCGCGGATCCCCCGGTAAAATAGAAAAACGGGCATCCTGCGGCATCGCGGTTTCCCGGCGTTCCAACGCGATCAACGCAGGGTCCAGTTCCGCATAATCCAGCCGCGCCAGCGGATGTTCCAAAGCCCTTTGCCCCGCTTCAGAAAAGCCGCCGCCCATCAGGAATACGGATGCAGGCGCCGGATGTGACAAAAGTGCGAGATGAACTTCCCCGGCGGAAAGATCATCCTGTGTTGTAAATAAATGCCGCCCGTTCCCGAAAAAACTTTTTTGTCCTGCGCGCCCGGCAACAACAAGCTCTCCATAACGCGTTTGTTCGCTGGCCACCATGCGATACCCTGGCCAGGCCTTTTGCTGGGCCCAGGCCGCAACGCCCTGCGGCAGCGGCATCACCAGCATGATCGTGGTCAAAAGCCCGCCCGCCACAAATCCCAACGCCTCATGGCCATAAACACACGAACCGTCTTCCGTGGTTGCGGCAAGAATGCGAAAGATCGCGCCAAGGGCCATGGCCAGCGGCAACAACAAAATAACCGTGCCAAAGGCGACCGCACCGATGCCGGCCGCGCTCCCGGCCGGAATACCGAGCGCGGGCCTCAACAGTTTTGCTCCCAGCAATGTCAACGGAACGAGCACTGAGGCAACAATGAACAACCCCGCGGCCCAGGCCAGATCTCTGCCCCGCATGACGAACGCGCCGAGGGCGACGCCGGTAAGCCAGACCGCGAGCACAATGACAAAGACAAGTTCATTGCCGCCGAAAGCCGTCATCAGGACGCGGATCAGCGCGACCTGGACAACGGCAGATATCAGGCCCAATAAAAAAGCGCAAGGGGCCAGAAGCCCCTTGCGCTTGCGATCGATCCAATGAAACAGCTTATTTTCTTTCATTCTGCTGATTGTAGAAATCCCACAGGATCCTTGCCGCGAGGTCCTTGCCGCCAAGGCCAACAGCCAGGGCAATGGCAAAACAGACCGCTGCAAAGAAGATCTGGAACGTCGTCGTGACAAAGAACGTCACGATATTGAGCTGCTCCAGCGCGCTGACCGCGGTAAAGATCAGAATGGCGATCTTGACCAGGCTCGCCAGAAAATCCGCGCGAAGGACATTCACGTTCTTGGCGGTAGCACGAACAGTGCCTGAAACAACATTGGCCAGGAACATACCAATGACCACCACGAACATGGCGGCGATCACATTAGGCACATAATTGGTAACGCGATCGAGCAGCTTGACGATCTCCTCAAGGCCGACGGCCTGCAGGGTCGTTGCCAGCACAACGATCATGAGCACCCAATAGACGAATGTTGCCAGAAGGGATGATGCGGACATGCCGATCCCGCCCCTGCTCAACAATTCGTTCAACCCGATCTTGCCTGTAAAAGCATTGAACTTCAGGCGATCAAGCCCCCTCTGCACCAAAGTGCTGATCATGCCTGCGATCAACCAACCGACCAACAAAATGAGCAATCCGCCGAATAAGAACGGCAAATAGATCGCCACTGTGTTGAGCATATTGGTGACCGGTTCTATGATCACTTGTTGCCATGCATCCATATACCCCTCCTTGTAACAGTTGATGACACGTTTAAAGCACTTTTGTAACAGGTTTATTTTATAATAAGATACGGAAAATGCAACAATTTAAACAACAGCGCTCAGGATCCCGCAAATGAAATAATAAAGACCCCCGCGATCATGAATCCCACGGCCATGAGCCTTTCTTTCTGCCCCTGCTCTTTCAGCAACCATAAGCCCCACAATGACGTCATGATGATGCTCGTGCGCTTGATGGCGATCACGTACGGAACAATGGCCAGCTTAAGCGCATTCATCTGAAGCATCATGACAACCGCCATGCAGCAACCAAGCAAAAGCAGCCACGGCCATGCTGAACGGACCTGGACTTCGGGCCTTCTGACCCTGGCCATCATGATGACCCCCAAAAAGATCCCGACCGCCGCATTCAGGGAAATACTCCACATCAGCGGCGATGACGCGCGCATGCCGATCTTGTCAATATTCCCGCCGATGCTGTAAAGCACGGCAACGATCAGCATGTAGCGGCTGCCCTTGGCCTTGATGAGGCGCCGGAACGGCGCCAGGATGTCCTCTTGATCAGGATGATAAAAAAGGATATAGCATCCAAGAACAATGAACAGCATTCCCAGGATCCCCCACGGCTTCGGGAACTCGCCGACAATGATCGGCGATGTCACCAGAAGAAAGAGCGGCGTAAAACTGAGCATCGGGATCGTCAGCGACAGGTCGGATGCCTCGATCGCCTTAAAGAAAAATACTGAGGATGTTGTCACAAAAAGTGTGGTGACCAGAAGCGCGGGCCAGAACTCGGCATGAAGAGCCGGCGGCTTTTCCCAAAAGAACAGCACGGCCAGGAAAGGCACTGCAAAAAAGCTCACCGCCCAGGCCGTGATATACGGGCTGACCCGCGTGGACAGGCGCTTGGAAAGGATATCCTGCACCGATGTACCGAAAGCTGTAAGCAACGACAATAAGAGCCACATGGCTGTTATGTTACTCCCCCAAAAGAGCCGGTCAAGATGCTTGTCTTTTTTCCATGGCCCGGGGCCTTCCTGACCGTGAATCCGTGTTCCATAAGCCCGCGGCGGACAGCGCCCGCGACCGTGAACGTGGACACGCTCGTGCCGGGCTTGCTCAAGGCCGCCATCCCGGCAAATACATCCGGCGACCACATATCAGGATTCTTCGATGGCGCGAAACCGTCAAGGAACCAGGCATCCGCCCCCTGAGGCGCAAGCCCCTTCTCTTTAATACGCCGCAACGCGGTCGCCGCATCATCAAAAACAACCGTCAGATGGACCCGCCCGTCACCGAACGACCAATCCCCCATACTACCCGGCTCAGGCCTGTACTGAGCCAGAAGCGCTTTACGATAAATCTCGAGCGCCGGCCAAATGCCGAGTGCTCTGTCCATCTGATCAGCAGGCAAAGGATACAGTTCAACAGATATAAAACGCAGCGTCCATAACGCCGGCGCGCATGCGTCCCACAATTCCCAGGCGCAGCAGAAATCCAGTCCCGTCCCGAACCCGGTCTCCATGATCGTGAATGTTCCGCGAACAGCGGGGTCAAGACTGGAAAAACGCTCACGCAAGGCATTGCCGCCGCAGCACACGTAAATGCCTTCCTCGTACCCGTTGTCCCTGCAGAAATATTTATCATCGAACCGGACAGAATAGGGCGTGGACCGTTCATCCCACCTGACGCCTGAAGCGCTCATATCACCACCGGCCGGCAAGGGCATAAAAATGCTCAGGGACGGGCGCGGTGAACGTCAGGCGCTCGCCGGTGGCGGGATGCGTGAACGCCAACACATGCGCGTGCAAGGCAAGGCGGGGATAACGGGTATCAGGCCGCCCGTATTTGGCATCCCCGACGACGGGATGCCCGTGATGCGCGAGATGCACGCGGATCTGGTTCTTGCGGCCGGTCAACAAAGAGATCTTCAGGACGGAAAACTGGCCGGCTTCCTTAATAACGGTGTAAGCCGTATGCGCAAGTTTGCCTTTTTCGACATCATCGGCAAAAGAATGCATGCGGTACTTGTCATCTTCGACGAGATAGCTCGATATGGTCCCGGACTTTTGCGCGAGCCTGCCGTGAACGACCGTCATGTAGGTCTTCTCGGTCTCTTTCCAGTGGTCCTTGAGAGAACATTGCGCCTGCTCGGTCTTGGCAAAAAGGAGGACGCCCGATGTTTCCCGGTCAAGCCGGTGCACGGGAAAAACACATTTGCGCGAACGGGAATTCCCCTTACGCACATATTCATTCAGGAATTGATGGACGGTGCGTTCGCGGTCATACGGCGCGGCAACGCTCAACAGGCCGGCGGCCTTGTTCCCCACGATCAGATGGTCATCCTCATATAAGACCTCAAAACCCTGGGGATGATATTTCCTGGGGATCTTCTTGCGGCGCGCCGCGGCATTGCCAGTTGTGTGTTGCATCACATTCATTCGCGGCGCAAGGCCGCGGCCTCCAGGTCGCGCCCCGTCTCATACGGCGACACATAACGCGCCCGTATCAGAGACTCGCGCGCCATGACACTGCTGCCGCGCGACGTGTAAATACTGCTAAGCGCCAGATGATTGTAGTACGCGTTCGGCGACTTCACGGCAGCCTCCATAAAGAATGCCTGGGCCGCATCCAGCGCCGCGACCTGTTTGTTCGCGCGAAAAGCCCGCAAGTAAACATCCCCGAGGGAGGTCGGTACGCTGCTGTCCAGAGGGTTGAGCTGCCGCGCGCGCTCGAACAGCGGCAGCGCGGCCTTGGCCTGGCCCGCATTGACCGCTGCCCTGGCATCACGCAAACAGGCAAGCGAAAAACCAAAACGCGCGGCCAGGAACAGCCCTGCCAGCGCGGCAAGAACCAACACCCCCATGATCACGCGCGCCGCATTCTTTGATGACGGGAAAGCCCTGTCCCGCGTCCCGAAATAACTGCAAAAAACAGCGAGCCATGTCCAGAAAAAGAACGAGGCATTGGGTTTGAGCATGGTGAAACTGTTGATATTATCCAGCAGGTACGCGAGCATGCCCCAGGCCGCGGCCAGCATGACCCAGAACTCCGGCCCCTGATCCTTCCGGCGAAAATACCGCCACACCCAAAAGATCAAAAGACCTACAAGCCATACGATCGCAACAAGCCCCGGCAATCCGGTCTCAGCCCAGATCTGGGCGTAGGAATTGTGCGCAAAGGCGGTCAATCCCTCGAGATTCATCACAAAACGCGACGAGGCCGGGAAATAAGCGCCGAAACCAGCCCCACGCACAGGATGCTCGGCAATGGTCGCGCCAACGATACGCATGTACTCCTGACGCGGCGATATGGACCCGGAAAAGTTCTTTTTCAGGATCACCCCTGTAAAAAGGGCCAGCCCTACTGCCACGCAAGCCCCGGCCGCCCATATCATCTTCACAGAAAGCCTGATGCGCCGCGTCCAGACCAGCAGGGCGAATATGCCCGCTGCAGTCACCAGAAAAATACTCCAGCCCAGGAAAGAAAAAGTGAAAAAGAAGGCCGTTAGCAAAACTCCCGCTCCGGCGAGAACAAAGACACGCACCGCCCAGGACCGCGCGCCGATCGCCAGCGCTCCTGCCAAGGGCATGGCCAGCATGAGAAATCCCGCGAGCACATTCGGCCAGCCGAAGAACGAACACGCTCTTTTATTGATCAAAATATAATAAAGGCTGCGGTTCGTCAGGCGGGCATTCTCGACTTCAGCGGCCGAGACTTTGTTGAGCACGAGGATATCATTGATCCCCACGGCCGCAACGAGCAATGCCGCGGCAAAGAATACCCACAAAAAAATACGGCGGTAGTGCTCTTGCGAAAGAAGGCTGAACAACATATAAAAATAAAGGACATAAGCCAGCAGCATCAACAAAGAACGCACTGTCAGCCATGGCTCCAGCGTCCATGCCGCGGATGCCGCGGCCGCTGCCAGCAGCAGGGCTAACGGCCCTTCAAGCCCTGTCACGGGCAGGCTTTCCCGACGGACGCTCTTATGGATGAAATAACAGGAGGCCAGGCCGTAAATGGCCCCGGCAATGATCATGTTCGAAAGATCGTCCTTGAGCGCGGATTCAAGGCCGGGAAAAAAGCGCCAGATCACCAGGCGCAACCAAAGAATAAAGGAAGCCGCGATAAGATAGAGCATGCGTTATCCCAGGACCTCGCCAATATCAAGCTTGTGCCCTGCCAGGAACGCGCGCGCGTCCATGGCATGTGAATTCTCAAGATGGACCCGTTTGACGAGAACAGCCCTGTCAGCCGCTTGAACAAAGAAACCCTGTTTATGCGATCCAACGATCTCGCCGGGCTTCCCGGGGCGCTCAGCATCTGCCGCCACCGCCTCCAATACCTTCAGGCGCCTTCCCTTCCAGAACGTGAACGCGCCGGGCCAGGGCTGCAACCCGCGTACCATATCATGGACCTCGCGGGCCGGACGGCCCCAGCAGATACGGCCAAGGTCCTTGTGCATCTTCGGGGCATACGTCACTCCGGCGGGATCCTGCTGCCGGCAGACGGACTTCCCCGACTTGATCGCAGCCAATGTGCGGGATAAAAGTTGGGCGCCCTGCACGGCCAGCCGCGCTCGAAGTTCGATCGATGTCATGTCATCCGGGATGGGGCACGCCTCCTGCGCGATAATCCCGCCGCTGTCCATGCCCGCGTCCATCTTCATGATGGTGATGCCCGTTTGCGTTTCACCGCGCATGATCGCCCAATGAACAGGCGCGGCGCCCCTGTACTTGGGCAAGAGCGAGGCGTGCACATTGATGCAGCCATGTTTGGGAAGGTCCAGGACGCTTTGCGGCAGGAACTTTCCGTAGGCGATCACCACAAAGATATCGGCATGGAACCAGGCAAGCTTGCTGACGAGGACCGGCTCACTGAGCGACCACGGCTGAAAAATGGCAATGCCGCGGTCCATGGCGATCTGCTTGGTCGGTGAATAACCCACGCGCAGCCCCCTGCCGCGGGGCTTGTCCGGCTGGGTCACAAGCCCGACAACATGATGCCCCTTGTCGATCAGGTGCACCAGATTAACAACGGCAAAATCGTCACATCCGAAGAAAACTATTCTCATCAGGATCAATCCACATTAACGGTCACAACAACATCCTTTTTCGGCCGGAATACTTTCAAGGCATCCTTGACCATTCTGACGATGCCGGTCCTGTCAGGGCCCTGCAAAGAAAAGGAATAACGGAACTTGCCGCGCTCCAGGGCGGTACGGTCCGGCTGCGGCTCCACGATGACAATATCCCCGGCAACAACAGGTACGAGCATATCATACAACCTTTTCGCCTGTGCGCAAGCAAGCGCCGGGTCCGCGCCGCGCACGATCACGGTCGCCAGCGCCCCGAACGGCGGCAGGCCCATCTCTTTCCTGAGAACAAGTTCGCTGCGATAGAATTCCGACGGGTCGTCCGTTGCCAGCGTATGCAGCAAGGCGTCCGCGGCATGGCGCGTCTGCAACAGGACCTGCCCCCGCGTGACCTGCCGCAAATGCTGGATGAGGGCGAAAGCGCCTTGCGACGCCTGATGGTCGTGTTTGTGGAATTCCCAGTCAATATCAAGAACAGCCGACGTCTCGGCCGCGATCGACGCGCGATGACGGAAAACAGCCTGGGTCGCCACCAGGATGTCCGCGCTCTCGGGCAAAACAGACGATGTCTTGTCATAGCCTGACACGCGCGCCGACGGAAAACATTGCCGCGCCTCCTCCATCACCGCCGCAATACCTCTGGCGGCCTGGATATAAAAGAGCGCCTTCCCTCCCTGTTTGAGAACAGCCTCGGTGTGATGGCGCAACCCCGGAGAAATGAACGCGCCCTTCTTCATCTTGAAGTTCGAAAGGTCCAGGCATCGGACAGGCGGCAGTTTCTCATCAAGGACCGTCAGGACGGCCTTCCCCTGATCCACCCTGTGCCACATCTCGACCGACGGCGCACTCGAAACGCATATCAACGCGCAACCCTCCATGGACGCGCGCTCCAGCGCCGCTTCACGCGCATGATAAAAAGGCGAACGGTCGTTCTTGTAGAACGGGCTTTCCTCATCAATGACCACGATGAGCCCCAGATCCTGCACCGGCGCGAACACAGCGGAAATAAATCCCGCGACCAAGCGGGCCCGGCCCGAACGCACATCCAGCCAGCGCGCGTATTCCTCTTTTTCCGTGCCCTGCACCATCAGGACGCGTTGCGATGCCGGCGCCAGCGCCCCCAGTTTCGGCAACACATCATGACAGCGCGCGGCCTCAGGCACCAGCACCAGGACGCCCCGCCCCTCGCCAAGCACGCTGGCAATACGCGGCAGCAAAACTTCCCACCGGCGCACCTGCCCCCGGTCAAAGACCAACTCAGGCAACAGGGCGACAGAACGAGCGGCAACTTGCGCCGGCCCTGCCGCGAACGCCCTTGCTTTCCTTAAATACGACGGCAGGAACAGATGCAGCGCCTCACCCTGCGTGCAGGCAAAACGGGAAGCGAACCAGGCGGCGAGATCCAGAAAGGCAGGAGAAAATACAGGAGATGCGTCAAGGACCTTGATCATCACGCTCAACCGGCCGGCATGTTCCGGCGCCTGAAGGAGCCGCACCACGATACCGACATGCTTCTTGCCGGCAAAACGCACGAGAACGCGTGCGCCCACGACGACCGTGCTGGCCAGCTCCGGAGGAATAAGATAATCGAACGGGCCTTCCACAGGAAGCCCGACTACGACCTGCGCAATGGAAGGGATCATATCAATCGGGAAATAATGTCCGCCACAGAATCCGGCTTTGCAAGCACCCTGGTCCGCGCGCGCGCCTGTTCCAGGGCGGCCGGCGATGCCGCCAACCCCAGCACCGCCGAGACCAGGTCCCGCATCGGCATGCCGCTCAGGCCGATGCCGTTAGCCGCGAGAACACGGACGTTCCCGGCTTCCTGCCCGGGAATGGCGCTGAAGAATATCATCGGCAAATGGTTCGCCAGCGCTTCGGTCACGGAAAGCCCACCGGGCTTGGTGATCATCACATCGGACGACGCCATCATCTCTTCCATGTTATCAACGAACTTGCAGATCTTATGACGCGGGTTGTTCCCGGCCGCAAGCCGCTGGTACAGCTTCTTGTTGTGCCCGCAAATAACAATAAGCTGCAGGTCTTTCAGTTCCGCCGCCAGTTCTTCAATGGGGCCGAACCCGAATGAGCTCGTCGATATCAGGACCGTGAACAATTCCGGCGCCAGCCCCAGTTTGCGGCGCGTCTCGCCCTTATCACGCACGCGCGTGAATTTCTCGTCCAGCGGAATGCCGGTGACATGGATCTTCTGGGCCGGGACGCCCATGGCCGTCAGGCGCTCTTTGGTGTACGCGCTGGCCACGCAATATTCATCAACCCCCGGGATAAGCCAGATCTTGTGCACATCAAAATCCGTTACAACAACGACCAGCTTGCCCTGTATCTGCCCCGTACGGCGCAAAAAACCGCACACCTCGGCGGAAAGAAAATGTGTTGTCACGATCCGGTCGAACTGTTCTTTTTTCAGATAAGCCACCAGGCGGGATGTGTTAAGCCCGTTATAAACACGGCGGACCGCGCGGAACACGGGCAGGAACCATGACCGATCGGTCAGGGCAAAGAACGCCGCCCACAAGGTCGGCAGCTGGGCGACCATGAACTCATAGCCCTTGCTGTAAAGAACGCGGAAAACGGGTGTGGTAAAGTCCAGCGCGTCGATGATGACCGCGTCCGCCCGTCCGCGGGCAACAAGCCCGTGATGGAGGGCCTCAGCCGCCTTGCGATGCCCCGCGCCGGCGGTGGCGTGAATGATCAGGATCCTTGGCGATGATGTATTTTGCGGCTGCATAAAGATCCTCCACGATAAGATCAGGACGGACATCCCAGCGTTTCATATAAGAACGATCTTCCCGCCCGCAGAGCGCAAAAATGGTCCGGCAGCCGGCATTCTTTCCTGTCTTGATATCCCCTTCGGTATCACCCACGAAATACGCGCTTCCGGCGTCCTTAAGGGTCCTGCCGATGGACGCAAGCGCCCTGATCACATTACCCACGCGCGGCTTGCGGCAATTGCATCCGTCGGACGAGCGGCATGTGCAATAGAAGACGCCCGTGATATGCGCCCCGGCTTCATCAGCGCCCTGCATCATGCGCCGCGTGATCAGGTCAAGCTTTCGCCGGCTGTACACCCCTTTGCCAACGCCCGCCTGGTTGGAGATCACGAAAATGTCATACCCGGCGTCCGTCAACAGCTTCATCGCTTCCAGAGAGCCGGGAATAAAATGAAAGTCCTTCACCTTTGTCACATACAGGCCATTGCCCGGAAATTCATTGATCACGCCATCACGGTCCAGAAAGACTACTTTCATGTCTGCGCGCCGGGGACCTTCGCCCCGCATTATTTCTTGCCGATGCCCCGGACGATCTCGTAATACTTCATGTAGCTCATGATCTGATAGAGCGAAGCGAAGAACGCGATCACAAAACCCATGAACCCGCCCTTGAACCCGCCCTTGCCGATATAAGAACGGAAGAACCGGTCCGCTGTCCGCCAGAATATATAAGGCATGGACACCTTGCGTCCCGTCGCCACCCACTTTTGGGCTTCCAGCGTGGTCTGGCGGTTGAGGCTCGCCAGAAAATGCGCCAGGTCCGGATAACCATGATGGATGATATCTTTCTTCAGGTGCCCGCATGTACCGTCGATGAAGACCCGCGGATGCACCGGCTGCTCCTCGTAGCGAAAATTGCTTTTTTTGACAAGCCGCGTCTTGGACCCGGGATACCATCCCGAATGATAGACCCAGTAATCCCCGATATAGGTGCGAAACGGCACCGAGAACGCCGCGTGTGCCGTGGAAGGAAGCACGGCATCGATCTCCTGCTGCAGTTCAGGCGTCACACGCTCATCCGCGTCCAGATAAAGGACCCATTCATTCTTCGCCTGCGCGGCCGCCCAGTTGCGATGGATGCCTTCGTTCTCCATGGTGCGTTCGTAGATCACCGCGCCATACTCCCGGGAGATCGCGACCGTGCGGTCCGTGGAATTATCATCCACAACGATCACCTCATCCGCCCAGCCCTTAACGCTGGCAAGGCAATCGTGCATGTTGTCTTCTTCATTCTTGGCGATAATAACGACTGAAACGGGGACCGTGGCCATTACAAAGCCTCCTTGATGCCTGACGCGACCTCTGCGACCTGCGCCTCGGTCATGTGAGGGAACATGGGCAATGAAAGGATCTCGTCCGCCACTTGCTCCGCGACGGGAAAATCCCCTTTTTTACATCCGGCGTCCGCGTAAGCTTCCTGCAAATGGACCGGAATGGGATAGTGAATAAGCGTGGTGATCCCTTGTTCCTTGAGCCTGTCCATCACGCGGGCGCGATCCTTAACACGAATGGCATATGTCTGATAAACATGGTCACAGCCCGGCTTCACCGCGGGCAGGATAACGCCTGTTCCCGCCAGGTGCTTGGCATAAAGTCCGGCAACGTTCTTACGCATGTCATTCCACTGATCAAGATATTTCAATTTCGCCGAAAGAACAACGGCCTGCAGCGTATCGAGGCGGGAATTATGCCCTTTGAACTTATGCGCATAGCGCTCGGTGCGGCCGTAATCGCGCAGCATCCGCGCCATGTGCGCCATGGCTGCGTCATTGGTCACGACCATGCCGCCGTCGCCCCAGCCGCCCAGGCCTTTTGTCGGATAAAAACTGAAACAGCCCCCCTGGCCCATCGAACCGCTGCGTTTTCCCTTGTAGCGCGCGCCATGCGCCTGACAGGAATCCTCGAGCACCGCCACCTTGCGCTCCGCGGCCACCGCAAGGATCGCATCCATATCAGCCATCTGGCCGTAAAGATGAACGGGCAGGATGACCTTGGTCTTCGGCGTGATCGCCGCCTTGAGTTTTGCGGCATCGATGTTGTACGACACCGGGTCGCTGTCCACGAACCTGACTTTCGCGCCCGTGTAGGAAACGCAAAGGGCTGTTGCAATGAACGTGAACGCGGGCAGGATGACCTCATCGCCCTCGCCCACGCCAAGCCCGGCGAGCGCCAGATAAAGCGCGTCGGTCCCGGAATTGACGCCGACGGCATGCTGAACACCGCAATAGGCCGCGAACTCGTCCTCAAACTTCTTGACATCCGCCCCCATGATGAACGACGCTTTCGCGATCACGCGTTCAAACCCGGCGTCCACCTCAGGACGGATCATCCTGTTCTGCTCGGTAAAGTCAATGAACGGAACTCCCATTACAACCACTCCTCCAAGGCCCCGAAGACCTCATCCACTGTTAAGCTGTTCAAGCACGCGCCATGCCCGCACGCCGGCATGCGAAAACGGCGGTAACACGGCTGGCACGGCAATCCTTTGATCACGATCTTATGCCCGACGGACGGATAAGGCCCGTACACCGCGGGATCAACAGGCCCGAAGACAGATACGGTGCGCGCGCCCGACGCGACAGCGATATGCAGCGGGCCTCCGTCATTAACAAGAACGAAACGCGCACGCTGCATGAAGGCCGCTGCCTGCAAAAGGCTTGTCTGTCCGGCCAGCGTGATCACGCGCCCCTGATAGCGACCGGCGACGCGCCCACACAGGCCCGCCTCGCTTTGATCCCCCATCAGTATAATGGGGTGCTTTGATCTTTCAATTATTTTCTCCACCAAATGCGCGTACTGCTCAACGGGCCAGCGTTTCAGCCGCGCGCCCTTGCCCCAGCTGGCCCCGCCGCCAGGACACACAACGATAAAAGACCGCTCTTCAAGCCCCTGCCCGGACATGAATGCCGTTGCCCAGGCCTGGTCTTGCGCGGGAATGGAAAGCCGGATAACAGGGTCCGGGCCATCCTCCGCGACAGGCGCCGGCGCCAGGCCCAAGATATATTCCGCCACATGACGGCCTTCGTATCCCTGAAAGGGCATCTTGTGCGTCAACCAGCGCCCGCGGCCCTTATAATCAAAACCGATGCGCCGGGGAATACCAGCCAGCATGAGCGCGATCCCCACAGGAGAGCCCATGGACAGATCATACGCAACATCGAACTTCTCCCGGCGGATATCATCCGTGAACGCCCGCCATTTCAGCAGGAACCGCCAGGGCGAGTGCCGGTAGACCGCCACGAACTCATCGCGCTCATAAGAAAAAACCTTGTCGATGCGGGGGTCATTCGCAAGCAAAGGCGCCGTCCTGGCATTGCCCACATAACTAAGAGATACATCCGCCCCGCCCGCTTTGAGCGCCGCGATCAAAGGGAATGTGAAAAGAACATCACCGATCCCGAAAGGATTGACGATAAGGGCCTTGGTCATTTCAATACCGAACGGTAAACACCCAGGGTTTCCTGCGCCATGCGTTGCCACAAAAGCTCCCTCGCCCGCTCATACCCTTTCTCAACATAAAGCTCGCGCTCCACATCATTGCACAACAGGCGCCTGAGCGCCTGTGCCAGGGCCGGCGGATCATAAGGATCAATGATGACCGCGGCCTCGCCGGCGATCTCGGGAACGCCGCCCCGGTCCGTGGCAATAACAGCGGTCCCCGAAGCGAACGCCTCGGCCATGGATTGCGGGAACCCTTCATAGAACGAGGTTACGACCGCCGCCTGCGCGTTATCCAGGATGACCTGCAGCGTTTTTTCCGCCACGAATCCCGTTGTGATCACGCGCTCACGCAGCCCGAGGATCCCGATCTTGCGCTGCGCCCGGTCAAAGGCGCCCTGGGAATTGGCGATCGCTCCCGTGAAGACCAGCGCCACATCCTCGAGCGCGTCGCGGTGGAACCGCGCGAACCCGTCGAGAACAAGATCAAGATTGCGGCGTTTATGGCTCAGGCCGCCCGGATTGATCACGTAACGGCGCCCCGCAAGACGGTACTTGCGCAGGATGCTCTCGGCCTCGGCAGCCGGGATCTCGTCCTCATGGACTTTGGATGCCCCGTAAGGCACTGCCAGCACTTTGTCAGGACGCACATGGCACAGCCGGATAATATCCTTGCGGCTGGCCTCGGCGCCCGTCATGACCTTCGCCGCCCGGTGCGCCCAGATAAAACTCCGCAATCTGTAACGCAAGGCCTTGCGCCAGAACTTGAACGCATTCAAGACCAGCGGCACCATGTCATGCGCCGTCACGATCACGGGGCATGAAAAACGGACCGGCGGCATATCAAGCCCCCCGGGCTGATGAAGCAACTCGACCCCGTGCTCCTTCACCAGGCGGGGCAGGTATTTTGCAACCCATTGCCTGCGCTGTTCGCGCGGCAGGTCAGCGCACACCCGGCGGACGCGCGGGTGCCGGATGAACCTGTCGTATTCCACGCAGATCTTCTCCGGCGACAACAACACGATCTGGATATCCCCATCGGCCGCAACAAGGCCCTCGACAAGATGCGCCAGATAATTCGCGGCAGCCGAACGTTCCCGGGTCAAGCTCTCGGCGTCAAAAGCGATCCTCATAAATATATCCTTCTATGGCTTTTCCTGATGAGCCCGGGCTTGTGCCAGGGCCGCCTGCAATACCGGGCTCTGCGCCAAATGATCCGCCACCAGCACATTGCCCCGCGCTGTCATATGACCATCCCAATCAAAAAAATATTTATCCTTCGGCGCCCTTAAAAAGGCGTCGAGCGTGTTCACCCAGGGAATGCGGTTCGCGGCGCAAAAATCCCGCATCATGTCAAAAGGCAGCAGGTCGTCATAACGCCTGCCCTGCTCAAAACCCCAGGTCCGGCGCCCTTCTTTCCATTGGTCGCCGTCAACATAGGTCCCGTGCGGATACATCACAATGACCAGCGGAATATTCTTCGCTGCCAGCAGGTCCCTTATCTTCAACAGATACCGTTCGGTCCGCGCCCAGTGCTCGCGGATCAGGCCTTCGCGCTCCCGGCCGCGCATGAACAAAAGCCCGTCATATTCAATAGCCGAACGCAGGGCTTTTTCATGGGCCGCGTTCGCGATGAGCGCCTTGGCCCTTTTACCCTCGCTGACCGCGCGCACATAATTCCCCAAGCCCAGCGCATTCATCTTACGGATACTGCGCACGACCTTGTTGTGAAAATACCGCGCCAGGGCGCTGTAATACGTTGCCGTGATCCACCAGTCCCGCCTGCCGTTGATGAACATAGGATCAAAGCGGTCGATCCTGCCCGAACGGTCATGCACGGCATGGCGTTCGGCGTACCAGTCATCCCACAGATCCGTCAGGTCAAAGAACAAAAGCACTGCGTCCGGCCCATGGGCCATATGGATGTGCTCGAGATTGCGATAATGCTGCAATGTTCCCGCGCCGCCCACGCCGGCGTTCACGACCTCGGCCGGAACGCCCGCGGCCTTCAGATCTTTCTCCAGCAGAGCGGGAATGGTCGCGTCATCCGCCGACCCCACACCGAACGTGAACGAATCCCCGACGGCAAAGATGCGCAGCACGCCCGCAGGCTTCGGGTCCGCCAGATCCTTCCCGCGGTAACCGTCACGATTGATGCGCGCCTGATAATCAAACTCGCCCGGCACGGATGAAACATTGTGCAGGACCGTGTCCGGCCTGAACAGGGACGCGGACTGCTGCTGCGTGATATGCGCCAAAGGATCAGGCTCGTGCCGCAGCACCCTGAACGCGATCTCGAGCACTGCCAGCGCCACAATAAGGACGCCGATCCAGACGATCAGCATCGTAAGTGCTTCTTTCAGGAACCTCATCTCATTGTCCTGTATTACGGGCCTTGATCAGGCACACACATTCCGTGCGCTCCCGCGAATGGACCTGTCCAGCCTGTGCCTCGGTAACAGGCTTCCAGAAATTATTGACCGCTGCGGACGGACGGTCTGAAACAAAAAATTGCTTCTTGAGAACATCGAACCCCGTCACAAGCTTGCTCACGCGCGCGCTATCATAGACCCGCTGCAAAGGCCCCTGGAACGCAACGCCAAAAGGCACGGTCAACGCCAGCATCCCGCCGGGCTTAAGCACCCGGCGGACTTGCGCCATGGCCTTGAAGTCTGCGCCCTGGTCATCCCGGGGATCATCATAATGCCCGATGCCAATATGCTCCATGGTCGATACACAGGTGCACGCGTCGAATGTCGCGTCCGCCATGGGAAGCGCCAGGATATCCGCCTGTTCAATGGAAACCCCGGGCACCTGATACGGATACGAACGAAAATCCACGCCGGTGACCTTCAATCCCATCCCGGCCAGGTACATGGGCATGACGCTTTCCGCGCACCCCAGGTCAAGGACGCGCGCCTGCGACGGAAGGTCCGCGAGCTGGGCAAGCGCCGCGATCACGAACGGGATCTCGACGATACGTTCATTGATAAAAGCCCACTTCACATATTCTTCCCGGCGCAGCGTCCGCCAGTTGAACTGCCGTTTCACTTTCAGGAACACCGGATGATTGATGAAGAACGTGTCTTTTCTGAGCATCATGTCAACCTCTCTGCCGCCACCAGGCGATCATGTCGTCCAAAGACCTTTCCAGGCCGTACGCGGGCGCAAAACCGAGCGCCCGGAGTTTTGCATTGTCGCCGATGATCACGGGGTTGTCGATCGGCCGAATGAGCGCGGGATCAACAACGATCTCCGGCAAAACGCCCGCCTTACGGCATACCAGCCCCAGTATCTCGCGCAAGGCAACGCCGCGGCCGCTGCAAACATTGTAGATCTCCCCGGAGGCGCCTTTGTCCAGGATGCATTCATACGCGGCAATAACATCGCGCACATCGATGAAGTCCCGGACCACATCAAGGTCCCCGCAGACGATCTTCCCGGGCGTTCCCCGCGCAATGGCAACAACCTGACGCACGAAAGAACTGACGACAAAGCGTTCACTCTGGCCCGGCCCCACATGATTGAATGAACGCGTGCAGACGATATCCATCCCGTACCCGCGCGTAAAAACACGCGAAAGGTCTTCCTGGGCCACGCGCGCGACCGCGTAAGGGTTCATGGGATAAGCCGGACGGCCCTCCCGCAGCGGGATGTCCGCCGCGGCCACCGGCCCATATTCCTCCGACGAACCGACGGAAAGGACGCGCGCCTTCAGGCCGGACTCGCGCAATGCCTCGATCACATTGAGGAAGATGTTCGTATTATTCACGAAACAATCGACGGGCCGCTGCCAGCTGAGCGCCACCGAGCTCGCCGATGCCAGATGAACAACGCGTTCGGGGCGGAACCCTTCGATCAGGCCGCTGATGGCCGCGCGGTCCATGAGAGAAACCTGATGGAACACAGCACCCGGCAACTTTTCCGGCGGCAGAACAGCGTCAACGCCCGCGATCTCATGCCCCTCTGCCGTCAGGCGCCCAATCAGGTGCGCTCCCACAAATCCCGCGGCTCCTGTCACAAGATATCTCATATGCTCCCGCCCTCATGCGCCACTTCCTGATAGACCTTCAGCGTCGCCGCGGCCGTGCCCTGCAAGAAAAAGTCACGCGCCCGCCGCAGCCCCTGTTCACGAAGCTCCTGTTGATAGGCGGGATCGTTAACGATCCGCGCCATAGCGCCCGCGATCGCCTCAATGGACGCCGGCGGCACGATCGCGGCATGACCCGCAGCGATCTCCACCAGCGACGAAACATTGGACGTCACCACCGGCGCGCCGCAGGCGAATGCCTCAACGACCGGATATCCGAACCCTTCATAGAACGACGGCATCACGAACGCCTCGGCACAATTATAAAGGGCCCGCAGCATTTCGTCCGTCAAATACCCAAGGAACACCACGCTACCTTTTAAGCCCAGATCCTCCACGCGCTTGAGGATCCCCTCCATCATCCAACCCTTCATCCCGGCAATGACCAAAACGCCGCTGAACTGGCGGCTATCGCGAAGTTGCGCAAAAGCAAGCAGGATATGATCAAGGTTCTTGCGCGGCTCGATCGTGCCCACGAACAGCAAAAAAGGCGCCTCAACGCCAACACTCCTGATCTGCGCCCTGGCGACAGCGATCTCCTGGGCTCCAAGCCGGTAGAACAGGTCCGGATCGATCCCATTATGAACAACACACGTTCTTTCGCGCGGCAGGTCATAATAACGGTGCAGATCCTCTCTGGTGCTGTGCGAGATGCAGATGATCCGCCTGGCCCGTGCGACAATATCCTGAAAGCACGATTCCGACAGGACCCGGGCGCTCTCGGTCTGCGTTTCAGGACATACCCGATGAACAAGATCATTGACCGTTACCACAACATTGTCCTGGCGGGTATCGATCATGCCCGGATGCGGCAGATGATACACATCCACACGGCCCGCGATCCGGTCCGGCCCGAGGCCAAAATGATCCACCGTCACGGCAAAATTCCTGCCCGGCGCCACAGGCAGGCGCCGTTTGCGATCGAACAAATTCTTACGGCAATAAAGAATGAACCGGTCCTGCGCGTTGATGCGGGCCAGGTGCGCCACCAGCGTGCGCGCGTACCGGCCGATGCCCGTCGTCTGAAGTGCTAAGAATGAGCGGCAGTTGATCGCGATCTTCATTGATTGAAATGGTAGCTCGCCAGGCGGGCGTAAAGTTCGGATGTCCGCATCAGGTCGTCATGCCCGCCCTTCTGAACGATCCGGCCCTGGTCCATCACCAGGATGCACGCGGCATGGCGGATCGTCGAGAGCCGGTGTGCGATCACAATGACCGTGCGGTCCTTCATCAGGTTCTCCAGCGCCTGCTGGACAAAATATTCCGATTCCGCGTCGAGGGCCGAGGTCGCCTCGTCAAGAAGCAGGATCCTCGGGTTCTTGAGGATCGCTCGGGCAATGCACAGCCGCTGCTTTTGCCCGCCGGAGAGCTTGAAGCCCCTGTCCCCGATAATCGTATCAAGCCCGTTGGGCATGCGTTCGATGAACTCCCACGCGAGCGCCTGACGCGCGGCGTCGAAGATCTCCTCGTCCGTGGCGTCAAGCTTGCCATAACGCAAGTTCTCCCTGATGGTCTCATTGAACAGGACCATGTCCTGGGTAACAAGCCCGACATTGCTGCGCAGGGAGTTGACCGTGACCTGCTTGATATCCTGATCGTCAAAAAGAATGACCCCTTTGTCCGGATCATAGAAACGCAGGATCATGTTCATGATGGTCGTCTTGCCGCAACCCGTCGGGCCGACGAGCGCGGTCGTCTTGCCGATCTCAAAATCATGCGTGAAGTTCTTGATGATCCAGCGCTCCTCGTGCTTCTCGTACCTGAAAGAAACATCGTAGAAACGGATGCAGCGTTCGGGCGTGCTGCACAGGACCGCAGCCGGAACATCAACGATCATGGGCTTCCAGTCAAGGATGTCGTAGATCCTCTTGGTCGCTGCCAGCGCCTGCTGGTTGATGCCGTACACAGCGGTCAGCTTCTTGATGGGGCGCAGGATGCTGATCAGTGATGTCAAAAAGAGCGCGAACACGCCGAACGACATCTTCCCCGCCAGGACCGATTGCCCGCCGATCCACAGAACGACCACCACGGCCACAGCGGCCAGCGCTTCGCTGACAGGCGTCAACAACAGATTGCGCCGGATCCCCTTGATGATGGCCTTGTAATAATGCCTGTTGGTAACATCAAAACGCTGGATCTCGTGGTCTTCGCGCGAGAACGCCTTGACGATGGCCACGCCCTGGTTCGTTTCCGCGAGGATCGAGTTCAGGTCCGCCATGTATTCCTGCGAATAGATGGACTGCTTCTTGATGGTCTTGCCGATGGTATAGATCAAAAGTCCGTTGAGCGGGAACACAATAAGGACCAGGAGGACCATCTGCCAGCTGATCATGAAAGCGACGAAGGCGAACATGACCGCCAGGAAAGACTGGTACACCATGTCGGTCATGCCGTAGGAGATCGCATTGCTGATATAGCTAACGTCGTTGGTGATGCGCGACATCAGCTCGCCCTGGCGTTTCTGGCTGTAGAAATCAAGCGAGAGCTGCTGGTATTTCCTGAAAAGATCGCCCCTGACATCCTTGACGGAACGCTGGGCCACCTCGTTCATGAAATATCCCTGGGCGTAGAAAAAGATACCCTTGAGAATAAAGAAAATAGGGATGAAAAAAAGAATGGCGTGAAAGATCTGGATCCGGTCAATGGCATTAAGCCGGTCCGTCCACTCGACGACCAGAGGCGGCAGCCCCGACGGGATAATGATCGGTTTGTTGGTGAAGATACGGTCGGCCAAAGGCACGATCAACCCGAACTGCACGCCCTCAAAGACCGTGGACACTGCCATGCACAGAACACCGCCCCCGAGAAAATGGACGTTGCGGCGCATGAAACTGATCATCCGGAGATATTCTTTAATAAGACACCCCTTTTGCTGTGAGGAACATCTCCACGACCTTCACGACATGGTCCAGTTCAGCCGGCCCGATGTCCTGATGGATGCCGATATGCGTGCCATGATCGCTGCAATACTCAGCCTCGGGGAACTCCCCGAGCTTGTATCCCAGGAACGCGTAGCTCGGGCACTGCGTGGGCATGGAATAAAAAAGGCCCCGTGAGTCCACGCCGCGGGCATCGAGATGGGCAACGAACATATCCCGCGTAAAGCCCGCGTTCTCCCGAACAATGATCGAAAAGGCATGCGGCCCGAGTTTTTCGAAGGGCTCCTGGGAAAGCGTCAGGAAAACCTTGTCAAAGCGGCGGAACTTCTCAATAAGATACATCATGTTCCTGCGGCGCCGGAATAATATATCGTTGAATATATCGATATTACCAAGGCCCACGGCCGCTTCAAGTTCGTTCATTTTAGCGGAAAATCCGACGCGCTCAAAGGTAAATTTTCCGACCATGCCATGATTGCGCAACGAGCGCAGGATATCCGCGGTCCGCGCGCAATCGGTCAGGATCATGCCGCCCTCAATGGTGGTCACGATATGCGCCGCGTAAAGGCTGAAACACGCCATATCCCCCATGGCGCCCACTTTTTCGCCGCGGTACTCGGCCCCGTGCGCCTCGGCCGCATCCTCAATGACCTTCAACCCGTGCTTGCGGGCGATCGCCCGTATCGGGTCCATGTCCGCGGGCTTGCCCATCAAATGCACAGGCATGATCGCGCGCGTGCGGGGCGTGATCCGCGCTTCTATCTTCGACGGGTCGATGTTGAGCGTTTCGCGACACACATCCACGAACACCGGCGTCAAGCCCGCCTGCAGGATGGCATTGCCCGTCCCGATAAAAGAGAGCGCGGGCACAATGACCTCATCGCCACGCTGCGCGCCAAAATCATACAATGCGGCGCAGGCGATCGCATCGGCATCCGTACCGCTGGAGACCGCGACGCCGTGTTTCACGCCAAAAAGCGCCGCGAACTTTTCTTCAAATTCCTTAACGTATTTTCCCTTGGTCACCCAGCCGCTGTCGAGCGCTTCATTAATGAGCGCACGGGCTTTGGATGTAATGGACATGGCCCCGAACGGGACCTTGTAACGGGCTTTGCTGGCCTCCTGACCTTCCGGGACCTTCATCGGATCATCCGAGCATTTCATTCAAATGCTCCTTTGCCCACTCAAAACGTTCCGGCGTGCCGATATCAATGAAAGGTGCGGTGACCTTATGCCCGTAAAACCCGCGGCCGATCATCTTCGGAAAGAAATCATACTCGATGGAGAACTTCCCCTCCGGCATCAGGCCGAACACATCCCGATTGAAACAGTAAATGCCCGCGCTGATATACTGGACCTGGTCCGTGACGAATTTCTCCTTGAACGCCGTGATCTCATCCTTTGCATTGATCACCAGGGTCCCGAAATCCTTATTACCTTCGATGCGCACGCCGACAAGCGTCGCAGCCGCGCTCTTTTGCTGATGGAACGCCAACAGCGCCTTGTAATCCACAGGCGTGAAACAGTCGCCGTTAAGCCCAAAAACATATTTACTGCTAACGAGCGCCTGCGCGTTCTTAAGCGCCCCGCCGGTACCAAGCGGCTCTTTCTCAACCGACAGGATCAGGTCGATCTGACTGAACTTGGCCTTGTAATACGCTGCGATCTCCTGCGCCTTATAACCCGCGCACAAAATAACCCGTCGGGCGCCCTGCTTGATCAGGTACCGCAACAAGAAATCAAGGAACGGCCCGCCCTGAACCGATGCCATGACCTTGGGCGCATCGCCCGTCACGGCGCGCAGCCGCGTTCCCAATCCTCCGCACAATATCAGGAAATCCGCATCCATCACGCCACCACTCCCGAATTCGGTTGATAAAAGATGATCTGACTGCCCTGTGTCTCGAACCTGAACGGGATCTCAAGAAGCCCGCCAAGGGCCTGGCGCACCGCAGCCTTCTTGTCGGGCTCAGCATACACCAGCACAAAACCGCCGCCACCCGCGCCGAGCAATTTGCCGCCCAAAGCCCCCGCCTTCAGGGCCTTCTCATAAATACCATCGATCGCATCTGTCGTTATCTTGTCGGAAAGCGTGCGCTTATACTGCCAGCTCTCGCCAAGCAAAAGCCCGAATCGCTTGAAGTCCCGGCGCCCGAGGCACGCAATGGCCTCTCCGACCATCTCGTGCATGGCCGTCAATTCCCTGGTCCGTTGCGGGATATTATCAAGCTGATGGGCCGCGATCTGTGACGCCGTGCGCGAAAACCCCGTGAAAAAAAGCATCATGTGCTCCTGCAATAGCGCCAAATCCTGCGGCATGATCGCGACGGGGCGCACGTTCACATGCGCGTGCGGCCCGAATTCAATGTGATTGAACCCGCCGTACGCGGCCAGCACCTGGTCCTGACTGCCCACGTTCTCTTTGATCATCTCCTGCTCGATACGGATCGCCTCCCGGGCCAGGCGCTCCTTCTGCGGCATAACACCCTTAAGGGCGTACAGCGCGTTCAAAAGCCCGACGGTAAAAGCCGAGCTCGATCCCAAGCCCGTGCGCGCCGGCAGGTCGCCGTCATGATGGATCTCGACCCCCTGATGGATATCCAGGAACCGGAGCACCTCACGCACTGACGGATGATCGATCTCCTCGATCTTCTGCACATGTTCCATCCTGGAATAAATAATGCGCGAACGGTGCTCAAAGAACGGCGGCAGGTACCGTGCCGTGATATAACAATATTTATCGATCGTGGTCGCCAGAACAGCGCCCGGCCGGTCCTTGAACCAGGCCGGATAATCCGTCCCGCCGCCGAAGAACGAGATGCGAAAAGGAGTGCGGCTGATGATCATGGCTCTCTCCGCATGGGAATGGCGGTCATGGCGCGGATCTCATCTGTGACCTGCGGCCCGAAAGCAGCTGCCATCATTTTAAGATATGCCGTATCCGTGAAATATTCCATGAACGCCGTGTCCCTGAACGCAAGGACATCCTTTCCTGAAAGATGCCGCGTTGCCGCGGGCTTGAAGCGCGGGCTCATTTGCGCGTATTCCTCGCCCGTCGATGGAAGAAGGGCCCCCGCGGCCTTCATCCTGTCGTAAAGTTTACTGCCCGGATAAGGGCTCACGCAATAGAAATTCGCGTATTCACATTGCAATGTTCTTGCGAGATCGAAGGTCATGCGCATGGAATGCATGTCATCATCCTCGAACCCGAACATGAAATTCCCCAGCACATGAATGCCCGCGTCCCTGGTCATGGCTGCCGCATCCCGGATACGCGCGTTGGAAAAATTCCCTTTCAAGGCCCCGGCGCGGATCTTTTCATTCCCTGACTCGATACCATAAGCCAGCCACCGCACCCCCGCCCGGCGCATTTTCTTGAGCAACATTGGGGTGACCGTATCCACCCGCGCATACGCCCAGATATTCAATTCTTCAGCAAAACCTGTAGCCGCCAGCGCGTCACAAACAGCGTTCACGCCCGTGTTATCAATGGCAAAAAGTTCGTCCATCATCTTGATGTTCGAAACTCCGCGCCTGAACCAGGCCTGCACATCCGCGGCCACCAGGGCGGCATCCCGCTGACGGTAATCCGAACGGTAAAAATCCTTCACACAGCAAAAATCGCACCGGTACGGGCATGAGATGCTCGCGAATGTCGCGCCGTACGCACGGTCCTTGCGGCCCCACGCATGCCAGTTATGCGCCCGGTATTTTTCCGCCGGGATGCGCGCCAGGTCCATACCTCCCGCCGCCAGCGGATCGAAGGGCAAATGGTCCGTATGCACATCGACCGGGATCCCCAGCCGCCCGGCAACAAGCGTCTTGATCGCCCGCGCCGCCTCACCCTGCTGGATATGGGCCGAGGGATGCGAGCCGGTTGCCAGGATAACGACCCGGTCCGCCGCGAGCGCTTGAAGCCGCGCGATCAACCCGTCGTTATCCAGCCCCTCGGCTTCCATGTCAATAATGCTGCCGTCACCGGATGCCTGCGCCATCAAGACAAGCCACACCGGCGGTTCGATCGCCGAAAGAGGAGCGGTCGCGCCGTAATGGGCCTTCTTGGTATTGGGTTTGACAAAGGCCGTCGGCATCAGATATTAGCGAACTGGCTTCTTTTGATGATCTGGTACGCCTTGACAAGTTCCGCGATCCCGTCGGAAAGGGACATATCCGGCTTAAAGCCCGTCTTTTCGATCTTTTCGTTCGATACGATATAATCGCGCTTATCCGGATCTTCCCCGACAGCGGCTTCCACAAAATAAAATTCCGGCACATGCTTTCTGATCTCGACGCATAATTCCATCTTGCTCAGGTTCGCATCCGAAAGCCCGACATTATAGGGCTCCCCCCGCATCACAGCAAAATGATCAAGCGCATGCATGAACGCTTTTGCCACATCGCGCGTGTGGATGAAATTGCGTTTGAAATGCGCTTCGAAAAGCACGATAAAGCGGTCATACACCGCACGATAAACAAAATCATTCACCAGAAGATCGAGCCGCATCCTGGGGCTTGCCCCAAATGCCGTAGCCAGGCGCAGCGTGATACCATGCCCGCTGTCGAGAACAGCCTTTTCCGCGTCAACTTTCAGCCGCCCGTACAAAGAGACCGGCCGCAAAGGTGTTTGTTCCGTACAGAATTTGCCCTTCTCGCCAATGCCATAGCCGCTGTTCGTCGTCGGGAAAATGATCTTCTGCTCTTTGGAAGAGAGCTTGATGAGCATGGTAAGCGCGTCCAGGATGATCGTCTGTGCGCCAACAGGGTCTTTCGCGCACAAGGGCGCGCCTGTCAGGCACGCCAAAGGAAAGATCGCATCCGCATCCTTGATCAATTTTCCAACCAGCGCCGCGTCCCGCGCATCCCCCCGGACAATAGTAAACCCCGGGCGATGGCATTGTTCCAGAAGGGGCGTCTGCCCGTACATGAAATTATCAAGCACAACGACCTGATGCCCCGCATCCAGAAGCCGCGGCACCATGACCGATCCCAAATACCCCGCGCCGCCCGTGACCAGTATTTTCATGTTCCACTCCTTCGCGCTTCAAATACCCGACGAATGCCTTCTTTCAAACTGACCTGCGCATCCCAGCCCAGGGATTTCAAGCGCGCGCTATCCAGCAACTTGAACATGGCCCCGTCAGGCTTTGACAGATCCCAGGTGATCTTGCCCGTGAACCCCGCCGCTGCCGCGACCATGTCCGCCAGATCGCGCACCGCGATCTCTTCGCCGGTGCCGATATTAACAGGCGATTCACCGTCATATTTCTCCAGCAAACACACGCACGCCGCGGCCAGGTCATCGCCAAAGATAAATTCCCTCTTCGGATTTCCGGTGCCCAGAAGTTCAACGCTGGCCCATTTTTCACGCACCGCTGTATCAAACTTCCCGATCAAAGCGCCCAGCACATGCTCCTGCCCCGATTCATGCCCGGCCTGCAGGCTGTAAACCGTCGCCGGAACGGCCGCGATCGCATTGAACCCGTATTCCCGGCGGTACGCCTGGCACATCACGACCCCCGCGGCCTTGGCCGCCGCATAAGGAAGACTTGTCGGCTCCATCGGTCCTTGCAAAAAATATTCTTCCTTGATCGGCTGGGCCGCTTCTTTGGGATACATGCACGACGCGCCCAGGAAAAGCAATTTCTTGACGCCGCTGCGATACGCCGCATCGATCACATGCGCCTGCGCGAGCAGATTCTCCCGGATCAACTCCGCCGGATGCGCCTGGTTCTCGGCAATGCCGCCCGAACGGACCGATCCCAAAATAACAACATCAGGCTTCTCGCGCTCAAAGAACGCCGCCGTCATCACGCCATTAAGAGGATCGAATGACCCCACCGGCATGACGCCCATATATCCCCGGGCGAAGAAATGCGCGCGCAAGGACGACTCGATCACGCTCCCATGGCTCACGATCACGATCTTTGTCTGCGGCGTCAACTGCAGCATATCAACCTTTCGACCCCGGCTTATTGCCGCCAGAATACAGGTTACCGTCCTCGATCAAAAGCGTCGGCGTTGCGTCTTCGCGCGTCAATGCCCGTTCATACGCCGGAAAGATATCTTCGGGCCTGTTCAGTTCAACAACCTCGATGCGGCCGAACATTTTCCGGAAAGCTTCCGCGTAATTACCCACATGCTGATGGCCGGGATGCACGGGATGGTCCGGGCCTGTGGCCGTGCGGATGATGATGCGCGGGTTAACCTGTCCTGCCGTCATATCATGGAACTTGTCGATCACATTCGCCATATCCCCCACGGCAAGCAGCAGGAAATTCTGGCGCGGATAAATGCTGACCGGAATATGCCCGGCGAGCGCAAGGCCGAGCGTGAACTGCATCTGGAAACTTTCATTGACCGGCATCTCGATTGCCCGGCCCGCCGGAACATCCTTAAGCGTCGGATACATGAACGTCCCCGGCACGGCCGTTGTCTGGCCAAGAAAAACAACCCTGGGGTCTTGCGCCAGCCATTCCATGGTGCGTTTTAATTCATCGAAGTAATTCAAAATTTCACCAGCTTTCCGAGCCCTGAATGCGGCCAGCCGTTGGTGTACTTGAAATATTCGATCTTCGCCGCAAAGCGCGTGTCCGCGAACCATGGCACAGGCGATCCCCACACCGCGCGCGTGTCCGTCATGACGCTCAACCCGTTATCCGATACGACAAAGACAACAGGCAGATCAAAATTGACCGCGTATTTTACGGCCTCATGAAAACTTCCCGTCTCCGCCGACATATCCCCGCAAAAAAGAAAGACCCGCCCTTTGTCCCGGCGCTGTTTGAGCGCCCAGGCCAGGCCCGTTGCCGTGCCCATCAGGCTGCCGACGATGCCGGAACAATAAATATGACGCTTGGGAAAACACAACGAAATGCTGCGACCGGCAAGAATGGCGGCCTTAACCTCATCCCGAGGGACACCTTTTAGAAGACAGATCTCATGAGAATCCCAGTAAGCAAGAATATGATCGTCGGGGCCAATGGCATATTTCTGGAAAATACGGATAAGATCGTGCTCGCGGCCCGCGCGCAGATGGATGGGCGCCTTGATCAGCCCCCGGCCGAAGACGTCAGCGATCTCGTTCTCGAATTGAATGAGATCCTCTTTGGTAAGCATAGCTTTACTGCGGGTTCGCTTTGAACCATTCGATGGTCCGCTTGAGCCCCTCGCGCAACGGGACCTTCGGCTCCCAGCCGAGCTTCCGGCGCGCGAGCGTGATGTCAGGACGGCGCTGTTTGGGATCATCCTCAGGCAGCGGCGCATAGATGACCTTGCTTTTACTGCCTGTCAGCTCGAGCACGATCTTCGCAAAGGCATTCATGGTGAACTCGCAAGGATTGCCGATATTGACCGGCCCCGGCTCTTTCGAAAAAAGAAGCTTCAGGATGCCCTCAGCTTCGTCGGCAACATAACAGAACGAACGGGTCTGACGGCCATCACCATAAACGGTCACGGGCTTGCCCCGGAGCGCCTGGTCAATGAAATTCGGCACCACACGCCCGTCATTGATGTTCATGCGCGGGCCATAAGTATTGAAAATGCGCACAACGCGCGTATCAACTTTATGTTTGCGGCGATAAGCGAACGTGATCGCCTCGGCATAACGCTTGGCCTCGTCATAGACGGAACGCGGGCCAACAGGATTGACATGCCCCCAGTAGGTCTCTTTCTGCGGATGCTCTTTCGGGTCCCCGTACACTTCCGACGTAGATGTCAAAAGGAATACGGCCTTTTTGGCTTTCGCGATCTCAAGCATATTCTGCGTGCCGCAAGAACCGACCATCAGGGTCTCGACAGGATACTTGAGATAATCGACCGGGCTCGCCGGAGATGCCGCGTGGACCACGTAGTCGATCCGGCCCAGGACATTGAACGGCTCGGACACGTCCTGTTTGATGAATGTAAAATCCTTGTTCTTTAAAAGATGTGCGATGTTGGCTTTCTTACCCGTGATCAAATTGTCGACGCACACGACCTTGAAGCCCCGGGCGATCAACATGTCCGTCATGTGGCTCGCCAGGAACCCGGCCCCGCCGGAAATAAGGACCACTTTCTTACCTGCCATGGTCTTTTCTCCCCCGGCCGATGCCGTAATATTCGAACCCTTCGGCGGTCCAGGCCTGTTCATCAAGAAAATTGCGGCCGTCAAAAACAACCGCCGTATGCATGGCCGCGTGCACGCGCGCCAGGTCAACTTTCAGGAACTCATCCCATTCCGTCAACAAAAGAACGCAATCAGCACCTTTGGCCGCAGCATAAGGGTCAGGGCAGAACTTCACGCCCTTGAGCTCATGGCGCGCGTTCTCCATGCCCTTGGGATCATACGCCTGGATGCGCGCGCCTTCGGCTTTAAGCGCGTGAATAACATCGATCGACGCGGCGCGGCGCATGTCGTCCGTGTTCGCCTTGAACGCCAGCCCCCACACCGCGATGGTCTTGTCCTTGAGGATCCAGAGCTTATCCTCGATCAGATGAACGAACGCGGCCTTCTGGGCCTCGTTGACATCGCGAACACTCCTGAGGAGTTTAAAATCATAACCATTCTTCTCGGCGAGCCGGACAAAAGCGTCCACATCTTTCGGAAAACAACTGCCGCCGTAACCAATGCCGGCATTCAGGAACGCCCGCCCGATGCGCGCGTCATGCCCCATGCCCTCGGCGACTTTCAGGACGTCAGCCCCGACCTTATCGCACACCTGCGCCACGGCATTGATGAACGATATCTTTGTCGCCAGGAATGAGTTCGACGCGTGCTTGATCATCTCCGCGGTCGCCACATTCGTCACCACGAACTTTGCCTTGAGCGGCCGGTATATCTCCTTGAGGATCCGTTCGGCGCGTTTGGACCCGACGCCGATCACGATGCGGTCCGGGTTCATGAAATCTGAAAGGGCCGAGCCCTCACGCAGGAACTCGGGATTAGAAGCGACATCGAACTCCAGGGAACATTTGCCGCCCTGGCGGTATTTCGCCGGAAGGTTCATCCGGACCGTCCGTTCGATGCGGTTGCCGGTCTGCGCCGGGACCGTTGACTTCTCAACCAGCAGTTTGTATGAATCCATGTTGCGGGCCACTTCCCGCGCCACATTCTCGATATAGACAAGGTCGGCCTCGCCGTTCTTCTTCGACGGCGTGCCCACGGCGATAAAAATAACCTCAGCCTTGCGGGCCGCCTCGGCAATGGACCCGGAGAACGCCAAACGGCCGTTCTTGCGGTACTTGCGCATCAAAGGCTCCAACCCCGGCTCATAAATAGGGACCTTGCCGGCCTTGAGCTTTTTGATCTTCTCGGGATTGTTGTCCACGCAAATAACATGATGCCCGATGTCAGCCAGGCACACGCCCGTGACCAGACCCACATACCCTGAACCTACGATCGCAATGTTCATCCTTAAAAGCCCTTTATGTTATTCTGCCGACGGCGCGCCCGCAGCAATATGGCTGAACACGGTTTCATTCCCCGTCGATACCGAGGGGAACGCCTTAAGGCGGAACACGATCCATACCTCATTGCCGCCGTTCTCATCCACGCTCTTGTTCTTGAACGCAAGTTCCACTTCCCAGGAATGCAGGTCGCGCACGATCGCGTACTGGCGCTCCTGCCACTTGCCATTATCCACGTTCCAGCGCTCATAAACAGCGACCCGCCATTTGGGATTGAACCTGTATTCCCAGTTCGCGGTCACCACATCATCGTCATCGCGCGTATAGCGGCGGCTCAGGTCAAAAGCCCAGTTCTTCTGGCTGTTGAAGTAGGCGTCAAAATTCGCGGTCCTTAAGTGCTGATGGTCATTGTCGTAAGTCATGTCCGTGAAGAACGAGAAATACTTGTTCGGCGTCGCATCCACATCCAGCGTCACATCGCCAAAACTTCCCGACGAAGGATTATCTTTGAGCCGGAAATCCGTGCTAAGCAACGCCCTGATCAGATCAACGCTCGCCCCGTTGCGCTTGGTTTGCAGCTTGTTCTCCAGGCCCAGGCTGAACTTGTCGATCTGCGCGCGCGAGTCGATCGTGTCGTACTGATAGAACTTGTCACTGGCCATGGTCGGCTTGTGCTGGTACATGTACGCCACCGTCGGCGTTACCACATGGCGCAGGCGGTTGACCTCGATGCCGTATTTGTTGAAATTCACATCATAGATCTTATAGAACTTGGTGCTGACATCCGACCCTGTCCTGAAAATGCCGCGCACGGAATCATCATCCTCGCGGCTGAGCGCCCGGGAATTGTAGGTATGCTCGGTCCCCACGAACGGGCGGAATTCCAGGAAAGACACCTTGAACGGGCGTGACAGCTCATTGTCCGTGTCCGCGCGCAAGGTGTGATTGCCGATATCCGACGGGCTCGCGTTCTTCTGCTCAAGATTGGTAATGACATTCGAACTCTTGACATAGAACCCGGTGTCACCGATCTGCTGGCTGGAGAGCGAAAAGGCCGCTTCCGGCAGGCGCTGCACCCCGGCCTCAAAACGGTTCACGCGGACATCCGCGCGCAGGGACGTCGTCGTGATGGGCGTCGTGTGCGTCAGCAAGGCATACGTCGGCGGGCTCTCGTCCGCGCGGTATTCCTTGGCAAAATAGGTCTTAAGGAACTCGCTGTCCGTGACCTTGTAATACTGGCCGATAAAGGAAGTCGATGGGTCGATCTGGGCCATGTGGCGCCATTCGATGCGGTAGCGCTCACGCTCCCAAACGGGTGTTGTGCTGCTGTCCCATCCCCGGCGGGCATCTGTGTTGCGCTCGTTCATGTAATACGTGCGAACAAGTCCCTTGCCGTAAGGCTCGGCGTTATACTTCACGTCAACGCCCCAGGCAACGCCCTTAAGCTCGCGCAGGTCCAGATGATAGCTCGTCTCAACGCGGTCCGTGACATTGACCCGGTACGTCGTCAAGAGGAACGCACCGAATCCTTTCTTGTACCCCGGCATAACGCGCACGTGCGGCCGGCCGTCGCCGAGATACTGCGTGTACTTGGGCATGTACATGACCGGCATGCCGCCCACATACATCACGGCATCCCGCGCCACGGCCTTATCCGCAGGATAAACATCCATCCGGCGGGCCTTGATGCGATATTCAGGATCGTCATAATCGCTGGTGGTCAGGTATCCCTCATGCACCACATAATAGTCCTCACGGACCTTGATGATAGAACGACCCTTGCCGTAGATCGGGTCTGCCATGATCCGGGCATTGGTGAACTCGCCTTTTTTCGTTTCAAAATTATAAAAGACCTTCTCGGCCCAGACCTTACCTTGATCGGACTCAAGGACAACATTGCCCTCGGCGTGCGCCTCTTTCTTGTCGCGGTAGAATTCCAGCTTGTCGCAAAAGAGCACGGCGTCATTCTGCTTGAGATAAACATTGCCGCTGGCAACGAACTTGCCCTCTTCCGCCTTGTACTCAATGGAATCGCCATTGAGCTCGACGGGTTCGGCCTTGCTGGAAGATGCGGCCGGCGCTCCGACGTTCCCGTCCGCAACATCCACCGCCCCTGCGGGCATGGGTGTCATCCACGTCGCGGCGTACAATACGCATGCTGTAATGAAGGATCGTTCAGTTCTTGTCATGACACATGAGGACCTTGGCCCCTATAATGCCGGCGTCGTCGTCCAATTGCGCCTTGATGATGCGCGCCATCTCGGCCTGCGTCCGCATGGCGCGCCGGCGAAGCGTCCGGGCGATCGCGGGCTCGAGGAATGCAAAACTGCGGGACACCCCGCCCCCGATGACCACAGCCTCGGGGTTCAGGAGATTGACCGGCCCGATGAGCCCGTAGCCCACCTTTTCGCCGGTCATGTCCCAGAATTTCAATGCCTTCTTCTTTCCTTCAACAGCTTTCTGATAAACCTCTTCCAGCGTGATCGCGGGCTTCTTGAACAGCTTGCCCGCGCTTTTTTGCAATTCCTTGTTACCGACATACCGCTCAAAACAACCCCACCCGCCGCAGCCGCAATCCGGCCCGTCCTCATTGAGCGGCGCGTGGCCGATCTCGCCCGCCGCAAATCCCGGCCCGCGATAGATAGCATTGTTGATCACAAGGCCGGCGCCCACGCCCGTCCCGATGGTCATGACGATCACGTTGGCAAACCCCTTGCCCGCGCCATAGCGCCACTCGCCGAGCGTGATCATGTTCACGTCATTCTCGAGCTGCACGCGCATGCCCAGCTTCTTTTCCATGAACTTTTGCAGCGGCACATCCTTCCAGCCGACAATATTCGGCAGGACGCGCACGATACCCCGCTCGACATCCACAAGCCCCGGCAATCCGACGCCCACACCATGGACCATGTCCTTGAGGACACGCTCCTTGCGCAGTAGAGCGCCCACCCCTTCGCACAGCGCCCCGGCAAGCCTCTCGGGTGTCGCGGAAAAGTTCTTCGTGGAGAATGAAAGCCGCGCGGCCACGTCGCCCCGGTTATCGACCAGGCCGAGCTTGACGTTCGTCCCGCCGACATCAATACCAATAGTATATTTCTTCATCATCATTATACGATTTTACAGGGCCCTGGCATCAGCCGGTGATTTTGAGGATGTATTCTACATAAAAGCCGCTGTGAATTCAATGAAAGATTCCCGCCCCTTATCCTTTGTCAGGCTCCTGGGAGCGGTCGTCATACACACTGAAACCGACCACACGGTTGCGACCGGATCTCTTGGCGCGGTACAGGGCCCAGTCCGCCTTGTCCATCAGTTCATCGACCTGCGCCGCGTCATCGGGAAAGGCCGCCACACCCAGGCTGATCGTGACCGCCAGGGACGCATCATAAGCCTTGATCCTGTGCGCGTGCACGGCCTCCCGGATACGTTCCGCCACAACGAGCGCACCCGCCTTATCCGTATCAGGAAGGATCACGCAGAACTCCTCGCCGCCGTAACGGCCCGCGATATCGATCTCGCGCACCTGCAGGCTGATGATGCGGGCGGTCTCTCGAAGAACCATATCCCCGGTCAAGTGGCCGTGCTGGTCATTGACCTTCTTGAAATGGTCCACATCGATCATCAGGATCGCCAGCGGCGCCTTGCGCAGCCGCGCGCGGCGGAACTCTTCTTCGCAGCGCTCGCCCAGATGCCGGCGCGTGTGCATGCGCGTCAGGCTGTCAGTGATCGCCTTGTCCTCGACCTCGTTGTACAGGCGGATGCGCCGCAGGGCCAGAGCGAACTGATGCGCCAGGACCGAGAACGTATCCTCGTCAGCGTCGGCAAGCCCCTTGTACGCGATCTCGCCGAGCACCATTTTCTTGGTGCGCAGCGGAAAGAACTTGTACCCGCGGAACGCCGGGAATTCCTCGATATCCCGGGGGAACCGCTCGACGAGCCGGCAGTCGTCAAGGACGAGGCGGCGGGCCACGTGCGACTTGAACGCGTCAAAAGCCTCCTGTTCATCAAAGGTGGCGGTGACCTCGCGCGTCAGTTCATACATCTCGAAAATACGGTCCGCCTCGTCCTGGAGCTGGCGCTTCTCCTCGGCAAGGGCATCTTTCTGTTCAATGAAATCAAGATAGACGCTTTTCACGCGCATGACATCATGGTCGGCCCGCTGTTCAAAATCAAGAACAGCGGCTTTGGCGAAATACGCCACCGCCACGACGAACAGCGATACCAGAACAAGCATCAGGTACAAATGCATGCGGTCTTTCCCTTTTTCACGCGACACACACCCGGTTGCGGCCTTTATGCTTTGCCTCATACAAGGCCTTGTCGGCGCGCTGCAACAGGTCCTCTCTGGTCTTCGCGTCCTGCGGGAACGCGGCCACGCCCGCAGAGATGGTCACCGGCGTCCGTTCACGGCGGAGCACCAGGGCCTCGCCTTCCACGCGTTTAACAAAATCCTTCGCGATCGCCGCGGCATCCTCTTTGGAACATTCCGGAAGCACGACACAGAACTCCTCCCCGCCGTAACGGCACAACAAGTTACCGGCCGCGGCAAAATGCGACTTCATCAGCATGGCCATGTGCTTGAGCACAATGTCCCCCGCGGCGTGCCCGAAGCGATCGTTGTATTGCTTGAAATGGTCAAGGTCCAGCATGATGAACGCCACGGGTTTGTCGCGCCTGAGATTGCGGGACAATTCCTCCTGCAGGCGGTCCGTCAGGTAGCGGCGCAGATAAAGACCGGTCAGGCTGTCGCGAATGGCAAGGTCTTCGACCTTGTCATAAAGCTGGGCATTCTCGAGCGCCACCGCCGCCACATCGCCGATGATGCTGAGGAAGCGCAGGTCCTCTTTATGAAAATCATCAGGCGCGGGGCTGTCGAGACGCAGGATCCCGATCGCCTTGTTGTGGACCACGAGCGGCACGCCCAGGACCGAACGGATCGAACGGGCCTCTTCCTCGTCGTCCGCGCTCTTTTGCAGGTCAAAACGGAAATCGTTGCGGGCATCTTCGAGATAAAGAGGTTGCAGGTGCTTGATGATCCAGCGGTCAAAGACATCGCCGTGCTTATTCTTGACGGTCATGGCCCGCCCGTCGCGCTGCGCGGCAGCGACCGCCAATTCACCGGACACCTGATCGACCAGGTACACCATGACCGACGCATGCGGATGCTCAAAGAGCTGGCCTGCCTCGCGCACAAGCGTGTGCGCCGAATCCTCGAGGGTCAGGCACAGCCCGAGTTTCTCGACAAGGACCTTCAACCGGGAATACGTCTCGATCTTCTTGCGGAACGCCACGATCACCCCCGCCTCTTTGGCCAGTTCCTCTTTAAGGATGTTGGCCTTCTCAAAGAACTCCTCGCGCTGAAGTTTCAGGGACGAGCGCTTGATCTTCAGGCGGCGGTAAAAAAGAAAAAGGAGGATGATGTTGACCAGGATGGCCAGCGTCAGGAACGCGAAGAACCTCGTCTGGTACCGGGTCGCGTAGATAAAGAACCCGATCAGGGGGCCCAGCAGGCTGACAACGAGGAGCGCGTAATACTTAAACGATCGTTGTTTCAGTTTTGGGGTCAAAGAAGTGCACCTTGCGCATGTCGAAGACAACTTCCATGTCGCGATTGACCTCGGGGCGGTTATGCGCCCCGACGCGCGCGATGAAATTGTTCTTCCCGGAGTTAAGGTACAGATAAACATCCGAACCTAACGGTTCGACCACTTCACAGATGGCGCGCACGGTATTCTCCGCCGACGCCGCTGGAAAGAACAGCTTGTCGTAAATATCCTCGCTGCGCACGCCGCAGACGACTTCTTGGCCGGCATACGGAGCGATCCTCGCCGCCATCTCATCCACCAGCCTAACGCAGAACTTTCCCTCGTCAAAATAGTATTTCCGGTCCCGCCTGAGGATGGTGCCGCGCATGAGGTTGATCGGCGGCGTCCCGATAAAGCTGGCCACGAACCTGTTCACCGGCTTGTCGTAGATCTCCATCGGGGCCGCGCATTGATGCATGCGGCCGTCGCGCAGGACCACGATCCGATCGCCCATGGTCATGGCCTCGGTCTGGTCGTGCGTCACATAAACGAACGTTGTCTGCAGGCGCGTGCGCAGCTTGTGGATCTCGGTGCGCATGGTGACCCGCATCTTGGCGTCAATATTCGAAAGGGGCTCGTCAAAAAGAAAGACCGCGGGCTTGCGCACGATCGCGCGGCCCAGCGCCACGCGCTGGCATTCCCCGCCGGAAAGCTGATGCGGGCGACGGTCCAGGCACTTGCGGATATTAAGGATGTCGGCCGCCTCGTGAACGCGCTTCACGATCTCGGGCCGGGGATAATGGCGCAGCTTCAGGCCGAAAGCCATGTTATCGAAAGCCGTCATATGGGGATACAAGGCGTAATTCTGAAAGACCATCGCGATATTGCGGTCTTTGGCAGGAACATCGTTGACGCAGCGGTCGCCGATCCAAACCTTGCCGCCGGAAATATCCTCGAGCCCCGCGATCATGCGCAGGGTCGTTGATTTGCCGCAACCCGAAGGCCCGACCAGGACAACGAACTCCTTATCGCGGATCTCAAGGTCCAGGCTGTCCACGGCTTTCACCGCGCTGCCAGGATAAATCTTGCTCAACGCCTCAAGTCTGATGCCGGCCATAGATTTCTTCCGGTGTATGCCGAACCTAGCCCCGCGCCTGGCGCCTCGAGGGTTTTGCGTAATCCAGGATCCTGGCCAGGGTCGCTTTCATATCCTTACGCGCCACGATCATATCCAAAAGCCCGTGCGCCATCATGAACTCGGAGGTCTGGAACCCCTTGGGCAGCTTCTGCCGCACGGTCTGCTCGACAACGCGCGGACCCGCAAAACCCAACAGCGCCTTGGGTTCGGCCATGATGATATCGCCCACGCCGGCGAACGACGCCATGATCCCGCCCATGGTCGGATTGGTCAACACAGAAATATACACCTGCCCGGCCTTGCCGTGACGCGACAGCGCGGCACAGGTCTTGGCCATCTGCATGAGCGAGATGCATCCCTCGTACATGCGCGCCCCGCCGCCAGAACCGGAAATGATAATAACAGGAAGTTTCTTCTCGGTCGCGTACTCGACCGCGCGCGTCACCTTCTCGCCCACGACCGAGCCCATGGACCCCATGATGAACTGCGAGTCGGTCACCGCGATGACCACAGGCCTGCCGTCGATCTTGCCGGTCCCTGTGATCGCCGCATCCTTCAGACCGGTCAATTTCTGGTCGGCCGCGAGTTTGTCCTTGTACGTCTTAACGCCCTTGAACTCCAGCGGGTCAACGGAAAGCATGTCCGCGTCCATCTCGACGAAGGTTCCCTCGTCCACCAGAAGTTCGATGCGCCGGCGCGCGGTCAGCGTCATGTGATAACCGCATTTCAAGCACACATTCTGGTTGGCATCCACTTCCTTGGTATAGGACGGCTGCTGACAATCCGGACATTTCATCCAGACGCCGTCAGGGATAGTCTTCTTCTTGGGCATCCTGACGAACGTGTTATTGCTTTTACCGAATAAACTCATGCCGGCTCCTTAAAAAGATCATTCAAGCCCGTGAAGCGCGACCCCCGAAAGGGCCTTCGGATAGAAATATGTCGTCTTCGGCGGCATTTTCTCGCCGTTGAGCGCGATCGCGCGCAGCTGCTCGATGCGCACCGGGTTCAAAAAGAACGCGGCCCCGGCGCGGCCCTCGTCAACGGCGCTGAAACACTCGTCCATCTCCTTGTTGCAATAAACGATATCCTCAGACTTGATATCAAGCCTGTCGAGCACAAAAGCCTTGAGGATCAACGAGTCCAGCGAGCGGTACTCTTTGGAGCCTTCTTTGATGAACGCGTCGATCTGGCTCTTGTTCTTCAGGCGCAACAGCTGAATGCCTTTTTTCGTGTAAAGGCCGAAGGCATGCTCATTACGCCCCGCCTGCGCGAGCGTGACCGCCAGGTCGTCGCGCTTCTTGATGCTGTCGATGCGAAAGATCTCCTCGAGAAAGCTGATATCCTGCGGAAAATTCCTGAAAATACGGTGGATGGGGAATATCTGGAGTTCTTTGGAATCAATATTGGTGAAATACGTCATCACGTAATTCCACGGCTCATCCCCCGTGGCGCCGGGCGTGCGCGCCAGCATCATCTCGCGGTAACGCTTGGCCACTTCATAACGGTGATGCCCGTCCGCGATAAAAAGGTTCTGCCCCTCAAAGGTCGCCGTGATCTCCGCGATCAGGGCCGGATCATCAAGGCGCCAGCAGATATTGCGCGTACCGTCATCCTCGACAACATCCACGAACGGCTGCGTCGGGGCGACCTTACGCTGAAAAATGCTCTCGACCTTCTTCTGGCGGTCGGAAAAACAGACAAAGATCGGGCTGCACGCGGCCTTAAGAGCGCTCCAGAGCTTGAAACGGTCCTCTTTAGCGCCGGCATGGGTCTTCTCATGCGGGAATATCTTGGCCTTCCCGTCATCGATCTTCATCACGGCCAAAAAGCCCATGCGGCTGTGGCGCTGGCCCATGATCTTGTATTCCTGCTTAGTGTAATAAATGCAAGGCTTTTCATCCCTGACCAGAATGCCGTCCTTAAGCCATGCCTGGAATGTTGCGCCTGCCTGCGCGTAACGGGCATCATCGTCGGCATGCTTGGCATCCGCTTTCGCCAGCATCACATGGATATAATTATAAGGGCTGCGCTTTTTCAGGACGATCTCGTGTTCCGGTGAGATCACATCATAAGGCGGGCACACCAGCTTGTTCATGTCGCCGGCCTTGGCAGGGTTATAGACAATACCGTTAAAGGGCTTGATCAATGACATGGGACGCACACTCTTTCCTGATTAAGTATTAATAGGAAGAAAACATCACATAAGTATACAAAAAAACGCGGATTTGACAAGGAAGGATTTAAGAGCCGTACTAAGAATTCCTGAGATACAAGATCATCTCTAATAACATCCTCACATCCTCTACTCCATTAAGAAAGTACTGCGCCTTCGACCGCTTGGAGGGGGTGCCTACCCTCACTGTCAATCCGCGCTTGCGCACTACTTTGAAGGCCGCTTCATCAGTCTGGTCATCACCAATAAAGACCGGCAAAAATCTCTTTTTTCCCCACAGCCGCAACAGCCGCGCCACCACCCGTCCTTTATCCATTGCCCCTGGCGGCATGATCTCGATAACCTTCTTTCCAGACAATACAACAACCTTTCCCTGACGAACGGCCTCATCACAGGCATCACGTACGACTTGTTTTATCTTCTTTCCCGAACCCGGCAAGGCTTTACGATAATGAATGGCACAGGAAAACGGCTTCTGCTCGAATAAAACGCCCGCAACATCCTGCAATTTATCCTTCAACCGGCGCCTCAAACCGTGCATTTCATGAAAATACCGTCTGGGAACGCACTTGGAAGGCAGGCCTTCCATGCGAAATTCGATCCCATGGCTACCTGCCAGTACCAGGCCCGGAACAGGGACCATTTTTCGCAGATCATTTAACGCTCTTCCTGAAATGACCGCGACCTTGACATGCTTGAGCTTCAGCAAAGCCTTTAATATTTCTCGTGTCGCATGGGGCAGCGTCGCCTCTGCAGGCGTCGGGGCGATCGCTGACAATGTTCCATCATAGTCCAGAAATACGGCCAGCGGCCGAAGTCGCAACCGCTTTTGCCAGTCATCAAGATCAAGCAGGATGTTTTTCATGGCCATATTTTTTTAAACCTGAAAGTTCAGCAACAATGCTCCCGGCCCAACGATAAATATTATTCTCCTGAACAGTTTTTCTCATTGCCGCCATGCGCCGTCTTTGTTCATCCTCGGGCATGGCCGCCCCCATCCGGATCGCCTCGGCAAATTCTTCCGTCGCGTAAGGATTGATCGGAACGGCTTCCATGAACTCCCGGATCGCGCCGGTAAAACAGCTCAACAAAAGGACCCCCGTCCCGTCTTTCCTGGCCGCAACATATTCCTTGGCAACCAGGTTCATTCCATCATGCAGAGAGCTTACAATGCACATATCAGCCAAGGCATAAAAAGGAACGATCTCCTCGGCGGAAAGATGCCGTTTGATATAAATAATCGGCTTGTACTCACCTTCAGAATATTTCCAATTGACTTTTTCGACCAACTCATCGATCTCGCCATCAAGATCACGATATCTCTTGATGTGTGTTCGGCTTGGCGCGCCGATCTGGACAAAAACAAACCTGCGCCTGAATTCCGGGTTCTTCTCGAGAAAACGATCGATCGCCAGAATCCGCTCCCCGATCCCTTTCGTATAATCAATACGATCAACACCAACAGCCACGATCTTTCCGTCAAACTTGTATTCTTGCCTGATCCTGGCCAGCTCTTTTTCGGAGATCACCTCATCACAAGACGGCAGCGCGATGCTGATCGGGAACGCCCTGACATGTGTTTCCTGATCGCCGCGAACAATGCTGAATTTCTCCGTATCAATACGGCATTCCAGAAGCCTGTTCGCCGTTTCCAGGAAATTATTACAATGATACTGCACATGGAACCCGACAAGATCACACGCCAACATGCCATTCAAGATCTGTTTTTGATAAGGGCACACAGAGAAAACTTCAGGGTTCGGCCACGGAATATGCCAAAAGAGCGCAACCACCACATCCGGCCGCTTGGCCTTGATCATAGCAGGCAAAAGCGTGAAGTGATAATCCTGGATGAACACAAACGCCGGGCCAGAAGGCAGCTCCTCGATAACAGCATCCGCAAATTTCTGGTTAACCTGCTGATATGTATCCCAATCTTTCTCGTTAAATATCGGACGTGTGTGCGTGATATGGCACAATGGCCACAGGCCCTCATTGGAAAATCCGTAATAATATTCTTCCTCTTCATCTTTCGTAAGCCAGACACGCCTTAAAATATAACGATTGTCTTCCGGCGGAACACCGACCTTGTCTTTTGAATTAACAAACCTGCGGTCCGCGTCGCCCGCGCCATGAGCGATCCATGTGCCGCCCAGCGCACGCAAAATAGGCCCGATGGCCGTTACAACACCGCTCGCAGGACGTATGCAACGCACCTTTCCCGTGGCTTCATCGGCCATGTGCATATACGGCTCACGATTGGACACCACGAGCATGGTGCTTGCCCCCAGTTTAGCCTGAATAAAACTACGAAGCTTGTTCTCGGTCCACACCTCGTCTTTATTCAATTTCATTTGCGCGTCTTCAACGATCGCCCGGCGCGCCACACGCAAACTTAATGCCACCTGCTCCACTTCATTGGCCAACTTTCCAAGCTCATCTTTGTCTGTTAAAGGATGCCGATGATGGGCCTCTTCTCCTCTCAAGAAGCCCTTGAACCAATCTGTCAACCGCAGCACCGGAAGCAAAAACATTTGCCTAAGTACAATGACCGAAGCAAAAATAATGAGAACAAAAAGAACAATAAGAGTAACGCTGATCCCTTTCCATATCTCTGTCAGGCGACCTAAAACATAGGATGTATCATAAATGATCTCGACGCTTCCGACCAAAGCGCCATCCTCTTTCAAGACCGGAAGCACATAACTGTACACTGTGTAATCCTTGAATTCTTCCATGCTTGAAGATGGAATTTTGTCCCTTAACACTCCTTCAAGATAAGGCTTAGGTTTATCTTTCCAATCAGCAAATCGTTCCGTAATAGCAACAACCTTGCCATCCGCATCATAGATCGCACAACCCTGCAAGCGATCGCGGGTCTGGAACTTTTCGACCAGATAATTGGCGTTCCTTGTGTTATTCGTCTCCAGAGCCGATTGAACAGAAAGCTCCATGCTCTCTGCTACCGCGCGCGCCTTGCGCTTGAGCTCATCCATCAACTTCTCTTCATCACCCCTGACCTGGACCATCCCGAAGACCACGAATCCGGCGGCAACAATAATCAGGATCGGCAATATAAAAAAGAATATCCGTCTCACAAGAGAGATCCTCCTGTTTTCATGCGTCCATGAGAAGGCAGCAGCCCGCCGCTGTTCCATCGATAATTCGTTGCCATCAAGAATGCGCTCTGTATCAATGCCAAATGCGAATATCCTTGCGGAAAATTACCCGTCAATCGTCCGGTGGATGGTTCAATGTCTTCAGATAACAATCCAAAACGATTCACATGACTGATGGCCTGATCGAACATGGCCGCCGCTTTTTGTTCTTGTCCGGTCAAGAAAAGAGCATTGATCAGCCAGAAAGTACACACAATAAAAGCATTCTCCGGGACCCCAAATTCATCCTGGGCCGTATAACGCATCACAAAGCCGTTACGAAGCAGGTTCTGCTGAGCCGCCGCAACCGTTCCACGGATGCGCGGATCGGATGGCTCCAGGAATCCGTAATGCAACATCAAAAGATTGGACGCGTCAAAATCCTTGGATCCGTAATACATGACAAAACTGTTCAATGCGGGGTCCCAGCCATTGGCCAGGATATCCGCCTTGATCTCTTCCGCAACTGCGAGATACCGCGGAGCATGTTTTTCTTTACCAATAAAACGACTGATCCTGGCGGCCCTGTCCATTGCCACCCAGCTCATCAGCTTGGAATGGACAAAATGATGTTCCGAGCCTCGCCGTTCCCAAATGCCGCAATCAGGGCTGCGCCAATCAGCGATCACCTTGTTCGCCAATGACCGGACGACCGTCCACAATTCCTCGTCAAAATCCCCTTGTTGCTGATGATTCGCAACATAGTAAGAGTAAACGGCCTCGATCAATTCACCGTAAACATCGTTCTGCCTTTGCCGGTACGCCGCGTTCCCGATGCGTACCGGACGGGACCCCCGATGGCCATCCAGATGACCAAGGATCCGCTCATTAATAAGGCGCTCACCATTGATCCCGTACATAACACCGATATTTTCATTCTTGACCAGCATACGCTCAAGAATGAAATGAATGTACCTGCCCGCTGAATGCACATGCCCCATGCGCGCATAAAGATCAATGATCATGCTGGCATCCCTGACCCAGCAATAACGGTAATCCCAATTACGTTCACCGCCCACGATCTCCGGCAACGATGTTGTCGGCGCAGCAATGACCGCCCCCGTACGCTGGAACATCAACAGCTTGAGCGTGATCACAGAGCGGATAACGATCTCTTTATGCTTCTCCGGCACGCTGGTCCGAAAAACCCAGTCCATCCAGTAACTTTTGGTCTTTTCATATTCCAGATAGACCATCTCCTGGGTAACGGATGACAATTTCTCGTGATAGGACAGCAACAAGTACGAGGATGCGCCAAGCTCGATCACTTCCCCGCGCTCAATGGCCCCAAAATCAAGATCTGAATAAAGATAATAACTGCTATATTCGCCCTTGGTGGATGTGATCTTTAAATACTCCGAAGACCTGGTGAAGCCCCCTTCACTCAAGCCATAATTGGGACAGGGCTTTAATGCGATCCGGACGCGCGGTCGTCCGGAAATAACATGGATATTCCGATGGATCTCCGAGGGGCAATAAACTTCGCCTCCGCTGGTCAAGAAGCGCGGCATATAATCCATGACCTCAAAGACGCCATCTTGGGTCTCAAAACGGGTCTTTAGGATCGGTGTGTGATAAGCATAACTTTGCTCGACCTTGACAACATTCTCTGCAGAAATACGGAAAAACCCGCCACGTTCCTCATCCAGGATGCGGCCGAATACCGATGGCGAATCAAAGAATGGAAGGCACAGCCAATCGATGGATGCGTTCGACCCGATCAACGCCGCGCTCGTACAATTTCCAATAATTGCGTGATCCATACGCCTCCTTGAATAGCGCCAACTGTTCCGATCAAACAAGAGCGCCTGACAAAAACAACATTAAATAAGAAAGCCGCCCCTGGTTTATTCCAACCAGATGGCGGCCCGACCATCAACGATCCTCCAGAAAACTTTTGTTTTCCGAACCCTTTCAAATTTTTATTACTATAACAATGTTTTCATGATCCCGCAATCTGTTTATTCCGAAGGATCCTCACGCCCCGCACTTGCCCGCATGGGGACATGAACCGGCGCAGGAAGGTTTGGTGTCGGTTTTAGGCGTTTCGGGGCTGGGCGCGGGTTTCTTCTTATAATCGGTCTCATAAAAACCCGTGCCTTTGAAGATCACCCCGCTGCCCGTGCCGATCAGCCGCTGCAGTTTGTTCTTCTTGCACTTCGGGCATTTGACAAGCTTGGCTTCGGTCATGGACTGAAGCGCCTCAAAAAAATGTCCGCAGGCGCCGCATTCGTATTCATAGGTAGGCATATTATTTAAAGACCTTCTTTATTTTTTCCTTGATCGACGCTGCGCCATCCACCGCCTCGCCGCTCACTTTGGCGAACTCTTCAAGCAGCCGGCGCTGTTCGCCGGAAAGTTTCTTCGGGACATCGATCATGACCCGGACATACAGGTCGCCGAACACATTCGTATCGTGCACATCCGGCATGCCCTTGCCTTTGAGGCGGAAAACCTTGCCGCTCTCCGTGCCCGCCGGTATTTTCATCGTTATGGTAGAGCTCAAGGTCGGCACATCCACCTCGGCGCCGAGCGCGGCCTTGACAAAGCTGACCGCAAGGTTCATTTCCAGGTCATTCCTGACACGGCGAAAACGCCCGTCCTCCCTGACGCGGATAAAAAGATAAAGGTCCCCGGGGCCGCCCGGCCCGACCTCACCCTCGCCCCGCACGCGCATCTGGGAATCATTGTCCAGGCCCGGCGGGAAATTCACGTCAATATTGCGCGTCACGCGATTATGCCCTGCCCCGCGGCATGAAGAACATGTTTCTTTGATCACGCGGCCTTCGCCCCGGCATGTCGGGCATGTCTGCGCCAGGCGGAAATAACCGCTGTTGATCATGACCTGGCCCCGACCGCCGCAGGCCGAGCACTCTGATACGGCCGTGCCATTCTTGGCGCCCGAACCATTGCAATCACGGCACACTTCATTGCGGGGAACGCGGATCGTTTTCTTGGCCCCGGTGAAAACTTCCTGCAGGGTCAGTTCAACCTCATACTGGATATTGCGCCCGCGCGCCGGGCCTCTTGAACGCCGGCCACCGCCGCCGAAACTGCCGCCAAAGAACTGGCTGAGAATATCATCAAGCCCGCCACCGCCGTCGCCAAAAACGCTCGAGAAATCCGCGCCGCGGAAAATATCGTCGGAGGTGTAATTCTGGTCAATGCCCGAATGGCCGAACTGATCATACGTCTGGCGCTTTTGCGGATCGGAAAGAACGCCATACGCTTCCGAGATCTCCTTGAACTTCTCCTCGGCCGCTTTCTTTTCCTTCTCCTCAACGCGGTCGGGATGGTAACGCATGGCCAACTGGCGGTAGACCTTTTTGATCTCCGCCGTGTCCGCGTCTTTCTTGATCCCGAGGATCTCGTAGTAATCTTTTTTCATTAAGTAGCCCTAAAATAGCATCCGTTACTTTGACGACTGAAGCTCTTCGAAGGACATTGATCGAGCTCGCGGGCACGGTGTCCCGACCTTTAGGTCGGGACGAGCGAGCTCGATCCCCGAGCGCAGGCGAGCCGCTGGGCGAGCCAAGCGCTCCTTCGAAGAGCGCAAGGAGTCAAAGTGTAACGGATGCGTCTTTTACTTATCGTCCTGCACCTTAAAGTCAGCGTCGATCACGTCGTCCTTGCCGCCTTTGGGCGCATCCTGCTGAGAGCCGCTCTGGCCACCCATATCCGGTCCTGGCCCGCCCTGCGCACCGGCACCCTGCGCGCCAGCGCCCTGCTGGGCCTGTGTTGCCTTATACATTTCCTCGGCAAGCTTGTGGCTGGCCTTGGTCAGCGCTTCCATGCCGCTCTTCATGCGCTCAAGCGACTTGTCCGTGATGGCCTGCTTGAGACTCTCAAGTTCCTTGAGGATATTGTCGCGCTCGGCCTGCGGCACTTTATCACCATAATCCTTGAGCGCCTTGTCCGTCGAATACACCAGCGTGTTGGCCTGGTTGACCATCTCGGCCTCTTCCTTGCGCTTCTCGTCCTCGGCCGCGTATTTTTCGGCATCCTTGACCATCTGGTCGATCTCCGCCTCGGAAAGTTTCTTGGGAGATGTGATCTGGATGGACTGCTCCTTGCCGGTCGCCTTGTCCTTGGCATGAACATGCACAATGCCGTTGACGTCGATATCAAAGGTCACTTCGATCTGCGGCACGCCGCGCGGTGCGGGCGGGATACCGACAAGGTCGAACTTCCCGAGCTCCGTATTATCATTCGCCATCTTGCGCTCGCCCTGAAGCACGCGGATGGTGACCGCAGGCTGATTATCAGCCGCGGTCGAGAACACCTGACTCTTCTTCGTCGGGATGGTCGTGTTGCGCTCAATGATCTTGGTGAACACCTCGCCCATGGTCTCAATACCCAATGACAGCGGGGTCACGTCCAACAAGAGCACATCCTTGACATCACCCTTGATGATGCCGCCCTGGACCGCGGCGCCAAGCGCCACGCATTCCATGGGATCAATGCCGCGCTCGATCTTCTGCCCAACTTCTTTCTCGACGAAGCTCTGCACGATGGGCATGCGCGTAGGGCCGCCGACCATGATGATCTTATCGATCTTCACATCCGCGGAAACTTTCGCCGCCGCATCTTTCATGGCCTGACGGATCGGGCCGCGGCAGCGTTCCACGATCGGGCCGACGAGGCTGTCGAGCTTCGCGCGGTCAAAGGTCATGGTCAAATGCTTCGGGCCTGACGCGTCCGCGGAAATGAACGGCAGGTTGATGTCGGTCTGCACCGTCGAAGAAAGCTCGACCTTGGCTTTTTCCGCGGCCTCGCGCAAGCGCTGGAACGCCATCTTGTCCTTCATCAGGTCAATGCCCGTTTCTTTCTTGAACGTGGCAACGATATGCTCGATGATGACATTATCCATGTCAGTGCCGCCGAGCAGGTTATCACCGCTGGTGGCCAGGACCTCGAACGTCCCGCCTTCGCCCATCTCAAGGATGGTCACGTCAAGCGTGCCGCCGCCAAGATCGAACACCATGATCTTCTGCTCTTTACCCGCTTTATCAACACCGTAGGCCAGGCACGCGGCCGTCGGTTCATTGATGATACGGAGGACCTTGAGCCCCGCGATCTCGCCCGCGTCCTTGGTCGCCTGGCGCTGGTTGTCGTTGAAATACGCCGGCACCGTGATGACCACGCCCTCGACAGTGTCGCCCAGGTATTTCTCCGCGTCCGCCTTGATCTTCTGCAGGATGAACGCCGAGATCTGCTGGGGCGTGAACTCCTTGCCGAACACCTTGAACTTGTGGTCCGTGCCCATCTTGCGCTTGGCCGCGTAGACCGTGCCTTCCGAATTCATGGCGGCCTGACGGCGCGCCGGCTCGCCCACGAGCCGCTGGTCGTCCTTGGTGAACGCCACGAATGACGGGAACGCCTTGCCTGATGCCACGCCTGCGCCTTCCGCCGACGGGATAATGACCGGACGGCCGCCTTCAAGGACTGCCGCCGCCGAATTTGATGTACCCAGATCAATTCCAATAACTCTAGCCATACTCATTACCTCCTGTTACGCCTTTTTTGAAACTTTAACTTTGGCCGTGCGAACAACCCGATCGCCCAGCATATACCCTTTTTGAAAAACATCGAGGACCGCGCCATCCTCACCCTCCGTAATATCCTCGACCATGAGCGCCTCGTGGCAATTATGGTCGAACTTCTTACCCGCAGCCTCGATCTCACGGACATCGTACTTCTTAAGAAGCTGCTGCATCCTCTCATGGACCATCTCGATGCCCTTTAAGATCTCAGGCGGCTGCGACGGATCAGCCTTGGCCGCCGCGATCGTCCGCTCAAAATCCTCAACAAACCCGAGAAGCTCCACGATCACTTCCTCATGCGCGTACTTAATGAGCGCGACGCGTTCACGCTCATGGCGTTTGCGCATGTTCTCAAACTCGGCGAAAAGACGGATATACTTGTCCTTTGCCTCGCCCAATTCCTGCTGTAATTTCTCAACCGGATCAATGACGGCCGCTTCTTCCTGCGGCTCAACGATCTCTTCCGGCGATTTCTCATTCTTCTTCATAGGTCACACCACATCATGCATAAGTTCAGACACATATGCCAGGGCAGAGACCACGCGCGGATAATCCATCCGCACCGGCCCCAACACCGCGATGCGCCCTGACGGACCGCGGCGCGTCGTAAACCGCGATACCGCCATGGCGCAACCGCCAAAAGCGTCGCAATCCGTTTCCTGGCCAATATAGATCTTGATCTTCTTGTCAATGTCGCGACGCAACACCGCGAGCACTCTGTCTTTTTCTTCGAGCGCCTTAAGGATCGCCATGACTTTCTGCAGCCCCTCGGCGCCCACCGCCTCGGCCAGGTAATTCGTGCCGCGGCACACATACCGCTGGGACCAGCCGTCAACCGTGACAATGCTCGTGCAGTGCGTCAATTCCGCGACGATCTGCGTGGTCTTTTCGATCAGCTCCTCAAGCTCCTCAACGCCCCGCTCATATTCTTTCTGGATGCGGCGACGCTCCTCTTCCATGAGCTGGATCTCCTGCATCAGGAAATCCACATAATACCGGTACCCGCGCTCGGTAGGCACGCGGCCGGCCGAAGTGTGCGGATGCGTCAGATAACCGTCGGTCTCAAGTTCTGCGAGGATATTACGGATCGTGGCCGAACTGATATCCTGTTCATACTCTTCCGCAATAAAAGCAGAGCTCACCGGCGCGATCGTATGGATATAATGCTGTACGACCATGCCGAGAACAACATCTTTTCTTTGACGCGGATCTTTACGCATAACAATTCTCTCTTTTAAGAGTTGGCAGTCACATGCCTTCTTTGCCAGCGGCGCATTATAAAAAAAAGACACCCCTGTGTCAATCAATTATCCGCTGCTTCTACTTCTGTACTGCCGGCGCGCTGTCTTTAAAGAAATACTGGTCCATCTTCATCTTGCCCGATGGATAGAATTCGGTATGGCGCACCAGCCGGTCCATCTCGTACTTGTCTTCCGCGGACACATGGCCGTCCTTTTCAAAGAGCCTGAAAGGCCCGTGGCGCTTATCGCCCGTGAACCGCCCCTCGGTCTTAACCTCGCCGGTCTCATAATACTCGCGCCCCACGCCTTCTTTCTTGTCATTGACGACCGGCACAACCCAGCGCAGTTCACCCGTTTCATAGAACTCGCGCCAGGAAGGATCGTTCGCCATGCCCCCGGCATAATTCGTCCGGACACGCAACTTGCCGTTGCGGTAAAAGAACTTTACCAGGCCGCTCAGCTGATCATTCTCAAAGAACCCGTCGAGCATTAATTCGCCCGTGGCGTAATATTCTTTTCCTGTGCCGCTGCGCATGCCGCCATGCGCCTGATAAACGCCCTGCAAGATCCCGGCATCATCAAAAGCGCGAATGAACCCGTGCTGAACGCCGTTCTTATAGTCGTACTCGCGCTTGACCACGCCGTTGGGATAGAACTCTTTCGTGATCCCGTTCTCCTGGCCGCGCGAAAAAGGACGCTCCCACTCCAGCTGGCCGCTGCCGTTGTATTCGCGCGTCAGCCCGTCTTTGGCGCCCTCGATGAAGATCTCTTCCGACCGAAGCCCGCCGTTGGGATAATAGGAAGTCTTCGTTCCATGCAGACGGCCCTGGCGATAGAGCGCCCTGGTCAGCGGCTTGCCGTCCTCACGAAATTCTTCAACAAGCCCGTCGATCTGGCCGTTCACATAACGGCCCGCGGCCTTCAAAAGCCCGCCAGGATAGAACTCGCGGAACCGCCCGTGCGGCACGCCAAGCTGATACTCGACGGTGCGAATAACACGGCCCTGATCGTCATATTCATCATAGAACCCGTCCTTGACCTTTTCCTGGGAAAAGGCCGGCCCCGCTAAAAGCGCCAGACAACATATGCCGCACCAAAGTCGTTTGTCCATAACGGCTTTATTCTAGCAGACGCATCCTTTGTTGCAATTATCAAAGAACAAAATTCGCGCCTTTGGCGACCCGCTTACTTGATCGCGATCTTTTTCTTGGCCTGGACTGGCTGTTGGTCCGGCTTTCTTTCGACCGTAAGCGTCAGCACCCCGTTCTCGTATTTCGCGTCAACACTCTCGGGCTTCGCGTCCTCGGGCAGCGGGATCACGCGCGAAAAATACCCGAAGCTTCTCTGCTGGCGGTACACTTTCCCGCCCTGCTCCTCTTTTGTTTCGCTCGAACGCTCGCCGGAAACAACCAGCGCGCCGTCCTTGACCTCGACATTGATCTTGTCCTTGTCCATGCCGGGCATATCAAAGGAGATCACATAGGCCTTGTCCGTTGACTTGATATCATATTCGGGCGTGAATGCCAGCGCCGGCATCTTCCCTATATTGTTCATGAACCCGGGCCGCAAGAACGGCTGTGCCATCATCATCTGCATCCGGCGGTCCATCGCGTCAAGTTGGGCGAACGGGTCCATGGCATCATCCTCATCAGCCACGGCCATCTGCGACCGCGGGCAATGCTTTTGTCCAAGCTTCTTTTCAAGTTCAATGACCCTGTTCTGCAGCTGGGTGATCTGTTCCTTCAAGGCCGCATCATCATCGCCCGCCGCATAGGCGCCCGATGCTCCGGACATGAAAGCCGCTGTCAAAACCATGGGAAGAATAGATGCCTTGTTCCTGATCATACCCCGCTCCTTTCTTTTAATGCTGTCGCCAGCCATTCTGGCGGTCTATACTATCGAGTGCTAACTGTCTTCCCGCAAAAAAGCCATCGGAATATTGGCACTCTCCTTTGGCTTCTGCTAAAGTTTACAACGCACCTTGAACTTTGTCAAGAGGATTTTTTATCGACGGAAGCCTGTTCCAGGAGCCCTGCCAGGCGCGCGGGGACCGTTGCTTTCACATGAATGGCGTCAGGCAAATACTCCATGCTTTCCACATGCCCCTGCTGATGGACCATGTTGATCAGATCCATCCGTTTCATCGGGACCGCCACATCCACCATCACAACGCGCCCGCCAAGTTCTTTCTCGATCTGGACAAGCAGGCGCCCGATGTTCTCGCCCTCCAGGGCCGACACCGCGACCGCATTCTCGTACTTACGGCACGCTTTCTCAACAAGCTCAGGGTCCGTAACACGGTCGATCTTATTAAGCACCATGATCGTGGGCTTGGCGCGGGCGCCTAAAGCATCCAGCACCTCATCCACGCTCTGTTTCAAATTCGGATGCCGCTCACTACTGATGTCCACCACATGCAATAAAAGGTCCGCGCTCTGCACCTCTTCCAGCGTGGCCTTGAACGCCTCGATCAGGTTGTGCGGCAGATCATGCATGAACCCGACGGTGTCCGAAAAAACGACCTTCTGATGCCCGGGCAGGACATGCTGGCGCGCCAGTGAATCAAGGGTCGTAAAAAGCCCGTCCTTGGTTGTCTGATGCGCGCCAGTGAGCGTATTAAGTAGTGTTGACTTGCCCGCGTTGGTATACCCGACGAGCGAAATGAGCGGGATATGCCGCTCTTCGCGCTGTTTGCGCTTGGTCATGCGCGAGCGCGTTACATCCAGAAGGTCCTTTTTGATCTTGTCAATGCGCATGCCGATGCGACGACGATCGACCTCAAGCTTTGTTTCGCCCGGACCGCTAGTACCAATGCCGCCGCCCTGACGGGAAAGATCATCATAATGCCCGGCAAGCCGCGGCAGGCGGTATGCCAGCTGGGCCAACTCGACCTGCAATTTTCCCTCGAGCGATGTGGCCCGGCGGGCAAAAATATCAAGGATAAGCTGAGTGCGGTCGATCGTCTTGATGCCGATGGCCTCTTCAAGATTGCGCTGCTGAACCCCTTTAAGTTCCGAGCTAAAAATGACCGCCTCAACGCCAAGCGTCTTGGCCAGCTCCGTGACCTCGACCACTTTGCCGCTGTGGATGAGCGTTGCCGCCGTCGGAGGATGCGCGGGGCAAAGGATCTTTTCAACAACTTCACCATCGCAGGCCTTGACCAGCTCGGTCATTTCATAAATAACATCTTCAAGGGGCCAGGCCCCTTTCAGTTTGAAGTCAACGATCGCCAGAAGGACTTTTTCTTTCATAACATTCCCTGTATCTTATCGACCGCGGCCGATGCGCTCTCGTCGGACACGAGCATCAGCCACGCAAGTCGCTTGTCTTTGCGGAACCATGTCATCTGACGTTTCACATAATGGCGCGTATGAAGTTTCAATGAATTTTTGGCATGCTCCAGCGAATATTCCCCGCGCAGGAATCCATCCACTTCGGGAATGCCGATGATCCGGGCCGCCGTGAGCGACAATTTCTTCGTCAGCAAAGACTTGACCTCATCCACCAGCCCGCGCGCGAACATATCATCCACCCGCGCCTCGACCCGGCGGTAAAGCTCTTCCCGTTCGCGTTCAAGCGCAATAATGCGAACATCATGCGAGTCCCAAAGGCCGGAACGCTTTTTCTGCTGTTCGGAGATCGTCACGCCCGTCAGATAAAAAACCTCAAGGGCGCGCGCCGTGCGCCTTTTATCATTGAACGCGATCTTCTGGGCCGCCGCGGGATCGATCTTCATCAGTTCCGCGTAAAGGTCCCCGGCGGATCGCCGCGCCAGCGCCGCGCGCAAATTCTCGTCCGGCTCGCCGTCGTCAAAAAGCCCGTCCAACAGCGCGGCCATGTACATGCCGCTGCCGCCAACGACCAGCGGCATCTTGCCCCGGGCGTGAATGTCCGCGATCGCGGCCGTTGCCAATACGCGATAACGCGCCGCGTTGAATTCCTCTTCCACGGAAACAACATCGATCAGATGATGCGGGACGCCGCCCTGCGCCTCACGTAAAGGCTTGTCGCTGGCGATGCACGCCTCGCGATAGACCTGCATGGCATCGCACGAAACGATCTCAGCATTGATCTTTTTAGCCAGCTCGATGGCGAGCGCGGATTTGCCGACTGCCGTCGGGCCAACGAGGAATATAACAGGAAGTTTTTGTGTCACGGATAAATACGCGTGGGATACCCAAAACCGGAGAGCTTGGCTTCCAGCGCCTGCGCATCCTTGAGCGCTGTCAGATGCCCGACGCGGACGCGATAGAACAGTTTACCATCCGGGCTTTTGGTCTCGATCATGTACGCGTATTCCTTGCGCCGGATCAGATCGTTCACCAGTTGTTCAGCCCGCGGCTTCTCGGTGAACGCGCCGACCTGCACGGTAAAATACTGTTTTTCTTCCAGGAGCTGACGGGCGATCCCGTTCTCAAAACTGTCGGGGTATTCCGTCGTGATCTTCTCCAGGAACTCGCGCGCCTTATTCCAGCGCGCTAATTTCAGGTTCGAACGTGCGATCTTCAAATAGATCAGGCTCATCATCTCAGACTGACGGCGGCTGTTCATCAGGGCCGTTGCCTCTTTCAGGGCTTTTTCATAATACCCCTGCAAGTAGAGCGCGTCGATCATGCCGATCGTCGCCTTTTCAAGAAGGTCGGTCGTCGGGCGGCCATTGACCACTTTCTTGAACACCTCCAGCGCCTGCGGATACTCCCCCAGGCGAAGATGGCTAAGGCCAAGATAATATTCCGCCTGCGCCGCGGCCATAGGAGCCGGTTTCGTCTGCAACACCTTGAGGGCAAGTTCATTCGCCTTCTTGTAATCTTCCTGAATGATGGCAGCTTCGATATCGGAAAGGCTGGCAGCCTGCGCGAAGACACCGACAGGAGAAAGGACCAGCAAGCTCAATAAAAGACAGACAAAAATGCGTTTCATGCGGACCTCTTTAATATTTCTAATTAAGAATACTACAACTATACGCAGGCGGGAGTTTCTGTCAATAGAATTACAGGGACACACACTTAATTGCTGGCCGATGGCTATGAAATAAGTGTGTGTCCCTGTCCAAAAGTACAAAAGTAAAGCTCCATTGACCGAGGGGCCCGTAAGGCCCCAGCTCGATCAATGGAGCGATTTTTTAAGAATCCTTAAAAAAATCAGGGGCGCCAGAGAGTAAGGGGAACTACAGTTTGGTGGTTTCGTCTTTGAGGGAGGACTCTGGTCAGCCCCCGAAATTCACGCGGCCAAGATACCCGCAAAAGGACTTCTCCCCAAGCCGGCCCTCTCAGGGGCGGCCACCTGCATCAAGTATGTCCTATATATAGGAAGAAAACAATGGCTGGCAGAACTTCCGGAGAAAACGTTACCTTATGACGGGGTCAAAGGCCGCGGGAACGCAAATAATCGTCAATGACCTTCGCATGATCGAAGGCATAAACCAGGCCGCGCAACTGGGAAAAAGGAACGACCTTCAGCCCTTTCGCATCATCACCGGCACAGGGCGTGCCGATGCCTTTGGCCGTGAACACGGCCGTTACCGTATGAAAACGCGGATCGCGGGCAGGATCAGAATATGTATGGAACTGCTTGAGCTCCTCCAAGTCCATATTCGTCTCTTCTTTGGCCTCGCGGCGGGCCGCGGTCTCAAGGCTTTCGCCAAAATCAACGAACCCGCCCGGCAA
>CAZXSE010000002.1:85798-131509 GCA_964643325.1 uncultured Planctomycetales bacterium
CGCTCTTTGGTCGAAAGCATGAGCTTCCCTGCAATGACCCGCGCGATACGGCGCCCCGCGTGCTCATGGCCGTGAAAGCTCGTGCGCCCGCCCGGCTCTTTCTTTTTGGTGTCAGGCTTGCCGATATCATGCAGAATACACGCTAAGCGCAAGACAGACAAACGGCTATGCCCGCCGCCGATCTCCCGGGCAAGATACGCGCAAAGGTCCTTATCGTCTGCAAGCTCCGCGAGAAGTTTATCGAGCTGGGTCAGCGTCTCCAGCGAATGCTTCCACACATCCAGATGATGATACCCGCCCTGCACCAGATCGTACATGACCCGCACCTGCGGCATGATCTCGAACAATATCCCGTCACGGTCCATGGACTTGATGACCGACGCCGCGCGGGGGCTTGCGAGGACCTTGAACAATTCCTCGCGCACGCGCTCCGGCGATGATGTGCGAATGAGCGCCTGCTGTTTCTTGATGGCTGCCAGGGTCTTTGGTTCGATCTTAAATCCCAGCTGGGCTTTTAAACTGTACGCGCGCAGTAAACGCAAAGGATCGTTCGTGAACGCCCCTGCCCCGGCCATGCGGATAACCTTGGCCTTCATGTCAGCAAGCGCTTTGGGATGGCTCACGCAACGAGCATCCTTATCTTTAAGCGCGTCCGTCACATCAAGCGCAAATGTATTGATCGTGAAGTCTCGACGGGTAAGGTCGCCTTTAAGCGTCGCGGCGCGCAAGTCGGCAAAATCATATGTCCAAAGTCCGCCGCCGGACTTCTTGGCCACACGCGCGCACCCGGTCTCTTTATCCAACAGAATGAAAGCGCCTCTGATCGCGCGCGCGAACTTCTGCGCTAGGACAACAGCGCCTTGCGAAACCGCAAAATCAAGGTCCTGCCCGGGCCGGCCAAGCTGCTGATCGCGCAAGAAGCCGCCAACCAGGAACAGACGCATCTTGTGCCTGGCGGCCAGCTTTTGCAGCAACATAATTTCGGGACGGTCCGGAAGAAGGCAGGAACGCATGGCTATGCGTCCGGGTTCAGGACCTGCTTGAATATCTTTTCTTCGATGAACATGGGTATGTCAAGGCGCACGGCCAGGGCGATCCCGTCGGACGGGCGGCAATCCACCAGAAGCTGGTTGCCGTTCTTATCCTTAAGGGCGAGCTTGGCAAAGAATGTCCCTTCCACCAGGTCATCGATCCACAGGTATTCGACCTTGGCTTCCAGGGCCTTGATGAGCGCGGCCAAAAGATCATGCGTCATAGGGCGCGGTGTAGTAACGCCGGCAATGCGCATTTGGATGCTCGATGCCTCGACAAAACCAATGACGATCGGCACCTGACGGAAACCATCCTTCTCGCGCAGGACCACGGCCTGGTCATTGTTGCGTTCATCAATGATGATCTTTACAAGTTCAATGCCGATCATTTCTTGCCCTTTTCTTTTTCGCGCTCAAGGATATCCTTGATCTCGTTCATGAAATGGTTAACATCCCTGAATTGCCGGTACACCGAGGCAAAACGCACATACGCCACTTCGTCCAGGTCGTAAAGCTTCTCCATGATCAGTTCGCCAATGACCGACGCGGCCACTTCCCGGTCGTAGCGTTTTTGCAATTCCCGCTCGATATCAAGAGCAATGTTCTCGATCTGCACCACGCTCACAGGGCGCTTTTCGCACGCCTTCATCATGCCGTTGATGATGCGCGCCCTGTCATACGCCTGGCGGCGCCCGTCCTTCTTGACGATCATCAGCGACACATGCTCGATGTACTCGTGTGTGGTAAAACGCTTTTCGCATTTGAGGCATTCCCGACGGCGGCGAATGGATGTCGCCTCCGCGTTCATGCGCGAATCAATGACCTTGGTCTCTTTGTAGTTGCACGACGGACATTTCATGTCAGGAAAGCCCCTGATAGATCGGAAATTTGCGTGTGAGCTCTGCCACCCGCGCGCGCACTTTGGCCAGTGCCCCTGCGTCATCTCGGTGCATGATAGCCTCATCGATCAATTCCGCCACCAGCAGCATCTCGGCCTCTTTCATGCCGCGCGTGGTCAACGCAGGCGTACCAATACGCACGCCGCTGGTGACCGTCGGCGGCTGAGGATCGAACGGGATCAGGTTCTTGTTGACCGTGATCTTGACCGTATCAAGCAGTGTTGCCGCGTCCTTGCCCGTGATATTCTTCGGGCGCAGATCGACCATGAACAGATGATTGTCCGTGCCGCCGGAGACAATGCGAAAGCCCCGATCTTCCATCGCCTTTGCAAATACCTTGGCATTAGCCACGACCTGCTTCTGATAAACCTTGAACTCCGGTGCCAATGCTTCCTTGAACGCCACGGCCTTCGCCGCGATCACGTGCATCAAAGGACCGCCCTGAATGCCGGGAAAAATGGCCGCGTCGATCTTTTTGGCGAATTCCTGACGGCACAGGATAATGCCGCCGCGCGGGCCTCTGAGGGTCTTGTGCGTCGTCGAGGTGACGAACTCCGCGTAAGGCACGGGGTTCGGATAAACGCCCGCCACCACAAGCCCCGCGAAATGCGCCATGTCAACGAACAGATACGCCCCCACCTTGTCCGCGATCTCGCGGAAACGTTTGAAATCCAGGACGCGTGAATACGCCGAATACCCCGCCACGATCATGCGCGGCTTGTGCTCCAGGGCCAGGCGCTCGACCTCGTTCATGTCGATCATCTCGGTCTTCGCGTCGACCTTGTACGACACAACATTATAAGTGCGCCCGGAATAATTGATCTTGAGCCCGTGCGTCAGGTGCCCGCCGCAAGCAAGGTCGAGCGCGAGGATCGTATCGCCGTGCTTGAGCACGGCCATATAGACCGCGGTATTCGCCTGCGAACCGGAATGCGGCTGAACATTGGCGTGCTCGGCGCCAAAAAGCTGTTTGAGGCGGCTGATCGCGAGAGCTTCGACCTCATCCACATACTCGCAGCCGTTGTACCAGCGCGCGGCCGGATAACCCTCGGCGTACTTATTCGTCAGGACCGACCCCATGGCCTCGATCACGGCCAGAGAAACGATATTCTCCGATGCGATAAGCTCCAGGTTCTCCTGCTGGCGCTTGAGCTCGCTTTGCGCGGCATTAAAGATCTCGACATCAACTGCTTTAAGATGATCCACATCGTCCTCAACTATTTAAATGGTTTAAAAACTTTCTTTTCCTGCGCCATCACCTGTTTGGTGCGGCGTAAATGCCTGCCACCCTCAAAGTCCGTCGACAACCACGCCTCGATCAATTCCAGCATCCGGTGTTCGGGAACAAAATTGGCGCCCAGGACCAAAATGTTGGCATTGTTGTGCTGGCGCGAGAGGACCGCGGCTTCCATGTTATAACACAGCGCGGCGTACGCGCCCGGCACTTTGTTGGCCGCGATCGAATGGCCGATGCCGGTCAGGCACAACAGGATCCCGCGACTGTTCTTCATCCGCACCACCTGCGACGCCACCTCATAGGATATGGCCGGATAATCGCACGGCTCAGCGTCATAACTGCCCGCGTCAACAACCTCATGCCCCTGCCCTTTAAGGAACGCGATGATCCGCCCTTTCAGGGAAAACCCGCGGTGATCCGCGCCGACAAAGATCGTGAATTTGTTTTTTTTCATGGCCTCACACCAGTTCCTTGATCCGCACCAGGCAATCCTTGATCGCCTCGCGGCATTCCCTGTACGCCTCATGCGATTTACCGACCGGGTCCGGGATATCCAGGTCCCGCTCCTGACGTGCCGGCCGGCTCGCGAACTCACCGACAAGATAAACCCTTTTTTCCACCGCCGGAACGCGCTCCAATACCTGCGAACGATGCGCGCGCGTCATGACAAAAATAAGGTCCGACTTCTTCAGGAGCATGTTGGTCACCGGGCGCGACAGATGCCCATGCGCATCAAGCCCCTCCTCGCGAAGGACATTGATCGCTTCCGTGCTCGCCGTGGTCGGAAAAGACACGCCCGTTCCGGCCGACGTAATATCAATATCCGCGCGCCCCGCGAATTGCTTCTTCAATAGATACTCTGCCATGACCGACCGGCAACTATTACCCGTACAAACAAAAAGAACGTGTTTGCGTCCGGCCACATCAGCCACATCCTGCGGCGTGATCACGCCCTCGCGGACCACCTTCGGGTCACCCTGCGTAAAATCCACGATCGTGGACGCGGTGCCGATATCCACCTTGCCCCCGTCCAGCGCCAGGTCCACCAGCCCGTCCAGATCGCGCAGCGCCTCGGCGCATGTGGTCGGCGGCGGCTCACCTTCAATATTCGCCGACGGTGCGGCAACGGTGCAATGCGAATCCTCCACAAGCTTCATGGCCACCGGATGGTCCGGAATGCGAATGCCGAGCGTCCCGCCGTTATCCGTCGGAACGATCACGGTCAAAGGGCCTGGCCAAAAACGGTCAATGAGCTTGAAAAGCCTTGGATCCGTACAGGAAGTGTAATTACGGATCAATTCCTTCTGGGCGATCATCACCGAGAAGGGCTTCCCTTCGGAACGCTTCTTCACCTCCCGCAGGCGTTGCATGGCCTGGGGGTTCGCATTATCCGCCGCGATGCCGTAAACCGTCTCCGTCGGAAAAATGACCAGCCCGCCCTGATGCACCATGCGGGCCGCTTCAAGGATGGCGGCAGAAGTGCCCGCTCCCGACGTGACGTCAATGACTTTGGTCTTCACAGCAAGCCTTTATCCTCTCAGGATCTTCGCGGCCTGGTCTTTGGTGTATCTGACAAGTTTCTTTAAAAGAGCTTTATCCGACAATGCCATGATGCGGACGGCGATCAGGGCCGCGTTCTTGGCCCCGGGCTTGCCAATACCAACGCCCGCGACCGGAACACCCGGCGGCATTTGCAATGTCGATAAAAGAGCGTCCAGCCCCTTGAACCCCATGGAATCAAGCGGGATCCCGATGACCGGGATCTGCGTGTGCGCGGCCACAACACCGGCCAGCGCCGCCGACCCGCCCGCCGCGCAAATAACAGCCTTGGCCCCGCGCCCCGCCAAACCCTCGGCATAAGCCGCGGTCTCTTTGGGCGTACGATGCGCCGAAAGAACGCGAACCTCATGAGCCACGCCGAATTCTTCCAGAATTTTCACGGTCTCCGCAACGACCGGCATGTCGTTCTTGCTGCCCATCATCACCGCCACCTGGATCTTTGCCATATCAATTCTCCCTCTGGATCGCCCTGTACCCGATATCCTTGCGATAATGCGCTCCGTCAAAAAATATTTTCGCGGCCCCGGCATAAACATGGGCAACGGCCTCACGGACATCCTTTCCCCGCGCGACAACGCCGAGCACGCGCCCGCCCGCTGTTACCAAAGGCCCGCTGTTCTCGCCGTCGTAACGCGTTCCGGCGTGAAAAACAACCGCATCCGGCGCCACTTTATCCAGCCCGGTAATGACCTTGCCCGTCGAATACCCGCCCGGATAACCGCCCGCGGCCATGACCACGCAAACACACGGCCCCTTATCCCACGCCAGCGCGACCCCTTTGATCCTGCCTTCAACAGAAGCCAGCATCAGTTCACAAAGATCCGACTTAAGCCGCGGCAATACCGCCTGCGTCTCGGGATCGCCGAAGCGCGTGTTAAACTCCAAAACCTTCGGGCCCTTCGCGGTCACCATGATGCCCGCGTAAAGAACGCCCTTGAACGGCGCGCCTTCACTGCGCATGCCATCGATCACAGGCGCGATCACCTCGCGCGCGATCTGCTGCATCAGCGCCGGTGTTACCACAGGCGCCGGTGAATACGCGCCCATGCCGCCGGTGTTCGGCCCCTGGTCATTATCAAAAACACGTTTATGATCCTGCGACGACTCAAGGATGACAAAATCCCTGCCGTCCGCGACCGCCAGGATCGACGCCTCTTCACCGTCGAGGAATTCCTCGATGACAACGCGGCTGCCCGCCTCCTTGAAAACACGCTCGCCCATGATGTGCGTCAGCGCGTCTTCGGCCTCGGCGCGCGTTGAACAAATGACAACGCCCTTGCCCGCGGCCAGGCCATCGGCCTTGACAACAACAGGCATCGTGAACCCGTCGAGCCCACGGCGCGCCGCATCAAGGTTATCAAAAAGCCGGTACGCGGCCGTGGGAATATGATGCCGCGCCATGAAATCCTTGGCAAAGGCCTTGCTCCCCTCGAGCTGCGCCGCCGCTTTCGACGGACCGAAGGCTTTCAGGCCTGCTTTCTCAAAAGTATCAACAATGCCCGCCACGAGCGGCACTTCAGGGCCAATGACCGTCAGATCGATCTTATGTTCCCGGGCGAACTTCAAAAGCCCGGCAATATCATCGGCCTTGATATCCACGCACGCGGCAATACCGGCGATGCCGCCATTGCCCGGCGCGCAAAAGATCTCCTTCACGCGCGGACTTTCTTTAAGCTTCCACACGAGCGCGTGTTCACGGCCGCCTGAGCCGACAACAAGGACCTTCACGCAAGCTCCATCTTTTCGTCACGGCGCTTGATCACAGAGCCGATCACATACGAAGGCATGCCCGTCTTTTTCAACGCGGCCTGAATGCCCGCGGCATCCTTGCGCCTGGCAATAACAATGAACCCGATGCCCATGTTAAATGTCCTGTAAAGCTCGCGCTCGGCGATGTTCGCCTTCTTGTGCACCAGCTCAAAGATCCCGGGCATGGGCCAGCTGCCCTTCTGGATACGCAGCGCGAACTTCTCCGGCAGGCATTTCGTAAGCTTCTCGTAGAATGCGCCGCCGGTATTATGCGCCATGCCGTGAATATCAAATTTTCCGACAAGAGGCAGTATGTTCTTCACATAAATGCGCGTAGGTTCAAGGATCAGTTTGGCGTATCTCTTCTGCTCGACGGGCGTGAACACCCGGCGCAAGAGAGAATAACCGTTGGAATGCGCGCCGCTGGAAGGAAGCCCGATCACAACATCCCCAACCGCGATCTTCGTTCCGTCGATGATCCTGCTCTTCTCAACGACCCCGACGGTAAAACCGGCCAGGTCGTAATCCTCGGGCTTGTACATACCGGGCATCTCGGCCGTTTCGCCGCCGATAAGCGCGCACCCGGCCTGACGGCAACCTTCGGCAATGCCCTTCATCACATCGACCAGGACCTTCTTGTCCACACGGCCGCAAGCCACGTAATCCAGAAAAAAGAGCGGCTTGGCGCCGACGCACAGGACATCGTTGACGTTCATGGCCACAAGGTCGATCCCGATCGTATCATGCTTGCCCACCAAAGACGCAACAAGCAGTTTCGTGCCCACGCCGTCCGTCGATGATACAAGGACCGGCCTCTTGAATTTCCCAAGCTCAAAGAGCGAGCCGAACGCGCGCGTGCGGTCCATCACCCCGGGTTGGCGCGTCGAACGCACCAGCCCCTTGATCGCACCGATGAACGCATCGGCCTTCTTGATATCAACACCGCTGTCTTTGTATGTCAGTTGTTTTTTCATGAGAGCAGGTTCTTCTTCACATAGTTAACACCGTTGGCGAACATCCTGGCCCCGTCGCCAAGTTTATCTTTCTTTGGCAGGCGCGTCCAGAACGGATGCTGGGTAAAAAGAAAATGCCTCTCCGGATGCGGCATGAGCCCCAGGATGCGCCCCGTCGCGTCCGTGATCCCGGCGATATCATTGACCGCGCCGTTGGGATTATCAGGATATCCGCCCGAAGATCCGTCCGGCCGCACATAACGCAGGGCGACCTGGCCATTGGCCTCCAGCGCCTTAAGGACCTTCGCGCTTGAAGGGACGAACTTCCCCTCGCCGTGCGCCACCGGGATATAGATCACATCCTTGAGCCCTTCGGTCCAGACACTGTGGCCTTCTACTTTAAGATGCGTCCAGCGGTCCTCGAACTTGCCGGAATCATTGTTGGTCAGTGTGACAGCCTGATGGCCCCGCGCGCTCGCGGCAAAAGGCCCCGGCAGGATCCCGGCCTTGACCAGGATCTGAAAACCATTGCAGATGCCGATGATCAGTTTCTTGTCCCTGATAAAACGCTCGATGTCGCGGCCCAGGCGCAGGCGCATCTCGTTGGCAAAAATACGGCCCGACGCAATGTCATCGCCGTAACTGAACCCGCCGGGCAGGGCCATGATATGATAATCGGCCAGTTTCACCTTGCCGGCAAAAAGCTGCTGCAAGTGCACCTCATCGACCTTCGCCCCGCTCTGGGCGAACGCAAAGGATGTCTCAACGTTGCAATTGGTCCCTGCCGTACGCAGGACTATGACCCTGGCCTTACTGGGCATCGCGGTTATTTCACCTTGTTCTTTTTATAGAAATCCGTGATCACCTTCACCACATCCTCGGGATCGTCCACAATGTGATACAGGTACAGATCATTCTCGTCGATGCATTTCTGGCCCAGGATCGTATCCTTCATCCAGGCCTCGAGCCCCTTCCAGTAATAGCTGCCAAAAAGAATGACCGGGACCTTCGGCATGCGGCCCGTCTGCACGAGCGTCAGGCTCTCAAAAAGCTCATCAAGCGTGCCATAGCCGCCGGGGAACACCACGACCGCTTTCGCATATTTCACGAACATGACCTTGCGGCAGAAGAAATAATGAAAATTAATAAGCGTACGGATGAACGGGTTCGGTTTTTGCTCGAACGGCAATTCAATGTTCAAGCCGATGGATTCACCCTTGGCCATGAACGCTCCGCGATTGCCCGCCTCCATGATACCGGGGCCGCCGCCGGTGATAACAGCGTAGCCTTTCTTCACGAGCAATTCCGCTGTCTTCTCCGCCAGCTGGTACATCTTGTGATTGGGCTTCAGGCGCGCCGAACCGAACAGCGTGACCGCGTTATTGACATGATGCAAACGGTCAAAACCCTCGACGAACTCCGCCATGATACGGAAAATGCGCCACTGGTCCATTTCATAGAAATCCTTGGCCGACTCGGGGGTCTTTCTTGTCATGCGCCCTCCATTGAACGGTTGTGCCGCTGTTAGAATGTCAGCGGCTTCTGCCATGCCTTCTTAAGAACATTAACATCCGCCATGATGCACAGATCATCCTTGAGCCCGTACACAAAAAGTTGCGGCTCCTCGAGGACGCGGCCGATCATCCCGATGGCCGATCCTTTCATGAGATGTTCGAATGCCTGCTGATGCCGGGCATCGACCTCGATGAGAAGGCGTGAATTCGATTCAGAAAAAAGAATGGTGTCATTGCGCGTGATCTTGCCGCCCGTCGGGACATTGTCCAGGATCGTGGTGGCGCCAAACCCGCCGGCAAAAGCCATCTCGGCCAATGCAACGGCCAATCCGCCCTCGGAACAATCGTGCGCGGCCAGGACCCATCCTTTATGCATCGCCGTGGCCAGCGCCCGGTACGCCGCCAGCGCTTCAACAGGCCTGACCTTCGGCACATCATTGCCAAGGATGCCGTATGTTTTTGCGTAAACAGAGCCGCCCGTTTCCGCGTATGTCTTTCCGACGAGATAAATATAACTGCCCGGGCACTTGAAGTCCATGCTGACCGCTTTTGCGACGTCCCTGACATGCGCCATGGCCGAAAGAAGGAGTGTTCCCGGGATCGCGATCGAGCGGCCCTTGTCCGTGTATTCGTTGTAAAAACTGTCCTTGCCGGAAATGAACGGCGTGCCGTACGCCATGGCAAAATCATGACAACCCTTAGCCGCGCGTACCAGTCCGCCCAGGCGGTCCGGCTTGTCGGGATTGCCCCAGCAAAAATTATCCAGGATCGCGATCGTATCAATGTCCCCGCCGACCGCAACGATCTGGCGGATGGCCTCGTCAATAACGCTGCCCGCCATCCAATACGGATCGATCAAGCCAAAACGCGGATTGATGCCGTTGGATACCGCGATCCCCTTCTTGCTGTCAAGGCGCGGCCGCAAGACGCTCGCGTCCGATGGGCCGTCGCACGCCGCCCCGACAAGGGGCTTGATAACACTGCCACCCTGGACCTCATGGTCATAGCGGCGGATCACTGATTCTTTGGAACAGACATTGTAATCTGACAGGACTTCGGTGAGCTTGGGGGTCAGATCCGCCGGGCAGGCGCATTTCAGTTCCTTGTGTTTAACGACATCCCAACGCGCCTCCTTGGCGATCTTCGGAACGCCGCCATGCATGAACGCCATATCAAGGTCACACACCCGCGTGCCGTGATAAAAAAGTTCAAGCCTGCCCGTGCCCGGATATTCGCCGATCACAGCCAGCTCCACGTTCTCGGCCGCGAAGATCTCTTTCATGCGCGCGATCTTCGAGGGGGGCACTGAAAAGACCATGCGCTCCTGCGACTCGCTGATCCAGATCTCCGTATAATTCAAACCCTGATATTTAAGCGGCACTTTATCAAGATCGACGCGGGCGCCGAGCTTCTCGCCCATCTCACCCACGGCGCTTGAAAGCCCGCCGGCGCCGCAATCCGTCACCGCGCTGTACAAGCCCTCGTCGCGCGCCTGGATAAGGACATCGAGCACCTTTTTTTCCTCAATGGGGTTGCCGATCTGCACCGCACCCGAAGATACGACCTCGGACTCATGCGTCAGCTCGCCGGAAGAGAATGTGGCGCCATGGATACCATCGCGCCCCGTACGCCCGCCGGCCACGACCACCAGATCGCCTTTTCTGACAGCCTTGCGGTCCTTGCCCTTCGGGATCAGGCCGATGGTGCCGCAGAAAACCAGAGGGTTCCCGACATAATGTTCATGAAAACAAATGGCCCCGTTCACCGTCGGGATGCCCATCTTGTTGCCGTAATCACGCACGCCGCTGACAACGCCCTTCATCACGCGCTTGGGATGCAGTGCGCCCGCGGGAAGCTTCTTTGCCGGAAAGTCCGGTGACGCGAAACAAAAAACATCCGTGTTGCATACCGGCTTGGCGCCGAGGCCCGTTCCCAGGATGTCGCGGATCACGCCGCCGACCCCCGTGTTGGACCCGCCGAAAGGCTCCAGGGCGGAAGGATGGTTGTGCGTCTCCGCCTTGAAACAAAGATCATAATCCTGATCAAATTTCACAACACCCGCATTGTCGTGGAATACGGACACGCACCAGGGCTTATTAAGCGTTGTTGTGGCCTTGACGATCGTGTGTTTGAGAAGATTATGGATGATCTCGGTGCGCTCGCGCCCTTTGTCCCTGACCGTATAACGAATATTGCCGCGAAAAGTCTTGTGGTTGCAATGTTCGCTCCAGGTCTGGGCAATGGTCTCAAGCTCAATGTCCGTCGGAGCCCGGCCCGCCCGGTCAAAATGCGCCTGGATGGCCTTCATTTCATTAACATTCAGATAGAGTTGGCCCTTGCGGGAAAGCGCGGCGAGCGCCTTGCCGGAAAGCCCTTTGACAAGAACGAGCGCGGCCTCGACCTTGGCCGGCGCGCGATGCCCGGGCGCTTTGGGCCGGAACGCGGCCGACGGGTCATTGACCGCGTGCTGGATGAGTTTGTTCATTAAAACTTTATCCGTAATGCGCGCAACATCCCCGGCGCTCAAGCGGCCTTCGATGATGTACTGCCTGGCAGTACGGACGGAGCTGATGCCCGTCAACCCCAGATCGCGGGCGCCCTTAAGAACGGACGCTTCAACGGGATCCATCACGCCGGGATTATACGCGATCTCGACATGGTGCGCGCCGCGGCTGCCCGCGAACGCATTCGTCAGCGGCCTGTCGCTCAACCGGTAGTCCTGCACCACGCTGTCGACGAGAAGTTCACGCGCCAGGCGATCGGCATCCGCTCGGGAAATGTCGCCCTCGATGGTAAACGCTTGCACGACGCGCACGTCGCCAGGCAATGCCATGCCAAGGTCCGCAATATCGCGCGCCACATTGTGGCCCGCGCTATCGAACACACCATCTTTATCTTTTATCTCGATGCGCCAGATCATAATTAAGGCAGGAACAAAAAGCCGCTGTTGTTTTAGACTATTTACCCGTTACACGCTTAAGAACTTCCTGATAACCTTCCTTGATGTTGCCCAGGTCGTTGCGGAAGCGGTCCTTATCCAGGCGAACGCCGGTGCCCACTTCCCAAAAACGGCACGTATCAGGAGATATCTCGTCGGCCAGGATGATGTCGCCCTTGTAACGGCCGAACTCGAGCTTGAAATCGATCAGTTCGATCTTGAGCGCTAAAAAGAATTTCTTGAGCAGGTCATTGATCTTGAAGGTGATCGCCTTGATCTTCGCGATCTCTGCCGCCGTCGCCACGCCCAGCGCTTCAATATGATAATCGTTCATCAGAGGATCATTGAAAGCGTCCTCCTTGTAGCAGAACTCGAGGATCGGGCACGCCAGCGTCTGACCTTCCTTGGCGCCGTAATTGCGGCACAGCGAGCCGGCCGCGCGGTTGCGGATGATGACCTCAAGCTTGACGATCTCGACGCGCTTAACGAGCATTTCCCGATCGGATAATTTCTTCACGAAATGCGTGGGCACGCCGTTCTTGCCCAGGTACTCGAAGAGGCTCGAAGCGATCGAGTTGTTCATGATCCCCTTCTCGTCGATCGTGCCCTTCTTCTTACCATTGCCGGCCGTGGCATCATCCTTGAAATACTGGATCAACAGGTCTTTGTCATCCGTCGTATAAAGGACTTTTGCTTTACCTTCGTAGATCTTGTCGCGCTTTTCCATTATTTCAACCCTACTTTCTTGAAGATCAGATCACGGTGCTTGATGTAGTACTTAATATCGAAACAGGCATTGATCTCGTCCTGCGACATGTACTTGCGCACGCGGCGGTCACGCCCGAGGACTTCCTTGAAGTCCGACGTTTCCTGCCAGACCTGCATGGCGCAGCTCTGGATGATCTCGTAAGCATCCGAACGCGGCAAGCCCTTTTTCATGAGCTCGAGCAGGCAGCGCTGGGAATAAATGAGCCCGCGCGTCGTCTGCAGGGACTCGATCATGTTCTTGGGATAGACCAGAAGCCCCTCGACCAAGGGAATGAACTTGTTAAGCATATAGTCAAGCGCGATCGTGCTGTCCGGAAGGATCACGCGTTCCGCCGACGAATGGCTGATGTCGCGCTCGTGCCACAAGGCGATATTATCCATCCCAACCTGGGCATTGGCCTTAAGGATGCGCGCCAACCCGCAAATACGTTCGCAAGTAACGGGATTACGCTTGTGCGGCATGGCGGATGATCCGATCTGCCCCTTGAAGAACGGTTCTTCGACCTCGAGCACTTCGGTCTTCTGCAACAGACGGATCTCGGTGGCGAATTTGCTGAGCGACGCCCCGACCAAAGCCAGGACATTGAGGAAATGCGCATGATGATCGCGCTGAATGACCTGCGTGGCGATGTTAGCCGCCTTCAGGTTCAGTTTCTGGCAAACATATTCTTCGACATGCGGATCAATATTGGCATAAGTCCCGACGGCACCGGAAAGCTTGCCCACGCGCATCTCTTCGGCTGCGGCTTCAAGGCGCGCCAGGTTACGGCTCATCTCGTCGTACCAAATGGCCAGCTTCAGCCCGAAGGTCATGGGCTCAGCATGGACGCCGTGCGTACGCGCAACACAGACCGTATCTTTATATTTCTTGGCCTTGGCCTTGAGGATGCCCAGGAGTTTACGGGTATCCGCGATCAGGATCTGGCTCGCCTCAACGCATTGCACGGAAAGCGCGGTGTCCAGCAGATCGGACGATGTCATGCCCATGTGAAGGTACTGCGCCTCGGGCCCAAGATTCTGCCCGACGTTCTGGATGAACGCCACCACATCATGCTTGGTGCGCTCTTCAATGCGTTTGACCTCGTCCAGGTCAAAACGGGCGTTCTTCTTGATCTTTTCCAGGGCCGCCTTGGGGATCTTGCCCAGACCGCTCATGGCCTCGCACGCGTAAACCTCGATCTGCAGCATGATCTCAAGCTTGCGCTGTTCAGACCAGATGCGGCCCATTTTTGAAAGAGTGTACCTGTCTATCATGATGTCTCTCCTGTTGTAGGATTAAAGCCTGCCACTTGCGGGCAACTGTTGCTGCAAAAAAGAAAAGAGGTTCTAATATAACAAAGAACCTCTTTTAAATCAAACAAATTCTGTCTGCTACAACGTAACTAACTGCTACAGAAAGACTTATAAGCCAGTAAGCAGGCCTTTATTTCATGCTTTCAGGAAGCCGCTCATTGAGATATTTCATGCTGATATCAACAGAATCTTTCATCAAAAGCGGCAATGTCTGGGTCAATTTCCTGCCCTGCGCGGAATCATAGAACTGAATATAGGCGCGCAGATCATCTTCCGTGAAATATTTGTCATACAAAGGAAGGAGAAGCTCAACGATCTCATCCACGCTGACCATCTTATGGAAGGTCGCGACCTGGTCCGGGGTCAGCATCCCGGTCATCTGGTCAAAATTCGCCTTCATGTTCTGTTTGACCCCGTAGATCTCGACGAATTTGCGGATAAGAGCGTCCTTGTTCATGTCCGCTGACCCGTCCGCCATAGCAGGCGCCGCGGCTTTCGATTCAGCGGCGCCCGGTGTTGCCGCAAAAGCAGCGCCATCCACGGACGCGATCTCATCAGCATAATAGGTCAACTCAATGCTTTCAACTTCAAGCTTGAGCGTGTCAGCCGTTCTTTCAAGGACTTTACCTTCCATGACCTTGCCGTTCTTCAAATTCACCACCGCGGCATCGGTAACGCCCGCCGCCATGAACAAAACCATCGCTGCCATGAACAATGTCCTCATATCATCCCCCTGTTGATCGTTGAATGCTTAAGATGCCATTCTAAAAACTTTCCTGCTTACGTCAATCGATTTCATACTTGGTCTGCCGCCCGGTTCATGGTAACATACCGGCTATGTTAAAAGCACTGCGCCGCAAGATCGATCTGAGCATGGCCTCATTCCTGACCGCCGTCGAAAAGAACTACCGCCTGCGGCGGGTGGACCCCATTCTTTACAACAGCATCCGCGAGCTCTGCCTGCGCGAAGGCAAGCGCATACGACCGCTATTGTTGATCCTTGCCTATCAGGGTTATTTGCCCGCCAGCAAGCGGACGCCGCCGTCCCTTTATCATGCCTCGACCTGCATTGAATTTCTTCATGTGTTCATGCTCATTCACGATGACATCATCGACCGATCTGACCTGCGCCGCGGCAAACCAGCCATGCACCGCATGCTGCAGGCGACCGTCCCGTCATCCGACCCGGCCAGGCTCGGCAGTGACCTGGCCATCATCGCCGGGGATATTGTGTACGCGCTGGCCATCGATGCCTTTCTTGCCATCCAGGAAGACCCGGCGCGCAAAGAGCGGGCGCTCAAATATTTCATCCAGACCGCGGCCTTCACGGCCATGGGCGAATTCATCGACACGGTCAGCGGCGTGGACAAGCTCGCGAACATCAGCGAGAAGGACGTTTTCCTCAATTATTCTCTCAAGACCGCGCGCTACACCTTTGACTGCCCGCTGGTCACCGGAGCGATCCTCGCCGGAGCGCCTAAGCGCGAAACGGACCTGTTGGCCGAATTCGGGCTTCTCATCGGGCAGGCGTTCCAGATCCAGGATGATATCATCGGGATATTCCAGACGGAAAAGACGATCGGCAAGTCCATCTTAAGCGATCTGGAAGAACAGAAAAAAACGATCCTTACCGTGCACGCTTACCGGACGCTCAAGGGGAAAAAACTCGCGGCTTTCCTGAAAATATTCCACCGGCAGCAAAAGACCCTCGCGGACCTTGAGAAGGTCCGGAGGGTCCTCGTCGAAGCGGGATCGCTTGCCTACGCGCTCAATGCCATGCGCGCGCGCATCATCAAAGCCAGCCTCATCCTGGGGCGCCTGGCCATCAGGGACCGCTACCGCGACCTGATCAAAGATTCTCTCTTTACGCTCTTCAAACCGTCCGACGATGTGACGCACGCGTGGCGCATCCGCCGCCAGTCTTAATTATTTCGTGATCCATTCGCCCTGTTCATCCTGGACCTTATCTCCGGCAGACGCCCGCTCGCGCTGCACGCCCGCAAAAACCTTCTCGACCGTTGCCATAGCGCCGGCGCCGAGCGAATTTTGCTCGATGATCGCCTGATACACCGCCTTGCGGTCCGTGTTCTCACTGGCCGCTATTTCTTCAACAGCCGTGCCGCCGCTTAAAGCCGTAACATAACCGCGGTTATTCTCGCCAAGAACGCCCTGCGCCTTGAGCGCCTTAAGCTCCCCGAACCGCGCCTTGCGCCCCTCGAGCGCTGACTTGACAACGGGCGTCATGACCTTGATCTCATACTGCGCCATTGCCTGTCCCGCCATGCCCGCAACGAACATCACTGCCATCATCACAACACATAACTTTTTCATACAACCTCCTTGAAATAAAATTATTTTGTCTGCCCGCCGCTGACCATGTCTTCAATGCTCGAGGCGGTCTTTTCCAGCCCTTTGATATCAATGGTAATGTGCGCATTGATCGTGATCGGCCGGTTCGGATCGCCAATGGCCTTGACCGTACAGCCACTGACGAATGCAACGCTCAACACAAACAACGCGATCCTGCAATGTTTTTTCATGCCTCCTCCTGCTCTATTGAATAAAACGCTCCCAATACGCTCCCAATGACGCCAGGCTCCCGTCGGTGTTGATCTCCTGCGTCACGTTCAGCTCCAGATTGATCTCGCGACTGCGCAAATGGACCTCGCCCGCCAACTTGCCCTCGCCCGCGCTCTTCATGGTCAGCGCGAAGATCTCCATCGGCAGTTTGCCGCCTTTGGTGATCAGACTTTCAAGGCGCTTCTTCTCGCGCGACTTCGGCAGGTATTGCGTCAGGGCCGATAACAACGCCGCGCTCACTTTACCGCCGTCGAGCATGCCAAGGTCCAGGTCCATCCCTTCGAGCGCCCCGGCGCTTGCCTGCCATGCCACATTGCCCGTGACGCGCCCGTCGAGCTGCGCCGCCAGCTGAGGATTGACATCCGTCAGCTGCGCCACATCAAAACCATCAAGCGCGAATTCCGCCGTATGCGCCATCCCGGCCCCGCCGCGCACCAGGACCTTGCCTGTTACATTACCGTCGCACATCCGGAATTTCAAGGCGCGCAATTCAACGCCTGCCGCGTTGATCACCACAAACCCCGCCGCGTCCGTGGCGCGCAATTTATCCCAGGACAGCCCTGCGGCCGTGACCGGCCCGATCACGCCGTCGCGGGCGACCGTGAGTTCAACGGCGGCATCTTGAATGCTGCCGGCGTCATAACTGATTTGAATATCCCGCGCATTGACCAGGAACCGGCGGTCCGCCGTAAATATTCCCTGCAATCCTGTGACCAGCGCCCGCGGCACCTGCAGCAGGAAAAGCTTGCCATTGATCTTAAGCTCCAGCCTGATGCCGTCAAGCTCCAGATGCCCTGGCAGGGAAAAGCGCTGATGCCCGATCTGCACGCCCTTGACCGTCACATTCGCCATGCCCGCGCACGCGCGGCTGATGAGCATGCGCGTCAGCCACGGCGTATTGACAATGCTCCAGGAAAGGACCGTGAGTGCGGCCAGCACGGCCAGCCATAGATACCGGCGTTTGAAAGGCATTTATTCTCCCTCGATCAACCGCGCCGCGATCTCGTCGAGGACAAGGCGTCCTCTGTCCGTCGCGCGCACGCGCCCGTTGCTTTCCGTCAGGAACCCGGATGAGGCCAGGCCTGCAAATTCTTTTTGCTGTTCGGGCATCAACACCGCGCCATAACGCTTTTGTGCGGCCGCGATATCAACTCCTGCGTTCATGCGCAAGCCGAACAGGACCGTTTCCATCATCTTGCGCCGTGGCGGCAACCGCTCTTCCCCTGTCCGCGCCGAGCCGCCCTCACGCATCATCGCCAGATACCGCGGCAGGGTGTCTGCGTTCCAGGAGCGCACCCCGTCGATATGAGAGTGCGCGCCCATGCCAAGCCCGATATATTCCCCGCCCTGCCAGTAATTCAAGTTGTGCCGCGATTCAAACCCAGGGCGCGCAAAATTACTTACCTCGTACTGTTCGATCCCCGCCGCGTTCAACCGCGCGCATCCCCGGCGGTAAAGGTCCGCCTGCGCATCATCCGCGACCGCTTCGCCCCGCACATGAAAAAGGCTTCGCGGCTCGATGGTAAGCGCGTACAAAGACACGTGGGTGGCACCAAGCGATACGGCCTGGTCAATGTCCCGTTCCATATCATCCGCGGACTGTCCGGGAAAACCAAAGATCACATCCACATTGATATTATCAAATCCCGCGGCTTTTAGCACTTCAAATGCCTGAATTCCCTGCGCTGGCGTGTGACGGCGCCCCAGATACGCAAGATATTTCTCATGGAACGACTGCATGCCATAACTGACACGCGTAACCCCGATCGATCTTACGCGCCGGGCCGCATCCGGCGTTACATCCTCGGGATTGAACTCGAATGTGAATTCACTTTCCACATCGCGCGGGCACAACGCGATGGCCGTGACCAACTGCTCAATACCGTCTGGCGATAACGAGGACGGGGTGCCGCCCCCGACGTAAACGGACGTCACGGTCTGCCCGGCGTAAGAGCGCAATTCCCTCGCGAGCGCGGCGCAATAATCTTTTTCATGGCGCACAGGCCCCGCCGCAACAGGAAAGGAACAGTACGGACATTTGTTCCTGCAAAAAGGAATATGGACATAAAGTGAACGGTTCATGAAATGAATTCCCCGCTTTTAAGACAATATATTCTCTAAAAAGTGACCGCCAGGGCAGTTGATCGCTTTTCCGTCGTAAAAAATGTGATCTTTTGATGCGCGTATTTTAAAAAAATATAAAATATTTTTTGCAACTTCACCTGCAAGTGTTATTATTAAATCAACATGCAACACTTAACTGGGAAAGGAGAAAATACCCATGGCCGTTAAGAAAGCTAAGAAGAAGGTCACCAAGAAAGTCGCCAAGAAGAAGAAGAAATAGTACTTCTTTGCTCCATTTCTTGGGAAACCCTCTGTGCAAACAGAGGGTTTCTTATTTGCCGCAACCCTCCCCATGAAAAAACTTTTTGCGATCAGCCGCCGGCATGATACTATAGTCACATTATTAACGCTTAACACGGGAAAGGAGATGTCCTATGGCTTGCTGCACTAAGAAATGTTCCAAGAAAGCTACCAAGAAAGCTCCTGCAAAGAAGACGGCGAAAAAGAAGAAGTAACCCTTCTTGATCCGTATGCTTTCTAAGAACCCTCTGTGCGAACAGAGGGTTTCTTATTTTCCGACGGAACAAGCCCCGCGAACACGATCCCCAGTTCATAAAGCAACACCAGCGGCACGGCCAGCATCAATTGCGACACAACATCCGGCGGGGTCAATACAGCGGCCACGATCAGGACCGCCACCACGGCAAATTTTCTTTTTTCAATCAGCCAGGCCCTCTGCACCACGCCTAGGCGCGCCAGCATAAAAAGCAAGACCGGCAATTCGAACGCAACAGCGAACGCAAGGACCACATTAACAACATACGCAACATACTTATCCAGCGTGATGAGCGGCCGGATGCCTTCCGCGGCATATCCAAGAAAGAATTGCAGCGACATCGGAAGGACAACGAAGAACGCGAACGTTCCCCCGAAAAGAAAAAGCGCGAGTGCAACCGGCCCGTAAATGTGAACGATCTTCTTTTCATCAGGTAGCAGGCCGGCGGCGACGAAATCCCAAATATGAAAGAAGATATACGGCGAGCTGACCACCACACCGCCCCACAAGACCACATTCCAGTATGCCACGAAAGCATCGGGCGGTGACAGAAAAACAAGCTCTCCGGCGGGACGGACCAGGAATGAAAGGATCGCGCCGGCGCAAGGATACAACACGGCGCAAGCCGCGATATAAAGGATCAGGCATTTGAGGATCCGCGCGCGGGCCTCGTTCACATGATCCCAGAACAACATGTCACTTCTTTCCGTCGGCATCCTCATTCTCTTTCGAAGTGCCTTTGAACGCGGCATTGAACTCGCGCATCGCCTTGCCAATGGCCGCGCCGATCTCGGGCAGGCGCCGGGCGCCGAACAATAACAGGATGACGGCCGCGATAAGAAGCAATTCACCAAAACCGATCCGTCCCATAAGCTCTCCTTTGTTATGCGTTTTTTGTATCTTACCAAAACAAGCGCCGGGAAAGAAAGATTTTTCAGAAGTTGACCAGCATCTCCCGGAGCGTCACAAGCCCCGTCGATGCAGGGCCATGTCTTTGCCGGCGCATGCGACTCGCATCAGCCGCCTCTGCCGCGGCCGCCAAAAGCTCTTTGTACGCGATCGGCCCGTCCTGGCCGCGGCCATCAGCGGCGCGCTCCAGCACATCTCTCTTCTCTAATAAGATACTGCGAAAAGCATCATTGAGCGCCGGGTCCCGCGCGCAAGTTCCCAGATATCCCGCGGCCTCCTGATATTTCTGACGCACCTGCCAGAGTGCCCGAGCGCTTGCCAGTTTTAGGAAAAAAGCATCCCTCTGGTCATCGTCAAGCATGACAAGATCAGCGAAGGTCCGCGCCGTCACAGGAACTCCAGGCAAAGAAAGCTCTTCCAGCACCGCAATGCCCACGCGCCCGGTTTGCAAGAACTTTCTCCATGCCTCCCTCCATTGGCGCAAAACGGCTTGGCGTTCAAGGGATACTTTTCCCTCGAAAGTAACCTGAGGCAAAACCTCGGTCACTCCTCCGTCGGCAATAATGCGGTCTCCGGCTATGGCGATGATCCTGTCGATCCTGCTTTTCTCAAACCCCAGGCGGGCCAGGGCCTGCGCCAGCACATGAATGCGCCGGCGTCCATCCTGAAGGGATGTTTGCCCGTCAACGCTCACCAGTGAATCAAAGGGCTGCCGCGACTTCTGACACAAGCGCATCGCCTCGACCAAACCTCTCGCTTCATGCTGCTGGAGACATTCAAGTTCCGACTGGCTGGACAACCGCCACGCCTCTCCGCCAGCCGCGCGCCTGGCATCCAGAAGCCGCACCTGTTCAATGGCCAGCCGCTCATACGCACTCATCCGGTAATGCTTGATCACGTCCGCCATGGCTGGCGAAGAATATTCCAGAAGAAGCAAGGATGGCCTGATGCCGGCTGCCAGCGTCTGATAATTCCTGTCCCGGGTAAGTTGTTCGCGTAAGAAAAGATCGAACGACCGATCAAGGTCGTCGAGCCCTTGCGGGCGCACAAGCCCATCGGTCTCCAATGCCCTGACATTCGAAATGCTGCGCTCGCTCGCGGCAGCGTCGATCGCCGGGGTCTGCATATAAAATGACCCGCGATCATGCGCCAACACCTCACGCAATCCCGTATCAGCTGGACGTTGATGCTCAAAAATATCCGCAGCCGCGCCAGATCCTGCCGCGCACGCGAGCAGCATAACAACCGCAGCGCGCATGTTCATGGCACAACCTCTTCTTCCGCCGCCTCAACAAGACGACGAGCGCGCATGAAACGCTCTACACGCTCGCGGCTCCAGATGACATAGCGCCGCGCTTTTGCCGTCGTCGGGTCCTGAAGAAGGTCGTCAACGACCGAAAGAACGGCTGCCTGCGATTGTTGTCCCGAAACATCGGCAGCATCTTTCTGCAGCGCGAAATAATCAACAACGCTCAGATGGAAAATATCCTCCCCGGCCGACAAGGGCAGCGTCTGCGCCAACCACGCGATCAAAACAAACAGCATTCTTTTTTTCGCCAGTAGATCCATACATACCGTCCGTTCATTGAGCGCGCGCCGTAGTCCCAAAGCCCGGGGTCCCTACCGATGGACATGCAAGGGCGCGTCACCGGCGATACCAGCTGCATCCGGTCGTAACGCACGCTCGGCCAAAAAAGCACGGGCATGATCACCCGGCGCGGGATCTGCGGTTTGAACGAAGCCGCGTCCACGGCGCGAAATGCGGCCATGGCCGATGCCACAACCTCGCTGGCATGCACGCTAAAACCTGTACGCGGATAAACACTGCCCCAATTGCCCATGCACAACCCCGGCAATGCCGCGCCAAAGCGGTCACACATAGGGGCCAACCTTTGTGTCATGACCGCCATGGGCTCATGCCGTTCCATTTCGCCCATGCGCCATTCACGCGCATCCATCTCGCTCAAGTAACTGACCGTGCCCGCAAAGTCTGGCGGCCCCTCGCACGGCGCTTCAATAGCCGCGGACAACGCATCCGAGAAAGGAAATCCGAAAACATGCGCCTCGTTCATGCGCAAGGACGATGTGTCCGCCTGCGCACCGCCACCCGCAACAATATCCCCCGGGCATCCGCCCTGCGCCCCGGCGGATAAGGCAGCCCGCACCACAGATACGCCGCCCAAAGACGTAACGAGGCCTTTGAATTCCAGGATGCCAGTCTCGCCGGAGCGCGGCAAGGTCTCCACCAAAAGCACCGGCTGCCAATAGCGCACTTTAATACCAACAAAAGGCGGCGTGTTCCGGCGACAAACACCTATTGTCTCAAACTGCACGCAGGCAAGGTCCGCGCGGGCCGCCAATACCATCGCGCTTTCTTCGCCGCGCGCAACGCCGGAAAGCCCGACCAGCAACAGGACAACCAGCAAAGAACGCACATCACCCCCTGATGATCCAGTAAAGCGCCATGGACGGCTGTAAATTATTATGCGGCATATCGCCGCCCGCGGGATTTGTGTTCGACCATTGCGGGCTTGTCGCCACCAGCGATGAATGCCCGTCATAACGGCCCGAAAGGAATGTGGCATAATAAGCATGCGAATGCGACGGCATTTCGGCCACGGTCAGCTGATGTCTTTCTTCGCCGAGCATGCTCCCCAAGATCCTGGCCCGCGCATCGCTGATCACATTGGCCGCGCCAGAGCCCATATCATCAAGCCCCATCACAGTCCGCCCCCGAAGGTCCGGCACATTGAACGTCGTTGCACCATCGCCCGCGCCGTACATTGTCCCGATCACGGCAAAAAGCCCTGCCTGCTGGGCGCGCGATACCGCCCGGCCGTCGCACACGAACCATCCCGGCGGAATAGCCTCCGACGGCCATGGGATGATCGTGCCCGCGGGGACCGCATTCATGGCCGCACCCGGCGGCGTCACGCTCACGATAACATCCGCGCCCTGTACTGACGCCATCGGCAACAAGGATGCCGTGACCGGCGCCATTGTCTCAATGACCGTTGCCGTCACCTCACAATTAGCCCCGTCGGGATGAATGATATATGCATGCCCAAAGGGATCTTGCCCGCTCCAGGCGTCATCCAGTAAGCCCGAGGCGCGCAGCTCCTCCATCCCCTGTGGCCAGGCATGCTCGCGGATATAATAGCCGCGCAGCGCCTCGGCAAGTTGCGACATCTCCAGGGCGGTCGTGCGCGCTGCCTCGACATGAACGGACCTTACAAAGTTTGGCACAGCCGCACTCGCGAGGATCAGGGACAACACAACGACCAGCGACAATTCGATCAACGTAAAAGCTTTGTCACGGTGCATAAAGCTCCTTGTGTTCATACGCCAGCCGTCCTGCTATGCCGTAGCGCCGCCCCGTCGAGAGTCGGACCCTGCTATTGCTGCCCGATGGCGTGATCATCATCAGATCCCCTTGCGTCAGCAGCCCATGAATGCCCGCCGGCATGTCGGTCTCCACCCAGGCCAAACCCGCGCTGGCGCCAAGCACATAAGGGTACCCCCAGACATTGTGCTCAGGTGCTCGGGCCAGCATGGTGTGCAGCTCGGGCCACGATCCCGGCCAGCTTTGATGGATCGCGTCATATTGCCGGGCAGCCTCAAGGATCGCGCTCATATCCCGCAGTGTCCGGCGCGCACGCGCCGCCTCAAGTCCGCGGCCCGCGGACAGCCCAACGACTGCAACCATGACCCCGCCGAGCGCCAGCGCCAGGGATATTTCCCATAATCCCATGGCACGAGAAGATCTTGCGCGCCCTAGAATGTGGCTTTCCATGAACGAGAACCGGCATCATAAGTGATGGCCTCAGCCTTGGCAGCGAACATGGCGGTCAGTTCGGCACTCACACCCGACGGGATATTGGCCAGCGCAATATCAACCTTGGTATTATCCGCGCTGTTCGCGACAACGGCATAGTCGCCGCCAAAACTGTTCGCCTTCAGCGGATCAAAACTATTCGGCAAAAGCCCCGCAGCCTTAAGCGCCGTAATGCTAATACCCGCATATGTCAGGCTCGGCGCCGCGATATAATTTTGCGATGCCAACCGCAGATTATTGACCGCCTCGGTCTCGCGCTGCAGCCGGCATTTGTTCATCATGCCCCCGCCTGCCGCGACCACCCCGATCAGGACCGTGATAAGCCCGACGGCAATGGCCAGTTCAATGAGCGAAAAACCTCTTTTGTTCTTTTTCATGCCAGCTCCTTTTGTTGTCACGGGTTCAATGCCCCGATACGGGTGAGGTTCCCGTAAACAGGCTGCAAAAAAGCAAAAGCCATCGCGGCCACGAAGATCGCGCATAACGCCAACGCTGCAGGCTGGAACACGGACGCGAGCAACTGGGCGCGCCTCTCAAATGACTGGTAATACAATTTAAAGATGCGTTCGCAATAACCGTCATAACATCCCATTTCCTCGCCGAGGCGGATGGTCTCGACCACCACGCGCGGAAAATAACACGTTGCGGCCAAGGCGCCCGAGAATGTATGCCCGGCGGCAAGCGACCGCCGGCAATCTTCCAGGCGGGCGCCTGTGCTGTTAGGCGCGTCAACCGCGGCCTCTGCCAGGGCCGTGTCCAGCGGTATCCCGCTCTTTAAACGCACAAAAAGATCGAAGAAACACAGCGCTATCTCAAGGTCCCGGCGTAGCGCCCCGACCAGCGGCAGGCGGGATACAATGCCGTCAAATCTTTTGGCCGCAACCAAGACCGCAACGATCGCGATAACAACGCCGGCCAGGGCCGCGAGCCATCCGGCGCGCACCCCCTCTGCCAGCGCCAGCATCGATCGCGTCAAGATGCTGTTCATCGCATCCGGTGGCAATAATGGCGCCAGTTGCGGCACCACGCGCTCGGCCGCGTACACGAGCGCCGCCATCAACAGAACAAGGATGCCCGCCGGATAGAACAGCGCGGCCGAACATTTTTCCCTCAAGCCCGCGGATAACTGAAAATGATCCGCTAAAAGCGCCATCACAACAGGCATGTTGCCCGCGCGCTCGCCCGCGCCTGTTACGCGCACCGCCAGCGTCGGGAATATCTTCGCCTCTTCCATGGCCTGCGCCAGGGATGATCCGGCCGACAAACTTTCCGCCATCCCGGCGCATGCCGCAACGATACGCCCGTCCTGCGCGGAGTCCCTGAAGATCATCAGGACCTTTTCGAGCGAGAGGCCCGCGCCCAGCATATTAGAGAAGTCCCTGAAAAAGAACCCTAACCGCTGCGGCGGGACCTTGCCCGCGCCCATCACACCAGCCAACGACTGCATGATGTCCACCTCCAGCGCAATAAGGCATAATCGCCGGGCCACAAGACGCGCACGCACATCCGCGCATGCCCCGCACGCAAGGCCTCTGACCTCGCGCGCTTGCGTATCAACCGCTATATAATTCCAGATCATCATCCTGCCACCCTTACGGCTTCATCGAGCCCGATCACGCCTTCCCTCACAAGCCGCGCCGCGTCGGCGCGCATGGTCAAAAAGTCGTTCTTCTCCCGGAGGCGCAAGGCGACCTCATGGACCAGGCCCTGTTCGATCAAGAACCGCATCTCATCGTCGATCAAAAGGACCTCCGCGATCACGGTCCGGCCCGAAACCCCCTCACAGCATTCCCCACATCCGCGACGGTCCGCTTCAAAAACGATCATTCCTGGCGCATCTACAAAAGGCCGCTGGCACTCGGCGACGGAAGACGGCGTGACAAACCGTTCCTTGCGACAACGCAGACAGAGTTTACGCACCAACCGTTGAGACACGACGCACACCAGCGTGCCGGCGATATAGTTATAACCCACACCCAGATCATGCAGGCGTAAGAGAGCGCTCACCGCGTCATTGGTGTGCAATGTCGAGAAAACCCTGTGACCCGTGATGGCCGCGCGCACCGCCTCGGTCGCGGTCTTTTCATCACGCACTTCTCCGATCAGGATGATGTCCGGATCATGCCTGAGGAACGCGCGGGCCACCTGATGAAAATCATGCCCCTTCTTCACATCAACGGGGACCTGTGTGACCAGTGAAAGCCCGATCTCGACCGGATCCTCGACGGCAACCACCTTGATGCCGACTTCTTTCAGGGACCCCAGCATGGCATAAAGACTGGTGGTCTTGCCGCAACCCGTCGGGCCGGTCACCAGCGTGATGCCGTGGGGCTTGATAAGCGCGCGGGCAATGGCAGCCTCATGCTGCGGCGCATACCCCAACTCCTGCAATGACACCGCAGCGCGGTCCTTGTCCAGCAGGCGCAACACCAGCGACGACCCGTGGTTCGCCGGAATATGCGACAAGCGCACATCCATTCTTTTGTGGCCGGCTGTATATTCAAAACGCGCGTCATGGAACCGCAAGAAATCCCCGGCGCTGATCCCGGCCCGATTGAAGAAAATATTCACCAGCCGCGCGTTTTCTTTCGACGGAAATGCCCGGTGAAAGCGCAACAACCCGTCAACACGGACCCGCACGACGACCGCCCCGTCTGACGGCTCGATATGGATATCCGTCGCGTTCAAAGCGATCGCTTCATCCAACAAAGCGTCTGCCTCATCCCGCACATTCACGGATGCGGCCGCCCCTGTGGCCTCCGGCGCCTTGTCAATGAACACGCCTACCGCACATAAGACTTCGTCTCTCTTCCCTATATAAAAGGCAGCATCACTGCCATAAGCGGCAAGGATATGATCAGTAGCCTGCGTGTCATAAGGATCACTCACAACAAAAGATGGCCTGTCCCCGCCTTTCACAGGAAAAATCCCATGCCCGGCCAAGAACGATCCCCCAAGCTCTTTGACAGCATCCATATCCGCTATCAGCTCGCCTTCAAAAACCGGCCATCCGGATTGACACGCCAATGCCTGCTGTAATTGGCCCGCATCCACAAGATCGTGCCGCAGCAGCACATCTCCCAGTTTTTGACGGCCCTCCTGTACCTCCTGCACCGCAAGTCCCAAGGAAAGTTCACCCGGTGTCAAGACGCCCTGGTCGATCAATACTGTTCCAAGCTTTTCAGATGTCATATGCGGGTTTATTGTCTTCTGGTCAAATCATAGATTGATGATACATCAAACATACAGCGAACTCCTGAATATGTCCACTGTTATTTTTGACGATACATCAAGATACAAGACACAAAAAAATCCCGTGAGGCGCTCATCACGGGATCTTCAAGCATTAAAAGATCAACTCATTCTTGTTTAACAAAAGCCAGCCAAAATCCGGTCAAGCCCATACCCAAATAAGCAACAAGCGTCATCCAAAGGCCGGCCGCTATCTTCACATGCAAAACAACTTTGTTAAGGTCTGTGGTCACAATATAATAAACCCCGGCAATAAAAATGCCGATGCCGATAACCCCCAACCCGATAACAAACCATTTCCTGTCTTTAAGAGTCGGAAATATCCCCCACAACAAAAGTGCGAATAAGGGCACGCCCCAGATCAACCAACTCTTTTTGTCCGCGTCTTTCACGCCCGGATTGAAGATCTTGATAACATCGATCATGAAGCGCGAATCCTTGCTATTGGCCAGGATGGGCACGCGAAAGCCGCTGACAGCGTCGATCGTTGCCTGTCTTTTGCCGGTCAGCAACTTTGACATGGTCCCGATCGCGCCCGATTCAACGCTGATCCACGGCAAAAAGAACGCCGCAACGATCACTACCGCGCATAATCCCATGATCCACTGAGCTCTTTGATGCATATCCGCTCTTTTCATGAAGAAATATACTGATCCCGCCGGAACCCTAGATGAACCACGCGATCAGCACACCGAGAAACATCCAATGCGCGAGCGCGACGGTCTTTTGTTCCTGCGCCTGTTGTAAATATAGATCGAGGAGTTTCTTGAAAAGAAAGAATGCCGCAAACATCTCGAATGAGCGCAGGAGCATCTGCCCCAGCATCTGGACCTCTGCCCAGTTGCCCTGGAGCACGCCCCAGCCAAAATATAAGAAATACCCCGCCGCCATCAGGACCACGACATAAAAATGCTGTTTCAAGAAAGTCAGTATTTTTCCGAACAACAAAAGCATCAACACGACAAAAACGCCCGCCTGATAACTGCCGAGCCATGCCTGCATGCCAAGCAATTGTCCCAAAAGAAAAAGTGTTGTAAAAAATACCACCAAAGCCATCAAACCTTTGAGGGCATCTTGCCACCAGCGGGGCGACTTTAGGGAGACCGAAAACTCCAGACGCATCTGATGATAGCGGGACAAAAATCCTTGGCGAAAGAAAGAGATCGCAGCGCGGCAGGCCACATAACCCAAGGCAGGAAGAAATGTGTAGATCAGGATAAGCGCGGCGGGAAAATAAAAATAAAAAAGGCCGCGCGTGTACTGCCCCATGGGCACCAGCGCGGCATAACAGATAAAAAGTTTGGCATCCCCGGCACCCCACATGCCCTGGCGCCATAACACATAGGCAACAATACCACTCACGCAAAGATTGATGCACCAACGGTCAAAATACCAGAAGATCGCCTCAACAGACGGGGCAAAAATATCCGCTGAAAGAAGCCCGGCAAGGATCGCCTGCCCGATGCCGACAAATAATAGATAGACCCCGATGGCATAAAAAAGACCGCCCAATACCAGGCGGTTCTCTATCTTGCGCACGGACCAGTCAGACTGTATGGTCTGACGACCAAGAAAAACAATAGCCGGGAAGAAGATCATGAAATAAAACCCAACGCTCTTGGCTAATGGCACAAGAAATACTTCTTCCGTAGCAAACTATTATTCCTAAATATCAACGATCATAAACAAAGAAACGCTGTTTTATAATGCCCGCCTGGGCACAGGCACGACCACGCCCTGAGTATGCGTATTGCTATGACTCGTATGCACAGAATTGGAACCATGTGAATCTGTACTGAACTCATGGACCCCTCCTCCTGCCACTCCCAAAACCTGATCAAATCCGCTGGTATGAGCATTGTTGGAATGTGACGAATGCAAAGAAGGGTTAATGGCCGCAGAAGAAGTATCGTTGCCCATTAAAGCCAAAGCACCCATCACCAATCCAAGCTTAACGATCTTTTTCTCGGTAATGCCACCCTCTTCATTCAACAGAAAATCTTTTGCTTCTTTACGAAATTGCGGAAACTTTTTTATCTTCATAGTATCCTCCTACTCTTACAACTAGTATACCATCTTAAAAGCTACTATTCCAATGCTCTGTAACTCAAAGACCCTCAAAGGCCTCAAGCGCTCATGGCGATCACTCAATTTCAGGAAAATCGTCACTATTGCTATGGCTTGCATGAGCCCAGCTAGAAACATGCGCATCTGTGCCCCAACCATTGCCAGAGCCTCCCATCATCCCAAAAACCCGATCAAAGCCGCTCGTATGAACACCATTAGCATGCGAGGAATGTGCCGGAGCCTCGTCCTCGACAGCAGAAGCATCATTTCCCATTAAAGCTAAAGCCCCCATCACCAATCCAAGCTTGACGATCTTTTTCTCGGTAATGCCACCCTCTTCACTTAACAAAAAATCTTTGGCTTCTTTATGAAACTGCGGCAATTTGTTTGACTTTCTCATAAGAAATCCTCCGAACCCATGATCATTATCTCTTGATCCATTTCTCTAATATACCACGATCAGGAGAATTTAGCTTCTTGAACAAATAATCAAGCATGCCTTCATGGAGCCGGCATCTAAAATTTCTACCCGTATTATCGTAAAACTGGCCATGCAAAGAATAATTATAAGCCGGACATACTCCGCAAAAAGGCTTATAAACACACGACGAACAGCGCGGCAAGCCCTCCAGACAAGACGCTGTGCAGAGCATCTTGACAACGGGATTATCAATAAGCTGAGCGTAACTATTTTCATGCACATTGCCCATACGGAATGTCTGGTCCGCTGACGCGGCCGCGAACATACGGCCTTCATCGCAGGTATAAACATCCCCATTATAGTTATATGCGATCTGTCCTATGCCTGCGCCACAGGGACTGCGCATATCCATATGATTGGGATCGACTCCTGTCAGGATCTTCCTTAAGAAGACCTGTGCCGCCAACTCTACAAAGAACACACCGCTCCTGTTCAACGCAAGAATATGTTCAAACGCATCGCGATAGAAGCGCATGAACTGTGCCACCGTATAAGGATGCCGGACCCCGGCTTTCTTTCTGAACAACCCGAACGGGGCCACATCCCTGAGATAAACTGCATTCAATCCAAGCTTCACATAAGCATCAATGATCTTCCGGGGATATTGCAATGAACGCTTCGTAATGGTGGTCAAAGCCCCTATTCCGATCCGGCCTTTCTCTTGTTTGCCTAAAGCATGAATGTGCTTGATCCATCGGACAACATTCTGATATGTATCCTGACCTTTATAGCGTGAGACCCGCTGAGCATTATGTAATCCAGCAGGGCCATCCAAAGATGTACACAACCCAACACCCTTACGAACAAGAAAATCAAGTTTGCTCTTGTCCATAAAAGTCAGATTAGAAACCACTGTAAATCGCAGATCCTTCTTGGCGGAACGATTCAGGCGTTTTGCAAAAGAAATAACTTTCTTAATAACATCAAAATTAAGAAGCGGCTCCCCGCCCTGAAACTCGATAGTCACCATCGGCGACGGAGATCGAAAGATCATTTCGACAACTTTCTTCGCCGTTGGCCAGGTCATATCAAAGCTGCGTTCCTTATCGGAACAAGCACTTGCCTGGCAATAAACACAGGCATGATCACACCGCAGGGTCATGACCATAATATGCAGCGAAGGGCCACGAAAAAGAAAATCATTCTTACGCGCATATCTGGCCGCCATTTTATCAATAGTCAGCCTGCCTCCCGCTGCCTGACCCCACAGGGCCTTAAGATCGATCTTCCCGCTGCTTTTCAAAGAACGCTCCATATGCCGGAATGCTTTCTGCGTTATAAACCGGCAATCTCCCAGATCATCCGTGAACAAATAAAATCCCGCTAATTTCTTGAAACGAATATTCAGCGGCATTTGTGCGTCATCCCCAGAACATAATTACAAAACTCGCGGCGGATCTCCTCGGGATCGCCTTCAAGGACATCAACACGCACCGCATGCCCTTTGACATCCGGCATGACGATCACGCGCGCAAGATCCTTGAAACTCTGAGCCGTCAATAATAAGGCCTTCTTGCTATAAATGCGTCCATCAAACTTGATGATCATAGCTTTGCCCTGCGCAGCCCTGTTTTCTTTGGGCCATAGCCATAAAGCGCGCAGGAGAGCGCTCTTTTCACAACAAGCTCATGCACTTTTTTCTGGGAAGCATAGACTTTCCGGCGCAATGCGGCATGCAATAAAGCATTATGAAAGTCTCTCTTGAAAGCTAAAGCATCTTTCTTTGAACGGGGAGAAAAGGCAACATTAATACGCGATGCATCTTGATACTTCAGGAAGAAATATCCGCGATCCAGGAATTCATAACACGCGGCAAGCACAGCTTCCTGAGGATATATACGCGTATCAACAAACATTGATCTCGCTTTACATGTCATCACAATCAACACTCGAAAGACAGCATGCCATAAGTCCTGATATGTCTGCCGTATTCGGCGGCATATCTAAAGCAGCGCAATGCCTAGGATACGCTTCAGGACAAGGCGTTGTTGCGGTATTAGGACCATATGTCAATGAAATACATTTTGTCGCTTCAAACCTTTCAGCTTGCACGGTACCCGCGACCATCAACGACTCGGTCGCTTCATCTGTTGTTCCAACCACCACATTACCCGCAACCGTCAGTTCCTGGTACTTCCCGCTCGGCGCCGGATAATAGGTGGTCATGGTAAGCGACTCGGCTACCGCCGGCGCAGCGCAAACGAACATCGCGATGCCCAATAATATGAATAACCTCATAAGCCCACCCTCCTTGCTGTAACGCCTTATTTTTTGCCCAAGAGCGCGAACATCTTCTTCTTATAAGCTTCAACGCCGGGCTGATCGAACGGATTAACACCCAGGATATAGCCGGAGATCCCAACCCCCTTCTCAAAGAAATAATAAAGCTGGCCCAAATGGAACGCATCCGCTTGATTGAGCATGATCGCCATATTCGGCACCCCGCCCTCATGATGCGCATCCGCAGTTGCTTTATATGCCTGCTTGTTGACCCAGTCAAGGTCCTTGCCCGCGACGCAATTGAACTTATCTGTATCCTCGGCCTGCGACGGGATCATGATCTTGTCCGCAACCTGGTCGATCATGACAAAAGTCTCAAAGATATTACGGATACCGTCCTGCATCATCTGCCCCATAGAGTGCAGATCCGTCGAAAGAATAGTCGATGCCGGAAAAATACCCTTGCCACCCTTGCCTTCGCTCTCGCCATAAAGCTGCTTCCACCATTCAGCAACATACTGGACATTCGGATAGAACGAAGCCATCATCTCGATGACCTTGCCCTTACGGTACAGGATATTGCGGATAGCGGCATATTGGTAACAAATGTTGGCTGCAAGGTCCGTGTTCGCGTATTCCTTAGCGCCCGCACGAAAACCCTCGACAAAAGCCTTGATGTCGACGCCCGCCAACGCCAGCGGTACCAGCCCCACAGGTGTCAGGACTGAAAAGCGCCCGCCCACATCATCGGGAATAATATACGAACGATATCCGGCCTTATCCGCGATCTGGCGCAGAGCACCCTTTTTTGCATCGGTAACGCAAATGATGCGCTTGGTCAATTCCGCGCCGCTGTATTTCTTGCGCATGGCTTCATCAATGATACGAAAAGCCACGGCCGGCTCGGTCGTGGTGCCGGACTTGGAAATGACGACGACCGTCACATCCTGCGAGGCGATCAGCTTAACGATACGGGCCATATCCGCCGTGGACATATTATGGCCAGCGTAATGAACGGGGATCCCCCCTCCCCTGACCCCTCCCCGCGAGGGGGAGGGAAATTCCATTCCCCCAAGGCCGAGGAAATCCAGCGTCGAGCGGATACCAAGATAGGACCCGCCGATACCGACCGAAATAAGCGCCTGCGAATGCCCCGCCACTTCTTTGGCCAGCGCTGTCAATTCAGCGACCAGCGCGTCCGGCGTCCTCGATGGCAGGTCGACCCAGCCCAGGAAATCACTGCCCGCGCCGGTCTTCTGATGCAAGCCCTGATGCGCCGCGGCCACTGCCGGTGCCATGGCCTTGATCTCATCGCTGCTGACAAAACCTTTCAAACATCCGATATCGAGTTTAATGCTCATAAACTTTTCGTAAACATTCCTATTTTGCAGGTTCAGGTTCTGGCTCAGGTGCGGGCTCAGGTTCAGGCTGTGGTTCCGGCGCCTTATCCCTTTCAGCATCCACATCCACGGTCTCAGTCTCTACTTTAGGCGCAACCGCCTTGGGCTTTATCACGGTCATGTTCTCAGACGTGCTGTACGTCTGACGGCTGTCGAGGACCCCGTTACGATAGGATTCCTCAGCCGTAGGTTTGCCGCCCTCATCATACTCAACCGCCGTCCCGTCGAGGACCGCGTTATCGTAGAACATCTGCTTCTTGATGCCGCCGTTGGGATAATACAATGTCGCAGTGCCGTTCAGCACGCCTTTCACATACGTCTCTTCCTTCAATAAACGCCCTTTGGCGTCATAGCTCTTGAAAACGCCTTCCTGCAGATTGTTCTTATAGGTGCCCGTCATCTTGCTGACCCCGGACTCGTAATATGTCCGCGCCTCGCCTTCACGCAGCCCTTTAGAGTACACGGATACGGCCTTAAGTTTGCCGTTGGAATAATAATCCTTGATGATCCCGTCGAGCTCCGTGTTCTTGTAATTCTCCTCGCGCTCGATGGCGCCGCTATCATAATAAAGACGATAGACGCCGTCCGCGACGGGCGATTTCATCTTGGCATCCGCCAGGCCGACCGCTGCCAGGAACACGCACGCACCGATGAACAATAGCCTCATACTTCCCTCCATGAGTTAAACAGCCCGATCAATGACCCCGCCGCCGAGGACAAGGCCTTCATCGTAAATAACAACACTTTGCCCCGGCGTGACCGCTTTCTGGGGTTCTTTGAAAAAGACCTGAAAGCGGCCGTCGTCCATGAACGTCACCGTGGCGCGAATATCATTTTGATTATACCTTATCTTGACCCCGGCTTCGATCGTTTCTTTTGAAAAGTTGCCCGACAAAAGATTAAGTCCCGAGGCCTCAAGCCCGCAGCTGAACAAAAGCTCCTGTGGCCCCACATGGACCGTATTCGCCGTCGGATCAATGCGATTAACATAAACCGGCACGCCCAGGGCAATGCCCAACCCTTCACGCTGGCCGATGGTATAATTAAAGACACCCTTGTGCTGACCGACCACCTTGCCCTGATGGTCGACGAAATCCCCGGGAGCAACAGTCAGACCAGCGCGCGCGATCAGGAAATCCTGATACTTTCCGCCGGGAATAAAACAAACATCCTGGCTGTCCTTTTTTTCCGCCACTGGCAAGCCAAACCTTGCGGCCAGGGCGCGTACCTCATCTTTCGTATACCCGCCCAGAGGGAACATCAACAAGGGCAAGCGCTCGCGAGGGATCCCATATAGAAAATAAGTCTGGTCTTTGTGCGGGTCCCGGGCCTTGCGCAAACCATCCTGATTAATGGCATAATGCCCGGTCGCCAGATGCGTCGCGCCTAGCGCAAGAACATCCTGGAACAGCCGTCCGAACTTCAAATATCGATTGCAGCGGACGCATGGATTGGGCGTTCGGCCTTTTGAATATTCCTTCACAAATCCGTCGATAACGAGCGATCCGAGAGCGTCCTTATAATCGAGCACATGATGTTCAATGCCCAGGATGCCGCATACCCGGCGCGCATCATCGACGGGCGAAAGGCCAAAATCCATGGTGACCCCCGCGACATCATGGCCCTGCTCTTTGAGCAGCGCCGCTGCCACCGATGAATCCACCCCGCCTGAGAGGGCGACCATGACCTTTGATCTTTTCATAGATCCCCTAATGATACTGTCACATCCCTGATCGATCGTTCCACCGCACCCACGAGCTGATCAAGTTCCGGAATGCTCATGGACAAAGGCGGCATCAGGACGATCACATCCCCCAGCGGCCTGATGATAACGCCATAATGACGGGCTCTGGCACAAACCTGAACGCCAACGCGCCGGCCGGCATCGAACGGCTTCTTAGTCGCGCGATCCTCGACCAACTCGATCCCGACCATGAACCCACGCTGGCGGATATCTCCGACGCAAGGGATGGCATTAAGCCGCGCCAGGCGCTTCTTAAGGAACGCGATCTTCGGCTGCAGCCTTGCCAACACGCGCTCTTTCCTGAAAATATCAATGTTCGCCAGCGCCACAGCGCAGGCCAAAGGATTGCCGGTGTAAGTATGCCCGTGAAAGAAAGTTTTCATATCTTTGGCAGGGAACAGGAATCCATCAAAGACCCGTTGCGTTGTCAGCGTAGCGGCCAGCGGCAAATAGCCGCCCGTCAGGCCTTTGGCCGTGCACAAAAGATCCGGCCGCACACGCTCATGCTCGCATGCGAACATCTTGCCTGTCCGGCCAAACCCGGTAGCAACCTCATCGATGATCAGCAGAACATCGTATTTGCGGCAGAGCGTTTCAAACCCCTTGAGCACACCTTTCGGCCACATGATCATTCCCGCCGCGCCCTGCACGATCGGCTCCAGCACCAGGGACGCGATCTTGTGGTGATCCTTCTTCAAGAGCAACTCAAAGCGCTCGAGCGCCTCGAACGCATACTCCGGATAACTCTTTCCGGCGGGCGCACGGTAACAATCCGGCATCTCAATCTGAATGGTCTTAAAAACAAGTTGATGATAAACCTTATGGAAAAGATCAATGCCGCCGACGCTGACCGACCCCAGCGTATCGCCATGATACGAATTCTTCAGATGGACAATGGATGTCTTTTTCGGGCGCCCGACATTCTGCCAATACTGATACGACATCTTCAGCGCGATCTCGACCGCCGTTGAGCCGTTGTCAGAATAAAAAACTTTGACGAGATCCCCGGGCGCCAATGCCACAAGCTTTTGGGCCAGCTCAACGGCCGGCGTATTGGAAAGTCCGAGCATGGTCGAATGCGCGATCTTATCGATCTGGGCTTTGAGCGCCTCATCAAGAGCCGCCTTGCGATGGCCATGCACGGTCACCCACAAGCTGGAGACTCCGTCGAGATATCTGCGGCCGTCGGTGTCGATCAGGCAGGAACCTTCAGCGCGGTCAATGACCAGCGGCTGTTCAGGGACATCTCCCAACCAGTCCTTCATCTGTGTGAACGGATGCCATATATATTTTTTGTCCAACGCAACAAGCTGCTGTGTCCGCGGCCACGGACGCGCCAGAAGTTTCTTCAGGTCGATCTTTCCCGCGCACGCCCGACGCACGGCAACAGGATCGGCCTTCTTCAAGAAAGGCACGGTCCCCAGTAAAGGAACACCGGCAAGCTCCTTGATCGCGCGAGGATTGGTTTTTTCCGCGACGCCTTTTTTCCGGCCAGAAACGTCAGAAAAAATAATGCCCGCAACACGGATCCCCCGGCGCTGCGCTTCCCGCACCGTTAACAGCGTATGATTGATCGTGCCCAGGCCAAGGCGCGCCACAATAACAAGTTCAGCGTCGAGATCGCGAGCAAGATCGGCCATCAGGTACTTCCCTGTGATGGGCACCAAAAGACCTCCCGCGCCCTCCACGAGCATGATCTCATGGCGGCCGGCCACGCGCATAAAAGCATCCATGATCTTCGCCGTCGAAATCCTGATCCCGGCGCGGCGCAACGCCACATGCGGAGCCAGCGGCTCAGGCGCAAAATACGGATTGATCTCGCGCAAGCCGTCTTTCAGCCCCAGCCTGGCTTTCAGGAACTCGCTGTCCCCGACGCCAGACTGAACGGGCTTGAAAATGCCCACATCATGCGCCTCTTGCAGCAATGCCCCAAGAGCCAGCATCGTGTAAGTCTTGCCAACACCCGTGTCCGTCCCTGTGATAAAGAATGTCCTCATGCTTTTGCCTCTACCCAAATGATCTCAAATGTTGCCTGCAGCTTGTCACCCCGGGAGAAATCCTTGCGGTACGCTTTCTCCGTCGATGCCAGAAGCGCCTTGCCCCAAAAGAAATCCCGGGCAAGCCCATTGGCGCCGATGCCCTGCAGCCATTTCAGGAGAGCCTTAAGGTCCTGGAATAAGGCCACACGGCTCTCGATCGCAACGGTCGCGTTCTCAAAGAGCGCGATATCGAGTGCCTGACGCACCAGGGCATCGGAAGGCATGCGCCTCAACGAAGGCAGGCCGCGATTAAGACTGCGCGCGGCATGATCAAGGCTGGCAAAGAATTCCTGCAATGTCGCGCTGCCAAAGAGGGCTGCGGCAAAATGCCCGTCGGGCCGAAGCACGCGCCGGGCCTCCGTAAAAGCGCAGGGAAGATCGTCGACCCATTGGTACACCGACGAAGAAACGACGGCGTCAAAACTGCCCCGTTCAAAAGGCATGGCGCACGCATCCGCCTGCACCCATACCGCCTCAGGGCACTGCCGCCGCCCATGCGCAACCATGCCCCAGGCCGCATCCAGCGCCACCACATCCGCCCCGCCGCGAACAAGCGCCGCGGCCGCGGCGCCGTCGCCTGCGCCCACATCAAGGACCCTGGCCGTCTCAAGAAAACTCATGTGCCCGACAAGATCCTCGGCCAGCGTTGTCTGGATGGCCGCATGCGTAGCATACCCGCGCGCCGCGTCGGAAAATCTCTGGGCTACAAGCCGCCTGGCGTCTGAAGAGCTCATCCTGCCAACTCCCGCAACAATACGTTGAACTCATCCGGCTTCGACAAAAAAGGGAAATGCCCGCAACCGCTCATCACATCCACGCGCGCCGTCGGGCAAAGCGCCTTGACCGGCCCCGCTACAACCACAGGACAAATAGGATCCCCGTCGCCAAGAATGAACCTGACAGGAACATCCACGGTCTTCAAAATATCGCGCAGGTCGGCTGATGCCAGGATATCAAGGAATCCCTGCAGCGCCTCCTGCGACGGGACCGGGATCTTCTGAAGCAGGGTTTTAACCTCACGGTATGAGGCGCCTTCACGCTCCTGACGCGTAAAAAGAGAACGAAAGAACATTTCCATCACCGCTGCCGTATCACCTTGAAGCTGGCCGCTCAATTTCCTGATGCGCTCCTGATCAAGCCCGGCGGGAAACCCGTCGCATGCCGTAAACCGCGGCATAGACCCGGCAAACGTGATCGACGTGAACATCTGCGGAGCCTTCTCCCATAATTTGAGCGCCACAAGCCCGCCGAAAGAACTGGCCACGACCGCCGTGCCTTCCCGAACCCCGCCTGAGAGAACTCGCGCGGCCATGGCATCAAGGCCCTCTCCCGACCAGGGCGCGCCGCCATGCCCCGGAAGATCAACGGCAGTAGCAGGCGCAAACGCCTTGAAATGATCCATCTGCTTCTGCCACACGATGCCGGCCCCGCCAAAACCGTGAATAAAAAGAAAGGCGCGCGCTGTCACAGATTCACCTCACGCCCCTGAACGCGTCCGCGCAACGGGCAATATCATCCTGTGTATGCGCCGCGGTCACCACCACGCGCAATCGCGCCGTATGCGCCGGCACCGTCGGAGGCCGGATCGCGGCGACAAAAATACCCCGCTCGAGCAGTCCCCGGGAAATAGCAAGAGCGCGCTGTGTGTCCTTGACCAGGACCGGGATGATCGGCGTTGTGCTTGCCATGGCATCCCATCCCGCCGCGCGCAGGTCTTCACGCAATTGCCGCGCATTATCCAGAACCTTTGCCCGGCGCCAGGGTTCTTCGCGCATGATGCCGATCGCGGCCCGGGCGGCAGCTGCCACCGCCGGCGGCAACGCGGTCGTAAAAATAAAACTGCGCGCTGTATTGATCAAATATTCCCTGAGAACACCGCTGCCGGCGCAATACGCCCCGCACGCGCCCGCGGCCTTTGACAAGGTCCCCATCTGAGCATGCACCCCGTCCTCAAGGCCAAGCTCTTCGACCATGCCTGAGCCCGTCGGACCGAACACCCCGAATGCGTGCGCCTCATCGACCATGAGCCAGGCATCATGCGCCTTCGCCAGGGCCGCGATCTCCTTGAGAGGCGCCACATCGCCGTCCATGCTAAAGACCGTATCCGTGACAATAAGCCTGCGGCGCGCGCCCGAAGCGCGCTTGAGCAGCTCCTCAAGCGCGTTCATATCCTTATGCGGATAACGATAAACTTTGGCGCGGCAATGCAATGCCCCGTCGACGATCGACGCATGATTGAGCTTATCAGAAAAAACCGCGTCCCCGCGCCCCATCAGCGCGGTGATGATCCCCTCATTGGCCGCATACCCGCTTGAAAAAACAAGCGCCTGCGGCGTACGTTTAAATGCCGCCAGTTCCCGCTCAAGCGCCTCATGCTCGTCGAAGTTCCCGCACACCAGGCGGGACGCGCCGGCCCCGAACCCCCGGCGCTGCATGGCCTCTTGCGCCGCCGCAACAAGCCGGAGGTCAGCGGCCAGCCCCAGATAATCATTCGAACAAAAATTAATAACCTTCTTTCCATCAAGAACGATCTCGCGTCCCTGCGCCGATGCAACGGTCCTTAAAGACCTCAGCGATCCGCGGGCCCCAAGCGCATCAAGCTGTTCTTGCAGAATGTCGTTCATAGCAAGACATCCCCCGCCAGGCGCTTGACAACTTTGCCGTCAGGCATACGCACCATCAATCCGCCATCATCCGCAAGATCCTCGGCGATGCCCACAAAAGATGTATTCTGATCGACAAAACGCACCCTGCGCCCCAGCATGGCAGAGCGCGTTCTCCACGCATCCAATGCCGTCGCCGGGCCGTTCTTCAGGAACGCGCCATACCATTTTTCAAGACTGCGCAAAACTTCCTGGAAAAGCAGAACTCTCGAGCACGAGGCGCCGGACTCCACGCGTAACGAGGTCGCCTCGGGAAGCAGCTGCGTCGGCGTATTATTGACATTGATCCCGGCGCCAAGGACCACGAATTGCACACGGTCCGTTTCAGCGCGCAATTCCGTCAGGATGCCGCAGACTTTTTTACCTTTGATAAGAATGTCATTAGGCCATTTAATGCGCGCCTCGACCGCGGGAACAACCTTCTCAATGGCCTCGCTCATGGCCACGGCCGCGACCAGGGTCAGCATGGCGGCCTGCGACGGAAGAAGTTTAGGGCGCAGGATAAGAGAGAAATAAATACCTTTGGAGCGGGGAGATGACCAGTTGCGGCCCATGCGGCCGCGCCCCTTACCCTGGGTCTCGGCGACAACAACCGTTCCCTCGGGCGCGCCATCAAGCCCGAAGCGGAACGCCTCATCCATGGTCGAGGCCACGGTGTCAAAATGATGCACCTCGCACCCGAACTTGCGCGTATCCAGGCCGGACTGAACTTCGCAGCGCAGCAGGCGGTCCGGCGCCGCGACCAGGCGGTATCCCCGGTGCGGAAAAGCCTCGATCTCATAACCCTGCTCGCGCAGCTGGTCCACATATTTCCAGATCGCGGCGCGGCTAATGTCGAGCGCGCGGCTGAGGTCCTCGCCGGAAAGATAACCTTCATGACTTTTGAGGGATCGGACGATCTTAGTCAGCATATACCGGTTATTTTACCGACCGGAATATCTATTGTCAACCAGATTAGAGGGTGGAGTTTACAAATGAAGGAAAAATGCTGGAGGTGGGACTCGAACCCACACGCCCTTGCGAACATCGGTTTTTGAGACCGACGCGTATACCATTCCGCCACTCCAGCGCAAGTGATGGGTATTTTTATCCCGCATAGCGGGATAAAAATGTGGAGCAGATGGGGGTCGAACCCACGACCTCCTGCATGCCATGCAGGCGCTCTCCCAAACTGAGCTACTGCCCCAAAGAGGACGCTAATATATCATCCACTTTTTTCTTTGTCAATCGGTTCAAACTCGAGAGTATTTTGAGAAGGATGCTTTTCAAAACAAAACCCCGATGCCTTTCTTCAAGACACCGGGGTTCAGGATCCCTGTTGACACAAGTCTACGACTTGGCTTCCGCTTCAGGAGCGGGCGCTGCTGCAGCCGCTTCCGCAGCCGCTGCTGCTGTTTCTTTCTGCTTCTTCATGAATGCCTGCCACGAGGCCTTGTTCAGGAAATATTTCCCGTTACGGTAATAGCGCTTGCGGCGTTTGATCGCCTTACCGCTATGCGCGCACTTGAACTTCCACTCGTTCTCCGGCTTTACTTTACCCATACCGCTTCATTCTCCTTGTTCACGTGTTCTTTCCAACCTCCCCTGCCGCCTGGCAGGTAGGGCGAAAGTACGCTTGATCATGCCGCGCATTATAGTGACAGCGCCCGATCCATGCAACAATATTCTTTACGCCCCGTTAACGGGACGCGTGGCGCAGCTGGCCGCAAGCGGCCGCGATATCCTGGCCGCGGGGCGCGCGCATCGTGGTCACAACACCGCTCTTTTCCAGAAGCCACTTGAAATGAGCGACCTCATCTTTGGACGGGGCCCTATACGGGAATTCCGCGACGGGATTATACACGATCAGATTGACCTTGCTCAGCCATCCGCGCATGATGCGGGAAAGTTCGCGCGCGGCCGTCTCGGTGCAGGTCACATCCTTGATCAGGATGTATTCAAAAGTCACCTGCCGGTTGGTTTTCTGGGCGTATGTCCGGCAGGCTTTCATCAATTCTTCCAAAGGATACTTGCGATTGACCGGCATGAGTTTCGAACGCACGTCATCCTGCGCTGCGTGCAGGGACACGGAAAGCTCGATCTGCAACCCCTCTTTCATCAGACGCTCGATCCCCGGCACCACCCCGCACGTCGAGATCGTGATCCGGCGCGCCGCGATCCGGCACGCTTCGGGTGCGTTGAGCAGCCGCGCCGCCTTCAGGACATTGTCATAATTATCGAACGGCTCGCCCACGCCCATGAAAACAATATGCGTCACATCCCCCTCGGACGCGCACGCTTTCACCGCCCACAAAACTTGCGCGATGATCTCGCCCGTCGTCAGGTCGCGTTTCCATCCGCCAAGGCCGCTGGCACAGAAAGTACAGCCGAACTTGCAGCCCGCCTGGGATGAAATGCACAATGTCGCCCGTCGCCGGGTCGGAATGAACACGGTCTCGATGAGTTGTCCGTCGGAAAGTTCGAAAAGGAATTTGCGCGTGCCGTCCTCGGCGACCTGCAGGTCCTTTTGCACAAGAACGGGGAACGGGACCTGAGCGGCAAGTTTTGCGCGCAGCCCCTTGGGAAGGCTCGACATGGCCTCCCACGAGAACGCCTGCTTCTGATAGATCCAGTCAAAGACCTGCGCCGCACGATACGCCGGTTCGCCCAGGCTTTTCAATTGCCCGGCGAGTTCCGCCAGCGTCATGCCGCAGATGTCATGGGACATATTTGTCTTAGGAGCCTTCGGTGAATTTACCGACCTTGCGGAACTTCATGTAGCGCGCTTCAATGAGATCATCGAGGTCCATGGCTTTCAGGCGCTTGATCTGCTTAAGGATCGCGGCCTTGAGCGTATCGGCAACACCCTCGGGGTCATAATGAACGCCGCCGAGCGGCTCGGGGATGATCTCTTCGACAATGCCGAACTTGATAAGATATTCACCGGTCAATTTCAGCGCATCAGCCGCCTCGGCGGCCTTGGAAGCGCTGCGCCAGAGGATCGACGCGCACCCTTCCGGAGAAATGACCGAATAATACGCATTCTGCAAAATGAGGACATGGTCCGCCACGCCGACGCCGAGCGCGCCGCCGCTGCCGCCCTCGCCGATAACAGTGGCAATGATCGGCGTCCTGACCTGAGCCATATCACGCAGATTCTCAGCGATCGCCTGCGCCTGGCCGCGTTCCTCCGCGCCGATACCCGGATACGCGCCGGGCGTATCAATAAAAACAACGACCGGCAAGCCGAAACGCTCGGCGAGATGCATGAGCCGCATCGCCTTGCGATACCCTTCGGGATGCGCGCAGCCGAAATTACGTTTGATGTTCTCCGTGGTATCGCGCCCCTTCTGATGGCCCATCACAACAACCTGCTCGCCATCGATCGTCGCGAGGCCGCCCACGATCGCCTGGTCGTCGGCAAAAAGCCGATCGCCATGAAGCTCGATAAAGTCGGTCGTCATCATCCGGATATAATCAAGCGTGTAGGGGCGCTTGGGATGGCGCGCGATCTGAATGCGCTGCCAGGCGGAAAGCTTGTCATACACCTTGGCCTTGGTCTCCTCGAGCTTCTGCTCCAGGCGACGGATCTCGGCGGAAAAGTCATGCTTATCGCTGAGCTTTTTAAGCTCCGCGATCTTATGCTGTATCTCGGCAACAGGTTTCTCGAATTCCAAAGCCATGCCAAACCCCTCAACGATCCTTTGTTAATCCGCGACCGTGACCTCAGTGTTAACGGGAACGATCTTGTAAAGCTCCTCGACATCGCTGTTACGCATGCGCACGCAACCGGAAGTGATCTGCTGACCGATCTTATCAGGCTGCACCGTGCCGTGAATACCATACCCTGTCAGATCGAACCCAAGCCAGCGGCTCCCGAGCGCGTTGTCCGGACTTTCCGGCGGGATCACGGCCCCTGCTTTATACCAGACCGGATCCTGCAGCTTATTAATGATCTTGAAAACACCCACGGGCGTGGAATTGTTCGCGCCCGTCGAAACGCTATAGACCTTAAGGATCTCGTCGTCGCTTTTGAGCATCAGGGTGTTCTGCGACTTATCGACATAAATACTGAACTTCCCGGTCCAGATGCGAAGCTTCTGCCCCACACGCACCACATCCGACGACATCCCGTTGGACGTCTTGACCATATCCATCGTCACATTATATTTCCTGCATATCTTGCCCAGCGTATCCCCGACGACAACCTCATGCACGAGGGTCTTAGGCGCGGCAATGTTGGAAAAAAGAACCTGCATGTTGACGTTATAAAGGTCCTGCTCGACCTGTTCGATGTTCTTGTAATCCGTATGCTCAGCAACGATCTGCGTGAGCGCGGCCTTCGCCTCCAACAGTTGCCCCTGCTCCATCATGGCCTGGGCCTGTTTATAAATATCGTCCGCCGGAGATGCCACCAATTTCATAACACCCGCCCCCGACTGGCCGCAACCCGCCATCATCACGACCGTCAACACCGCCAGCCCCATCAAATACTTTTTCATAAGTCCCCTTAATAAAATAAGACAGCCAAACTAAAACCAAGGATCGACCCGACGAAGACCTGGATCGGCGTATGCCCAACAAATTCCTTGATCCGTGTCAGTTCAACCTGTTTATGCCAGTACATGTCATCAATGACCTTGTTGAGGACTTCCGCCTGTTCGCCCGACTGACGACGAACACCCTGCGCATCGAACATGGTGACCATGGCAAAGATCGCGGCCAAAGCAAACAGCCCGGAATTGAACCCGTATTCAAGGCCGCAGCTCGTGGCCAACGCCGCCACACCCGCCGCGTGGCTCGATGGCATGCCGCCAGTACCCAGGAACCAGCGGAAATTGAATTTCTTGCCGCGCAAGAGATTAATGACCATCTTGATCCCCTGCCCGATCACCCAAACCGAAAGCGTGATCGTGAAGATCTTGTTGTGCATCATCTGGGAAAATGCGTTGGCAAAGTCAAATCCGTGCATATATATGAAGGATGATCGCCTGTCCTGTTCGAAGGCCTGAACGCCCCGCAGCCTGAAAGCCGCAGGAATTTATATTAAAAGTGATTTTATTATATGGGGGAAACCCTAAAAAGCAAGCCGTTTTGCAAGGCGCGAGGGCTTTATTGTCTTGCGATGCTGACGACGCGCTCGGTTCCATCATCGCCTTGAAGCACAATTCCTTCCGCCGCAATGACTTTCAACGTATCAGCACCAAGAGCCATTCCTTCATGAGCGCAGACCTCCCGGCCATCAACATCCAAGAAAGCCTCTTTTCTGCCATTCGTGATCAGAACATAGCGCACATTGACCTGCGGGTTGTCGCTAGCGACTGCGGCGCTCGAATCCGAACCAGCAACGCGCCCCAACTCCGAGAGGGCCTTCTTTTTCTCGACTTCAAGCTTCAACCGCTCGACGTCCAACTGCAACAGGGCCAGCTCTTCTTCCTTGCTGCGCTCAAGTTGCATCTGCGCGCGCATATGTTCCAGATTCGCACTTTCTTCAGCCCGCACCCAGGGTGCAGGCCCAATAGCCATCATTATAATGAGCAATAGAATTCTCATGATCTCTCCTCCTGTTAAAGTCCTTCATCTTTACAAAAGATTCCGTTGATGATACATCAACTCCAACATTAAAAAAATATCCTCTAATTCCACATTCTGCCTTTTACAAGCCAACGACCGCCAAACTAATGATCAGGCTGTCTTTTTCATAAAACACCCGACGGAGAACGACCGGCCACGCTGCGGCCGCCTTCGAAACGGCATCCATGAGCGACAATAATGCCCCGCGCCGCTTCAAGCCGGAAAAACCGATCTCAACGCTGATCTCACGCGCTCCTTCAAAAGAGGAGGTAGTCGCCCCCGCGACCACATCGCCGTCTTTGCCTTGCTGCACGTTGACCGTACAAACAACGCGATGCGCCCGCGCCAGCATGTTCATGTCATTGACAATACCGGCATAGGCCAACGCAAGGTCCTGGCCGGGCTG
>CAZXSE010000002.1:131609-133382 GCA_964643325.1 uncultured Planctomycetales bacterium
CAAAAATGTCCTGGACCGTTGCCGCGCTAAAAATATCCTCCCGCGTAAAAGGGAATATCCGCTGACGCGGGAACATGATCGTTCCTTCCAGCGCCCAATCCATATCAGCGTCGCGCTCGAACGCAATCACCTCAACGCGCCCATCGGGCGGTGTGTGCCGGATAAAAACATCCGTGATGCCCGCCAGATCCACCTGAGGCATAGCGCGCAGGCGATACTGATACGTCAACGCTCCCAGACGGGCCGCTGCCTGCGCGGCCGTCGCCTTGATAGCCAATGCATGCCCGGCACGCGCATGCGCCGCTCTTTCCTGCCCGCGGGCATAGATCCAGAATCCGATCCCCGTGGCCGCTATCAAAGCTGACGTCAGACAGACCAGCAAAAACTCTTTGAGAAGTTTCTGCCGGCCGGCGCGAGCCACATCTTCGGGCGGCATCAATTGTGACGGGAATCTTATCCGGCCTAAAACATCAAACGCCGGGAACTTCATGCCAAGATCGATCGCCTCCGGTAGCCCCGGATAATTGGACAGGACGCGCATGGCCGTCGTGCTGCTTTTTTCCGTGACATTCCTCTGGGTCCGGCGGATCTCATCCATGATCTTCTCCGGGCCTGCCGCAGGGATCACGCGCGTCAACCCGGCTTGCGATGCGGTCAACGCGGTCAGAAAGACCTTCTCGCCCAGATCATCGACCACCATTACACTTTCACCAACAGGGCTTAACGAGCGCTCCTGCACAAAAGCCCTCATCGCGGCGGCATAAGAAATGAACGTCTTGATCGTGCCCGGCGTAAACGCCTGACGAATGCGCCGCACGCGATCAAAAAAATCGGCTTCAGCGTTCTCGACGATCACGATATGCGCGCTTTTGTCCCGACGCATGAATGCCGCGCAGGCATCATCCCAGGGAACGCACGCGACCCCGTCGTGGTCCTGGATGCAGACATCCCCGTTATAAAAAAGATACCCGGCCATTTTTACCCCCGCCTCGGCGTCATGAAAATAACAAGTTCCGTGCGCCTGTTGCGGCGCGTTTCATAAGAGAAGAGCCTGCCCAGCACGGGGATCTTGGAGAGGATCGGCACCCCCGCATGCTGTTTCGAGCGTTCACGCGTGATCAACCCGCCGATGGCAACGGTCTTTCCGACCTTGACGCGCACCATGGTCGTCATGGTCTTCATGGATGTCTCCGGCGCCTCGAGCTTGTTGCCGCCGCCGAGCGTGATGGTGCGGATATCATCGATCGTGCTGACCACCGGCGTCACGTTCAGGAAAACATCGTCGCCCACAATACTCCCGACGATCTGCAGGGTCACGCCGCCGTGGACCTCATTAAGCGCCGCGGAGGTAATGGTGGCGCCTCCTTGCGTGGTCTCCATGTCCGTGCTTTCAACATACGAACGCGTTTCACCAACCTGAATGCTCGCGACTGAATTATTAAGCATCATGATGCGCGGCTGGGATACCACCTCGATCCTGCCAAACTCCTCCAATGCCTTGACCACCATCTTGATACCCGACTCCGTATCGCCCGCGCCTTCTCTATTGCCGCGCGCCGTCAGCGTCATCATCTGCCCCGAAGGCATGTTCTCCGACGCGAAATTGGTGACCATCTGCACTCCTTTCAATCCGCCGCTCGCGGTCAAGGCACCCCAATCGATCCCGAGCTGATGTTCCCTTGAAAGCTCCACCTCGATCACTTTCACATCCACCATGATCTGCTCTGCCGCGCGCGTGTTCATGTCCTTGAAAAAAGCCCCGATCCTGTCCAG
>CAZXSE010000002.1:133482-142350 GCA_964643325.1 uncultured Planctomycetales bacterium
CCTCTGGAATAAAGAAGCCGCGGTAAGGCGGCGCGCACAGACACCTCTTCCATATCCACGCTCACATCGCCGTCCTCAACGCCCTCGCCAACGAAGAGTTCCATGCCTGCCGCCGCGGCCGCGTGCCGCAACGCCTCTGATAGTTTCAAACGCCCTTTCAATGTAAATGTGCCGGCGAGCGGATCATCCGGCTTTTCAGCGCGTTCAGCAGCCGGCAGCGGATCATCTGCCGCGGGCGTCTGCTCCCACGCGCCCGGCTTGATAAAGACAAGCTCTTCATGTTCCGGATAAAAAATACCGCTGCGGATCCCCGACGGAACGCGCACCTGCTGGGCATGGGGCGGCGTCCACGCATGCTCCGGCATCTCGGCCATCACCCCGGTCCCCGCGCCCGCGAGGATGCCTGCGACCATCATCGTTGTCATGACCCTCATACCTGTCTCCTTGTTTATCCTGCCTGCCCTATTATCGGACCCCGTAAGGATGCGCCCGCGCGCAATGCTCCAGCGCGCTGACAAGGTCCCCGCCCGCGTCCGAGCGCGCCCGATCCAGATAAGCATTGTCTTTCGGCTCGCTGGTCGCGGCCCAGTACAAGAGCGGGTCCGGCACCAGCCGCACCACGCCCGTCGATGACGGCGTCATCACCAGCGCCTCCGAGTATTTTCCTTTGACCGTAACAACCGAACGCAACAGGCCCGCGATCTCCTCGGTAAAGGAAAGTTCTTTCTTGAGCTGGTCGATAATGACAGGCTCCTGCTTCAGGAAGATCTTGTTGGCGGTGTTCGCCAGAATGGCCAGGCCGCTCTTTTGCTGCAACAGGTCCGACACTTCCTGCGTGATCGCGACGGCCGCGCAACGGTACTTGCGAAAGGTCTTGAACGCGTTGGCAATGAAATCCGCGGTATTGGCCATCTTCAACAACTGCCACGCCTCATCGATCAACAGGAACTTACGCTCGGCGCGCAGTTTCTCATCGGCAACGAACTGCGTCACAAAGAACATGATATTCAAAAGAACGACCAGCTGCAGGTCCGGATAAGCGCTCAATTCCGCGAGTTCAAAGACAGTGAACCGTTTGTCGATCACAAATTGATTCGGCCCGTCAAAGAATCCTCCGTATTGCCCGTCGCGCGTGAACGGCGCAAGGCGCAAGGCCAACCGCCCGCCCATCTCCCCTTTAAGAACGCTTGTCACATCCGAGAGCGTCACTTCCCGTTCGCCGGCCTGATCGTAAGCTTCAAGGACGGCTTTTTGCAGGAACCCTTTCTCTTCACGGCTCAACCGGTCGCGCTCATCCCCGCCGGAGGCCATGAGCGCAAGCACTTCCACCAGGAATGCCAGGTTCTCACTCGTCGGAGCCGCAACGAACGGATTGATCGTCACCGGAGAACACAGATCAAAATGAACATATTGCCCGCCGAGGATCGCGCAGGTCTTGCGGTAGGAGTGGCCCTTGTCCAGCACAAAGAACCGGCCGCCCAGACGGTAATTCTGATAGATAAGGTCATTGGTCAAAAAAGACTTCCCCGCTCCGGAGGCGCCGATGATCACCGCGTGCGGATTCGTCGGCGAATCGAACAGATCCACCCCCACCGGCTCGCCCCGCCGGTTCAAATACATGGTCGCGGGCGTCGGCGTGCCGCGCATCGCGCCGTAAACAGGCGCCATGTCCGCAAAGTTATCCGACAACAAGCGCCTTTCCCGGCGGATAAAACTTTCAAACCCGTGATCAAAGTTAAGCGGCAGGCATGTCAACAAAAGCGACGGCGCGATGATCTCTTCCTTCAACCCTTCCGCGCCCGAATGATTCAAATGGACCATCAGCGCGTCACACGCATTCTCGAGCCTGCCGACATCCTCTCCCCAAAGGACAACATGCATCCTGGCCTGAACGATCGCCTTGCCGCTGGTAAAGATCTGCGTGATAAGACCGCTCAGTTCCTCTTTCTTTTGCACCGCTTCCTCGCTCACATCGCCCATTGACGACGAGCGCTGGATGAACGCGAACGCTTTCTGGAATTTGAGCCGCCCCATGGCCTTGCCCTGGTCCGGCACGATAAAGTTGACCGCCAAGAGCATGTCCTTATGGATATCGAACAATGCCCCCATAGGCGCGAACATGCCGGTGTAGGTCGCCTGCGGAAGGTCCTTAAGGCTGACCACGCGTGTATGATACCCGTCGAGCACAAAACCGCTGCCGCTGACCTCGGGCGAGTGATAAACAACCTGATCGCGAATGAACCCCGCCTGCGGCCGCACCTGCGGCACCTGCCTGGCCCGACGGGGATTGAGCATGCGATATAAAAGCTGCGTCAACTCCTCACCGTCCACGGGCAAGAATACACACTGGATCGCCTGGAGCTGGCTTTCGATCATGTGCACTGTCCTTAAGAATTCCGTGCGGACCCGCGGCCAGTCCCGCGGCCCGTCTTGTGCCCGCTCGGGGAACATGCGCACCGTTAGGAATACGCGCAGGCGCTTGGGCGTAAAATGCTCATTTGCCGACGGCCAGAACCCATCCGGATGTTCGCAAAGATGCGCGATCTTGCCATCGATGATACGTTTGACCACCGGATCGCAGTCTTCGCTCATGAGCGCGCGATACGGCGCAAGAAGACCCGCCACGTCACTGTCCGACCAGGCAATGAACTGGGCATGCGCGCCCACCGGCATGCGCCCGACAAATCCCGCGATCGCGTGCGCGAACGCGTCGAGCTCGACCTGCGCCGCAGATCCCGACTCATTGAGCGTCAGCTCCCAGATCTTGCCTACACTCCCATCAACCTGAAGGAATATCCCGTCGATATATTCCCCATAAGGTAAATGATCAGGCAGAGAAAAATCCTCCTTGAACATCGCGGCACGCTCCTGCGTCGTTATCATGTCCCGTCCTTTTGCGGCACCACCGGCACGGATGCCGCCGGAGCCGACGCGCTTTCCATATAGTCTTCAATGTACCAGTGCGGATCTTCCACCATCACGAACGTCCAGTGTCCGGCGACCAGCACACGCTTATCCTGCTGAGGTGTATGCGCCGGGACCCACACCTTCACGATGCGCGGCGGCTGATAGACCGGATAATACGGCCTTTCCTGGCCGATATCCGGGCCCAGGCGGATCTGCCGCTCGTGCCCGGCCGTCGCGAGCCCCGACTCTTTTGCCCGGCGATAGATCTCGGCGAAGTCGCGCACTTTCTTCGCGTCGGGCGCAGCCGCCGGCGCGCGAACGCTGGCACAGCCGCTAATCCATAAAACGCACAACAGGCATGCGATCTTTCTTAAGCCCATGCACCTGCACTCCTTCCAGCACGATAAAATAAACGGCAACCCCTGCATCGACCCTGATCGCTGGAACGATCCTGCCCAGCTGATCCTGATAATATTGCGACATCTGCCCCGCGCTCTGCGCCAAGCCCTGAAATGCCGCATTCTTCGTCCGGCTTCCCGTCACATTGCGCGCCGTATGCCCCGCGTCCGTCGTGACGGTCGTCGTCTGCGAATCCGCCAGGGCCTGCGACGCCCCGCCCATAAACCCTGTCATGAACGAAAGGGCCAACTGCCCGCCGGTATTGCGCACCACGACCCCTTTTAATCCCAGTTGCCCGCCGACATCTGTCAGATAACCGATATTGCCTTTGTGTTCGAACGTCGTTCCTCCAGGCAAAACAGACGCGATGGCCGTGATCTGCACCAGGGCCCGCTCGCTGTTCAGATCGCCCGCGGCTTTCCCGACGGCAAAAGCGCCCTCGAGCGGAATGCGCGCGTCATTCGGCCCGGTGAACGCCTCGTCAAGCCGGATCAAAACAGGCAGCGGGTTCGCGGCCTCGGCCGGCGCGTACACGCCCGTCAACAGCGTCGCCTTCACAAAACTCCCGGGCGGCAAATAGACCGTATCCGCCGCATAAGGTTTAACAGGATTAACATTGATCACTTCCAATTTGTAACTGCGCGCGTCGAAGGCCAGCATATCGACGGGCGCAGAGGGAGTCTGCGCGGCGCTGGCCAAAGCCTCGTTCATGCGTCGGTCCAGGGCCGCCACGGTCTCGGTGACCCGGCCTTGCGTGCGCGTCATATCCTCGGCCTTCTCTGCCACATCCTCCAGGCGCGCGGCCAGCGTTTCATGTTTGTGCAAAAGATCGAAATACTGCCCTTCCCAGCGCGCCACGTATGCCTTGCGGTCCACTTCATCGTCGAGAAAATAACCGTCCTCCTGCTTATCGGATGCAGATGCCGCTGCCTTTGCCGGCGCCGCCGTGAGAACGGGCGCTCTGGGCATCATGATCCAGATCACAACGATCGCCGCCGCCACGACCGACGCCGCGGCGATCATGCGCCCCCGGCCGTCAAGCGCCTGATATTGTTCGCGCGCTTTCTCTATCCACACCGACAATTCTTTCATCGCCTGATCACCATATAAGCTTTTGTCTTTTCCCATTCAGCGAGAATGTCCTTCTCCGATGCGATGGCCAGCAGGCCGAACAAGGTGATCTGCTGCAGTGGCACCATGACCGGATACTCTTTCAGGTTCTCGATCTCGAGGATATAACCGACCAGCTGCGGCAGTTCATGGATCATGACCGCCCTCATCCGCACCAGCCCGTTGTCGAACATGACCACATGCGACTCTTTGGCCACAGCTCCAGCGGAAGCGCGCCCCCGGATAAGGTCGCGCATCAGTGCCATGGCCGCGTCCTGATCATTATCAAGATCCCCGTCGCTTCGCGCGCCGGTGATGACCACTCTCTCATCGAACCCCTGGTCGAAAACATATTTAATGCGATACGAACGCCCCAACGTATCGATCACCACCAGATCAGCGGGCGTCGTTGTCAGCGGTGTGACAAATAAATGCCCTGCTGTGTGTTCAACCTTGAGCGTCAGCGGATCGCCAGAGCGCACCAAGTCCCCGACCCCGCTTTCCACGTCGATCTCAAGCGCCTTGCCGAGAGCTGCGCGCACCACAACATCTCCTTCGGCAGTAACAACTTTGTCCGCCATCGCCGAAGACGCGCCCAATACGCACAACAGAACGATCACCAGGCTATACCGCTTCACGCGACACCTTCTCTTTCTTCACATCCCACACCATAAGCCCATACGGATTCTTCTCGGTCATGGCCGCGCGACGTACCTCGACGGTAAATCTCACATCCTCCCGCATCATCTCCTCTTTGCCGATATACACGGCGCGCTCGCCGGTGAATACAACAAAAAATCCATGCGCAGCCTCACTCACCCGCGGTTCATCATCAAGCGTGAATGCCGCGGCGATCTTCTCTCGCCCGATCTTTGCCAACTCTTCATCGAGCCCGGCGCGCACTTTGGCAAGGAACGGCGGCGCCATGAGCAGCATGGAACGTTCATAAACACCTTTCGCGGTCTCCGGCGCATAGTTAGACCAGTTCATCAGCCAGAACGACGCAAAATCCACAACGACCGCACCCGGCACGCGCTGCGGATACGACACCCCTCCCGTCGGACTTGCCGCCACGTAATGCACGGGGCGCGGGCGCAATGCCATCATGATCAATCCGATAGCAAGCACCACGCACGCTGCGCCCAGAACATACACAGCCCTCTGCATCGTTTCCCCGCGCGCCTCGGCGAGTGCGTAGCGTTCGAAATAAAGGGAACTTTGTGATGCGACCGACCGATCGTTCATGCATTCGCCTCCTTACCATACGCCGAGTACCGCACGCCGTCTCCCGGCGGAAGAAGCCCTTTGAGCGGCATACCCATCCGGTAAAGCGCGTGCAGAAGATACCCTTCGGGTTTGCCACGCTTGAACGCCGCCAACAACGGCCATGCCGCAAAAATAAGCATGAGCGGGATCGCCGGCGAGATCATGATCGCCGGGATACCCAGGACGAACATCAGAAAGCCCACATCCTCACCTTCAAGGCCAAGGATAAGTAGCGGCTTGTCAATGGTCTTCGGACATGGCCTCACACATCACCTCCCGAAAATACCTAATAACTGCGGCAAAAACACCAGCGCCAAGAGCGCCATCACGCAACCGACCGCGGCCCCGTAATCCTTGTGCACGATCTTCCATATCCCGACGAGCAAAAGCACCAGGGCCACGATCTTGGCCACGGGCCCGGTCATGACCGTGACCATGAACTTTGACAAATTGTCGAATTGCGTCTTGGTCTCAGCCTCCATCCCTGACTCCTGCGCCCGGGCGATCACGGGCAACAACAACATCGTCACAAATCCTGTCATTCTCAAAAATATCTTCATACTCCGGTCCTTTCTGTTGCTGTCTTTTGCCCTGTCCTCATCCGTAACACCAGCGCTGCCACCATACATGTGATCACCACGGGGGTCAGACCAGCGGCGCACGCGATCCAACCATTTACCGACGACGCCTGCCACATCCAGACCCCCTCCCGCATGCCAAACGCCACAAACCACGCCATCGATACTTTATCAACAACGGCCCAACCCAAAGTCCACGACTTGACGCTCACGACGATCCCTAGGAATATCACCAGTACCATCGCGCTTCGCGTTAGGATCGCCATCACCAAAAAGAAAGGCCATGCGCCATATATCAACAAAAGCGCCCCGCCCTGCACGAACGGCAGTGCCTGCATGATCCTCGCCGGCATCACGATATCCCAAAGTCCGGCGTTAACCGGCTTCTCGTGCCAGAGCTCTTTGCGCGAGGCATAAGACATGAGTGTGTAGCGCGCAGGTTTAAGCTGAAGCTCGCGCGCAAGGACCGATCTGACGACGGCATCCTTATCGACACGCCCGTCGTAAAATCGCGCGAACATGCGATCGAATATGTTATCTTGGTTCATCGACACATAGATCTCATCACGCAAACTTTCCCATGCCACGCGGCCGTCTTCACTATAAAGAGCGATCACATCAGGATCTCCGGGCCAGAGGTCTTTGCTGCTCTGCGGAAAATCGTGAACCGCCGGCCAAAAATAATCCTGATAAAAATGAACGCTCTTGTTCTCAAGAACGGGATCCGTGATGCCGCTTGCAACAAGCGAACTTGTCAGGATCGACACCTTGGTAAACAAAAAAGGGCTGGCTGCATAACCACGCGCGCTGCGCGCGCCGTCCACGCGATCAAGGACCGTTATCATTGACCGGATGAGCGCATCTATCCATTGACTGACCAGGCCTAAAGGAGGGCTGACCATGATCTGGCCGTAGCCGTTCTTCTCTAATAAGGCGGCTGTTGAAACATCATGGTAACCGGCCTGCTCCATGGCCGAGACCGGCACAACCGCGCGCGAAGCCGGCATGACACAAACGATCCACAATGTAAAAAAGAGAAAAACAAAGACCAGTACAGGCCGGAAATTCGCCTTCGCCAAACTCGCGGCAAGCGACATGATAAATCCCAGCGCAAAAACAAACTTCCCCGCAAGACTCTCAATAAAAATAAACCGCACCAATGCCTGAGCCTGATGCAAGCCCATCATTTCGAATGCGGTGTCAATGGGTGTAATACCGTGGATCATATTATCCTATCATCAACAATGTTTGATTTATCAACAATAACATGGGCAAAAAATGATCCGCTCCAACGAACGGATCCCCGAATCATAAAAATCTACTTCGACGGAACAAACTGCCTAAGCCGCAGATCTTTAAGCGGCTTGAAATGCTTCACATTGCCGGTCGCAAGAACCTGATTATTCTCGGCCGCCGTGGCCGCGATCAGCGCATCCGCCGCGGTAATGCCGAACCCCATTGCATACTGCTCAACATAAACCAGAGCACGATGGCCAATATTCTCTGTCAAAGGCAGGACCATAAAATCAAACTCCTTGAGGAACGCTTTGATCGTATCATGCTGGGCTTTGTTCTTCGCGCCCTGCAGAAGCTCCATCAATGTTTGCACCGAAAGGCATCTGTCCGTCGAGGATCCCAAAAGATCAATGGCCCCGGCGTCGCCTCTTTGCCCCCAGATGAAAATATCCGTATCAAACAGCATGAGCGCGCCCCTGCCGCAACTGTTTCATCACATCAGCCACAGGACGCTTGTCCGCGGCATGCATTCCGAAAAAAGCATGCGCGTTCATGGCCCCCTGCTTCTCTTCGGCAACAGGAATGATCACGCCCTTGGTCTTGCCATGATAAAGAATATGCACGCGCTCGCGCCGATCCAAAGCCTTGAGCACTTCTTTCATCCTGTACCGCATTCCCACAACAGTTGTCATCATACCCTTCCTCCAATATGTATATCTAAAGTATACACATTGGGATTGCTTTCCACAAGCGCTTTGTTTCATTACCGACCAAAGATCTCGCCAACCTTGAGTAATAGTCAAACTATACACATTGATAGCTTTATTGGCAAGAACTATTTTTGATGATACGTCAAACTACGGACCAAAAAAATGGCGGCCCGCCTCCAATCAACTGAAGCTCAGACCGCCATATCGTCTTATTTCTTACAGCAACATCCGCACGCGAGCTTGAGCATCCACATGCCCAGCGCCAGCGCCGCGCCGCCGCACACAATGCTCGCCCCGACCGGCAGGTCCGTTTGCCCGATCACAACAGGCACCTGCATCACAGCCCTGCCCAGATGCAATGCCGCGACCAGCACGAACACGATCCCTCCGACTTTCAACGCGATCTTTTCCATAACAGCCTCCTGTTTTAAACGCTCATCCCGCCGATCACTTCTTGATAAAGAAAAAATAGACCAGATAGATATATGTTACAACAAACACCCCGGCATACCAACCCCAATCCAGCCCCAGGACCTCGGGCCATAGTTTAGCGACGAAAAGCGCGAACGCGATCAGGCAAACCTTCATGATGCCCAGGTCCCAGACGGTCAGCTTCTTCATCCTGTCCAAAACTTTTTCATGCAAACACATAAGCCCTCCTT
>CAZXSE010000003.1:0-91089 GCA_964643325.1 uncultured Planctomycetales bacterium
AGGATATTCTACTACAGGCGCGCGCTTGTTGACAGCCAAAATCAAAATGATATACTTGCTGCTGTCCTTTTCAGCCTTGACGCGGAAGTGGTGGAATTGGTATACACGTAGGTCTCAGAAGCCTATGTCGCAAGACTTGAGGGTTCGAGTCCCTCCTTCCGCATTTTTTTCCATCCAACCAAAGGATCTTATGCCCTCTACCCAGCTTGTCATCATCGGTGCCGGCCCCGGCGGATATACAGCCGCGTTCCGCGCCGCTGACCTTGATATGACGGTCACCCTCATTGACGAAAATGCCGCGCTTGGCGGCACTTGTCTTAACAGAGGCTGTATCCCCTCCAAAGCGCTCCTGCACGCGGCCAAGCTCATCGCGGACGCCAAGGGCGCCGATGAGATCGGTATCAGCTTCAATGCCCCGTCCGTGGACATCGAAAAACTACGCGCCTGGAAGAACGGCATTGTAACAAAACTCACCGGCGGACTGGCGCAACTGGCCAAAGCACGCAAGGTCACGATCATCCAGGGGCAGGTAAAATTCACCGGCCCCAAGACGCTTGAGATCAAGAAGCCCGACGGATCGACCGAACAACTGGAATTCGAACAGGCGATCATCGCGACCGGTTCACGCCCGGCAGAACTTTCTTTCCTGCCAAAATCCGCGCACGTATGGGATTCAACAGATGCGCTCTCACTACCCCATGTTCCGCCCACCATGCTCATCATCGGCGGCGGTTACATCGGGCTTGAGCTTGGAACAGCATATGCCGCGCTTGGCAGCAAGATCACTGTTGTGGAGGCATTGCCCTCACTCTTGTCAGCGGCGGATAAAGACCTTGCGGATATCGTCGTCAGGCGCCTGAAGAAAACTTTTGCATCCATTCTCTGCGGCACCAAAGTCATCAAGTCCGAAGAAGCTGCCGACGGGATCCGCGTCACATTCCAGGACAACGCAGGCAAAGAGTGGCAGGAAGCCTATGCCCAGATCCTCGTCTGCGTGGGGCGCGCGCCCAACACCGCCCATCTGGGACTGGAAACAACAGCCGTCAAGGTCTCTGAAAAAGGCTTTATCGCCGTCAACAACAAGCGTTGCACAGCCGCAGGGAATATTTTTGCCATCGGAGATATTACGGAAGGCCCCATGCTCGCCCACAAAGCATCGTTTGAGGCAAAAGCGGCCGCTGATGTCGCCGCCGGTTACGGCACGAACTTTGATCCCGCGTGCATCCCGGCTGTCGTCTTCACCGACCCTGAGCTGGCCTGGTGCGGCATCACCGAGCAAGAAGCCCGCGCGCAGGGGCTTGATGCCGTTGTTGCCAAGCTGCCCTGGGCAGCCTCGGGCCGCGCCATGACCTTGCAGCGGACCGACGGCATGACCAAGATCATTGCGGATAATAAGACCGGCCGTATTTTAGGTGTGGGGATCACCGGTGTTGGCGCCGGGGAACTTATCGCGGAAGGCGCGCTTGCGATCGAAACAGGCGTCAAAGCCCAGGACCTGGAATTGACCATCCATCCCCACCCGACGCTGTCGGAAATGATGATGGAGGCCGCCGAGGGGCTTTTCGGTCAGCCGATCCATTTACTGAAACCCAAAAAATAGAAGGCTGTCGCTGCTTACCGGAGAGCCGGCATGCTTGTGGCGGGGTAAATATCAAGGATGACCGGCATCAGCCCGTCGATGCGGATGCGCCGGATGTCCTGCTCGCTCATCGGCAACAGAACACCGTTACCGTCACGCCTGATCTGCAATTGAAGGTCCATCCCCGAAAGATCAATGCCGCCTTTGTTGAACCCCGTGCTGTCTATTTGAGCGGCATCAGGGCCTTCTTTGCTGTCATAATAACGCTGCAATCTCTCATAAAGCGGCGAACGCATGGCCACAGCCTCGATCCCGGGCCTCGCCGCGGCATACTGGTCCGCTTTCTTGATCAGCCCCATGGCCCGCGCCCGTTTCTCAAATTCAATGACCAGTTTCAAATATTTGTTAGCGAACCATTCCTGCCGCGCCGGAGTGTCAGAAAAATTCTCGAGATGGAACGCATTGGTCGCCACATCCGCAAGTTTGATATAAAAGACATCATCATCCTCGACCGCGTCGAAGACGTGTTCCTGATACGCCTTGATCTTTTCAAACTGCTGATCCTCCTCGCTCAAACCTTCCCTGTTCGCATAGCCCAGATCGAGATTGGTCAGGGCCAGAATGATCCATGCCGCCTTATATCCAAAGATCTTCCTGACACGATGAATGCTCACATCCGTATCTTCGACCACATCATGCAAAAGAGCGGCCACCACCAGGTCAACATCCGTCCGGCCCAGGTCATTCATCAGGTCCAGCGCAACCTGCATCGGATGCGCGACATAGCTGACCCCGTCGCCGCGCCGCTGTTCCAGCTGTTTGTGGAACAAAAGGTCCAGCGCTTTCCTGACCTGATTGATATTCTCAATATCATGCCCTGCGGATACTCTGGAGAAAGTTTCCATGATCTCATTCCATCGCGCATTCAAGGCCTTGATCGCCTCCTCGGTCAGCGGTTTCTGCGCCGCGTCGCCCGAAAATTTCGCGGGAAGCTTCTTTGCCAGCGCCTTGAAAGCGCCCGGCCATTTCGTAAGAAGGGCCTTCATCCTGTTCTCCGGGTCCGCCTCGAACTGCAGTGAAACAACATCTTTCTTCTCGAACCAGGCTGTTTCATTCGCTCCCAATTCACCGCCGATGATATGTGTCAAAAATTTCTTTTGCGAACGCGCAAGCCGCACATTCCTGATCCGCAAGGCCACCTCACCGCCCTGGCCCATCTTCACGACCAGGATCCCGTTATAGACCTTCACGGGCCTGATCAAAGGCGAGGTATCAGCGAACATCTCCTCAGCGGACAATAACGGCGCCTGCGAAAGGACGGCGGGCGGCGGCTCCACGAGCCCGCCCAGGACAATAAAGGCGCGGTACACATCAAACACGCCCTGGATATTCTTGTAAGCCTCGAATATCCGTTCCTTGTCATTGATAACGAACGGCTCCCGCAGCATCAGCCACCCCATCTCCGAGTTCAGCCGCTGCAACAAAAGCCCGTGCACGGCCCTCGCCTCCTCGGGCGAAAGATCCTTGAACACACCCCGGCGGGAAATACGCGGATGGGACAGATCGAACGGGACCACGTGCCGGACACTCCTAACATGATCGTTGAAAGCGCCCTCGCTATCGAACGCCTGAAAAATAATATCATTACCCGCGCCGGCCATACGCTCCAAGGTCGGATCAATATAAATGATCTTGCCCTGGAGCGTCATCTTGATATACACATGCTCCTCAAGGTCTTTCGCGATCCCGTCATCATGAATGCCCACGCGCAATTCAATATGGTCCACGGCAAGCCCGCGTCCGACGGGAAGACTTGTCTTTGCCTGAAGGATCCTGGAAAGGGCCAGGCTGGCAGGCCCGCTGATCCTCCAGCCTTTATTGACCTTGCCGTCTTTCATGCCAAGCTTGCGCCACATCTCAAAAAGAAGATGCCCCTGCTGCGCCTTCAGCCATGCCGCAACCTCTTCAACACTTGTCAGCTGTGCCTGGTCCACGGCCCCCTCATCTCGAGGCGCAACAACCCTGGCAACAACAACGTCCGAACCCTCTTGGGCGCGCTCGATCGCAGGCATTACCCCGCTCTCATCCTTTACATAGGTCATGGCCGCGTCCGTGACATTCAGAAACCCGCCGGAGAAATACTTTCTCGGAACGACTTCCTGCGTGTAGCGGTCAACATCCTCACGGATCATATTGAAAGCGCCCTGTTTGAACGCGCTCACATACTGCTCGTAGATCTTTTGGTTGTTCTTCGGGTCCTGATCAACGCCCCTGACCTTGCTCTGATCGGCATAGATCTTTCCGAGGATAGAATCTTTAAGCGCGCGCTTATACCAAGTCGCCAATATCATGCCGCTATAAACCTGACGCAACGGCGCAAAAACCGCGCCCTCATTAACTTCCTTCTCGATCGCGGGGATAATAACCTCGCGCATAATATCCTGCATCATATCATCCGGCGATGCTTCCCCCTGAAGAGCCTCGGCATAGCGGTCCTTGTCCGTCAAAACTTTCAAATGGCTTTCGACCACATAGACCGTATTGTCCTTCTCAAAAACAACCGCTTTATCCGGCATGATCCAGACCTTGTTGAGCGCATTGGCCGGAATATCCGTCGTTCCAAAACGCTGATAGGCCTGCTCATAAACACCATCCCAGAACTTTTTCCCTAAAGCCGTATCCGGGTCGGTCAACGACGAGGAAAGTTGTTTCAAAAGATAATCCTGCGCAAGAAGATCGCGCCCCATTTCAGTGCGGCCGAAATTATCAGGCACAATGCGGTCCTTCTCGTAAGGCGAAAGGTTCACCCACTGGTCGGTATCTGGAATGGCGAGCGCGGCGAGGAAATACTTGATGAGTTTGTTATATTCTTCTTTTTTCCGGATGTCCGTCAGATCGGCAGGGCCGCGCCGGACCAGGAACCGGAACATGAACGGATCATTGGGCTCCATGGTCATGCCCCACAAGTGCGCAGGCGTGAACACGGCCGGAACGGACGTCGATGGTAAGACAGACGCCGAGGCCGTGCTCATCACAAACGGCACCAGCAAAAGCCCGGCAATAAAACGCTTCATGCTTTTCATAAGTTTTCAGATCAAAATATTGAAAAGCCCGCAACAGGACACGCCTGAAGCGGGCTTTGAGGATCTCTTACCAAAGCCGTATCACGCGGCGGGCGTTGCCGCGCCTCCCGCGTCAGAGAACAAAGGAATATTCGCGGCCGGCTGGATGTTCAGGATCACGGGCACCAGCCCGTCGATGCGAATGCTCTCCAGGTCCTGCTGACTCACCGGCAGTGGCACGCCATCACCGTCGCGCTTGATCTGCATGTCAAGGTTCGAAAGGCCGAAGTCAATACCGCCCTTCATGGCGGCATCTTTCTCTTCTTTGACCGGCAATCCAAACAATTCGCGTATCTTGCCGATGATCCCGGAATACTCTGCTTCAGAAAGCATGATCTGTGTCTTGACGTCATCCTTCCGGCTCACCACCAGGATATCCAGCGCAGTTCCGTAATCATTAACAACCACGCGATAAGAAGTCCCGTTCCAGAAAGCATCTCCATCCGCCGTCATGCAATCACGGATCCAATGCTCCCGGAACCTGACATCCCCTGATCTCTGCATGTCTTCCAGCATTTTCATCAGGTCATCCAGAGATATCGCTGACGCTTCCGCCGCGTCCGCGCGCCCCATCCTCATCTTGAACAGATCTTGAGCCGTCACCTTATCCAAGCCCAGGATCTCACGGACCTGCTGCATCTGCGCGGCATGCTGTGCCGGGCGAAGGATGATCCTCTGTTGGAGCTCATCGCCAACCTTGATCTCGATGTTCAGCTGATCCTCGTCGTCATGAACGATCACGCGGGAACGGACCCCATTGACAAAAGCGGTCCCTGCCGCCTGTTTGGAACGCCACAGCATCTCCGACGGCTCAACAGGCGTCCTGTCAGCCATGCTCCGAAGGCCAAGAATGAATTGGTCCAGGTCGATCCTCTGATCCGGCGCCGCCGTGATCGCATCCTCCCTGACAGGAACATACTGAATGCTGGCAGGGTGGCCAAAAATGGGCTTCTTATATTTATCCATCCTGACAACATGGCGTATTTTCGCGATCTCGTCGCTGTTCCGGCTGGTGTAAAGGACCAGCATCTTCTCCAGCCCATTCGCGGCCTTCAGCCTGATATTCAGGAAATCCCCGTTGTCATAGACCGTCATGGTATGCACAACCCCGTTCAGCTCGATCTTCCCGCCCTCTGACTTCGGAACGCCCATAAAGTCGTCGTTCACCGTCGAGAGGCCGACCGAGACCGGGCCTGTGATATTCTTAAGCGCCGCCATAAGGTCCGTCACAACGATCTCGGCCGCATCCTTCGCACTCTTGATCCTCGCGTCTATTCCGAGTTTCTGGATGATATGGTCGATCTCCTGCGGTCTGCCGGGCTCAGCCGGCTGATTGAACCTGCCCATATAGTCAGTATAATAAAATTTTCCAAACTTCTTTCGCACTCCCTGTTGGGATAATTTGACAAAAAGATAACTCTGCCCCTGAGGCTGTCTGGAAACTTTGCCATCGCCCGGTTTGTAATGAACTATCAGCTCATAGGAAATACCATCCATCTGGAAACCGGTCGCTGCCGCTTCCCACACGGGGCCATCGCCCGCCAGCTGCCGGACCTCCAGATCATCCAGATCGGCATCATCGAGCGCGTTAATGAACTTCGTCAAATTAAGCCACTGCGCGCCCTTTTGCGCCGGATCGCCCTGGCTTTGCATCATACGGCTGATCCCGAGCTTTTTGATGATCACGTCGATCTCCTTGGGTTTTCCGGTGGAGAGCGGAAGACCCATCCTTTCTTTCTGGTCAACACGATAGATCTTGATCCACCGCATCGGCCGTCCCTCAGAAGATAGCTTGACATAAAGAACGCTCGCGTCTTCCGGCCTTTGCGTCTTTTGCTGCTCAGGCCTGTAAAAAACAAGCATTCGATATGACACTCCGTTCATCCTGAAATCCTCCACACCCGCCTGCCAGAAATCGCCCTCACTCTCGGGCATATGGATGATCACCTCATCAAGAGCCCCGGGACGGTTCAGCGCCTTAATAAATTGATCCAGATCGCTCTGCAGAACAGGCGCCTCAGCTGCGTCAAAATTCAACGCGCGCAGCTTCTTCACTGCCGTGCCGATCTTCCATCGGGTCACCGCTGTCATGTTCCCGGCTTGCATGGGCACAAGGTCCTTGCTGCAAACATCCTCCAGAATAGAAGAGAACTTTCCCGCAGGACTTTTGGGATCAAGAGGCTGCTTCGCCGTCTTAAGGAACATATCCCAGACATCTTTAGCGGTCAGGACATACTTGAGATCATTCGACGTTTCCTTGATATTCGCGAGCCTGTTCAAGGGGGCGAGGATCTGGTCCCGGATCTGACTGGCGGTCTTCGTAAGGCTTTCCGCCTTATCAATGCTGATATCCAGCGGATCCTCAGGCCAGGCCTGCAGTCTCGCCTCGATACGGCGCATGGCGGTAATGGTCTCTCCATAAGAAAGATCCTTGGCCTCGACGATCTTGCGCCCGTCGTAAATGATATCGAACAATTGCCCGCCCGGCTCGCGCTCTCCGGCGCCAAAAACAAATCTGCGGTATTCCCGGGCCGCGCGCTCCATCTTCTTCATGGCCTCGGCAAATGCCCATTGTACCTTGGATTCTGATTCTTTATATTCAGCCGCATTCTTGATCCCAAGATCTGCCAGCGCCAGCAACAAGTCAGCCTGGATCTGATCCACGACTTTAATGAACTTCGACAGTTCAGGGTCATTGCCCGATACAGGGTCCGCAAAAGGGTCCCGCATGGCATCTTTGATGATCGCAACAATCCGCTCCCAGATCCCCGGCGTGAACTCCCAGGGGCGCGCCTCACCGTTCTTGGTATAAGCCGCCGGCTTCTCTGTCGGGCCCTTCTCAGCAGCATCCGTGCTCCATTCCTCAAGCTTCTGGATCACCATCAGGTCCAGAAAGATCTTCTTGTGCTCATCCGTGATCCCTGGTTCACTGACCATCACAAGGCCGCCGCGGACGATCCTGAACAACTGCTGGACCGGTTGATAACCACCGGTCTCCTGAAAAAATCCTCCGTGCTTTTGCTTCAGGCGGTCCAAAAGATTCGCGGCTTTCTCCAAAGCTTTTACTAAAGCCGGCTCTGCTTTTTTATAATCCGCCTCATCCGTGATCCTCAAGCCCATGATCGACTTTAAAAGATTGTCATGGGCCCTGACCACCTCCCTGCGGAACGCAAGCAAACCCGTGTCCGCGCCCTCTGATACTTCCTCCGCGGCATCGACATCCCATTGGCCAAGCGCTTCTTGCATGGTCTTGACAGCAGCCACTTTGCGTTGCCTTGACAGATCATGATCAAAGATGGCGTCAAAGCCTTCGCGGATCGTCCTTAACAATTTCCTGCCCGATTGATCGGACTCCACACCAAGGACGAATTTACGGTTCTGCCGGGCCAGGCGCTCCATATCCCGTCTGGCAAACGTCACGGCCAATTCCAGGGCGGGCGTTCCTTTGACATAGCCCGGTTCATCCGTGATCTCCAGCACAGTCAAGGCCTTAAGAAGGTCCTCGCGGATCCTTGTCGCCCCTTGCCTGAACGCCGGGAACTCGGGATCTTCCTGGATCGTCGGATACTCCACCGGCTTGGCGGCCGATCGCTTCAATTCTTTCATGAAGAGGATGAATTTCTCAAATCCATCCGGCGGGAATTTCCAGGTGAACGGCTTACCGCCATCCGTGTAATCGATATGATCCATCCAGCGCCCGTTATCCGCCTCAACCGGGAGCGCCAACTCCTGTGACTGTTCTTTCTTGGAAGCTTTCCGGGGATCGCCAAAGAGTTTCTGCTTCTCCCTTTCCACCAATTCTTTCCTGATCCTCGCCATTTCTTGCGGGGTCTTTTCCGCCGCGTCAAAAGTGATCCCTTGAAGGTCCGCGATCATCTGCATCACGCTCTGACGGGTAATCAGGTTCTGCTCTCCCGACTTCTCCAATGAAATGATCTCGACCTTATGTTTGAACATTTCTTTGAGGCGCCTGACAATTTCTTTTGATGCCGCTTCATTGCTCATGAAATGATCGCCCCATGCCTTAAGCCAGGCGTCCAGCGCAGCGTCGGCGCTGCGGACTTTCTGAACATCAATAAAGTCCTCGTTCCTCAAAAGGTCCTGCAGGATAAGGATCCAATATTCACGGAACCCTTCCGCGCCGCGCCTCAGCTCCAACGGCGAAATGTTGTCCGCCGCCACAGGCATCACGGCCGGATCCTCCTGGATCAGGGCCAGATCCAATGCCTTGAGATTGGCCACCACCTCAGGGATCCTGCCTTTCGGGAATATCTCATTCGCGTCCGCCCTGCCATAGGAAACAGGCGCAAGCGCTTTACGGAACAACTGGCCGATGTCTTCTATAGAAGGCACGTCCTCGGGGAATTCCTCATTCCACGCCTGCCTCAACACATTATTGACCATCTGAAAACTAGGAAAATCCTGGGATCTTTGCAAGCCCTCCAGAAGCGCCACGATCCGGTCGCGTACATTGGCCGCAGCCTGTCTTTTCGATATCTTGACAACACTTTTTTCCTGCGAAACCGGCGCCTGACCGTCATTCCATGATCTTAATGCGGCAAGAAAAGAACTCCGGTCATCCGACACTCGCGCAGGCTCGGACAAAACACGCTTAACATTCACGAGCGCGCCGATAAGATCGCCGAACGGCAGCCTCACGGAAGACGGGGTCTTTTTGGTCAAGCCACTGCGCGCGCTGAACAGAGCTTCCAATTCTTGTGTGGTCAACGCCTTGCCCCGACGTTCGCCAGACGACTCAGCCGCATCCATCGCTCCTGCACGCAAAACCTCGATCGCCTGACGGATCGTATCCTTATTCAGCCCCTCGCCATTTCCTATATCCCAGGACAATGCCACATCGAACAAATAAGCGACAGGCTCTCGCAATTTTTTAGGCACAACCTTATCGATAAGTTCATGGATCCTCGGCAATGCATCCGCGCCATCGAGAAAATCCTTGTCTTTCTCAAGCTGTTCCAGGACCCGGATCACCTGGTCCATCACCTGTTTGGGTGTGAACATCGCCGCATCAAAGTCCAGGCTTTCCAGCTCTTTCCGCGCCTGGTCCATGGACACCTCAAGCGACGCGCTGACACCCTGCTCGCTGCTCCTGTAGGCAACGGCGATCCACAGGTCGTGAACAACATCCCACAGCCGCTCGCCGGGCTGCCCCGCAACATCCCCAAAAACAAATTCGGGAAAATCCTTACGCAACGTGGTCGCATCTTCCTTCATGCTCGCCATTTGCGTCTGCAGCATCTTCATATCCAATGCCGTGCCCGAACGCCTGGTATCCCGCAGCATGCCCAACATCCGCTCGCGCATACGGCCAGCCTGATCCTGAAAATTCAACTCCAGCAGATCAGCCGCCGCTGTCCGGGTCATTTCCACGAACAATAAACTCTGCGCCTGCCCCTTCTTCTCCAATTCTACCGTGCGCAAGTGGCGCGCGATATCCGTGACCAGGGCCAGGATCCGGCCGTCCGACCTGCTGTCGTCACCGAACTGGCCGATCTGCGCCTGCTTGAGCGCGTCCAGGATCTCCTTAACATCATCGACCTGTCTTTTGATCGAAGGCTCGTCAAGATCAACGCCGTCGCGGATCTCCCGGAGCGTGGGCCGGAGCTCATCAAGAAAGTCCCTTGCCGCATAGCCGGGGCCTGATACAACTTCCTTATAAACATCCGCAGAGACCTCTTCAACAACCGGAAAAGATACCTTCGGCGTCATTACCGCGAACCCGTGATTGAAATTCCGGTCACGCAATATTTCCAGGAAGGTGCGGCCGCTGTAAGGCTTCGACGGAATAGATAACACCTTAAGGCTCCGTATGAGCCTTACCACGCCGCTCAATACCGGAACCTCAACGGAAGACGGGGCCACAGCTGGCAGCCTGCTCCTTGCGCGCGAGCGCTCTTCCATCTCAGCAGGCGTGATCATCTTCGTCGCAACACGCTCGACATCAGCCGCATCCCGAATGATGCCCGCCTCAAGGGCAGGATCATTGCTTTTACGTTCGATCTCGGCATTATCCCTGCTGAACCCGCCGGAGAAATACTTGCGCGCGATGGTCTCATGCGTATAACGGTCAATATCTTCCCTGATCATGTTAAAAACGCCCGTCTTGAACGCCTCCACATAACGAGCATAGATCTGTTCATTGTTCTTCGGGTCCTGGTCAACACCCTGGACCTTGCTCTGATCGGCATAAACCCTGCCGAGGATCGAATCCTTAAGCGCCTGCTTGTACCAGGTCGCCAGGAGCATTCCACTATATATCTGGCGCAGAGGGGCAAAACTTTTACCCTCATTGACCTCTTTTTCAATGGCCGGGATAATGACCTCGCGCATGATATCCTGCGTCAGATCAGACTGCTGCGACACTTCGCCGCTAACTCGCTCCGCTCGCTGATTGGCGGCTACGTAATCCTTCTCCATCATGACCTTGAGGCCATGCTCAAGAACATAGACCGTATCGCCCTTTTCGTACATAACGGCTTTGCCGGGCGTGATCCATACCTTATTGAATGTATCATTGGGGATGTTCGTCGTGCCGAACTTCTCATAAGCCTGGGCATAAACTTCATCCCAGAATTTCTTGCCAAGGTCGGTGTTGGGATCGGTCAGTGAGGATGTGATCTGCTTCAAAAGATAATCCTGAGCCAGAACATCGCGCCCCATCTCGGTCTTGCCAAAATCACCGGGGATCATGCGGTCCTGTTCATAAGGCGAAAGATTGACCCACTGGTCCGTATCAGGAACGGCCAACGCTGCCAGGAAATACTTGATCAGCTTGCTGTATTCGAGCTGTTTGGCATCATTCGCAAGCGCCGCATCCCCCTGATGCACCAGAAAATCAAAACTGAAAGGATCGTTGGCATTGATGACCATACCTTTGAGATGCGCGGGTGTGAAAGCCGGGGTCAATGCCACGGGCGTGCCGGGCGCGGACATCAGGCCCACCGCGCTGAGCGCCTGCGCAAAACCCTGCGGAGGCATGATGCAACTGGCAATAAAATTAATAAGGACAAACAAGGCTACTGTCTTGCGCATACCGGATTCCCTTTTGACTTTTTATATTGGTGAAAAGACGCCTACTGCAAGTAAGTATATCCTATGGGACCATGAAAAGACAAGTTTTCGGGGAGGGTTTTTGAAAATATACTTGAGGAGCTTAACGATATGGGAATAAACAGTTTATATAACAAGACCTGCAAGGCACGGGCCGAGACAAGCTCGGCCCCTACATTATTATTCTCTAAAACCCCGCATCTTGACCTGATCCCCCGGCTTGATGCCTTTGCGGGCCGCATCGCCAGCCGGGATCTCAAGAACATAAAACGCCGGCGCTCCCGGACTGTACGACGCGCACGGAGCCTCCGTACATGGCGGGACATTGGCTCCAATGTGAACGATCTTCTTATCGCGGCCGATCCAGATGATATCGATCGGGAATGTCATGTTCTTCATCCAGAACGGATAGATACCTTCGCGATCGAACACAAACAACATCCCTTCATCCCCAGCCAGCGGCTTGTGGAACATAAGCCCCTTGGCGCGGGCGGCATCATCACGCGCGATCTCCACCTGATAACACGCTTGCCCGATGCAAGCACGGCCGGCCTGCGGCGCGCATCCCGCCAATAAAAAGATCAACAATATACTCGCAAACTTATTTCGCATAATCTTCACGCTCGCCCGTCAGCCGCACATAATCCCGAAAACTAAGCTCACCCTTAATAGCGCGATTGGCGGACGCGATGCGCTGATGGACATACGGGTGCGTCCGGCCGTACATCTTGGGACGGATGGGCTGGTGACGATCATAATCCTGCAGGTCCTCAAGCAGGGCGGTCATGCCATGCGGATCATACCCGGCTGCTTTCATATATTTAATGCCCAGGTTGTCTGCCTGGATCTCATCATCCTGCGAATACGCCAAAAACATCGAATCCATGGCCATGGCCAGGCCTCCGACGACTTGCGCGTTCTGTGTGGCAATGGCTCCGGCCAGCAGCGCCAGATTGCCATAAGAAGCCTGCAGGCGTTTGATGCCGTGACGCGCGGTGATGTGCCCGATCTCGTGCGCGATGACCGCGGCCAACTCGTCATCACTGTGAATGCGGTCGGTCAGGCCTTTGAAAAGATACACATACCCGCCGGGCAGCGACACGGCATTAACAATAGGCTTGTCATCTTCAGGGTCCTTCTCTGTGACGACCTTCGCAATATAAACAAGTTCCTTGCGGTCGCTCGCGTCCGCGATGCGCTGCGTGATGGCGTCAACGCGGGCATTGAGCGCGGCGTCATCCACGACCGTGAACTTCTTCTCGAGCTCCAGGGCCACACCCGCGCCGATCTGCTGCTCCTTGTCCGTGGAATAAGTCGTGGTCTCCTGGGCGCCGGTAGCGGTATTAAAGTTAGTCGCGATCCCGCCGCAACCCCAAGCCGTGAACATGAAGGTCAGCATCAACGCGTGCACGCCGAACTTCTTGAGCATGGCGACGAGCTTGGCCAGCGGCAGGCCCACCACATTAAAATAACAACCCTCGATGCGCGGGATGAACAATCCGCCGCGCCCCTCAATATCAAACCCGCCCGCCTTGTCCATGGGCGGCACTTCCTGGTGATAGCGGTCGATCTCCTGATCACTGAGCGGGGTCATGAAGACCTTGGTCCTCTCATACCCGACCAGACTCTTTCCCGTCGCTGTATCGATCAGGGCAAGCCCCGTATAGACCCAGTGCGGCGCTGACATCAGCATCTTCAGATGCTTCTTGGCTTCCTTGAGGTTCTTTGGCTTTAACACCAGCCTGCCTTTGGCATACACGATCGTGTCCGCGCCGATGACAATGGCATTTTCCTTCGTCTCTTCAGCCACATCGAGCGCCTTGATAAAGGCGTTCTCTTTAACCAGATCCGCCGCGCTGGTCCTGATCTTGCTGATCTCTTCGGCCTTGGACTTGCGCACGACAAAAGGAAGTTTCAGGTGCGCCATGAGGTTCTTGCGCTGGGGTGAAGCTGAGGCGAGAATGATCTTTTTCATAAGGGTCTTGCGAGAGATCTAATCCTTGAGAAATTCACCGGCTGTAAAGAGCGAGAACATGGCAACGCCCCGCGCAGCCAGGGCTTCTTTGGCCCCGTCCTGGCGGTCGATGATGCACGCGCACGCCACGGGCTTAAGCCCGTCGGCAGCCAGCGCGTCGATCGAATGGATGAACGCCTTGCCCGTGGTGGCCACATCATCGATCACGACAATGCGGTCATCCGCCGTCAGTTCCGGCCCCTCAACCATCTTGCCCTTGCCGTGGCCTTTGGCTTCCTTACGGATGATGAATGTTTTTACCGGCACCCCGTCCAGAAAACTTACCGCGCCCACCGCGCCCACCATGGGGTCAGCCCCCAGCGTCGGACCGCCGATGGCCGTCGGACTCTTGTCCTTGACCAGATCACGGATCAGCCGGCCGCACAAAAATGCCCCCTCGGCCGAGAGCGTGACAAGGCGCGCATCGAGATAGTAGCTGCTCTTTTTCCCCGACGAGAGCGTAAAATCCCCCTTGAAAAAAGCCTGGGACTTGAGGATCTCAAACAGGCGCTTTCTGGCATCAGCCATCGATAAGTCGAACATGGACCAGACCTTTCTGTATCATTTGATCTCCGCCGGGATCTCCATCTTCCGGCGCTGGGCTTCGAACAACAGCTGATAACGGAACTTAAGGAGGTCCTTGTAGCGCTTGTAAGCCTTGGGCGTAAAACCGCTGGTCGCATGGAACGCCTTCATGCCTTCGATCTCAACGAGCGCGTCGATATAATTGTCCGCCACCTGCTGGTCATCCAGCGAGGCCATGTCCTTGGCGTCAATGATCTGGAGTTCCTGGACCGGGTCGCCGGAAAACCCTTCGGGGCCGACCTTTTCCGACAGGCTCGGCTCAAGGGCTCCCGCTGACGCGCCGATCAATAAGCACGATGCCATCAAAAGACCGCATAATATCTTTCTCATAACACCTCCTTGTTGGGCGTCATTATTGCGGATTTTCCGGATGCTGTCAATACAACAGCGTCTTTGCGGGGATTTTGACAACGCGATGCCGCAATGTTATCATCGCCTCATGATCAAGGATATCTACAGGGGCCTGATCGACATCATCTTTCCGCGAAATTGCCTGCTGTGCCGGCATTATCATCCGGACACAGCCCATGACCCGTTATGCCCCTCGTGCCGTGACGCCCTTCCTTGGAACAAGCCGCCTTTTTGCGTGCGCTGCTCGCGCCATCTCGAAGCGCTGACCGAAGAAAGCCTCTGCCCGTCGTGCCGCGCCCATCCGCCGCATTTTGATGAGAGCTGGGCCCTGCTCAGATACGAAGCCGGCGGCAGCGAACTCCTGCGGCGGTTCAAGTTCCGCGATAAAACATCCATCCGCCATACATTTGCCGCCCTCTTGAAAAACTTCATGGCGCGTTACACGCTGCAATTCCCGCAGGCGGCCATGATCATTCCCATGCCCCTGCATGCCGCGCGCTTGCGCGAACGCGGCTATGACCAGGCCGCACTCCTGGGCGCATGCGCCGCGTCGGTGCTTCATATCCCCTTAAGAACGGATATTCTGCGGCGCCAGCGGCACACCCGGCGCCAAAGCGGACTGCCCGCAAAAGACCGCTGGACAAACATCCAGGGCGCTTTTACAATAAACCCTGTTTTAACGGCAGATATCGTCGGGCGCGAGATCATCCTGGTGGACGATGTCCTGACCACGGGCGCGACAGCATCCGAAGCCGCAAAAACCCTCAAGGACGCAGGCGCGTCCAGGGTCATTGTCATCACGCTGGCCATTGCCTCATGCGCATCTTACGCAACTACATCCTGAACGAATGCTTCCTCCCTTTTGTCATGTCCCTGGGAGTGCTGACCTTTGTCTTTTTGCTGGGCTATCTGCCCCAGCTGGCCAACAAGGTGATCAACCAGGGCGTGGACATCCTGTCCGTCACGCTGGCCTTCTTCTATAATATTCCCGTCCTTCTGGGTTACACGCTCCCCGTCGCGGCCCTCGCGACCGTGATCCTGACCTTCAGCCGTTTTTCATCCGATAACGAGATCATTGCCATCCGCGCCAGCGGCATCTCGCTGCGCAGCCTTTTGGCCCCGCTCGTCGCGATCGGGATCATCCTGTCGCTCGTCATGCTCATCTTGAACGATCGCGTCATCCCCAATGCCTACGAAGCGCAGCGCACCGTGCTGCAGACCTCCGGGGCCCGCAATCCGGCCGCGCTGCTTGAACCCGGCACCTTCATCGACGCTTTTAACGGGAACATCATTTTCATTTACCGGATCGAACACGGCAGGATGTACAGCGTCCGCATCTGGCAACCCCAGCCCGACGGAAAACCGACCCGCATGATCTCCGCCCAGGAAGGCGAATTCACCCCCGTGCCCGGGCAGCAGAAAGTGCTCCTGAAGCTGATCAACGGCACCTCCGACGAGCCGGACTTTGACAACCCCAATAATTTCTACAAGCTCAACTTCAAGACCTCGTTCATGACGCTTGATATGGCGCGCAAGGCGGGCAAGCTCGAAAAGAAACCCAAAGGCATGGGCCTCAAGGAGCTCGACCGCGAGATCCGGCGCCTGGAAAAGACAAAAGACGACATTTACCGCAACGCGCTCATCGCCGAATACCATCGCAAGCTGTCCTGGGCGCTATCGCCCTTGATCTTCATCCTGCTGGGATTCCCCATGGCCGTCATCACGCACCGCCGGCAGAAAAGCGCGAACCTTCTGATGGCGGTCATTTTCGCAGCGCCCTATTATCTGTTATCGGTCGGCTGCCAGGCCCTGGCTCAGCAGGCGTTCCTGCCGCCGGACGTGCTCATGTGGCTGCCCAACATCATCGGCGGGGCCATTGTCCTGGTCCTGAACTACAAACTATGCGCATCCTAGACCGTTATATCATCTGGGACGTGATCAGGATCTTCCTCGCGGCGATCCTGTTGTTCACGTTCCTTTATATCCTCATCGACGCGGCGACGCACCTTGATGATTTTCTTTCCAATAAGGTCCCGGCGCAGGTCGTCCTGAACTATTACGCCTCGTTCTTTCCGGTCATCTTCGTGCAGACATCGCCCATCGCGTGCCTGCTGGCCGTTCTGTTCACCTACAGCGGGCTCAACAATAACAACGAGATCATCGCGCTTCGCGCCAGCGGGCTCGACTACGCCCGTATCACCCGCCCGGCCATCATCTTCGGGCTCATGGTCACGGCCCTGGTCTTTCTCGTCAACGAGCGCTTTGCCCCCCAGGCGGCCATGCTGGCCCAGGAGATCAAGAAGGGCAAGATCGAGGTCAGCGCCCAGACGCGCGCCGACAAGCCGCAGCCCGTCAAATACCTGTTCTTCTACGGAACGAACAACCGGCTCTTTTTCATCGACGAGTTCGACCCTTCAACAAAAAGCATGACCGGCGTGACGATCATCACCCAGGACGATCAGCAACGCATGACGGAAAAGATAACATCCTTCAAGGCTGTATGGACCGGCCGGGACTGGCGGCTTTCCAACTGCCAGGTCGCCACCTACGCGCCCCAGGACCAAGCCCCCATCGCTGATGTGCAATTCTTCAAGGAAAAAGCCGTGGACTTGGGCGAAACGCCCGAGGACCTGCTCAAGCGCCGGCTCAATGTCACCTCCATGAACATCCGCCAGCTCAAGGCTTACATCAAACGCTTCAAGGCCAGCGGCGCCATTGCCGCGCTCAATAACCTTAAAGTGGATCTGCAGCAAAAGATCGCCTATCCTTTTGCCTGCATCGTCATCATCTTTGTGGGATTGCCGTTCGCGCTGGTGACCGGGCACCGCAAGGGGCTGACCTTCGCTTCCGTCGGGATCGCGCTGGCCATCGGGTTCTTGTTCTACGTGGTCAATGCCGTGGGGCTGGCGCTCGGCAAAGGCGGGGTCCTGCCGCCACCGGCGGCCGCGTGGCTGACACCGGTGCTTTTCATGGGCGCAGGGTTCTATCTGATCCGCAGGATGTTCTAGTGTTAACGGCCCTTGAAAAGGCCGCCGATCGTATTGAGCAGCCGGCCCGCAACACCTTTGGCATCATCGGCCTTGAATGACAAAAGGTCATCCAGCCCCGTCGGAATAAGCGCCTGGAAAAATACCGCGGCTGCAAGTTCGTTCTGGCTCTTGATATCCCTGATCGTCCTCTCCTTCATGTTCATATCAAAGACCGTTACCTCAGGCTTGTCCTTGCCGGAAGTATAGTCCTCCATGATGACCTTGCCGATGCCCAGCACCAGCTCGTCGATCCGCATCTTGATCTCGGGGGCAGGGGCCGGCTTCGCCGAAGATGCCGCGCTCTTATCCGCATTCTTGGCGTTGTCCTTTTGCGCAAACTGCAGCGCGTTGACGTTCAGGAGCCCATCCCTGTTCTTAATGAGCCGGATCTCTTTCAGGATGAGGCGCATGCGCGGTACATGCAATTCGCCCTTCATCAGCGCCGCACCGTCAAGCGTCACATCGATCTCGGGAATATCCGCCATGGGCGCGCCCGACGGAAAGCCTTTCGGATTATAAACTTTCATGCCGCGCACTGTTGCCGACTGACGCACAAATCCGACCGAGAACTTCTGCATGGTCACATTGACGCCCACCGCGGACTTCGCAGCCGCGATCACGGCTGTTTTGATAAGAAAATCCTTGGCGCAGACCAGGAACAAGGCCGCAGCGCAGCAACATCCAACGATCAACAGGAATTTCTTCATACATACCTCCTTGATAAGCGACTGCCCAAATTGCAAACGATCTCGTAATTGATAGTACCCGCCCATTCGGCCAGCTGATCCGCCGTAATGCAAGCCTTCTTCTGACGGCCAAGCACAACAGCCTCGTCCCCGATCGCGACCTTGCCCGCGCAGGCGGCCAATGAAATATCCACAATGGTCTGGTCCATGGTGACCCTTCCCAGGACCGGACATTCCACCCCGTTGATCAGCACATGAGCCCGGTTCGAGAAAGCGCGCAGATACCCGTCGCTGTAACCGATGGACAGGACCGCGGCCGGAATGTCATTGAGTGCTCTGAACGTATGCCCATAACTGACACCGGAACCGCGATGAATGGTCTTGACGAATAACACCTTCGCTTTCACGGCCATCGCGGGCTTAAGATCGATGATCTGGCGCATGCCTGACGCCGGATAAAGCCCGTAAAGCGTCACACCGGGCCGCGCCAGATTGAAGAAGCGGTTCTTGTACCCGGCCAGCCCCGTGCTGTTGGCGGCATGCAAGTAGGTGAACGCAATGCCATCCTCGATCAGGTCGGCGACCACATGAGAGAAATCCTGCATCTGCCGGGCCGTGAACGCTTCGTCTGTATCAGCGACGGGGAAATGCGTGAAGAGCCCTTCGATCTTCAGGTGCTTAAGAGCGGCGATCTGCCGGATAAAAGACGCGGCCTGTTTGTGCCAGACGCCAAGCCGACCCATCCCGGTATCGATCTTGACATGGACCATCACACGCTTACGGGCGCGCCCGGCCGCGGCATCAAGCTTGCGCGCAAAAGGCAATGTGCATACGGCCGGCGTCAGGTCATGCCTGACGATATACGGCACAAGTTCGGAAAGCGTACTTTCAAAAAGGACGATGCGATGCCTGCAGCCGCTTTGGCGCAGAGCGATCGCCTCCTGCACATTCGATACCGCGAAGAAACGGCCCCCTTCTTTGGCAATGGCCCGCGCCGCCTCCACCATGCCATGGCCATAAGAATCCGCCTTGACCACGGAAAGGATATCGACATTGCAATTCGCGCGCGGGTCAAGCTGGCACCGGGCGAGTTTGCGGATCTCGCGGAAATTATGACGGATGGCCTTAAGATCGATCTCGGCCCAGGCCACAGGCTGCGGGAACGGGGTCTTTGCCGGCATCAGGCGTGCCCTTTCTTGGGCGCATCCTTATGGCCCGAGACCTGGCAGTCCTCGGGATAAAGATAAAGCGGCGCCAGCGTGTCGATCTTATCAACCTCGCCCTTCAAAAGCCGCTGATAACCGATCCGGGCCAGCTCCTGCGCTTTGGGCAGCCAGTGTTTCTCAAGTTCAAAAACAGGCTTGAACTTGTCAGCCAGGACCATGATCCTCTCGCGATAGAGCGGGATGGCGTCACCGGTAAAAACAACCTCGCCTTCAAGCCCTTCCAGGACTTTCTCGACGGGCTCAAGCTGGTATTCCCGGTGGCGCACCAGCGCCCCGTTCTTCTTGTCGTAGAGTGAACTATAGACCATGCCGCGACGCGCGTCATTGATGACGCACACCTGTACCGCGGCGGCCTTGCGCAGGCGCGACGGCCGGACATTCATGGCAATGGCATCAAGGCTGGAAACGCCCACAACGGGCTTGCCGGTCACCATCACGAACGCCTTGAGCATGGAAAGCCCCACGCGCAGACTGGTAAAAGAGCCGGGCCCGAGGCCCACCACGAACCCGTCAAGATCACCCAAACGGATATTGGCGTTCTTCAGGACCCTCTCGATATCAAAGGTAATGGTCATGGACAGGTCCTTGCGCGGACGGACATTGCGCGAGGCAATGGTCTTGTCTCCGTCGCTGACCGCGAGGCTCAGATGCTTGGTGGATGTATCGACCGCCAGGATCTTCATATCTTGAACTTCAGGGACCTTTCCTTGAATGCCGCGCCGCGGCCGCCGATGGCAATGGCCCGCTTGTCATCCCCCGCATGCTTTAATGTAACATGCCAATGGTCTTTCGGCAGTAAGTTTTCCAACCGTTCGGACCACTCGATGGCCGTGATGCCATTACCGTAAAAGAACTCCTCATACCCGATACCGAAAAGGTCCGCCGCGCAAATGCGATAAAGATCAAAGTGGTACAGCGGCACCTTCCCTTCATAAACATTGAGCAGCGTGAACGTCGGGCTGTGAACGCGCGCCGGAGATATCTTCAACCCCGACGCCATGCCTTTGACGAACGCAGTCTTGCCACTGCCCAAGTCGCCGAACAGGCATACCGTATCGCCGCGCTTGAGGGTTTTGGCGAACTTCGCGCCCAGCGCCAGCGTCTCTTCATAAGAACGCGTGAGATATCGCCCGGTCTTCATCAGAAATGCCGGAACCCTTTCAGATCGACCGGCGCCACATTACCGCCGGCATGCACCATACGAAAACCCTCCCGCCGGGGACGGATCACGCCGATGGGATAAAACCGGAACTTTTCCGGCCCTTGATATTCCAGGAGCTTGCGCGCCCGTACCGACGGCATGGTGAACAAAAGTTCGAAATCTTCGCCGTCGCATAAAGCCTGGGTGACATTAACACCCTGATGACACGGGATGAGCTTTTCTTCAATGAGCGCGCCTACGCAGCTGGCTTTGAGGATATGCCCCAGATCGCCCGCCAGCCCGTCGGAAAGATCCATCATGGACGATGGTTTGAAGTTGTTGACCAAAAAACGCGCCTCTTTAACGCGCGGCGCAAACTTCAAATGACGCCCCGACTTAAGCGAGCCGCCCAAAGGCCCCGACACAAAGATCCAGTCGCCCGTGCGCGCGCCCTGCCGGCGGATGAGCGAACGCTTCTCGACCTCGCCCAAGAGCGCCACATTCACCACGATCTTGTCAGACTTGACCGTATCCCCGCCGACAATGCTGATCCCGAAGATCCGGGCCAGGGCCCACATGCCGGCGTAAAGGTCCTTGACGTACCGCGCTTTGATATTGCCCGGCACGCCGAGCGAGACCACGGCGAACACGGGCTCGCCGCCCATGGCCGCCACATCGCTCACATTGCACGCGAGCGCTTTGTGCCCCACAAGGCGCGGCTTCATGCGGCGCGAGAAATGTACATCCTCCACCAGCATGTCCGTTGTAAAAAGCAGCAGCCGCCCGCCCTTAACCTTGAGCACGGCCGCGTCATCGCCAATGCCCTTGACCACACGCGGCAAAAGGTTCTGGAACTTCTTTAAGGTCTCGATCAGGCCGAATTCACCAAGATGCGATAGCTTTGTCATGTGCGCTCACTCATACGCAGAATGTTCTTATAATACGGCGGACGTATGATGCCATACTCAGTCACAATACCCGTGATCAATTCATGGTCCGTTACATCAAACGCGGGATTAAACACCTTCACACCCTTGGGTGCTGTCATCTTGCCTGCGAAAGACCGCACTTCATCCGCGTCGCGCTCCTCGATAGGAATATCCCACCCGGTCTTCGCCTTCAGGTCAAATGTCGTCTTGGGCGCGACCACATAGAACGGGACCTTATGATGCTTTGCCAGAACAGCGAGCATATAAGTGCCGATCTTGTTGGCCGCATCCCCGTTGGCCGCAATGCGGTCAGCGCCCGTGAAAATAATATCCACGCCCTTGTTCTTCATCACGCTCGCGGCCATGTTGTCGCAAATGAGCGTCACATCGATCCTGTTCTTTTGCAATTCCCACGCCGTCAGGCGCGCGCCCTGCAACAGCGGCCGCGTTTCAAGGGCATAGACTTTGAACTTCCTGCCGGCTTCTTTGGCCGCGTACATCACGCCAAGCGCCGTGCCATAATCCGCGGTCGCAAGGCCGCCCGCATTACACACGGTCATGACCGTCGCGCCGTCTCTTATAAGTTTCGCCCCGTGCTTGCCCATGGCCCGGCACACAGCCCGGTCCTCCTCGTAGATCGCCAGCGCCTCTGATGTCAGGACCTTCTTAAGCTGCGCGACAGAAAGACGCGGATTATTCTGTGCCAGAAGCCGCATCTGCGTAAGCGCGTGAAAAAGATTGACCGCCGTCGGACGCGACGCGGCGATATGATCACACACTTTGCCAATGTGACGGATGAGCGCGGCAGTATCCTTGCCCTTGAAGGACTGCATTCCTAAAAGAACGCCAAAGGCCGCGGCAATGCCGAGCGCCGGCGCGCCGCGGACTTTCAATGTTCTAATGGCATACCAGAGCGTGTCCACATCCCGGCAATCCAGATAGACCAATTTTTCGGGAAGCAGGGTCTGGTCAATGATCCGCGCCGAACGGCCGGTCCATGAAATAGTGTCAACAGCCATAGCAGTTACATTATCCTTTTTCTATCTCGATCCGCGGAAAAAGCGGCGGATGCGTTTCAAGTTTTGTTCCTGCCTTCAACCCGCCCCAGACCAATCCCGTTGCCTGCGCGCCGAGGATCTCCAGCACCCGTTGTGCTTTTTGCGGCATGACCGCCCGCAACAGGACCGCGCTCAATCGCAATGCTTCTGTCGCGACATAAAGCACGCGGCCCGCGCCCGCAAGGTCTGTCTTGGCCAGCTTCCACGGCGCCTGGACTTCCATATACTTGTTAACGGCGCGGATCAGGTCCATGATCTCATTGATCGCTCCGTCCACTTTATACTCTCGCAAAAACTCCTGCACCTTACCGCCCAGCGCGGCCCCGCGGGCCTCGATATCCTTATCCTGCGCCGACAACTCGCCCGGCGCCGGGACAATGCCGTCAAAATACTTCCCGATCAGGCCCGACACGCGATTGAGCAGATTGCCGAAATCATTCGCCAGGTCGCTGTTATAACGTTTGATGAAATTCTCCGGCGTGAAATTGCAATCCGCGCCCAGGGTCATTTCCGCCATCAGGTAGTACCGCACCGCGTCCACACCGTGCTGTTCGATCAGGTCCAGCGGCTTGACCACATTGCCCAGGGACTTTGACATCTTACTGTCCCCGATCAGCCACCAGCCGTGCGCGAAGATCGTCTCGGGCAGCGGCAAGTCCAGCGCGAACAGCATGGTCGTCCAGTAAATGCAGTGCGTGGTCAGGATATCCTTCCCGATCAACTGAACCGACGCGGGCCACCAGCGGCGGAACCTCGCCTCATCAACAAGATACCCGGGCGCTGTGATGTAATTGATCAGCGCGTCGAACCAGACATAAGTGACATAATCGCGATCAAAGGGGATCTCGATGCCCCAATCCAGGCGCGACTTCGGACGGGAAATGCAAAGGTCCCCGAGCGGCTGGCGCAGAAAGCCCAGCATTTCATTCTTGCGGTGTTCGGGGCGGATAAGCCCCGGATGGTCGCTGATATACTGCAGCAGCCTGTCCTGATACTTGCTCATCCGGAAGAAATAATTCTTCTCCTTGATGGTCTTTACCTCGCGGAACTGGCCCGAGGCCGCTTCCTTCTCCGTGATGAACCGCTCTTCAGCGACGGAATAAAGGCCTTCGTACTCTTTCTGGTAGATATCGCCCTTGTCATAGACCGCCTGCAAGACCTGCTGAACAACCTTCACGTGACGCGCTTCGGTCGTCCGGATAAAATCATCATTGCTGATCTCAAGCGTCTTCCACAAATCACTGAACCGCGGCGCCAGGTCGTCGCAATGCGCCTGGGGCGTCATGCCGCGCTTGACGGCGGCCTGCTGGACCTTTTGCCCGTGCTCGTCAAGCCCGGTCAGAAAGAACACATCATCGCCAAGCTCCCGGTGGAACCGGGACAACACATCCGCCAGGATGGTCGTGTACGCGTGGCCGATATGCGGCGCGTCATTGACGTAATAAATGGGCGTGGTGACGTAAAACTTATTTTTTGTCATCTTTTCCTGTGTCTTTTACCGCGTCTTTTGCCGCATCCGGATGCGGGATATGCATCTTGACGATCTTACCGTCCCCGACGTCCACCTGAACAAAGCGCTTGAGGATGTCCAGGTTAATGACCTTACCCCGGCCCTCGGGCGTTTCGATCTTTCCGCCCATCTTCGGCAGCCCCTTGTTGAGCTCCTTGTACACATTGAACTCGTAAGCCATGCAGCACTTAATGCGGCCGCACACGCCGGAGATCTTCGATGGATTCAGCGGCAGCGCCTGCTCTTTTGCCATCTTGATGGAAAGCTGGCTGAAATCCTTGATGAACGAGGCGCAGCATAAATGCTGGCCGCACACGCCGTAGCCCTCGATCATCTTGGCGCGGTCGCGCACGCCGATCTGCTTGAGCTCAATGCGGACGCGAAAGACCTTCGCAAGCTCCTTGATCAGGTCGCGAAAATCCACACGCCCCTCGGCCGTGAAATAAAAAATAACCTTCGACCCGTCGAACGAATGCTCGCTACTGAGCATGTTCATGTCGAGCTTAAGTTCGTTGATCTTGCTGATGCACACATGCAACGCGTCCTTGGACTTGGTGCGGTTGTGTTCGATCTGGCGCATGTCCTGCTCCGTCGCCTGGCGCAAAACCTTGCCGGAAGCAAAGAACTTCTTCTCGGACTCGTTCTTGGGGATGATGAGCGATGTCACGCGCGCGAATTCCGTTCCGCGCTCGACCTCCACGATCACGCGATCGCCGCGGCGGCATGGCACATCCCGGTCATCCACATAAATGGCCGGACGGTATTCGCCGAGCCGGACCTGTATCAGTTTTCCCATAACGCGTCCTCTCTTAATTCATCAGGTCCCTGACAACCGTCAGGACGACCTTCACATTTTGATTTCCGTCCACACGCCTGATCGCGTCCGTGACACGGTCCACATGAGCGCTTAATTCCTGCGGCGTCCAGCGTGCCGTAAAGCGCTCGATCTCCGGGCGGCGGTCGCAATTCACTGCCTTGTCCGCGGCTCCGGACTTGATCAACAGCGCGTCGCGCAATACCATCAGGACCACGTGCAGCGCCTCGCGCGCGCGCTCCCGGGCCTGCTCACGCTCGCCCCCGACAACTTTCAAGAACTGCTCCGTATCGCCCGGCCCCAGGAACGCGTCCAGCACCGTACGCCGGCGCAAAAGAAAATCCTCACCGAGCTCAACGGCGCGCCCGGGGCTGCCTTGCCCGAACGCGGCCAGAACAATGGCATCATCCATGGCCGACCCGTTCTGTTCCCGCAACGACCGCGCCAGCGACGCGGTTGACATGGCCGGGAACCGCACCATCTGGCACCGCGAACGGATCGTGCCCAGCAGCGCATCCGGCGTGGATGTTGTCAGGACCAGCACCGTGCCCGGCCGCGGCTCCTCAAGCGTTTTCAGGAAAGCATTGGCCGCTTCGGGATTGATCGATTCCGCGTCCTGAATGATGGCGAACTTCACGCGCGCTTCCAGGGCGCGGAACTCAAGCCGCCCGATGACCGCCCGGACCTGATCGATGCTGATGCCCGCCTTATCGCCGGGCTTTTGCACAAGAACAACATCCGGATGATTCCCGCCGGCGATCCTGCGGCATGACGCGCAGTCGCACGCCGCCGGATCAGGCCCGCCTTGAAGGCAATTGACCCGCTGCGCCAGCGCCAGCGCGGTCTCATGCTTACCGATGCCTTTGGGCCCGGTAAAAAGATACGCGTGCGCCAGCTTACCGGCGGCGTAAAGGCCGGCCAATGACGCAAGGATATCCTTGTTCACAAGATCTTCTCCACGGCCCGGCAAATATCCGCAAAATTCTCTTCCTTGCTCCGGGCGCCATTGATCGTGATCACCCTTGTGGGCTCGGCCTTGGCAATGGCATGATAGCCCGCCCGCACCCGTTCGTGATATTGAACAGAGCGCAGTTCAATGCGGTCGCGTTCAGTCCCCCGACGGCGCAGCCCCTCTTGCGTATCCAGGTCCAGGAAGAACGTCACATCCGGCCGTATCCCCTTGGTCGCAAAAAGCCCCATTGCCTTGATCACATCAACAGGCACGCCGCAGCCGTAACCCTGGTATGCCACCGTTGAATCAAGGAACCTGTCGCAGATCAGCACTGTGCCTTTCGCCAGTTCGGGGATCACGATCTCCTCGACGAGCTGGGCGCGCGCGGCCATATAAAGCAGTGTTTCACATTCCTGGTTCATGGCCGTATTCTTCACATCCAGCAGGATGGCGCGCACCTGCTCGCTGATCGCCACACCGCCCGGCTCACGGATCAATTTTGCCGCCACGCCGCGGGCCGTCAGATGGTCCAGCAAAAGTTTCGCGTGCGTGCTCTTGCCGCAGCCTTCAGATCCCTCGAATGTGATGAACTTTCCCTTCAACGCCATAAATTATCCCCGCCGCCAGCTCTGGCCGGCTTTTCCGTCCTCGACGATAATACCGCGCGCTTTCAGCGCGTCGCGCAAAGCATCCGAACGCGCCCAGTCCTTCTCCTTGCGCGCCTGTGCCCGTTCATTCAACAAGGCTTCATCATCTGCCGTAAGCCCGGCCGGCGCATCTTCAAGCGTAAGCCCAAAGATCCCCTCGAGGACCTCGCGCAGGAATTTCCCGGCCAGATGAACGCTGCCTTCAAAATAATCATCCTGTTTTCCATCATCAATGAAGCGGTTCACCGCGCTCACAAGGTCAAAGATATGCCCCAGCGCCAGCGCCGTATTGAAATCCGCGTCGAGCGCCGCAATGATCTTTTCCTTGGCATCCAGAAGGAACTCGACCTCATCCATGGCCACCGCGAGCTTTGGCTGCGGCACGGCCTTGATCTTGGCAACAAGGTTCCTGAAGCGCGTAATGCCCTTTTCCATGTCGGCCAGCTTTTCTTCAGTGTAATCGATAGAGCTGGCATAATGCGTCGATAAAAAGAACAGCTTCATGGCGCCGGTCGAATGCTTTTTCAGCGCGTCCTGCACGGTAATGAAATTGCCGAGCGACTTGGCCATCTTTTGCCCGCCGATGGTCAAGAGCCCGTGATGGATCCATGTCTTCGCAAAAACCTTGCCGGTCAGCGCTTCGGCCTGCGCGATCTCGTTCTCGTGATGCGGAAAAATAAGGTCGCGCCCGCCGGCATGGATATCAAGCGTCTCCGTACCCAGATGCTTGATGCTCATGCAGGAACATTCAATGTGCCAGCCCGGCCGGCCATTACCCCACGGGCTAGGCCACGACGGCTCACCCGGCTTGGCCTTCTTCCACAAGGCAAAATCCAGAGGATCCTCTTTCTTCTCGTCCTTATCGATGCGCACGCCCTCGCGCATCTTATCCACGCTCTGCCCGGAAAGTTTCCCATAATCCGGGAACGAGCGCACGCGAAAATAAACATCGCCATCCACGGCATACGCGTGGGTTTTCGCGATCAACCCCTCGATATGGGCGATCATCAGCGGAATATTCTCCGTCGCGCGCGGCTCAATGTCCGCGCGGCCGATGCCCATGTCCGCCATGTCCTTGTGGTAAAGGTCAATATTCTCGCTGACAACAGCCTCAAAGGTCTTGCCCGTCTGCTGGGCCTTCGCAATGATCTTGTCGTCCACATCCGTGATGTTGCGCACGAACTTCACGTCATAACCGCGATAGCGCAGATATTTCACCAGGCTGTCAAACGTATAGAGCGAACGGGCATGGCCGATATGACACTTGTCATACACCGTCACCCCGCACGAATACATGTTGATCCTCGCCGGAGCGTTCGGCAATGCCTGCCGGTCTTTTGTAAGTGAATTGTATAATTCCATGAAACCCTCTTCTTACTGATTAACAGCGCGCGTATCAGCCTTGGCCATATGTCCCAAGTAGCGCGCCTTTATCAGTCTCGCTCACGCGCGCCTTTCCATTGGCCTGCGGTGTGTTTCGCCGCTCAACAGAGAGCGTCTTTTTCCGGAATAACGGTAAGCCGCTCTCTAATTCGCGGCTTAAACACACCGCAAGCCACTGCGGCGCGCTATCCATGATCAGTGCCGGCCGACAATGAAAATCCTCTTCTGCAAAGCGCGCGTATCAGCCGAAGGCATGTTTTTGCAGCGCATTCAGAGACCGGCTTACAATAATACCTTTAGAAAAAGACGGTCTCTGCGCGCTAAAAAACATGCCGAGGCTGATAGAAAGCGCGCTACTTAAACTTTTTCTCAAGCTCTTCGAGTCGCCTGGTCAACGCATCAATGTCCTGCGTCACCGGATCAAGGATCTGCGCGTGCGCCAGCTTCTGGTCGATCTTTTCCCCGTCCTGCCTGGTCACATGCCCGGGCACGCCGACGACCGTCGTGTTCGCGGGAACGCTCTTAAGAACGACCGCGTTCGCGCCGATATAAGAATTACTGCCGATCTCGATATTGCCCAGGATCTTCGCGCCCGCGCCGACAACGATATTATCGCCCAGCGTCGGATGACGCTTGCCGGTCTCTTTTCCCGTACCGCCAAGGGTCACGCCTTGATATAACAATACATTATCCCCGACGATCGCGGTCTCGCCGATCACCACCCCCATGCCATGGTCGATAAAAAGTCCCTTGCCAATGGTCGCGCCCGGATGGATCTCGATGCCGGTCAGAAAGCGCGCCAGCTGCGAAAGGGCGCGCGGGATGAGCGGCAGCTTCCATCTCCAAAGTCCGTGCGCCATGCGATGCAGGACGATCGCGTGAAGCCCGGAATACAGGAACAGGACCTCAAATGTATTCGTCGCCGCCGGGTCGCGCTCCTGCACACCCTTGACCTCCTGATGAAAAAACACCAGCATGATCGCGAAGAATATGATCAGTACCCATAAAATGAACATCATAGAACTCTCCTTACGCTTTTCTCAAAGACGCGATCGCATACGCGGCCATGCCCTGTTTGGCTCCTACAAAACCCAGGCCTTCTCCCGTCGTGGCTTTGACATTCACGCGCGCCTGGTTCATATTCAGGGCCCGCGCGATGTTCGCGCGCATCCGCTCCTTATACGGCATGATCTTCGGCTCTTCGGCCAAAAGAACAATATCCACGTTCACGACCGCGAATCTCTTCTTCACGAGCAAGGCCCTGACCTGCTCTAACAGGGAAATACTGGAAGCGCCTTTATACTTCGGGCTTGTATTGGGAAAAAGTTCCCCGATATCGCCCAGCCCCGCCGCACCCAGGAGCGCGTCCATAGCTGCGTGCACGATGACATCCGCGTCCGAATGGCCTTTCAAGCCCTTCGCATGCGGCACGCACACGCCGCCGAGGATGAGCTTACGTCCCCTGACCAGCTGATGAACATCGTAACCGATGCCCGCATAATACCCTTTGGGTAATGACATATTCCCTCTCCAAGGAACTTCTTTATTTCAAAAATACCCGCGCCGTCAAAAGATCCTCCGGCGTTGTGATCTTGATATTCGTGTATGCCCCCATAAAAACATTCACCTTCGCACCCATCCGCTCGACGAGCGCCGCGTCATCGCTCGCGCCCTGCGTGTCCTCCCGGTAGGCGCGCTCCAGCAAGGGCCGCGAAAAAACCTGCGGCGTCTGCACCTCCCACAAGAGGGACCGGTCAAATGTCTCGGTCACTGTCATGGCTGCGGGATCCACCGCCTTGATCGTGGGCTTGACCGGCACAGCCGCGATCGCAGCCCCTGTCGCCTTGACCGCCTCAAGCCCGGCCGTAATGATCTCCGGTGTGACCAGGGGCCTCACTCCGTCGTGAACAATGACCACCCTCGCCTCCGGCGGCAAAAGCGCCAGGGCATTACGCACGGAACCGGTGCGCGTATCAGCGCCCGCGACAACGGCTTTCACTTTCGTAAACCCGCGCGCGATCTTTTCATGATCGCCCTGCCAATCACGATGCACCACAAGAACAATGCCGTCAACCGCCGGGCATTCCTGAAAAACACCCAGCGTGCGCGCGATCACAGGCGCCCCGCCAAGCTCAGCCAGTGGCTTCGGCATTGCCCCGCCAAAACGCGCGCCCGTGCCCGCCGCCGGGATAATGGCCCAGACGCTCACCGGCCACCTGTTTTCCCAAAGATCATCCGCCCCGCCTGCGTCTGCAGGACCGAGGTCACGCTGACCTTGACCTTCTGGCCGACATGACGCCGCCCCTCGGAGACCACGACCATGGTCCCGTCCTCAAGATACCCAATGCCCTGATGCTCTTCCTTGCCTTCCTTGACGATCTGGATGTCCAGCTCCTCGCCCGCGAAGACCACAGGCTTAACAGCATTGACCAGGTCATTGACATTGATGATGTCCACTCCCTGGATGCCGGCCATGCGCCCCAGGTTGAAATCCGTCGTGCAAAGCCGCGCTTCCAGCATCTTGGCAAGCTTCACCAGCTGCAGGTCCACAGGCCCTCCTTCATTGCCCAGATCATCCTCCTGGACCCGGATATCGACCAGCGTGTCCTTCTGCATGATACGCAGGATCTCTAATCCCCGGCGCCCCCTTTGGCGCTTGAGATCATCCTCGGAATCCGCGAGCCGCTGCAATTCATGAAGGACAAAGCGCGGCACGACCAGCCTTCCGGCCAAAAAATGCGTCCTGTAAACATCGAATACGCGCCCGTCGATAATAGCGCTCGTATCCAGGATGATAACACCGTCTTTGACATCGGTCCGGCGGAAGCGGACATACGGGATGATCAGGTTGAACTCGTCCTTGCCGCGCATGGCAATGACCGCCCCGAGATAAGAGAATATCAGCGTCAAAACGACCCGGAACGCCGACAGGGCCCCCGGCTCCATGGGGACAAGGGCGATCGTATCCGCCACGAGCTTGGCCATGATAATACCGAACAAAAGGCCGAAAACAACGGACGAGAGCCCGCGCACGGAAACGCGCTTCATCGAGATCTCGATGAGGATCAGGAAAAGGCCTCCTGCCAGGGCGACGAGGACCCCGAGCAGGTCCTGATTGTAAATATTTCCCACCAGAAAACCGACCACCGCGCTCAACACCAGAAAAAAGATACGGATGAACAATAACGTCATAAAGCCTCCTGACCGGTCTTAGCCGCGCACCGCGTCCAGCGCTTCCCTGACATTCGCCACAGGGACGAGCTTCAGGGTCTTGAGCGTGACGGGGTTCTTTGCCTTCAAATTATTCTTCGGGACCAGGCAACGCTTGAACCCGAGCTTTTCCGCTTCGTTGAGCCTCAGCGGCAGGTGCGAAACGCTCCTGACCTCCGCCGAAAGCCCGACCTCGCCCAGCACCGCCATGTCCGACGGGATGGGCTTATCCAGAAAGGCCGAGGCGACGGCCAGCGCCGCTGCAAGGTCCGCGGCCGGATCCTCCACGCGCACACCGCCGACCACGTTCAGGAATATATCCTGATCCTCCAGCCTCAAGCCCACCCGCTTTTCAAGCACGGCCACCAACAGCGCCAGGCGGTTCGCGTCGAATCCCTGAGCTTTCTGCCGCACCATGCCGAACGCCGAGCGCGCCACCAGCCCCTGCACCTCGACGAGAAAAGGCCGTGTTCCTTCAAGGATGGGCACAACGGCCGACCCCGACGCCTCCTTAGAGCGCTCGGAAAGGAATATCTCCGACGGGTTCGGAACTTCCGCCAGGCCGTCGGACGTCATTTCAAAAACACCTAGTTCATTGGTCGAACCAAAACGGTTCTTGACCGCGCGCAGCACCCTGTACGCCGAATAACGCTCCCCTTCGAAATAAAGCACCGTGTCAACGATATGCTCGAGCACCCTCGGCCCGGCGATCGACCCGTCCTTGGTCACATGGCCGATCAAAAACATCGCGATACCCTGCGATTTTGCCAGCTGTGTCAGGATCGACGCGCATTCGCGCACCTGGCTGACGCTGCCCGGCGATGAGCCCATGCCCGGCTGATAAACGACCTGCACCGAGTCGATCACAACGACCTCGGGCTGCAGCGTATTGATGAACGCGATCACCGCGTTAAGGTCGGTCTGATTGACGATAAAAAGCGACTGGGACGGATGCTCCAGGGTCCTGTCGGCGCGCATCTTGGTCTGCGCCGTGGATTCTTCGCCGGAAACATAAAGCACCTTCAGCCCCTGGGCGCTGAGCAGGCACGCGGCCTGCAACGCGATCGTTGATTTGCCGATGCCCGGGTCCCCGGCAATGAGCGTCACGGACCCTGTTACCAGACCCCCGCCCAAAACCCTGTCAAACTCCCCGAGGCCGGTGTGATAACGCTCTTCCTCGCCGGCGGGGACATCCTTGAGCAGTACAGGCGCATCGGTGTTGGCCACCAGCCCGCGCGCGGAATTATCCGCCGGACGCGCGATCTGCGCCTCCTCGACGAACGTATTCCAGCTCTGGCATCCCGGGCACTTCCCGATCCAGCGGGAAGATTCCTGGCCGCAACCCTGGCACACAAAAATGGTCTTTTGTTTAACAGCCATGCAGGCCCCTTATTTGCCCTTCGGACGATAGAACAATTTCCACGGATTGGCCTTCAGATCGGCCGACAATTCTTCAAGGTTCGTGAAAACGTCCGGGTCCGTGAGGAACTTCCCGACGGTGCCATCACCGCTCTTCATCATCCCCGTCAGGTCCGCCGTATTCGCCAGGATCGCCGAAAAGGCCCTGGTGTTGGTCTCTGTCAAAAGCCCTTTGTTCAAACTTTCCGTCAGCCCCGCCAGATGCGCGAGCGTTGCCGCCAGCGCGGTCTTATTGCCCTCGGTCAGGATGCCGTTATTGATATTATTGAGCGTTGTCGTGACCTCCCCGCCGAGACTGCCCACCATTTTCGTGATGGTCTCCATGGGCACCGGGTCCTCGCCGCGCACGGTCATGCCCGGCATCACCAGGGCCGCGGACGATCCCGGGATGATCTCCAGGTATTTCTCGCCCAGAAGCCCCAGTTGATTGATCATGAACGTTGAATCCGCCGGGACCTTGTGGCCCGCTTCCATCCAGGCCTCCGCGACTACGTGCGTCTTGCGATCGGTATTGTCGTACACGACCCTGATCGCGCGCACATGCCCCGCGTCAACGCCCGCCACGCGCACCGGCGCGCCCTTTTTCAAGCCGTCGGCATACGAAAAAACAACGCGGCAATCCTGCCCCTTCTTGAAGATCGAGAAATCACTGATAGCGAACACGAACACGATCAGGCACGCCAGCGCGGCCACGACGAACATCCCGACCTTGACCTGAAGATCCGCTTCTTTCGGCATACTCTTCTCCCGATTCCGTCCCATTAAAAACGTTATCTCACATGCCCGAACTTCATGCTCTCGTCCTCGGTGATGGGGCCGAGCGCTTCACCGTTAATGAACTGCCTTACGACCGGATGACGCGAGGCGCGGATCTCGTCCGGCGTCCCGTCCGCGATCACCTGTCCGTGATAGAACATCGCGATCGTATCCGCGATCTTGTACGCCGCGTTCATGTCATGCATGACCACGATGGACGTGACTTTGAGCCGGTCCCGCATCTGGATGATCAGCTGCTGGATCGCGTCGGAAGTGATCGGATCGACCTCGCTGGTCGGCTCATCGTAAAGGATGATCCGCGGCTCCATGCACAGCACGCGCGCCAGGCTCACCCGCTTGCGCATGCCTCCCGACAGTTCCGAGGGCATCAACTCCTCGATGCCGCTCAATCCAACCAAAGAAAGCGCGTGCCCCACGCGTTCTTTCTTTTGCGCTTCCGGCATCCCGGTGAACTCGTCCAGCACGAACCCGACATTCTCGCCGACGTCCAGCGAATCAAAAAGCGCCCCTCCCTGGAACACCAGGCCGATATTGCGGCGCACGCGATCCAGTTGGGCGCCGGCCAGCTGCGTGATCTCGGCGCCGTCGATGGCAATGGACCCCGAGTCGGGCCTCAACAGCCCGATGATGTGCTTCAAGAGCACGCTCTTGCCCGCACCCGAGCGGCCGATGATCACCTTGGTCTCGCCGGCGCGCACCTGCAGGTTCAGCCCGTTAAGGACCTGGACCTTATTGAATGTTTTATAAAGGTTGCGTATCTCTATCATCAGGCGTTGAACAAAAAGTAAAAGATGAATGTAAAGAAACAGTCGAACATGATGATCAGGATGAACGCGCGCACCACCGACATGGTCGTGGCGCGCCCGACACCGTCGGCCACGCCCTTGACATGAAGGCCCTCGAAGCACCCGACCGTCGCGATGATCATGCCGAAGAACATGGTCTTGACCAGGCCCGTCACAACGTCCTTGACCGCGAGCGAGTCAATGACCATGTTCCAGTACATGTGCGCGTCGATCGACAGCTTGAAATTGCAGATCACGAACCCGCCGAAAATACCGACCAGGACGGCAAAAACAGTAAGGACCGGCAGCATGACGGCCAGGGCCAGAAAACGCGGCACCGCCAGATAGCGGACAGGGTCCGTGGCAAAAGCCCGCAGCGCATCCACCTGCTCGGTCACGACCATGGAGCCGATCTCCGCCGTGATGCCCGCCCCGACACGGCCGGCCACGATCAATGCCGTCAATACCGGCCCGAGCTCGCGCGTCAAGGAGACCGCGATCACGTTCGGGATATAGATCTCCGCCGAAAGCTGCAGCATCAGGTACGCCATCTGAAGCGCGATGATCATGCCCACAAACAGCGCCACCAAAGACGCGATCAGGAAACTTCCCGGCCCGACGCGCTTTGCCTGCACCAGGAACCGGTACGGAGAGAACGGCGGTGTCAGCGCCGCAATCATGATCTGCGCCCCCAACAGCGTCAGCTCTCCGACGTAACGGAAACCGTCCCGCGCCGCGCCCTTTGATCGTTCAAGCCATTCACGCCCCATACGCCCCCTTCAGGATCAAAACCCGATATGCTTCTGCAGCCCCACCACGCTCTCACCCGTGTCCCTCACATCGCCGTTGCCGGTGATAAAGGACTTGAGCTGTGTCGTCTGCGCGCCGTCAACATCCGCCCGGCGGAACGCCCAGGCGCGGCCGCTGTGCTGGTCCTCAACGATCAATTCTTTCTTCAGCTGCCGCAACTGCGTTCCCATCCGCGGCATATCGCTCACATCCACAACGCCGGTGACCCTGAAACCGGGCCCGTCGGAAGGGTCGATCCTCCCTTCGGCGATGCGGATCAGCGGAAAAGTCCCTTCCAGATGAAGGTCAAGATTATCGTAATCGATCCGTTTCAACCGGCCGTTGTATGCCGTCAGCCGGCCGCTGACCCCGGGCCGCGCCAGCGGGCCTTTTAACGCAAGGGCCGCGCTCGCAATGCCGCTGACAGGCGGCGTATCCACGCCGCGCGCCTGAAGCATGTCCCAGAACTCATCAAGGTCGGCGGACAGCAATTCCAGTGAAACATCCATCTCATGCCGGTCCATCAGGTCGATCGCGCCCTTGCCCGCGAACGCCCCGAACCAGAACGCGTCCACGATCAGGCGGCGCTCGCGCACCGCGAATTTCAGGTATCCGTCGCGAACAGGCTTGTAATTGAGCAACGTGTACTGCGTTGACAGCTCGCCCGACAGTTCCCGGCGCATCGGGTCATTCCCGACGACCACGAATTTCCCTTCCAGGACAGCCGCGACATCCCATGCCCGGGTCGCGACATGCCGCAGGTCCGCGCGCAGGTCATACTGCCCCGGACCGGGGTGCGTGATATCCAGGACCGCCGCGCCCTGCCCTTCCTGCCCGACGGTCACCGACAGGCTCTGGGCCTGAAGGTCCAGCATGCCCTCGAAAGGGATCGTCATTCGCGGCGTGTTCCCGGCCTGAGCCGGCGCCGTCACGGCGACCAGGACCCACAGCGCTATGCCCGCACCAGAACGCCCATGCATCACACAAATGCCAGCTTGTCGTTCTCGCGCGTGATCGCGATCTTGCCGCCGTTCTTGAACGTCCCGGCGATCAGCGCCTCGGATAACGGGTCCTCGAGATACCGCTGGATGGTCCTCTTCAGGGGCCTCGCGCCGAACACAGGGTCGAACCCCTTCTCGATCAGGAAATCCATGGCCTCCTGCGAAAGTTCGATCGTGATCTCCTTGTCCTTGAGGCGCGCGCCGACCTCCTCGATCTCAAGCTGAATGATGCGCGAAAGATGCTCGCGGGTCAGGGACTTGAACACGATAATATCGTCGATACGGTTAAGGAACTCCGGCTTGAAATGGCGCTTGACCTCGGCCAGCAGTTTCTCTTTCATCTTCTCGTACGTATCTTCCTCGGTGCGGGTCGCGAACCCCAGCGAACTCTGCTTGCGTACCGTATCAGCGCCGATATTGGATGTCATGATGATCATCGTATTACGGAAATCAACGGTGCGGCCCAGGCTGTCCGTGAGGCGCCCTTCTTCAAGGACCTGCAAGAGGACATTGAAGACATCCGAGTGGGCCTTCTCGATCTCGTCGAGAAGAACGACCGAATACGGACGGCGGCGGACCTTCTCGGTCAACTGCCCGCCCTCCTCGTAACCCACATATCCCGGCGGCGCGCCTACCAGGCGCGAAACATTGTACTTGTCCATATATTCGGACATGTCGATCTGGATGAGCGCGTTGGCATCGCCGAACATGAACTCGGAGAGCTTGCGCGCCAAGAGGGTCTTGCCCACGCCCGTCGGTCCCAGGAAAATGAACGATCCGATGGGCCGGCGCGGGTTCTTGATGCCCGCGCGCGAGCGCCGGACGGCGCGCGCGATCGCGTTGATCGGCTCTTCCTGTCCGATGACCTCTTTATCAAGGTATTGTTCCATCTTCAGCAGCCGTTCACTCTCTTTCTCCTCGAGGCGGATGAGCGGCACGCCCGTCCACTGGGAGACCACGCGTGCGATATCCTCCTCGCCGATGGTCAGCGAGGTATCGTCGCGGCTGGCCATCCATTCGCCGCGGCGCTTCTCAAGGCGCTCCCTGACCTCGCGCTCCTGGTCGCGCATGTTGGCGGCCTTCTCGAAGTCCTGGCGTTTGATATGGCTTTCCTTCTCCTTGCGCAGATTCTCGATCTCCTCTTCCATCTTCTTGATATCATCCGGGATCACCATGGCCTTGAGCCGCGCGCTGGCGCCCGCCTCGTCGATGATGTCCACCGCCTTGTCCGGCAGGAACCTCCCCGAAATGTACCTCTCCGATAATTTGGCCGCCGCCTCCAGCGACTCGTCGGAATATTTCACGCGATGATGCGCTTCGTACTTATCGCGCAGCCCTTTAAGGATCAGCACGGTCTCCTCGATCGACGGCGGCAGCACCATGATGGTCTGGAACCGGCGCTCCAGGGCCGCATCCTTCTCGATGTTCTTGCGGTATTCATCCAGCGTGGTCGCCCCGATGCACTGGATCTCGCCGCGGGCCAGCGCAGGCTTGAGGATGTTGGCCGCGTCAATGGCGCCCTCGGCCGCCCCCGCCCCCACCAGCGTGTGGATCTCGTCGATAAAAAGGATGATGCGGCCGTTACGCTTGAGCTCTTCCATGATCGCCTTGATGCGCTCCTCGAACTGGCCGCGGTATTTGGTGCCCGCGATCATCATGGCAAGGTCCAGCACCACGATCGTTTTCTCGCGCAGGACTTCCGGCACGTCCCCGGCGACGATCTGCTGGGTCAACCCCTCGACGATGGCGGTCTTGCCGATGCCCGCCTCGCCCAGAAGCACCGGATTGTTCTTCGTGCGGCGCGATAAAACCTGCACCACGCGCTCGATCTCGTTCTTGCGGCCAACGACCGGGTCCAGCTTGCCGTCGCGGGCGAGCTTGTTAAGATTTCGGCTGTACGCGTCGATCGCGGGCGTCTTGCTCGTCGATTTAAGCGCAGGGTCCTGGCCCGGCTGCTGTTGCTGTTGCTGTTGGCCGTAGCCGGGAATGCCCTGGCCTAAAAGTTCCATGACCTCGTTGCGGAGCTTGCCCAGGTCAAGCCCGAGATTCAGCAGCACCCGGTAGGCCATGCCCTCGCCTTCCTTGACCAGCCCCAGCAGCAAATGCTCGGTGCCGATATAATTATGCCCCAGGGCGCGCGCCTCCTCGGCGGAAAGCTCCAACGCTTTTTTCGAGCGCGGCGTAAAAGGGATATCCCCCACGACCTGCGTCTGCGGCCCGGGCTGGACCAGCTTCTCGACCTCGATGCGGATCGATTCAAGATCAACGCCCAGTTTCTGCAGGACGGAGGCGGCCACGCCCTCGCCCTCACGGATCAGGCCCAGTAAAAGATGCTCGGTGCCGATATAATCATGATTAAAGCGGCGCGCCTCTTCCTTGGCAAAAACAATGACCTTGCGCGCGCGTTCCGTAAACCTGTTGAACATACCCCTGCCTCCTGTGTGCTGTTACGCCTTGTTCTGGAATTTCTCGCGGATAAGCCGGGCCCGCCGGATATCGCGTTCCGTTGTCCCCAGTTTCTTGCCCTCGATCTTCTGCAGATGCGCGGGCTGGATCATGATAAAAAGTTCATTGAGCGCCTTGGGATCAAGGTCCGTGATGATCCCCATATCCACGCCGAGCCGGACCATGGACAAAAGTTCGATGGTCTCCTGGCTCGAGATGATGTGCGCGCTCTTGAGAATGCCCCATGCCCGGCATACCTTGTCTTCCAGCACATCACGATTCTGCACCAACAGCGCCTGACGCGCCTGCTCTTCCTGCTCAACGATCTGTTTGATCAGGCCGTTGATGTTCTGGATGATGTCCTGCTCGCTGTGCCCCAGGGACACCTGGTTCGATATCTGATAAAAGTTGCCGATCGCCTGCGTGCCTTCGCCGTAAAACCCGCGCGAGGCAAAACTGAGCTTCGCGATCGCCGAGAGGACCTTATTGATCTGCCGCGTCATGACCAGCGCCGGCAGATGCACCATGACCGATCCGCGCATGGCCGTCCCCGTGTTGGTCGGGCACGCGGTCAGAAAACCCCACTCGGGCAGGAACGCGTAGGGCAGCTGCTCGGACAGGGCATTGTCAATGGCATTGATCGCGGACCAGGTGCTGTCCAGATCAAATCCCGACTGCATGATCTGGATACGCAGATGGTCCTCTTCATTGACCATGACCGAAAGCGCTTCTTCCTTCGAAACGATCACCGCCTTGCCCTGCGGATTGGCCGCATGGTCATGGCTCATCAGGTGGCGCTCGACGAGGAACTGCCTGTCCACATTATCCAGCTCGTTCAGGCGAAAGAACGTCGCATCCTTGAAGAACGGCACCACACCCATGGCGCGTTCGACCGCGGCCAGGACCGTCTCAAGCCCTTCTTTATCGGCGCGGTTCGTGAACGGCACCGAGGTCAGGTTGCGCGCCAGACGGATGCGCGAGGACATCACGATGTGCGCGTAAGGGCCCGTGCCTTTGAGCCACTCGCCCGTGCTGTGAATAAGGTCGTTCAATTGCATAGCCTCACTCCTGCCCTTCCATGGTATGGATCCGGTCGCGCAGCGCCGCGGCCCGCTCAAAATCCTCGCGCGCGATCGCCTCCTGAAGCTGCCGGCGCAGGTCCTCAGCCGTATCTTCTTTCGGAGCGCCTCCGGCGGGCGCGGCAGTGATCACGGCGCCCGTCACGGGCGCAACGCCCTCGAGCGGCGCGCATTGCACGGGCTTTTTTCCCAGATGCATGTTCGAGCCGTGGATCTTCTTAAGCAGGGCCTTGAGTTGCGGCTTGAACGCCAGATAACACTGCGCGCAGCCAAAACGGCCGAACTTGCGAAAATCCTCATAGGTCAGGCCGCACGCCGCGCACTGGATAACGCCCGGCTGTTGCTGCTGCAGATCCGGCACGTGCTTGCCGAAGTCCGTCAGCCCGGCGAGAAGATCGGCCAGGCCGAACTGCTGCTCCATGTGCTGGCTCTGCTCGCGCGCGCAATCTTCGCACAGGTGCATCTCGATGGCCTTCCCGTCAACGATCTCGGTCAGATGGACTGTCGCTTTCTTGACGCATTTGTCACATTTCATCAGAACCTCACCCCGTCTTTGCGTGTGACCTCATGGAACAATTTAAGGAGCTTCGCCGTCACAAGCCCGGGCTTGCCCGTGCCGATCACGCGCCCGTCGATCTTCACGACAGGAATAAGCTCCGCGGCCGTCCCGGTCAGGAACACCTCGTTGGCGTTAAAGAATTCATGGCGCGTGATGAGCGTTTCCTGCACCTTCAGCTTCAGGCGCCGGGCGGCCAATGCCATGACCGCGTCGCGCGTGATCCCGTGCAAGTGCCCCTGCAGCGGCGTCTTCAGGACGCCGTTCTTGACCATGAAAATATTATCCCCCGTGCACTCCGCCACATAACCGCTGCCGTCGAGCAGGATCGCTTCGGGCACCCCGGCATTGTTGGCCTCGATCTTGGCGAGGATGTTGTTCAGGTAATTAAGCGATTTCAGCTGCGGATTGATCGCTTCCGGATGATTGCGCACCGTCGGCACGGTCACGATCGACAGTCCGTTCCTGTAAAGTTCCGCAGGATACAGCGTGATCTTATCCGCGATGATGATGACATTGGGCCGCCCCTTGCATTTGCGGGGATCAAGCCCCAGGTCGCCGTCGCCGCGCGTGACGATCAGACGGATATACCCGTCGCGCAGGCCGTTGGCCTTCAGCGTCCTGACCACGGCCGCGATCATGTCCTTTTTGGTCATGCCCGGATCAATGAGCATGGTGTGGCAGGTCTCATACAGCCGGTCGATGTGTTCCTGCAGCTTGAACACGACGCCGCTGTAGGCGCGGATCCCTTCAAAAGCGCCATCGCCATAAAGAAAGCCGTGATCGAACACGGAAACCTTCGCATCCTCTTTGGCCACCAGCTTCCCGTTCACGTAGATCTTAAGCGCCATAACATACCTCACTTTTTTGTCTCTTGATTATAAACAAACCCCGTCATCAAAGAAGCAACTATTTGACTTTCGTCAGCGCCCCGTCCTTCATATGGACGATCCGCAGGCACCGCGCGGCTACGGCTTCATCATGCGTGACAATAATGATGGCCTGTCCGCCGGCATGAAGCCCCAGGATCAGCTCAATGACCGCGGCGCCCGACGCTGAATCCAGATTGCCGGTGGGCTCATCGCACAACAGGACCTTCGGGCCATTGATGAGCGCCCGCGCGATCGCCACGCGCTGCTGTTCGCCGCCGGAAAGCTGATGCGGTTTGTGCGACGCACGCGCTCCAAGCCCCACGCGCCCCAGGGCCGCGCACCCTTCCTCCTCGAGCCGGCGCATGCTGCGCATGCCGCCCTTACCGCCGCGCACCAGCGCCGGCATGAACACGTTCTCCAGCGCCGTGAATTCCGGCAGCAGATGATAGAACTGGAACACAAGGCCGATCCCGGCATTACGTATCGCCGCGCGACGAACATCGTCGAGCGCGTAAATATCCTGCCCATCCAGGAAAACCTTGCCCCGGTCCGGCGCGTCCAGTCCGCCGAGCACATGCAACAGCGTTGATTTTCCCGCGCCCGAGGGGCCGACGATCGCCAGCGACGTGCCTTCGGCCGCCTCCAGGTCGATCCCCCGCAGCACCTCGACGCGTTTTTGCGTGTCCGTGTACGCCTTATGTATGTTCTGTACTCTTAACAGCATGGGCTCTATTGATACCTCAATGCTTCCACCGGCGCCAGCGATGCCGCGCGCGCCGACGGATAAAGCGTTGCCAGATAACTGATCAATACCGCACTCGCCGTGATCACCGCCACGTCCGCCGCCTGGACCAGGACCGGCAGATGGTCGATGTAATAGACCGTCGCGGGAAGCTTGATGAGCTGTGTTTCCTTAAGGATATAGCTCAAGCCCATGCCGCCCGCCACGCCCAACAGCGTTCCAACGACGCCGAGCGTCACCCCATAGAAAGTGAAGATCCGGCGTATCGCGCCCGACGGAACGCCGATCGAGCACAGGATCCCGATATCCTTGGTTTTGGTCGTGACCGTCACGATGAGCGTGCTGATGATGTTGAATGACGCCACCAGCACGATGAGCGTGAGGATCACGAACATGGCGAACTTCTCAAGCCTGAGCGCGGCAAAGAAATTCATGTTCTGTTCGATCCAGGTCCGGACGACATAACTGAACCCGATCTCGGCGATCACCCCGTCCTTGACCCGCGCCGCGCCGTCCACATCATCAAGCCGCAAGGCCACGCCCGAGACCAGGTCCGCGGGCAGATTGAAGATCGTCCGGGCCTTGGCATAATGCACCAGGATCAGGTTCCGGTCGTAATCATACATCCCCGAATCAAAGATCGCCGCGACCTTGAGCTGATACCGCCAGCCCTCGCCTGCCGCGCCGGAGACCGGCGACAAAAGAGCCAGCGTATCGCCGGGCCTGAGATCATAATACCGCGCCAGTTCCCGGCCGATGATCACATCATCCATGCCAAGCTGCGCGACGGTGTAGCCATCTTTCAAGTAGGCATTGATCTGCGTGACGCTGCCCTCAAGCGCAGGGTCCACGCCGCGCAGCAAAAGCCCTGCCGCGCGATTATCGCGCTCCAGGAATACATTACCGTGCACGAACGGCGCGGCCGAGGCCACGCCCTTGACCGTCCGGATGCGCGCGATCAAGGCACCCGCGTCCCTGACGCCTGTCTCGCGTTCGACGACCATGTGCGCGGTAGTGCCGATGATCTTGGCCTTAAGGTCGCGGTCGAACCCGGCCATCACGCCGATGACAACAATAAGCGCGGCGACGCCGATGGCAATGCCGGCCACCGACACACCGTTGATCAGCGCGAGGAACCTGTCCTTGCGCGCGATCAAATATCTGTAGGCGATCCAAAGTTCATAGTTCATCGTTACCGCGCTTATTCCACCGGTTTCATCAGCGGGAACAAAATGACATCCCGGATGCACGCGGAGTCCGTCAGGAGCATGACCAGCCGGTCAATGCCGATGCCAAGCCCGCCCGCCGGCGGCATCCCGTATTCCAATGCCCGCACGAAATCCTCGTCGATATTGCGCAAGCCCGTCTCCGTATCATCCGTCAGATCCTCCACCAGGCGCGCGCGCTGCTCTTCGGGATCATTAAGCTCCGAATACGCGTTGCCGACCTCCATGCCCGCGATAAAGAACTCAAAACGTTTGGAAAGCGCGGCATTCGCCGGATCGGTCTTGGCCAGAGGGCACAAGAACGTGAAATAATCCGTGAAGAACACCGGGTCAATGGTCGCGTCCTCATCCAGGATATCTTCGACGATCTTCATGATCGCGGACTTGGTCAACCGGTCCACCTTGTAATTGCCCGGGCGCTTTGCCTTGACCTTATCCATCATCACGGTCGCGCTGTCGTCGGGGTTGATATCGAATTTCTCCTTCACCAGCCCCGCGAAGCTCACCCGCTTCCAGGGCGGCGTGAAATCAATGGTCTTGCCCTGATACTGGACCTTGTAATCCCCGGTCACTTCTTTAGCAAGGGAACTGACCAGCGTTTCGGCGATGTCCATCATGTCCTGCATATCGCCATACGCCTGATAAAGCTCAAGCATCGTGAACTCGGGATTGTGCCGCGTGGACACGCCCTCATTGCGGAAATTGCGGTTCATCTCATAAACGCGCTCAAATCCTCCGACGAGCAAGCGCTTGAGATAAAGCTCGGGCGCGATGCGCAGGAACACATCCATATTGTAAGCATTATGCTTCGACTGGAAGGGCTTGCCGCGCGCGCCGCCCGCCTGGGTCTGGAGCATGGGCGTCTCGACCTCAAGAAAGCCGCGCGCCTCCAGGAAATTTCGCACCGACGAGATGATCTTGCTGCGCTTCATAAAAACATCCCGCACCCCGTCATTGGCGATCAGGTCCACATAACGCTGGCGGTAACGGATATCCACATCCTTAAGCCCATGCCATTTCTCCGGCAGGGTCGCAAGCGACTTGGAAAGCAGGGTGAACTTTTCCACGCGCAAACTCTTCTGCCCCATCTTGGTCGTGAACAGTTTTCCCTCGGCGCCAATAATGTCCCCGATGTCCAGCAGGCGGAACGCAGCCCATTGCTCGCCGAGAACGGCTTCCTTGAAGAACAATTGGAGCCTGCCCGTGCGGTCCATCAGGTCCCCGAAGAAAACCTTGCCATGATCGCGCAACGCCATCAAGCGGCCGGCCACCAACGCCGGCTTATCTTCCGCAAAACCATCAAGGACGGACGTAACAGCTTCTGTTCCTAAGAACCTGCCGCCGTAAGGGTTAAGGCCCTTGGCCCTGAACGCGTCACGCTTGTCCATCCTGATCTTTTTTATCTCATCAAGCTCCACGGGACACACCTCTTCTCTTAAGTATTAATATTACAATTTTAGAGAGTTATTATAAATAAAAGGGCGGGAAGTGTCCAGAGAAACGACGGGAAGCCGGATTCAACCGGCAATGATGGTAATGCCGCAACGGTCAGCCAGGGCGACGGTGCGTTCGCGGTCAATAATGATGGTCTTACCCGCTTCAATGGCCAGGCATGAGGCGCCGGCTTTCTTCATGACCTGGATGGTGCGGGGGCCGATGACCGGCACATCAAAACGGCTGTCCTGCGCGGGCTTGGCAACTTTCACGACGACCGCGCGCTCATGCGTTATCCGGCCGCCGCGCAAGATGCACTGGTCCGTTCCCTCCATGGCCTCGATGGCCACAATGGCCTTGCCCTGCACCACCACGGTCTGGCCGATATCAAGAGCGCCCATCTGTTTGGCAATGGCCGTTCCGAACGCAATATCATCAAGCTCCGCAAGGTCCGGCGCCCTGCGGGTCAGCGTGCCGGCGGGCGCCAGGAATTCCTTGATCAGCAGCGTAGAATCCAAAAGCTCCATGCCCTCGGCCTTGAGCCGGTCCGCGACCGCGCCAAAGATCGTGTCGCAGCGGCGGTCCTTGAGCGCGTTAAAGAGAGCTTGATGCTCATCATCCACGGGCGCGTTCCTGTTGAACAAATGGTCAGGATCGACCTTGCCGGCCATCAGAACATGATGAACGCCGCGGGCGCGAAAATACTCGAAGAATTTCCTGAACTCGCCGGGAGTGAACCAGCGGACCTCGTCGGAACAAAGATGCACCAACAGTGACGCGTCGCCCTTGACCGCAGCGGTCACCACGCGCACGCCCTTAAGCCGCGCTGCCCGGGCAAAGACCAGCGGGAACTTGCCGCTGCCTGCGATAAGACCGATCGTTTGAGGAAGGAACGGGGACATGTTATTCTCCCGCGGAGAACTCTTTGGCGGACCCGCACAACCCGCGCTCCGAGGCGGCGGCGAAATCAAGAAGATGCCTGACCTCGGGGGTCAGGGTAATGTCCTTGTTGATCTGCTCGATCGCGTTGGAACGCGCGAGCCCCGAGAAGAACAGGATGCGGTACGCCTCTTTCAGGGGCTTCATCGACGATGCCGTGATGCCGGCGCGCCTTAAACCCACGGCATTGATATTATAAACGACCGCGGGGCTGCCGACGCACAGCGCGTACGGCGGAACATCCTGGATCACGCGCGAACACCCGCCCACCATGGCCATGACGCCAACGCGGCAGAACTGATGGAGCGCTGAAAGCCCCCCGATGATGGCCTTATCCTCGACGACAACATGGCCGGCGAGGGTCCCGGCATTGGCGAACACGCAATCATTGCCCACCTTGCAATCATGCGCCACATGCGCGTACGCCATGAAAAGATTGTTGCTGCCGATGCGGGTGATGCCGCCGCCCGCGATCGTGCCGCGATTGATGGTCACGAATTCGCGGAAGATATTATCCTTCCCGATCTCAAGGGCCGTCACTTCGCCCTTCTTGTATTTCTTGTCCTGCGGGTCCGAGCCGATGGACGCGTGCGGAAAAATGCGGCACCCCTGGCCGATCGTCGTCGTGCCGCCGATGGTCGCGTGCGCGGCCACCTCGACATGGTCGCCGAGGGTCACCTCGCCATCAATGACCGCGTAAGGCCCGATCGCAATGCCGTCGCCGAGCTTGACCGTTGACGCGATGACCGCTGTGGGATGGATATGATTCGCCATAAGGATCTTTCTATTGTTCGCCGAACGCAAAACCCATTTCGGCCTCGCAAACGACCTGCCCGTCGACCTTGCACACGCCTTTGGCCTGCGCGATACGTGAACGGGATTTGGTGATCTCAACTTCCATGACCAGCTGATCGCCCGGCTCAACGATCTTGCGGAAGCGGACATTATCAACCGACATATAGAACCCGATCTTACCAAGGAGCGCGGGCGTTGACAACAGCGTTACCGCCGCCACCTGCGCCATGGCCTCGAGCATCAGAACGCCCGGCATCACGGGCTTCGCCGGAAAGTGCCCCTGAAAAAAAGCTTCATTGGCCGTCACGTTCTTCACGGCCAGCGCGCGTTTACCGGATTCAAGCTCAAGGATCCGATCCACCAGAAGGAACGGATACCGGTGCGGGATCACACCCATGATGCCGCGCACATCCATGGACGTTCCTTCTTTATATTCTACTCTTGCAAGAGGGCGCGACGCCTCATACTTTTTCTTTTGCACGACGATCTGTTTTAAGAGCTCACGATTCAGGTTGTGCCCGCTTTTGAAAGCGAATACATGCCCCTTGATCGCGGTTCCCAAAAGGAACAGATCGCCAATGCAGTCCAACACCTTGTGCCGCGCCGCCTCGTCGGAAAATCTTAATGTGTTATTGATAACGCCATCCGGTCCGAACACCAATGTGTTCGATGTGCTCGCGCCCTGCCCCAGGCCTTTGGCCAACAGCGCGTCCGCCTCTTCTTTCATGCAGAATGTCCGGCACGGCGCGATCTCTTCCGCATAAGTTGCAGGTGTTACCGTCCAGGTCGCGGTCTGCCGAAGCAGAGGATGCGGATATTCCAGCGCGTAAGAGACCTTGAAATCCGGCGCCGGAACGATCATGACCGAACATCCGCCCCGGGTCACGCACAACGGCTCCTTCACTTCAAAACATATTTTTTCAGCGTCAAGCTCGACGATCCCCGCCGAACGCAGCGCCTTCACGTATTCCAGGGCGCTCCCGTCGAGCCCGGGCGCTTCGTCCCCGTTCATTTCGATCGTGATATTATCGATCCCGAGGCCGCACAAGGCGCTCAGGCAGTGTTCGACCGTATAAATGACCGCATCGCCGTTCTTGAGCGCGGAATATCTCCCGCCCTCGGCCCCGAAAATAACATCCATGCTCCCCAGCTTGATCGACGGGGCTCCCACCAGGTCGGTTCGCACGAACGTGATGCCCGCTCCAGCCAAAGCTGGCTTCATGACAAGGCGTACCTCATGCCCCGTGTGCAAACCCTTGCCGGAAACGCTGACCTCTTTGCCGATCGTCCGCTGCCTGTCCATGAACTAGCCGAGCCTCTTTTCGAGTTCCATGATCTTCTTCTCGAGCGCCGCGATGCGTTCCACATACTGCGGCAGGCGCCCCACCAGTCCCATCTCGCGTATCGCCGCTTTATATTCCTGCGCCGGCGTGCCGAACATCTTGGCTCCCGCCGGAACGTCTTTCGTGATGCCGGATTGCGCGGCCACAACCGCGCCCTTCCCAACATGAACATGCCCGGCCACGCCCACCTGCCCGGCGATAATGGCATTATTGCCGATGCGGGCACTGCCCGCGATGCCGGCGAGCGCGATGACCAGGCAATCTTCGCCGATCTGCACATTGTGCGCGACCTGCACCAAATTATCGATCTTGCTGCCCCTGCCAATGACCGTTCGATCGAACCGCGCGCGATCAATAGTGACGCACGCGCCGATCTCCACATCATCCTCGATCACGACCGTGCCCACCTGCGGGACCTTCATGTGTTTTCCGTCAACAGCAATATACCCGAACCCGTCGGAGCCGATGACCGTATTGCTATGGATGATCACATTATTACCGATGATGCTGTCTTCGCGGACCGTCACGTTCGGATAGATCAGGCAATTCTTGCCGATGACCGTTTTTTGACCGATAAAACTCCCGGCGCAAATGACCGTGCCGGGGCCGATGGTGACATTTTTATCAATGACCGCGTGCGGCCCGATGCCCGCGCCTTCGCCGATAACGGCCGAAGGATCAACAACAGCGCTCGCGTGCACGCCTTTGAACTTCGGCGTCAGATCCGTCTTGAACAAAGCAACGGCCTTCGCGAACGCCAGGGATGGATTGTCCGTCTGGATAACCGTCTTGCCTGCGACCAGCACATCTTTTCCGACGATGATCGCCGCAGCTGGTGCCTGCGACGCCAACGGGATGTATTTGGGATTGGCCAAAAAGGTAAGTTCTTCTGCCTGCGCTTCCCTTATCCCGGAAACGCCCTTAACAAGAAGCGCGTCGTTACCCACGACGCGCCCTTGGATGAGCTTGGCGATCTCAGCCAGACTTTTCTGCATGAACGGATCTTTTATTTCTTGCCCTGTTTAAGATAATCCTGATTGAGGCCCTGGAGCACCGGCTCCGTGATGTTCATGTCCTCCCCGCCATAGATCATGACGCGGTCATTGAAAACAAGGGAATACCCCTGCTGCTTGGCATATTCACTGACGGTCTTTTCGATCTCCATCAGGATCTCGCGCACCTTTTCGTCGCGCGCCTTGGTCAGGTCCGTGCGCTTCTGGCGGTCAAACTCCATCAGGTCGGCCTTCTTCTTCTCGATATCCTGCTCGGCCTTGACTTTTTCTTCCTCTTTCAGGGCCGCTGTCTTGCCCTGAAGCTCGCGGATGGCATCGATCTTCTTGTTGCGCTCCGCCTCGAACTTCTCGCCCTCGACAACAAGGACCTTGTCATAAGCCTTGGTCTTCTCGTACTCGTCAAAAAGCCGGGTCAGGTTGACATAAGCGACCTTGCCCTTGAGCTCCTGCGCCTGTGCGTTCGGCACCAGCGCGGTGCCTGCTAGGAACAACGCTGCTATAACGATCATCAATTTCCACGACCTCATACCATCCCTCCTTTTAGAACCCTCTGCTCACGCTGAAATAGAACTTCCCGTTGCCTGTGCTGCTCTCGCCGGGCTGCTTGTCCAGCGGGATCCCGTAATCAAGGTTCATCGGGCCGATCGGCGTTTTCACGCGGAAACCAAGGCCATAGCCCGAATAGAGCTTGTTCTTGCCAAGGCTGCTCGACTTGTCCCAGACATTGCCGATATCGAAGAACGCGGCGAGCTTGATCACCTCGATGAGCGGGATCGTGTACTCGACATTACCGACAAAGATGGAATCGCCGCCGATCGGGTCTTTCGTATTTGCATCAATAGGACCCACAGAGCGCTCGTCATAACCGCGGATGGACTGGGCGCCGCCCGTGAAGAACCGCTCGAAGATCGGCACCTTGTTGGAATCGCCGTACGCATCCACGATCCCCACATGACCGTTAAAAGCCAGGACCGAATTGTACTTGAACGGCACGTAATAGGCGCCATTGCTTTCCAGGCGGTAGAAGTCCTTGTCGCCCGCGAACGGCCCGCCTGCCACATCGCCCGAAGCGGTGGCGACCCAGCCCTTGGTGGGCGTGATCGTGCTGTCACGATGGTCGAGCGTCCATGAATTACCCACGGAACTGACCGTGTTCTTGCCAACCTCGGAAGCAAGGTCCGCGGAAACATTGTCTTCCATGTTGCTGATGTCCGTCTTCTCCAGCCGGTAGTACGCGGCGGTCGAGAGGTAATCCGAGATCTCCTTGCCGGCGCGCAGTTTGATGCCCGTGCGCGTCTGGTCATAGGCGTAACCCGTGCTGCTCTCGCGCAGATGCTGCATGCGATAAAGATCGAACCCGCCCGAGATCGGATAATCGAACATCCACGGCTCGGTGAACGAGAGGATCTCGTTGTTCTTCTTGGCGCCGATCTCCGCGCGCGCGGACAAACGCTGCCCGCCGCCGGTAAAGGTCGGCCAGTTGGCGAAGTCGAAGTTCTTCTGCTCAACCTCGACGAACCCGATCAGGCTGTCGACTGTCGAATACCCGCCGCCAAAACTGAACGATCCGGTCTTGGCTTCCTTGACCTCCACGAGAAGGTCCTTCTGGTCGGGCGTGTCAGTGTCCTGGATGTCAAAATTCACATCCTCGAAATAACCAAGGTTCGCCAGGCGCTCCTTGCTGCGGCGCAGCTTGACGCCGTTGAACTCATCGCCCGGGTACATGCGCAGTTCGCGGCGGATCACAAGATCGCGCGTCTGGGTATTGCCCTGGACCTTGATCTTGTTGATGTAGGCGATCCCGCCCTCCTCGACATCAAGCTTCAGGTCCACGCGGCCGTCCTGCGGATTGAGCGAGGTGGACTCGTTGACCTTCGCGAAAATATAACCCCTGTCGAAATAAAGAGAACGGATATTGGCCACATCATCCGCGAGCTTGGCCTTGGAGAATATCTTGCCCCGCTTGATGTCCTTCATCGCGGCCTCGATCTCGGTGACGGACACGATCGCGTTGCCGCCCACAGCCAGGCTGCCGACATAATAGCGCTTGCCTTCCTCGACGGTAATATCCACGTTCACCAGCCCCTGGCGCAGCTTCTCGACCGTATAGGCGGCCTTCGCGTCAATATAGCCGTTCTGCTCATAGAACGCCTGAATGCGGTCCATGTCCTCGGTCAGCACATCTTCCTTCAAATAGCCGGAATTGAACGTCCAGGCCGGGCGCGACTTCATGACCTTGATGAGCCGCGCGTCCTTGTACGCCGCGTTGCCCAGGACATTGATGCGGCGCACCTTGACGCGGTAACCTTCCCTGATGACCACGTGAAGGCTGATCTTGTTGGTGGCGTCGTCGATGAATTGCTCGACATCGACCTCGGCCTGCGTCAGGCCCTTCTTCACATACAGTTCCTTGATGGTATTGATGTCGTCATTAAGGGACTTCTTGTCGAAGAACTTGCCGACCTGCGTCTTGATCTTGGACAAGAGGACCTTCTTGTTATAAAAACGGATCTTGGAGAACGTGATCTCCTCGACGATCGGCTTTTCATCAACATAAATGGTGACCTTAAGCCCGTCGCTCTCTTCCGCGCGGTCAACGCGGACATCGGAAAAATACCCGGAATTGTAAAGGCGTTTGAGATCGTCGGAAATGACCGCCTGGCGGTATTCCTGGCCCACGCGGGTCTTGATCTTGGTCAGGATCGTGGCAATGCCGATGGACTTATTGCCCTTGATCTCGATGGACTTGACCAGTTTGCCGGCCGGGACATCCGCAGCATCCGGCGCGGACGCCGTGCCGTCAGCCGGAGACTCCGCGGCATCAAGCGCCTGCGTCACCGCGGCGTCATCTTGCGCCATCACCATGGCCGGAGCGCCCAAGAAACAGATAATACTAATTACTACAGAGAGGAATAGGGATAGTTTTTTCATAGAGTTGGATTATACTTTCCTTGGTTGCCGCTGTCAAAACGTATCTCTTATTCTTGGTCCCGATGCGCCGTTTCAAGATTATCGAAGCGCACAAACTCCTTGGAAAACCTCAACTTAATGATGCCGGTCGGGCCATTGCGCTGCTTGGCGATATGGACCTCGGCAAGGCCAAGGTTCTCGGGCGTGGCATTGTAATAATCCTCGCGCATCAGAAGGACAACAACGTCGGCGTCCTGTTCAATGGCGCCTGATTCACGCAGGTCGGAGAGCATGGGCCTGTGGTCCTGGCGGCTTTCCACCGCGCGCGAAAGCTGGCTGATGGCAATGACCGGGACACTCAATTCACGCGCAAGCGCCTTGAGCGAGCGGGATATTTCGGAGATCTCCTGCTGACGGCTTTCAGAGCGCGTCGATGCCCGCATCAACTGCAGGTAATCCACCACAACAAGCCCGATATCATGCGCGGCCTTGAGCCGGCGGGCCTTGGAGCGCAGCTCCATGGGCGATATCGCGGCAGAATCATCCACGAAGATCGGCGCGTTCGACAGGCGCGATGCGGCCTTCGTCAACACGGGCCAATCAGATGACGCGAGCATGCCCGTGCGCACCTTGGACGCGTCCACGCGCGCCTGGGAACACAGCATGCGCATCATGACCTGCTCTTTCGACATTTCAAGGCTGAAGAACGCGACGCCAATGCCTTTTTCCATGGCCGCGTATTCAGCCATGGTCGCGGCAAAAGCGCTTTTGCCCATCGACGGACGGCCTGCAACAACGATCAGGTCCGAGCGCTGCAAGCCCGAAGTTTGGGCATCAAATTCGTAGAACCCGGTCGCGACGCCGGTAACGGTTTCCTTGCGGTGATAGAGCGCGTCAATGGTCTTCATCGTTCCCTTGACCAGGTCCTTGACCGCCCAGGCCTCCTGTTTCTGCCGGGCATGCGCAATATCGAAAATGACGCGCTCGGCGTCATCCATCAGCGTGGCAACCTCGGCGCCGTCCTCATAACTGCGCGCGACGATCTCGGTGGCGCTCTTGATGAGCTTACGCTTGATGCCTTTTTCCTTCACGATCTCTACATGGTGCAGGACATTAGCCGAGGTCGGCACCGCGTCCGCAAGCTCCGCGAGGAATGCCGAGCCGCCGACCGATTCCAGCACCCCGTCCTGCTTGAGCTGATCGGCAAGCGTGATAATATCCACGTTCTTGCGGTTGCCGTAAAGCTTGACCATCCCCTCAAAGACCTTCTGGTGAGAAGCGTCATAAAAAAAAGAGCTGTCGAGGCCTTCGATCACGGCCCCGACAGCATCATCATCCAACAGCATGGCCCCCAGGACGGCACGCTCCGCCGACTGGCTCTGAGGGGGTATCCTTATTTCTTCGTGACCCATAACCGGAACCTGCCAATGACATCCGGATGCAATTTCACGCCGACATCAAAGATGCCCAGCTCTTCAACAGGCTTCTCGAGCACAAGGTCCTTGCGCTCGAACTTGAAACCTTCCTGCTCAAGGGCGTGCAAGATCTCCGCTTCGGAAACAGCACCGTAAAGTTTTTCCTGATCGTTCACCTCGACCGTGACGGTGCACGAGACCTTCGCCAGGGCATCAGCCACGCCCTGCGCCGCGGCGCGGGAGGCTTCATAAGCCGCGTTCAGCTTGGCCTTGACCTTTTCAATATGCTTCATGTTCTCTTTCGTGGCGGCCATGGCGATCTTGCGCGGGATCAAATAATTGCGCGCGAACCCTTCCTTGACCTTCACCACTTCGCCACCCTTGCCCAGGTTGGCCACATCATGACATAGTATGACTTCCATGCGTTCACTTCCTTTTTGCAGAACCGACCGGCAATAAACCCAAGAACCTTGCCCGTTTGATCGCCTCACAGAGCAAACGCTGATTCTTGGCGTTCACTCCCGTAAAACGACGGGAAAGGATCTTCCCGCGCTCGCTCAAAAGCTTCTTGAGCGTGCTGATATCCTTGTAATCGATGACTTCCGGCACTTCAACAAGGAACCGCGGCGCCCGGTTGACCCGGCGCGGCTTTTTCTTCTTGTCCTTCTTGTCCTTCTTGTCGTTACGATCGAACTTTCTTGGTGCTCTTTCCATTATGACTCCTCCCATACCATATCTTCAGAATGAACCACATCATGGGCCGGCCCGCCTTCGCCTGTTGCCCCTTCAGCCTTATCAACATCTTTCACGCTGCCCGGCGCGCCAAGGAACTGAACGCGCTCCGCGCGCACATCGATCGCGCTGCGTTTCTGCCCGTCGGGAGCATCCCACGAGCGGGATTGCAGCATGCCCTCCACTAATATAGAGCGGCCTTTGCGCAGGTACTGCCTGCAATCCTCAGCCTGCTTGTCCCAAACGGTCACGGTAACAAAACAGGTATCCTCTTTCAACTCTCCGGCGCGGTCCTTGAACTTGCGGTTGACCGCGATACGCAAATTGGCAACTGCCTTGCCGCCGGGTGTATAGCGCAATTCCGGGTCTTTTGTCAGATTGCCGATCAAAAAGACCTTGTTCAGACCCGCCATGCCCGAAGCCCTCCTCGGAATTATTCCCCGACCCGGATGATCAGAAAACGCAAAATACGTTCGTTCAGCTGCAGCTCACGGCGCAGCTTGCCCATCTCCGACGCCTTGCCCTCGATGTTCAGCAAATAATACGTTGCCTCCCAGGCTTTCCTGATCGGGAACGACATCCGCTGGCGCTCGAACCATACTGCCGTATTCACCAGGCTCGCGCCGGTCTTGGCAAGAAGGTCAGCGACGATCTTGGCGATCTCGCCCTTCTCCGCGTCGGTCAAACGTGCATCCACCATGTAGATCAATTCATACTTGTTCATCATTCTTCCTTTTGTTATACAATGTCATCGCTCTGGCCGTATCATTCGCAAGCCACAAACGGCAGCAATCGCACGCACGCTCCAGAACTTCCCCGATCATCTTCTTCTGTGCCGCGTCAAAAACCGCCAGCACAAAATCTTTTTGCATATCTTCCGCGGCCGGCGCCCCGATCCCGACCCTCAAGCGTGTGTACTCCTCGGTCCCCAGATGCGCCGCGACCGACTTGAGCCCGTTATGGCCCGCATCAGAACCGCTCGTCCGCAGCCTGATCTGGCCGATATCAAGCCGAAGGTCATCGCACACGACCAGGATGTCTTCCGGCGCCACATTGTCAAATTTGACGATCGCCGCGACCGCCCGTCCCGAATCGTTCATGAAGGTTTGCGGCAACGCCACAAGGACCCTCTGGCCGTCCTCACGGACCTCGGCCGTCAATGCCGGGGCGTACCTGCATTTCTTAAATGCCGCGCCCAACTCCTGCGCCAGCGCCTCAACGACCATAAAGCCGGTATTGTGGCGCGTCTTTTCATATTCACGCCCGGGATTTCCCAGGCCAACGATGAGTTTTGTTGTTGCCACAACCGGCCCCCACCGTTATCAATACGTCTGTTACTTCTTCGCCTCGGGCTTTGCCGCCGGAGCCGCTTTCGCGCCTGCCGCCGGGGCTGCTTCCGCATCCTTCGGCTTTTCCTTGATGACCTCGAGTTCCGGAGCCGCCGCTGCCGCGTCGGTCGCCGCCGCCGCTTCAACCTCGCGGGTCGCGAACACGAGCGTCACCACCGTAGCGCCCATATCCATCTTGGTGCGAACGCCCTGCGGTAATGCCAGGTCTTTCACGTGAATGGAAACATGCGTATCCACGTTCGTCACGTCCACGTCCAGATGCGTCGGAATATCCTTCGGAAGACAGATGACCTCGAGCTCGCGGATCATATGCTCGAGCGTTGCGCCTTCCTTCTTGAGGCCGATCGCCGTGCCCTTAAGGATGATCGGGATCTTGATCGAAATTTCCTTGTCCATCGAGATGCGCAGGAAATCCAGGTGCGCGACCATGTCGCTGACCGGGTCATGCTGCGTATCCTTGAGCATGGCCATCAGGTCTCCCTGCTTCTTGCCGGCATCCATCACTTGCAAATGATAGATCGCGCTCGACGTTTCATAATGGCGGACAATGCGCTCAAAATCCTTGCGCGCCAGCTGAACGGACTGCGCTGCGCCGCCTTCGCCGTAAATAACAGCCGGGACAATGCCCTTCTTGCGCAGGCGGCACGACGGGCCGCTGCCTTTTACATTCCTTGCTTCAACGGTCAATTCGATCTGTTCCATATCCTTCAACCACCTTCTGCGTTAACGATTAACATCGAACAGGCAACTGATAGACTGTTCGTTATGAATTCGCTTGATCGCCTCCGCCAACAGCGGCGCAACGGTCAATTGTTTGATCTTCGGGAAACGCTTGGCCTTTGCCAGCGGGATGCTATCAGAAATGACCAGCTCATCAAGCGCCTTGCAATCATTGAGCTTCTCGGCCGCGGAGCCTGACAGGACGCCGTGACTGACGGCCGCGTAAACCTTCTCGACGCCCATCTCCTTGATGGCCTTGATCGCCTCGATCAGGGAGCCGCCCGTCGCCACCATATCATCGACGAGGATCGCGTTCTTACCCTTGACCTTGCCGAGGATATTCATGACCTCGGTCTCTTCCGGCGAATTGCGGCGCTTGTCGATGATGGCCAGCCCCGCGCCAAGGCGCTTGGCATAAGCGCGCGCCATGCGGATGCCGCCGACGTCGGGCGAAACCACGACAACATTTTTTAAATTCATCTGCTCAAAATATTCACAAATGGTGTTAATGGCATAAAGGTGATCAACGGGAATATCAAAGAAACCCTGGATCTGGCTGGCGTGCAGGTCCATGCACAGCACGCGATCAACGCCCGCGGCCGTGATCAGGTTCGCCACAAGCTTCGCCGTGATCGGCACGCGCGGCTGGTCCTTGCGGTCCTGGCGGGCATACCCGTAGAACGGCAATACCGCCGTGATGCGGTTGGCCGAGGCGCGCTTGGCCGCGTCGATCAGGATCAAGAGTTCCATCAAATTATCGTTCGTCGGAGGGCAGGTCGGCTGAACAATGAACACATCCTTGCCGCGCACATTCGACACGATCTGAACGCGGATCTCACCCTCGCTGAAGCGGCCGCACATGACCTCTGAAAAAGGAATATCCAGGCACGTGCAGATCTTCTCCGCCAGTTCCTTGTGGGCATTGCCCGAAATAACGCAGATCTCACTCATATCATTTTACCTTCTTTATCACGCGGGCCGGAACCCCGACACCGACCATGCCGGCGGGAATACTGCGGGAAGGGGTCACCACGCTACCCGCCCCTGCCACCGCGCCATCGCCCACCGTCACCGGCGCAACCAGAACCGCATCGCACCCGATAAAAGCCTTGCGGCCGATCTTTGTTTTATTCTTATTCTTTCCGTCGTAATTGGCGGTCACGGCGCCCGCGCCGATATTGGCGCATGCCCCGACCGTCGCATCACCCAGAAAACTCATATGTTTCATTGTCACGCCCGGCCCCAGCGCCGAACGGGAAACTTCCACGAAATTCCCGACCGTCACGCGATCCGCCAGCGTCGTGCCCTGCCTTAACCGCGCAAAAGGCCCGACGGAACAAGCACGGCCGATCCTGACCCCCGCGTGGATATACGTGCAGGGATAAATGACCGTGTCCTGCCCGATCACAACATTATCTTCTATATATGTTGTCGCGGGATCGATGATCGTGACCCCACCCGCCATGAACTTTGCCAGTATCTTCTCGCGCTTGATGCGTTCGGCCATGGCCAGTTCCGCACGGGTGTTAAGCCCGAGCTGAGCGCTCCAGTCCGATGTCACCAGCGCCCCCACTCTTCCGCCGCGCCCCAGAAAAAGCTCGACGGCATCGGTCAGGTAAAATTCTTTTTTCTTCGCGTTGCATTTGATATCACGGACCGCGTTAAAAATAGCGGCGGCATCAAAACAATAGACGCCGGTATTGATCTCGCGGACCATGACTTCTTCCGGGGAGCAGTCCTTCTGTTCACGGATCGCCGTGAACAACCCCTTCTTGTTACGAATAATGCGGCCATAACCAGAGGCATTATGCAACACGGTCGTCAACACCGTGCAAACATTCTTACTGCGGCGGTGCTGTGCGACAAGTTTACGGATGATCGCCTTGTCCAACAGCGGCGTATCTCCGCACATGACAAGGACATCGCCCTTGAAACCCTTGAAATGCGGCGCGCAACAACGAAGCGCATGCGCGGTCCCGCGCTGGTCTGCCTGCAATACGGCCTGCGCTCTTGAGGCCACTGCCTTCGTCACTAGATCAGCCTTATGACCGACAACAACATATGTTCTCAAAGAACCCACAGCCTCGGCGACATCCAGGACATGGTCGACCAAAGGCCTTCCGGCCAGACGGTGCAGGACTTTGGGCGTTTGTGACTTGAACCGCTTGCCCTTGCCCGCCGCCAGGATGATCGTACGCAATTGAGCCATAACACTCCAGCGCTGTTCTCCGTCGGAAAAATATCCGGACACCCGGTAAAAAATACGCCCGCGAAAAGCAGTTTTCCCAACGGAGCGGTTAGTATATCCCACGCCCTATTTTTCGTCAAGTTCAAATATATTAGGGAAAAGGGGGCGGACAAAATATCCAAAAAGACCTGGATTCTGACTAAGATGCGGGAGCCATCCCACTGCAGGATAGGTATCTCTATATTACTATTACTTGGCCCTTGAAAGAATCCTTTCAAGGGCAGCCATTTGGTCTCATAAAAGCGAAAAACCCTCTCCCATACGGGATAAGGGTTTTTCGCTCTATGGAACAAATGGCTGCCCGGCTAGGATTCGAACCTAGAAACTCAGAACCAAAATCTGATGTGTTACCATTACACTACCGGGCAATGTACCACAATACTTTTCAGAACATCATTGCCCAAGTCCTGAGGCGTTACCGCCGAAGGGCCGGGCAATCTACCACAATTATTTGGTACAAACCGCGAAGCTCTGCGGATATGCTTTGCTAAAGATCTTTTTAAGCCGCTCGGCATCTTTTCGGGTACCAACGACCGCAAAGATCGACGGGCCGCTGCCGGAAAATGATACACCCAGCACGCCCTGGCCTGCCACGCGCGCTTTCAACTTCCCCAAATTCGGCTTCAACGCCAGGATCGGCGCTTCAAGGTCATTGAAAAGTCCGGCGCCAACACCCGCCGGATCATGCTTTCTTAAAGAACGAAGAATGATATTAACATCCCCGTCGGGCCTTGTCAAACGCGCGCGCCGCGGCGCATAACAGGCGTAAACATCTTTGGTCAAAAGCGGCGCTTTCGCCACAACAAGAAAATGCCAGAGCTTCGTTGTACACGCCAGCGGTCTGATCTTCTCGCCGCGGCCCGTGCCAACCGCAAAAGGCGCATCATGCAAGAAAAACGCCACATCACTGCCCAATTTATTGGCATAAGCGATCAGGCGTTCGCGCGACAGTTTCAAACGCCAAAGCCTGTTCAATCCAACAAGCGCGGCCGCCGCATTGCTCGACCCGCCCGCAAGCCCCGCCGCCACCGGGATACGCTTGGTGATCGTGATCCGCGCGCCCTTTATAACGCGCTCGCCATCCTGAAGCATGGCCGCGGCTTTCCAAACGAGATTCCGATCGTCGCGCGGTACACGCCTGTCATCGCACGCGATGCTGAGTTTTCCATCCGGCGCCGACGCAAAGGCCATATCATCATGAAGATCGATCCTCTCAAAGAGCGTCACAAGCTCATGGAACCCGTCGGGCCGCTTGCCAACGATCCTGAGCGCGAGATTTAATTTGGCATAAGAACGAACCGTGAACGGTGCCATTAGCATCACTTCTTTCTCAAAGTGTTCTCGGCCTGTTTGATCTTGGACGCAACATCCAACATGGCCGCATCAAGGGCAGCGGCCCTGCGCCAGGCCTCCAGCGCCAGGTCCATGCTACCCATCTTCGCGTGGACATCGCCAATGTGGTCAAAGATCACAGGGTCCTTCTCCATGGCCTGCGCCCGATCAAGCAATTCCAGCGCCTGCGTGAACTGCCCTTCCTTATAATATACCCATCCCAGGCTGTCGAGATACGCCGGATTGTCCGGATCGACGAGGAGGGCGCGCTTAAGCATCTCTTCCGCCCGCTCCAAGGATACCCCATCCTCGGCGTAAGCATATCCCAGGGCATTGAGGCAGTCCGCATATCCAGGGTCCAGGGCAACACAGCGTTCCAGGAGTCCGACGCCCTCCGCACGGCCAGAGCCGCGAAGATATGAAGACCCCACCAGCAGCAATGCGTCCGTATTCTGCGGCTGGATCTGCAGCAGCGCCTCAAGCTGCGCCAGCGCCTCGGCATCCTTTCCCGCGGAATAATAAAAATGCGAGAGCGCAAAACGGGGCTTGATATCCTGGGGATCGCGCGCGATCTGCACATGAAGGACCTGCTCGTATTCCCTGGCCGCGCTATCAAAGTCCCTGGCCGCGGAATACGCGAGGACCAGCAGATACCTTGGTTCAAGTTCGTCGGGTTTAAGGCGCAGCGCCGCAGAAAGGGCCTTGACCGCGGTCGGCGCGTCGCCCGCGCCGGTGCTCACTGCCCCGAGGCGCAGGTACGCCGGAAATGAAGAAGGATCGGCTGTGACCGCTGCCCGGTATTCACCAGCAGCGTCCTGCAACCGATCCTCATATTCATAAGAGACGCCCATGATGTAATGGGCCAGGCCTTTGGCCGCGTCAGCGCGGGCAACAGCCGCCGGGGCCAGCGCAAACCCCGCCGCGATGAACATGGCCATGAAGCGTCTCATAAACAACAAGGACTTAGCGCGTCTCTCTCTTCTTGAGATGGCGAAGGGCCTTGCGCAGTTTCTTGCGTTTGTGGGTCTTGATCTTTCTAAGTTTTCTTTTTCTTCCGCACGGCATAAGTTTGTCCTGTCCTTGTTGATTAAACGATGAGCTTGTTCAACGAATATTCGATGATCCCCTGAGCGCCGGCATCCTTGAGGGCCGGGATGATCGAGCGCACAATGCCTTCCTCGATCACAGTCTCAACGGCAACCCAGCCGTCCTGCGCCAGCGGCGCGACCGTCGGGTTCTGCAAGGCCGGCAACTTGCCGAGGAGTTTCTTTAAATTCTTGATCTCGACATTGAGCTTAAGGCCCACCATATTATTGGCCGCGAGCGCCCCCTTCAGGAGCATGATGACCTGGTCCATCTTCTTGCGCTTCCAGCTGTCTTTGGCCGAGGACCTGTTCGCGATGAACTGCGTCGATGATTCGCACAGCGTTTCCACGATACGCAATTTATTGGCGCGCAAACTGCTGCCCGTCTCGGTCAGTTCCACGATGGCATCGACCAGGCCCGAGGCGACCTTAGCTTCCGTCGCGCCCCAGCTGAACTCAACATCCGCCTTGACCTTGTTCTTGGCAAGATACCTCTTCGTAATGCCGACGACCTCGGTGGCAATGCGCTTGCCGGCAAGGCCTTTGACCGAGCGGATCTTCGAATCTTCAGGCACAGCCAGGACCCAACGCACCTTGTTGGTCGTGGCCTTGGAATACTGCAGTTCCGTGAGCGTATCCACCTTGGACCCGTTCTCCGCGACCCAGTCCGCGCCCGTGATGCCGCAGTCGAGCGTCCCGTCCTCAACATAGCGGGACATCTCCTGCGCGCGCAACAGGACCGGCTTGATCTCCACATCATCAATGTGCGGAAAATAGGAACGGCTGGAAACGACCAGCTTGTAGCCGGCCTTCTCAAAAAGCGCGACGGTGGCGTCCTGCAAGCTTCCTTTGGGCAGGCCCAGTTTCAATATCGGCATATCTTTGTCTTTCATAGGTGCATATTTCCTTTACGAGGGGGTTATTATAACCAGATGTCAGAAAAAATGTAAAGAAGAAATCTTCTTCATGTGAACGCGTCGTGCCGGGAACTGCTTTCAAAAAACACTTCCCAAACATCCCGGCTCTCTCTATAATTCCCCCATTGCTTTTAACCAGCCATCAAGGAGTTCTCTCATGCTGCGAATTTTCCGTCACAAAGGCATTACCCGGAAAGTCCTGTGGGTCGTCGCGGGTCTGATCATCGTTTCTTTTGCCTTGAGCATGGGCGTTTCGCAATACACCGGCACGTTCAGCCTCAGCCAGACGGCAGGCAAGGTTTTCGGCAAGGCCGTATCGCTCAAGGAATATCAGCGCAACTTCCAGAACGCCCAGGACCAGGCCATCATGATGCACGGCTCCAATGCCAGCAGGTTCCTCGCCGTGATGGACATGGACAATGAAACATGGACACGCATCATCCTGCTCAAGGCAGCCGAAGCTCGCGGCATCAAGGCCATGGATGCCGAGGTCGTGCAATACATTGCCTCGATCCCGTTCTTCCAGCGCAACGGAGAGTTTGACAAGCGCCTTTATGCCGGCATGGCCCGCAATGTTTTCCACCGCGAGGCGCGGGACTTCGAAGAAGGGCTTCGCGACCAGATCAAGATCATGAAACTTTTCGCGCCGCACCTGCAATCCATCACCTTCACCGACGAACAAGTGCGCACCGAATACGAGCGCCGCAACCAAAAGATGCAGGTCAGCTACATGCTCATCGCGCCTGAGGACTTTGCCAAAGACATTATCGTCACCGAGGCAGAATTGAGAACATATTACGACACCCGCAGTGACGAGCTGCGCGAACCGCAAACGGTCAACGCCGTGATCATCACGGTGCCGGCCGCGGAGAACGACCAGGAAGGCGCATTCGCCCTGGCCCAACAGGCGCATGATGCGCTGACCGCCGGCACTGACCCGGCCGCGGCTGCGAAAGCCGTTGGCGCGACAATTACGGAAACGGGCTTTTTCGACATGAACAATCCGCCTGCGGCCCTGACCGGATCGTTCGAACTCCTGCAGCAGATCTTCATGGCCGGCAAAGGCGATGTCCTGCCTGTCCAGGGAACAGACAAGGGGCTTCAGGTCATCAAGATCATCGCCCAGAATCCGTCATTCACGCCGGAATTCGCCAGGATCAAGGACAAAGTAAAGAGTGCTCTTGTCCAGGAAAAAGCCATCGCGGCGGCATCCGCAAAAGCGGCTGAACTTCAAAAAACGCTGGCCGATAAAATAAAAACCGGCGCTGATCTGGCCGCGGCTGCCAAAGAGCTCGGCCTCACCGTCAAACAAACTCCCTTCTTCGGGCTCGGCGAATATGTGCCCGAGATCGGATTATCCGACGACTTCACGGCAGCCGCCTTCAAGCTGAGCAAGGACAACCGCTTGAGCGAGGCTGTTCTTACCGCGCGCGGCCCGGCCATCCTCTACTGGCTGGCGACACAGCCGGTCGATGAGCAGAAATTTACCGAGACCAAAGAGGATTTCAAAGGAACGCTTTACGCGCAGGAGCGCGTGCGCGTGATGAACGAGGTCATCCGTTCTGTGCGCGAACAGGCCAAACTTGAGAATTATATTGAGAAGATCGGCAACAGCCAAAAGAACGCGATGGAAAAGTTGCGGGTCAAATAAAGTCTAGCAGTGCGGCGTTACTGCGTGCTTTGCTCCAGCCAGTCCAAATAAGCCTGGCTGCCTGCCGTGACGGGAAGGGCGATGATCTCTGGCGTCGTATAGCTGTGCAAGCGTCGGATCTCGGCTTCCAACCCACCGAACAATGAACGGCGTGTTTTGATCATCAGCAGGGTTTCAGCCCCCTGCTCGACCTTGCCTTCCCAGCGATAGATCGATGTGACACCTTTAACAATGTTGCAGCACGCGGCCAGTTTCTTCTCAACAAGAGCTCGCGCGATCGTTGCCGCTTCAGCCTCATCCTTCGCCGTCACCAGCACAACGATATATTCCATACCTGCTCCTATTTCATCATGATAACAGAGATCATGCGGCCCGAATGGTCCGCGTCGCGACGGAATGAATGGAAGCGCGCGGCATCCTTGAACGAACACAGGCCGCTGTCAAAAATGTTCGCGGGCAAAACCCCGGCCGCCGTCAGCTGGCGCAGATTGGCCGCGAAAATATCAAAACGCAATCCCGATGGCGTCTCCTGCGTCTCGAGGGGAAAATATTCCTTGAACTCCTCCCCGACCGCACAGCTGTCGCGGCGGATGCACGGGCCGATGGCCGCTCGGATATTTGTGGGATCGACCTTGTAAGAGGCGCGCATGACATCGACCGTCTTGTGCGCGATATCAAGCTTGGTGCTTTTCCACCCGGCGTGAACGGCCGCGATCACGCGGCGCACCGGATCATACAAAAGCGCGGGCAGGCAATCCGCCGTGCGTATCGCGATGGGCAGTCCGATAACATCAGTAACAACAGCATCCGCCTCGAACGCGCCGGATCTTTCCATATCCTTACGCGTCACCTGCCAGACTTTATCGCCGTGGACCTGTTTCGGGACAATGATGCCCTGCTCTGCATTAATGCCGCGCGCCTGAAGATACAACTTTTGCGCGGCTGTCAGGACATAAAACGGGCTACCAGGCTCGCCTGTCATGAAATCAAGCGACCTGTCGCTGGTGAATGCTGTTACGCCGAGGAATTTTGAATAGTTGGTATCTGTCATAGAAACGTTCCGTGGCATGTTGCGATAGCGGTTTGGTGTATGCCATGGCCGCGAATTAGAGACCGGCTACAATAATCCTTGGGAAAAGCCGGTCTCTGCTGAGCGGCGGGCATACACCAAACGCAAGCAACATGCCGTCATGGTTGCTATTTATTCCGCTTCCGGCAAACTTCCCTGCTTGAATTCCTCGATATGCCGGATCTTGGTGTCAATGTTCTTGAAGCTCTTATCGCGGATGTCCCTGTAATTGGCGTCGAGATCGGCAATGAGCTTCTCCATGTCCGCGAAACGTTCCTTGAAAGTGGCGTAATGCTTCACAAAGATCCCGATATCCTGAATGATCTTGCGCAGGTCGCGCTCAAAACGGAAATTCTCATGCGCCTGACGGATGACCGCGAGCGTAGCATATAACGTGAAGGGCGAACACAGGACAACTTTCTGTTTGAGTGCCTCGTCCATGAACTCGGGCGCAACCTCATGGATATAGCCGAAGACCTGTTCGTTGGGAATGAACAACATCACGAAATCCAGCGTATTCTCCGACGGATTAATGTAATCACGCGTTTGCAGTTCCTTGACCCGGGCGCGCGCATTCTTAATGAACTCTTTGGAGCACGCCTCGCGTTCCATATCAGAAGGCGCGTTGACCATCTTGAGATAATTATCCAACGGGAACTTCACATCCATATTAACGATCCGCTCATCCGGCAAAAGGAACGTGATGTCCGGCTTGGTCGTGGATGATGCCAACTGGGTCTGCTTGCGGTAATTAACATTCTCCAGAAGGCCGGCATGGCGGATGATATCCTCGGCCATGCGCTCGCCCCACTGGCCGCGCAATTTCACATTGCCCAGGACATTGGTCAGATTTCCCGTCGTATCCTGAAGCTTGAGCGTGGCCTGCGCGGCATTGGCCAATTCCTTCTCAAGCGCGCCGAACTTCTGCGCCCTATCCGTTTCCCAGGAGCGCAGCAGCTGTTCATAATCCTTAAGGCGGGCCTCAAGAGCGCGCACAGTCCCTTCCAACGCCTGCCGTCGCGATTCCGCGTCCACCGCGTCCTTCGTGCGCTCATCGCGGGCCGCGCGCAACAGCGCTTCAACCCCGGAATTCTGCCGCAGAACAATAACAGCAAGAATGGCCGTGACAAAGCCAAGGACCGCGATAACAGCGAACATCATAGGATCATCTCCTGTCGCCAGCGGCAATGGCCGCCGATATTTTCTCCTGGAACCTGGCCAGGCGCCGCTGCATCAAACCTTCAAACTCATCCGTCCCAACACCGTGCCCCCGCAGCAATGTCATCGCGTGAATAATGATATCAAGCGTCTCGGCCTTCCAGTGCAGGTCTTCTGCCGCCAACAATGCCTTGACCTCGTCCACATGCGCGGCCAGCGATTTGAATGTATGCGCGTCCACCGCGCCATCACTGCCGTGCAAGGCGCGGGCCAGCGTATTGATCTTCTCCAGGGAACGGATCAGCTGTTCGTCCACCGCAGAAGCTCCCCCTGTGCGTTGAAATAAAAATATATCTTCGGGCTTTCAAGAGGCTTGACGATCCGCCGGTAAAGGCATTTCTCAACGCCCTCCTCGATCTGGCAGATGACCGGCTCGCCGAACGCGCGCCTGATCCCTGTCTTGTTCTTATATGATGTGAACGCCTCGGGCGCCCGGGACTGTTGCAGCAGCTCTTCAAAACGGGCATCGTGCGCCTTGACGGCCTTGTCCTGGGCATCCCGCTCGTCGGAATACCCCTTGAGCGTCAATGCCTGGTCAAGATACTGGATCTCGGCACAGCCGGCGCACGCCACAGCCATCACAAGGATCAATACGCGCATAGGACCATTATACCAAAGGTTCACTGCCAGCGAAAATGGACAAAGATCCGACCGAAATTCTTGTCATCTTTTTCGATGCGATGATACCGCCCTTTATAATTCTTCTCAAGAAAGCGCAGGACCGATTTCTTCAACTGCCCTGATCCTTTGCCGGGAATGATCTCGAGCGACTCGGCGCGCTTGTCGATCGCCTCTTCCATGAATTGATGGAGCGATCGTTCAATGGCGCTGCCATTGGAAAAAACATCATGAAGGTCGAGCTTCAGGCGCATATCACCCCTGCTGGATGCGGTCGCGCTCCGCGGTCAATGCCTGGCGTTCGCTGCCAATGGCGCGCAGGCGCGTCTGGATCTCCTTGAGCCGTCGGCCGCATTCCGCGATCTCTTCACGCGGACGGCCACTGAACGATGCCGTCATCTGACGCGACTTGATATATGTTTCGGTCTCGAGCTCTTTTTCCTCGCGCTCAAAAGCCTTGAGCTGGTTCTTGATCTCCTGGATGCGCTTAAGCGCCTTTTCATGCTGCTGCCGCGCGGCCTGAAGATGCTCGGGCTCGCTCAGGTCTTTCCGGGACTTCTTTTGTTTTTCATAGGCCTCGCGCCCGTCGCCGGAAGACGGCTTCTTCTTATCCTGCGCCTCATCCCGGCCCTGTTTCTTATCAAGATAATAATCAAGCGAGCCCGGATAATCGCGGATCTGGCCGTTGTCGACCTCAATGATATGATTCGCGATCTGACGGATGAAATACAGGTCGTGGCTGATGAAACACAAGGTTCCCTTATAATTGCGGAAAGCCTTTGTCAGGGCTTCCACGCCGTCCACATCCAGGTGCGTCGTCGGCTCATCAAGCAAAATAAGATTCGGCGGATTGATCAGAAGTTTCGCCAGGATCAGGCGGCTTTTCTCGCCGCCGGAAAGTACGGACACAGGCTTGAACACATCCGCGCCGTGAAAGTTGAACATGCCCAAAAGATTACGCGCCTGCGTCTGCGGGAAACTACCGCCCACCGCAGATACAAGCTCCTCGAACGCCGTGCGGTTGGGGTTCAGGACATCCAGGCGCGTCTGCGAAAAATATCCCATCTTTACGCCGTGGCCCAAGCGCCGCCGCCCGCTATCCACCGGGATGACATCCGCAAGGATCTTCAAAAGCGTCGATTTGCCGGCGCCGTTAGGCCCGACAAGGCACATCTTCTGGCCTTTGGTGATCTCGAAATTCAGGTCCTCATAAACCACTTTATCAGCATAAGCCTTGCGGACATTCACCAGGCTCATGACCGTATAGCCGCTCTCTTGCGTCTCCGGAAAATTAAAGTCCTTAATGCTGACGCGCGAACGCGGCAGGTTAACGCTCTCGCCTTCAAGGCGTTCGAGCATCTTCATCTTGTTCTGCACCGCGGACGCCCGATTGGGCTGGGCGTGAAAACGCGAGGTGAAGCGCTCAAGCTGGTCCTTCTTCTTGTCCAGCACCTTCATGCGCTTTTCCAGCGTACGGTACTCAAGTTCTTTTTGCGCCTCATACGCCTCATAGCTTCCCTTGACCTTGGCCATATTGCCATCCTCAAGGACGATGGTATAGTTCGTCACCTCGTTCAGGAAAACCTTATCGTGTGAGATCATGACGAACGAGCCCGGATACTGGCTTAAAAAATCCTTAAGCCACAAGGTGGCCGCAAGGTCCAGATAATTGATAGGCTCGTCGAGAAGAAGCAGGTCGTAATTGTAGGTCAGCAGTTTGGCCAACAGCGTGCGCATCTGCCACCCGCCGGAAAGCTGGACCACGGGCTTGTGGAATTCATATTCCTTGAATCCCAGCCCCGCCAGGACCTTCTCGGCCTTGTGCTCAAGCTCATAAAGCCCCAGCGCCTCAAGCCGCTCCAGGATATCGCCGTAACGCGTCTCGGCGCAAAGGCCGTCATTCTCCATGCGGTGCTTCTCATCAAGCAGCCGCTGGATCTCCTCATCGCCGGAAGTGACCTCTTCCATGACCGTACGGCTGGAATCAAAATGCGCTTCCTGCGGCAGGTACCCGATCTTGATCCCTTTCTGGATCGTGACGTTCCCGTCGGTCGGCTCCATATCCCCGAGGATCAGATGAAAGAGCGTGGTCTTGCCCGCGCCATTGGGCCCGGTCAGGCCGATGCGCTCGTTAGGAAAAATGCTCAGGGACACATTGTCCATGAGCATGCGTTCGTCAAAATTCTTGGATACCTGTGTGAGTGTGATCATGGGCTGTTAATGTTTTGGACGAAAGGAAGCTCGCGGCCCTGACGATGAGCGGCCGTAAGGTTTTTTGCCAGCGGGCCTTGCGCCCGCCCCCGCAGGGCGAGGCCCGAATGCCCGCGGCCCTGACGAGGCTTTACCAAATGTTTTTTTCGCGCCAAAGGTCTTTGGCCCTGATAACGGGCCCCCGAAATGTTTTCTGTCCTTGTCATCACGCCGGGGCGCTTCCTGCCGCGGCGCGCTCTTGGTATCAGCGCTGTGCCAATCGCGCTCGACGGACTTACGGCGCAGCGGCGAATTCGACGAGAAAAGCGGCCGCGTCATGCGCGCGCCATGTTCCATTCTGGCAGGATGACGCCCGATGGCCCTTAGCTGCAGCACTTCCTCCCCGGTCAAATGCCGCCATGCACCCGGCTTGGGAAGGTCCAGTTTCAAGGGGCCTTGCGCCACGCGCGTCAGATGGACCACGTCATGGCCGACCTCGTGGCACATCAGGCGCACCTGATGCTTGTGCCCTTCATGGATGGTCAGGTCGAATTCCGTAAAATCACCGTCAAACTGGAGATTTGCCACCTGCGCCGGCGCTGTCTTGAAACTCTCGATGACAACACCCTGTTCCAGCCGGTCCTTCTCGCGCAGCTGCATGCGCCGCACCACCCGCACATGATAGGTCTTGTTCACGTCAAAACTCGGATGCGCCAGGCGGTTGGCCAATTCTCCGTCATTGGTCAGCAGCAAAAGCCCCTGGGTGTCCTTATCCAGGCGTCCCACGGGTTTCAGGTACCGCAACTCCGCCGGCAACAGCGCCATGACCGCGCGCTGGTCGAACTGCGCCTCGCAGGTGGTCACATAGCCCGCGGGCTTGTTCAACATGACGTATTCATAACCCTTGGGCTGGATCTCGCGGCCCAACAAGGCGACCTTGTCCTCGCCCGGTTCGATCATATGCGACGGTTCGCGAATGACAACGCCATTGACCGTTACATCCCCGGCGAGCACATGGTCGAAAGCCTTACGCCGGGAAACGCCGCCGTTATGTGAAATAAAAAGTTGTAGCTTCATGCCTGCCTTCTTTGCCGTAACGCTTCGTACACCATGACCGCCGCGGAGACCGAAACGTTGAGTGAATCCACTTTCCCGAGCATCGGGATGCGCAGCTGCTCGTCAGCGCTCCTGCGCCAGAGATCGCTGAGGCCCTCCTGCTCGCTGCCCATCACGATAGCGCAAGCGCCGGAAAGGTCCCTGCTGAAATAATCTGCCGTAGCGGTCACGACCGCCGCGCAGATCCTCACCCCGCGAGCTTTGAGGAATGCCGCAGCATCCTTGCTCGTGCACGACACCGTCGGGACCGCGAACACGGCGCCCAGGCTGGCGCGAATGACATTAGGATTATAGATATCGGTACGCTCGTCGCACACCAACAGCGCCGCGACCCCGGCCCCGTCGCACGTGCGCAGGACCGCCCCCAGGTTGCCGGGCTTCTCGACGCTTTCCATGACAACGATCAGCGGCTTATCGCCAAGTTTTAACTGCTCCAGCGTTAACTCGGGGCGCTCTACGAGGGCCAGCACACCTTCCGTGCGGTCGCCGTAGCAGATCTTGTCGAACACGGAACAACCAGCGTCAAAGATCTTTACCTGCCGGCCTTCAAGTTCGCGCACCAGGTCATCATCACAACGATACACGCCCTCGCGGCAGATATATGCGCATGAAAAACGCAGGCCCGCGTGCAATGCCTGACGCACCTCGCGCACGCCCTCGACAATGGTAAGCCCGCGCGCGTCCCGGCTCTTTTTGGTCCGCAGGCGCGCCACGCGCTTGATCCCGGCATTCTGCAGGCTTGATATCTTCTCGATCATGATGCCTTCCGCGCAGAGGTGTACTTTTCAAGGTCATACACGATCGCCTTCGACGGCATGGGGATCTTGTCGATCTTCACCTTGGCTGTGGCAAAGAAATCCGTAGCAAGCGTGCTGTGATAATCTGAAAAGACAACGACGCGCTTGACCCCGGCGGCCACCAGCGCCTTCGCGCAGGTCGTGCAGGGCATATTGGTCACATAGGCCGTTGCCCCGTCGATCGTATGCCCTTTGCGGGCGGCCTGGACGATCGCGTTCATCTCCGCGTGATTGGTACGCACGCAATGATTGTCAACGACGAGGCATCCGGCGTCCTCGCAATGAACATCCCCGGGGATGGACCCGTTATACCCGGTCGAAATGACCTCGCGCTCCTTGACCAGGACACAGCCGCAATGCATGCGCGGGCAGGTCGCCCGCTCAGACGCCAGCATCGCCAGTTTCATGAAATACTCATCCCAAGTCGGTCTTGCCATATCCGGCCCCTTTATAGTTTGTTGATCTGCCCCGATGATAACACACTTTCCCGCGCGCCCTGCAATATCCCTTACGTTAAGCGCGCTCAAAGATCCTTTTAACGCCTTCCTGAAAAACATCAACGGGCGTCAGCAGGCTCAGCACGATGATCCCTTCTTCATTAAAATCAAAGAAATACCCGGGATGAACGAATACGCGCCGCTCCTTCAAAAGCCTCACGGCCCACTCATCCTCCGGGATGTCCATGGCGATCTTCACCACCGCGTACCAGCCTCCCTCGACGGGATAGACCGTAACGCCGGCCGGCGTAGCCGGCGTAACAGCGCGCAGGTGATCGTAATTCGCCTGCACCCGCGCCATGACTTGGTCGCGTATCGCACCGCGCCCCGCCAGCCATGACGGCAATGCGTTCTGCACGGGCGTATTGACCGAAAGGTATGTATCCGCGATCACCTCAAGCCGCGCGAGCGCATCCTGGACCTGCTTCTTCGGGCCGTTGACCGCGATCCAGGCCAGTTTCATTTGCGGCAGGGCCATGGCTTTTGATAATCCGCCCAGCGCAAAACTGAGGGCCTTTGAATTCGCCGCCAGGGTCTGGAAACAATGCTCCTGCCCGGCGAACATATAGTCCGCAAAGACCTCGTCGCTGATGATCGCGGCCCCGCTGGCCGCGCACAGGGTGTTCAGCCGCTTAAGTTCATCCGGCTTCAGGCAGGACCCCGTCGGATTGTTCGGGCTGACAACGATCACGGCCTTGGTGTCGCGGCTAAGCGCCTCTTCCAGCGAATCCCAGTCAATGCGCCAGGCTTTGCCGTCAAAGAAGATCTGGTAATACGCCGTAGCCACGTCATTGATCCCCGCCAGATAAGAAAAAAGCGGATAGCTCGGCGCGGGCAGAAGAACGCGGTCATGCGGATCAGCAAGCAGGCGGAAAAGGAATGCGTAAGCTTCCGACGAGCTGGCTGTCAGGATGATCTGCCCGGCGTCAACAGAGGCTTGCTTGCCGGCATAATAACCGGCAACGGCCTCGCGCGCCTTAAGCAGCCCCCTTGATGCCGGCGCATAAACAAGATTGGCCGGATCGGCCAAAAGCGCAAGCAATCCCTCGGCCGGATACGCGATCCCCGCCCTTGTCGGATTGGACTCCGTGAGATCGCAAAAAGCGCCGCCCCCGGCTCGAAGCTGCGTCAATTCAAGCGACAGGGGATTCTCGCTCAGGTCCCAATCCGTACGTTTTGCGAACACCATGATATCCCCGTGTCTATCCCGTCAATATTCCTGTCATGCCGGCCTGTTAAAGCTGATCCGCAATACGCAGGACAAGCCTGGCCGAATCATCCCAACCAAGGCACGCATCGGTAATGGACTTTCCATACACAGCGCCATTCACGTCCTGGCACCCTTCTTCCAGATAACTTTCGATCATCAACCCCCGGACGAACCACCGCAATTCCGGCGCGAACTTCAGGCTGTTAAGGACCTCTTGCGCCACGCGCGGCTGCTGCGTGAACTGCCGCGCGGAATTCGCATGGCTCACATCCACGATCACCGCCGGATTGACCAGGCCCGCGTCCTGGTACAATTTCTTGAGCTGCATGATATCCTCATAATGATGGTTCGGCAGGTCGCGTCCGAATGATGTCACCGCGCCGCGCAGGATGCAGTGCGCCAGGGGATTCCCCGGCGTGGCGACCTCCCAGCCCGCGTACGCGAACACATGAGGCGACTGGGCGGCCCGCACGGAATTGATCATGACCTGCATGTCCCCGCTGGTGGGGTTCTTCATCCCCACCGGCACATCCAGGCCGCTGACGCTCAGCCGGTGCCCCTGGTTCTCGACGGAACGCGCGCCGATAGCAACATAGCTTAGAACATCCTCAAGGTACGGATAATTCTCCGGGTAGAGCATCTCGTCGGCAGCGCTCAAGCCCGACTCGCCCAGCGCGCGGATATGCATCTTGCGGATGGCGATCAGCCCGGAAAGGATGTTGGGGTCCTCGTTCGGGTCCGGTTGATGCGCCATACCTTTATAACCAATGCCCGTTGTACGGGGCTTATTGGTATAGATGCGCGGCACAAGAACAAGCTTGTCTTTCACGCGCTCCTGCAATTTGGTCAGGCGCGCGACATACTCACACACCGCGTCCTCGTTATCCGCGGAACACGGCCCGATGATCAACAAAAATCTGTCGCTCGCGCCGGTAATGATATCCGCGACCGCCGCGTCACGGCCGCGCTTGACTGCGGCCAGCTGCGGCGTGACCGGCAGCTTGGCCAGTATTTCCTTGACCGCCGGAAGTTGTTTTCGATATTCGAATGCCATACCCTCTCCTTGCGCACCGGCTATGCCGACTGCGTCGACTGCGCCGACTTCGTCGACTGCGCCGGCAGGCGCTGTTTCAATTCTTCGATCCGACGCTCGGCGTCCTTAAGCATGGCCGCGACCTTGTCATGATCGTCCTTGGCCACCCAGGCGTCCGCCTCTTTCTTGATACGCAATTTCGCGTTCTCGCTTCTAAGCTCGCGCGCTTCCTCGAGCAATGCGTCCATGCGCCGCGCCAGGTCATTATGCTGTGCTGTCATCCGGCGCAGATCGCCGGCAATGATACCTTTGGCAAAATGCAGTTCCTTGACCTCATGTTCCAGACGGATGCGTTCCCCGGATTGCGCGTCCAGGGCCTCTCGGGTCTGTTGCAGCTCGTCACGAAGCCCCCGTTCCAGCCTTTTTTCCTTGACGGCAGAGGACTCCTCCCTTTCCCGCCAGCTCTTCTCCTGCGCCAGCTGGCGCTCGAACCCGCCGATAGCGGCCTGCAGTTCCGCGATCTCTTTCATTTTGTCCTTCACCTCATCCTGCGCGCTTTGAACGGAGCTCTCCAGCGTCCGGATCCTGCGTTCAAGTTTCTCGATCATCACTGCCTGATCCTTGGCCGGCGCCGCGGCAACAGGCTCGGGCTTCTCTTTCTTTTTTCTGCGCGCCGGTGAAGGGTCCGGCCACTGCGCCACCACATAGGCCAGAACACCGAGGACCAGCAATGCTGCAATGATCGTCAAGACAAGCGACATCCACCACTCCTTTTGATATTAAAGAAACAAGCTCCGGAGCGCGGCGGCCAAACGCCTGTCACGCGCCGGAGCCTGCGACAATGCCCCAGGTTCCCCGCTTACTTGCCGAACTCTTTTCGAACGCGCGCAGCCTCGGCCTTGAATTCCTCGAACTGCCGGCCCAAAAGCTCCACCTGCGGCCCGGCCCCCGAAATGTCGCCTGTCTTGGCTTTATTGTCCAGCTCGATGCAATTGGCATGCATTCTCGCGGCGGAAATGTTCCCGGTCGCCCCTTTGAACCCGTGCGCCATCATCTTGAAGGTCACGCCATCGCCCTTCTGGCAAGCCTGCTGGAACACCGGATATTTCGCCGCAAAGTCCTCGGTAAAGATATCAAAAAGTTCGAGCAAAAGGTCCTTGTCGTCCTGCACCCTCTCAAGCGCGTCTTTCAGGTCGATGATCTCTGTCATTTTTCTTTCCTTTGTTTGACCAGATTGATGATCTCCGTGAACAGCTGTTCGCGGTCAATGGGTTTGGGCACATAACCGTCCATGCCCAGGGCCAGATATTTCTCGTGATCCCCGGCCATGGCATTGGCCGTCATGGCAATGATCGGCAGGTGCAGGCCGGTCTGCTTCTCCTCGGTGCGAATGATCGCGACAGCCTCAACGCCTGTCATTTCCGGCATGATATCATCCATCAGGACAATGTCAAAACGGTTCTTGCCAATAGCCTCGACGGCTTCGCGGCCATTATTGGCGGTCATGACATCCCAGCCGCGTTTCTCCAGGATACGCACCGCGATCTTCTGGTTCACCAGATTATCCTCGGCCAGGAGGACCTTGATCCGGCCGATATCCTCCTGCGGCGACCCGGCGGCGCCCGTCAGCATACCTGCCTTGACAACATAAGGCCCGCTCTTGATCTCCAGGCGCACGGTAAAGTTGAACGAACTTCCCTGGCCCTCCTCGCTCTCAACCCAAACGCGCCCGCCCATCATTTCAGCCAGCTTCTTGGAAATGGCGAGCCCGAGGCCGGTACCGCCATAGCGCCGTGCGGTCTGATCGTCCGCCTGGCTGAACAGTTCAAAAATGCGGCCCTGCTTGTCCTTCGGGATGCCAATGCCCGTGTCCTTGACAGCGAACATCAGCTCGCCCTCGCTCCCCTGCATGGCATTGAGCGTAACGTTCACCGTGACCCCGCCTTTATGCGTGAACTTGATGGCATTGTTGACGAGATTGATGATGATCTGCCGGATGCGGACCGGGTCCCCGATCATTAGCGCCGGCACCTGGTCGGATACATTCCAGCTCAAATAAAGATTCTTGTTCTGCGCCAAGACCTGCAATCCGCGGCAGACGCTGCGGACGATCTCGGCGACGGATATCTCGATGGACTCGATCGCGATCTTGCCGGCCTCGGCGCGTGAAATATCCAGGATGTCATTGATCAGGCGCAGCAGATTGCCGGCCGCGTCCTTGGCCACCTTCAGGTTCTCGCGCTGCTCGTCGGAAAGCGTCGTGTCAAAGGTCAGATCCAGCATGCCGATGATCGCGTTCATCGGCGTGCGCAGCTCATGCGACATTTTGGCCAGAAAAAGGCTTTTGCTGTGATTGGCCTCCTCGGCCTCCATCTTGGCCTTCAGGAGCATTTCCTGAATGCGGCGCTGCTTCGTGGTCTCACGCAGGATGCCGATGGTCCCCGCCAGGTTCCCTTGCGCGTCCTTGATGACCGAGATCGACGCATCCACATCAAGGATGGTGCCATCCTTCTTGATGACCTGCGTCATGATGCCCGAAATAACGCCCTTCTGGCGGATCTTGAGCTTGCGCATCTTGCGCCACTCGCGTTCCGGATACAGGTCCTTGACGGGCTTGTTAAAAAGATCTTCCCGCCCCATGTCAAACATCTGTTCCGCAAAAGGATTCCAGGCAATGATTTTTTCGGCATTATCGGTCACCGTGATAGCTGCGGCTGAATTGTCAAAGATGACCTTAAAAAGCTCCCGTGAACAACTCAAGTCCTTCTCGATCATCCGTTGCCGCGAAATATCCTCAACAACAAGGTCCGTGTACTGCCACCGGCCCCGGGCATCACGCTCCTCGGTAATGGCCAGGGATGTCCAGACACTGTCCCCTGTTTTGCGCCGCAAGGCGGCCTCGAATTTCTCCGATGGATCCTTCTTCTTAAGGCTCGCCAGGATATCCTTGAAATTCTTTTCACTCACAAAAAGGTCCCTGACCTTACGGCCGACCAGTTCATCCTGGGCATATCCCATCATGGACGCGAACGTCGCGTTCACAAAGACGAACCTGGCGCCGGCGCCGGCCGTGGTCCGGCAGATGCCGATCTTCAGCGCATGGATGAGGTCCTGCGGGTCCTTGTGATGATGTGCCATATCAGCGTTTCAATTTAATGTTCGCGAGCACGGCCGCGAGGTTGATGAGCCCGACCACAACAGCCAGGGCGATGAACGCCGTCCTGAGAAGGCCCGTCGTCGCATCGATCGCCATGAACCCGCGCATCAGGTAGGATACCAGGGCCACTCCCGCCAGCAGGGAAAAAGACGAAACTAAAAATATCAATAATGATAATAAAGAGGACAGCAGGCAGACAAAAATATTGTACAGCAGCAGATTGTCCTTGGCGATATGGCTGGCAGCGATCCCTATCCTCTTCATAGCCTTGTATTTAACCTCTTTTTATCCTTAAATTCTAATATCTTGCCCTGCTCAATTCAATCTCTTTCTTCACAGCCCCGATGCGGTCATTGATATCCGGATGCGTCCGCAGCAGCAGCCATTCATTCTCCTGCCCCTTGCCGTCCTTTGCCAGGATCTCGAACGTTGTCACAATGGCGGAGGGGTCATATCCGGCCAAATGCATATACTTGACCGCGAGCCGGTCCGCCTCATACTCATCCTGACGGCTGTAGGCGCGGCTGCCCAGCTGCATCAGCGCGTCGCCCCCGAGCCGCGTGATCCGCGCGGCCACGTCGCTGGAAAGGGAATTGACGAGCATGGTGCTGACCAGGTCATAGCCCAACGCGGCCTGATATTTCTTGATCACATGGCGCGCCGCGCAATGGCCGATCTCGTGCGCCAGCACGGCCGCGATCTCGTCATCCGTCAAAAGTTTCTGGTACAATCCCGTATAAAAATAAATGTGGCCACCCGGGATCGTGAACGCGTTCATTTCATCCTGCTTGACCAAATAAAAAACATACTGATAATCCTGGCGATCCGCGACCTGGGACAAGCGCCGGCCAATGCGATCCAGGCGCGCCTGGGCGGCCTTGTCAGCGGCAAAAGTCATGCCCCCGCGCATCTGCTGATGGATATCCTGCCCCATCATCACTTCCATGGGGCTGGTGAATACGATGAATTCCTTCCGCCCCGTGGCCGCGTTATAGCTCAGGCATCCAGAGACCATCACAAGACTGATGAACAGGGCCGCAAAGCGCATCATCGTTCGAACTTCACGACATTCTCCCACCAGATCGTAGAATCCCAATGCTGGAGGTCTTTCCATAATTTCTTCGCCGTGCGCGTCTTGAGGAATCCCGGCGCGCGTTGCAGGAATTTGCGGGCGACCGGATGCCCGTTATCCTCATATTCCCTGGCCTGGACAAGACATTCCAGGATATCCGCGTCGCGCGCAATGAGCGCTTCATGCGTGCGCTGACTGTCGTAATCGCCGCGCACATCGATCAGGGCCGCCTTGACCTTCGACGGCAACGGCGCCACCTGATCCTTGAAAACGCGCTTCTCCGCGTCCTTGAAATCAATATAGAAATGCCCCATCTTGTGAAGGTCGTTGATCCGCGCCTCATGGATATCATTAAAAAGGGTCATGGCCAGCACGCGATAAGGGTCCGCGCCTTCCTCATGCGCCATATAAAATCCGATGACTGCGCAGCGGAAACAATGGTCCGCCACGCTCTCGGGATCCTTGATGCCCGCCACCCACCAGCCGCTGCGCTTCACGCGCTTGAGCAGTCCCGCTTCCGCGAAAAAATCAAGCGGCACGCTGGTGTTACGGGTTCTTTTTTCCCTGCTGGTCTTTTTGTTTTTTAATTTCATAACAAAATATACTGGTTGCCTGCGCCGCGTTCAGCGACAGGCGCGGTTGCGCCATCCAAATGGTCAGTTTAACATCAAGGTTCTTGAGCGTGATATCCCGGATCCCTTTGCCTTCCGATCCGACCACCAGGGCCAGCGGAAAAGGCAGCTTGGAACGCGACAGATCTTCCCCGTCCTTGACGACACTGCCCGCGATCCAGAACCCCTTGGCTTTGGCTTTGGCGATGGCATTGTTCAGATTGTTCACGCGTGATATTTTCACATGGTTCTCACCGCCACAGGCCACACGCGTGACCGTGTCGGTCACGTCAACGGCCCCGTGCGTGGGAATAACGACCGCAAACCCGCCCAGGCACGCCACCGAGCGCAGGATCGCGCCGAAATTCTGCGGGTCCGTGATCCCGTCGAGAAAAAGCAGCGTCACCTGTTTTTCATACGCCTCATCCAGCAGATCATCAAAATCCGCGTACGCAAAATCCTTGGTATCAATGATGAGTCCCTGGGTGTTGAGGTTGCGGCCCAGCTTGATCATTTTGCTCTCGGGGACCACCATGACAGGGATACCGTACTTCTTCGCCTTGAGCATCACATAATCCTTGTCCGGATGCCCGGGCTCGACAAAGATCTTCAGGATGCTGTGCGGGTCCGCCTTGATGCGCTCGATGACGGGGTTCTTGCCGTAGATCCTCATTTTTTGATCCCCAGTCCCAAATAAAATAAAGGTTTCAGGATGCTCCACCATCCCAGCAAAGGCTTCATCTTCGTGTAGCCCTGCTGTTTGGGCGGATAGACCTTGGTCACAAAAACTTCCGTGAACTTGTAGCCCAGCGTGATCGTCTTGTACATCAGGTACGGTTCCAGTTCGTACGCGTCCAACCAGGACTGGTCGATGTCCATGCGCCCGTCGTTCACGATCGCCAGGCGAAATGCACGGAACCCGTTGGTGCTGTCCGTGATCTTGGCACCTGTAAAAAAGGACATGAGCAGCGGGTGAAGCCGGGTCGCAACCTTGCGGTAGAACGGCATATCCCCGCCGCTGCCGACCGCACCCTTGTAGCGCGACCCCTGGACAAGATCATAACCATCCTCAAGGATGGGCTTGACGAGCTGCGGGATCTCGTCGGGGTTGTCCTTGTCATTGCCCGCCATGATCACGATAATGTCATACCCGTTCTGTTGGGCATGGCGGATGGCCGTGCGGATAGCCGCGCCGACGCCGCGCTGGGTGGCATGACGGATGGTCGTGACACCCTCGCCCGCGAAAGAACGGATCATCTCGCTGGTGCCATCCGTCGAACAATCATCCACCACGCAATAATCCGCCCGCGAACGCATAGGGCTCTTTAAGAAACGCTCAATGACCCGCTTGAGCTTGATGTTCTCATTGTACGCGACGGGACAAACAAGGATCCTAGGCATTCCCGGCATCCTTCACGGGCTTGCCGTTCTCATCGACCACGCCGACCTTCCTGGCGGGATTCCCGACAACGATCGTGCGCGCCGCCACATCCCTGACCACGACCGCGCCCGCGCCCACAAGGGCCCCTTCGCCGATCGTAATACCGCACAGGATCGTCGCGTTAGCGCCCAGCGACGCCCCTGCTTTGACCAGGATGCGCTCCATGGTCCAGGGCTTGCGGCTTTTGGGATAACGGTCATTGACAAAGGCCACGTTCGGCCCGGCAAAGACGCCGTTCTCCAGGGTAACACCTTCCCAGACACAAACGCCGTTCTTGATCGTGACATGATCACCGATCACAGCGCCTTTTTCCACATAACAATTATCACAAATGTTGCAGTCCCTGCCGATCACAGCACCGTCCTGGATATTGGCGAACGCCCAGATGCGCGTACCATCACCGATCTTCGCTCCGTCCGCCACCAATGCCTTGTCATGTTTAAAATACGCCATGCTCAAACCCCCACCAGGGCGCCGCCCTGATCCATGGACTTCTGGATCGCGGCCAGCGTTCTCACGACATCCCCGCCCTTCTCGGCATCCGCGAGGCAGGGCTGTTCATTCTTCCGGATACATTCAATGAAATACTGCCCCTGGGCCTTGAGCGGCTCCGCAAGTCCGATCTTGGGGATCGTGATGCTCCCCTCGCGCGAGAGCAGTTGGAACTCGCCGTAAGACTCGTAATATTTCGATGTGCGTTCGACAGACTTGTCATAGACCCGGACCGCGCCGAGAGGGTCAAGGTCATCCCAGACGATCATCTTCTTCTCGCCCACGATCGTGATCTGCCTGACCTTGCGCGGGTCCGCCCAGCTGACATGCACATTGGCAAGTTTCCCGCCCGGATAATCCAGCGTGGCAAAAGCCAGGTCTTCCAGGGAATTGCCCAGGCATTTCAATCCGCGCGCGGACGCGCTCACGGCCGCTTCGCCAAAAAGATGGTCAAAGATCGCGATATCGTGCGGGGCCAGGTCCCAAAGGGCGTTGACGTCATAACGGAAAGGCCCGAGATTGGTGCGCTCGGAGTGGGCGTAATAGATCCGGCCCATCTCGCCGGAAGCGATATACTCCCTGATCCAGTGGATGCCGGCATTAAAGATGAACACATGCCCGACGAGAAGGATCTTGCCCGCCTTCGCGGCCAACGCCTTAAGGTCCATGCACTCGCCATAGGTCATGGCCAGCGGCTTCTCGCACAGAACGTGCTTGCCCGCGGCCAACGCTTCTTTGGTGAATTGATAGTGGTATTTGGTGGGCGCCGCAATGCAGACCGCGTCAATGGCCGGGTCCGCGAGGATGGTGCGATGGTCCTGGCTTACCTCGACCGACGGGAACAGGGCCTTGATCGCTTTCAGGCGCGCGGGATCGATATCAGCGCAGCGCGCGCATCTGGCGTCAGGAAGCTGGGAAAATACGCGGATATGGTTCGGGCCCCAGTGGCCGCAACCGATAACACCGACTGATATCACACCGGTCTCCTTGTCGATATTTGCACAAAACCCGTTGTCAGGCTGTTAAGGCATCATTATATCGATGAAACCGTCGAGCTCAAAGGTTTTTATTGAAATAGCCCCCGCGGCACACTAAAATACCCATCCATGAAAGATCTCCCTCTGAAACAGAAGCTCCTGTGGGGCCTGATCATCATCCTCACGCTTGTCAGCGCGGGACAGACCATCTTCCGGCTGGCCGAGATCTATCCCAAGAAAAAGCCGCACGCTTTTGCCTTTACCGGAAAGAAATTCTCCGGCCTTGAAAAACTTCTGAAGAACGAAAAATATGCGGGCTATTATACCGACATGCCGGATGGCAAAGACCGGACAACCATGGAACTTCTGCAGGCCCAGCACGAAGTGGTCCCTTTGATCCTTGATCCTGACAGCATTGAACACCGTTACATCATCGTTAATTGCATTAACATCCCGCAGGCGATCGAAAAATTCAAAGCCCTGGGGGCCATTCCCCTGACGCGCAATAACATGGGGATCTTTGTTGTTGAAAGGCCGGAATTCCGCCCATGATCTACATCCTCCCGGCCCTCATTTCTTTCACATTAGGACTCTTGATCCTCAAGGCCGTTCTCAGGGACCGCCTGCCGGGCGCTCTGCTGACCTTATTCCTCGGCGCCGCCATCGGGCTTGGTGCCAGCGGGTTCCTGACATTCACCAGCTTTCTTCTGTTCAACCAGCTCATCCCTGCTTTTGTGATCGCGCTCAACCTTAGCGTCATTGCTGCATTAATGTTCCTGCTCAAACGCAGGAATGATCTCGATATGTCCGCCTTCATTAAAAGTTTTACGCGGGGAGATCTCATCGCGCTGGGCGCGCTCATCGTCCTGATGATCCCGATGCTGTTGTTCGCGAGCCTCTATCCTTACGGCGGCTGGGATGCCTGGGGTTCATGGAATGTGAAGGCGCGCTTTCTCTTTCTCGGCGGGGCTTCCTGGTCTTACATGTTCGATCCCATCCTATGGCGCAGTCAGATCCTTTATCCGTTCCTTTTGCCGCTGATGAATGTCTGGTTCTGGTGTTTTGGCGCGCAGCCGACCTATGCCGTACCCATGGCCATGACCTGCGTGATCCCTCTGATCACAGCCGGCATGCTTTACGCGGGGCTTAAAGCCTTCAGTAAAAGCCCGTTCGCGATCCTTGCCCCTGTGTGGATCTTCAGCAACATGTTCATCATCCAGCTCTCGGGCAGCCAGTACAGCGACCTGCTCGTCGGAATGTTCCTGCTCATCGCCATTATCCTGTGGCTGTTGTTCCAGAGATCCAAAGACCCGGGGCTGCTGATCCTGATGGGCGTGGCGCTCGGCATGCTGGCTTTTACAAAGGTCGAAGGAACGTCCCTGGCCGTCGTGACCCTGGCCGCGGCCGCATGGCTCATGCACACTGATCCGGCCATGGCTATGATCAAAAAGAAGGCCTTCCTTGTCCTGACGCTCGCGACAACCATCGCCGCCCTGCCGGCCATGATCTATTTTGTCTTCTATGCCCCGCGCGAAAGCGGCATCTTCATCAACGGCCTGACATCCGCCGGGCATCCCACATCCCTTGACCGGCTGATGTTCGTGATCCGTTACGCGGGCATCGAATTCACCAGCATGAAATGGAATGGATTGTGGCTGGCATTGGCGGCATGCATCCTGGTGTGCGGTAAAACAAGCTGGCGGCGGGAACTGCGGATCCTTCCCGTGGTCCTGGGGACCTACGTGATCATCTTCATCCTATCCTACTGGATCAATACCTTCTACGACATCACCTGGTGGACGACCACAAGCATGAACCGGGTGATCCTTGCCATGGCCCCATCCTGCGCGCTGTGGGCATTCCTCTGCATGGAGAAAGAATAAGTTAGACTTCGAGCCGCGGGCAATGCACTCCTGGCCCTTCCCACGATCAGAAATTTTTTGGCAAAAGTTCCCGAGACTTTACGTCGGGATCGTGGCGAAGCCCGCAGGCATTGAGCGCTTTACGAGACCGACGTAAACCGAAGGGAACGGCAAAAAATTTTGTGGGAAGGGCCAGGAGTGCGTTGCCTGAGCGGCGAAGAAGCACAACGAACATTCCTCTTTAATATAAAAATCCCCCTGACATCAGATGTTATAAAACATCCGCTATCAGGGGGATCATGGAACAATTATTTTATCGCTTGATCGTCAGGACCTTGAATTTCTTGGTCCCGGCCGGGATCTTGATCTCGATCTCGTCGCCGACAACATGGGTCAAAAGCCCTTTGCCGATAGGCGAAAAAACAGAGATGCGGTTCTCCCCGAACTCGGCCTCCTCAGGCGCCACCAGCATATAACGGACCTTCTTTTGCGTATCCAGGTCCGTCAATTCCACCGTCGCCCCGATAAAGATCTTGTCGGCGGGGATGTTCATGTCGTCGATGAAAGAAACATTCGAGAGCGTTGCCTCGAGCTCGGCCACGCGCGCTTCATTATGCGCCTGCGCGTCCTTGGCCGCGTCGTATTCAGCGTTCTCGGAGATATCGCCCTGCGCCCGTGCCTCGCCGATGGCTTTGGCAATGCGCTGGCGCTCCGTGATCTTTAAAAAATCCAGTTGATCAAGGAGCTTCTGATATCCTTCTCTGGTCAGATAAACCTGGGCCGGCATATGGTCTTTATCGCCCGCTCACATGCTTTCAACGGCCTTCATCATGACCGGCACAACGGCCTGGACCTCGTCCTTGGTCATGCGGCCAAGCTTGCTGAAACGCCACTCACCGGAGGCGTCCTGGTTCTCGCGCCCGAGCTGCAGCTTTTTCTCGCCGCCATTGTAGGAGAACACCCCCACCGTAATGCGCGACCCGTCGAATTCCTTGACCTCCTTGAAAACATCCACATCCAACGATTTATCGTAAGGCATGATCTTTTCTCCTATTCAATAACATCCCTGCCATCCGTTCGGGCGGCATGCCCGCGTGCGGCATCAGGGGTGCTCCGGCAGTATTCTTGCCGGATCAGGTTAAACCAGGGATGTTGAGCCCCGGCATTTTCTGCATCTGCGCGGCCGCCTCTTTCTGCGACTTGCGGATGGCCATGTTCACCGCCTTGATCAATTCCGTCTGGAAACGGCCCTTCTGTTTCGGGTCCAGCCAGGAATCCTCGATCTCGATCGTCTGAAAGATCTGTGCGCCATTAAGCTTGATCCTGATCCCCCGGACCTCATTATACTCGATGACAAGCTTCTCCAGCTCTCTTTTGAGCATGTCCGCCTGTTTCTTGAGCTCCATCATCTTCTTCATTTTATCGAACATCATTGCCTCCTGAACGTTTTTCTATACCGGCAAAAGTGTAATTCTATACGCGAAACCGGGATTTAGCAACAATACAATTCCCCTTACCTGATCGCGAACCCGATGTCATACAATGTCGGCACCAGGAACTTCTGCAGGAACAGGATGATCACGAACGCGATCAGCGGAGAAATATCAATGGGCATCGCGGGCAGTAACCTGCGGATCGGGGCCAGTATCGGCTCCGTCACCCGTTCCAGGAACTGCACGATCGGATTGAGCGGGTCCGGCCCGACCCAGCTGATCAGCGCCCGGACAAGCACCAGCCAGTAGAACACTTTCAGGATAAGATCAATAACTTGCGCCACAGCAGCGAAAAAATTAGCAAAAACGAACATGGGCTCCCTTTCTTATTTTTCCTGGATAACGGTGCGTATCGGATAAGGGATAACGATCCCCTCGGCCGCAAAACGCTCCTTGACCTGTTTGATATACTCGTGCTTAACAAGATGCGTGGACGGCCAATCCCGGGCGCGCAAGATCACATTAAAGTCAATGCTCGATTCCCCGAACGTATGGTAACGGATGAACGGCGTGAAGGACGGCACCCCGCCGGTGCATTCTTTCATGACCTTGGCCCCGACATCCGTCGCGACCCGTTCCACATGCTCAAGGTCCGAGTTGTAATGAACGCCGATACCAACAAGCACGGCCATTTCCGTATCCGGATAGAAATAGTTCATGACCCTGGACCCGACAAGCGCTTTATTCGGGATAATGACCGTATTATTGTTGGGCTGGCAGATCCAGGTCGAACGCCAACCGATCTTGACCACGGTCCCCTCTTCGCCGGATTCCAACTTAATGAACTGACCAACCTGGATCGGCTTATCGGCAATGATCTGGATCCCGGAAAAGAAATTCTCAAGCGTCGGCTGCAGCGCCAGTGCCACGGCCAGCGAGCCAATGCCGAGGGATGCGATGATCGGCGTGATCGATACGCCAAAACTGTCGAGGAGCACCAGCCCGCCGAGCACCAGAACAACCACGCGGATAACGCCCTGAGCAATGCCGCCCGATGTCTTGAGGATCTCCACCTTAACGGCATACAGATCGATCAAACCTCGAAGGAATTTGTCAACGAACAGGACCGCTGCCAGTATGCCGACGATCTTGAAGCCGTCCATCAAATACTTGCTGATATCCACTTGCCCCGCAGGGACCAGGTTCTGCACAAGCAGGATGCCTGTCGCGTAAATAAGCAATTGCAACGGAAAGTCCAACGCATCCAGCAGGATATCGTCAAGCTGGGTCGTTGTCCGGGCCGCGAACTTCCTGACCATGGCAAAAGCGATCTTTTTAACAGCGGTCATGATGAACGCCCATGCGATAAAGACCGCGGGCACGCTGATCCAGGGAGAAATATGCGCCTGCAGCCCTGCCGCGCGCTCGATCTGCGTCAACGCTTCACCCGTGCTGTTCACTGTTTCTGTTCCCATAAAAACCCCCCCTTCGATCGCCTTAGAACACCTTGATCAGCGTTCCGTCAATGATCCGTTTCTCCAGCCGGTCCAGGATGCGCTTGCTCTTGCGCGAGATATTCTTAAGTTCGACCATGATCGAACTGATATCCTCGGTGGTCTGATTGAACCCCTTCGCCGTGTCCTTGAGGACTTCCGCGATATCATAAACATCGAGCATGGGATCGCCCATGACCGGCCTGTCAATGTCCAGCTCCTTTTCGAACGGGCGCCGGCCGATCTCCACGTATTTTGACCCAAGGACCCCTTCGGTCTGTATGGCCACGCGCGTCGAAAGGCGCACCTGGCCTTCAAACTTCTTGTAAACACCCAGCTTCACAATGATCCCGCGGCCGAGGATCTCTTCGTCGAGAAAGCCGATGCTTTCCACCAGGCCGACGGTCACGCCCGAGAGCCTGACCGGCGCGCCTTCCGCCAGGCCGCTGACCCGGTCAAAAAGGACCTCGATGACCGTCTTGGGCTGGGCAAAGCCTTTATTGAAACCGATAAAAAAGATCACGCCCGCGACCAGGAGCGTTCCCAGCAGAAAAAATATCCCGGCCCAGAATTGTTTCATGACATCGTCTTTTAACATAATATTACTCCAGGAATTCCTTGATGAACGGGTCCGCGGACTGCCGCAGATCCTCTTCGCGCCCCTGCCCGAGAACGCGCCCCTGCCGCAGAACGATCGCGCGGTCCGCGATGCGGAAAGCATTGCGCACATCATGCGTCGTGATCACGGTCGTGCACCCCGCGCGCCGCGACAGGTCCTTGATCAGGTCCGAAATATCCCGGCTGCGGACCGGATCGAGCCCGGAGGTCGGCTCATCGCACAACAGGACCTTCGACCCCAGCACCATCGCGCGCGCCAGCGCCGCACGCTTGCGCATCCCGCCGGAAAGTTCCGACGGATACCGGTCAGCGGATCCCGCCATGTCCACCATGGCCAGATGCCTGTCAACGGACTCCCTGATCGCGGAAGGCTTAAGCGCAGCATGCTCCTTCAGCGGGAACGCCAGGTTCTCCCCCACGGTCATGAAATCATAGAGCGCGCTGTCCTGAAAAAGATACCCAACGTTGCGGCGGAACTTGAGGAGCGCCGGCTCGGCAAGGGACGTGACCTTGACGCCATCGATCTCGATCTCGCCCGCGTCCGGCGCCATCAGCCCGATCAAATTCAGCAGAAGAACGCTCTTGCCCGTTCCGCTCGGACCCATGACCGCGACGATCTCGCCCGTGGCCACGTCAAGATCGAGCGCGTCCAGCACTTTCTGCCCGTTGAATGACTTGCAAAGGTTCCTGACACGTATCATTGTTCGAACGCGCGGTAACGGTTCTTGGCAAAACGGGTATAAAGCCTGTCGTACGGGCGGATGTCCGTTCTCTCGATGAAGAAAGGCACGTCCCGCGCCACCCCGATCTGGAAAACCTCGGAATCCAACAGGTTCTCAACCTCATCCGTCGGGAACCAGTCCTCATTCTCAAAAACAAGCGGTTCGGCGTTACGGATCCAGACGGCTTCGGTCAACCCTGTGTCCGTACCCGGACCATCGCCCCGTCCTGACGTAACGCATCCCGAAAGAGCAACGACCGCCGCAACAACAGCCAGTATCTTTTTCATCAGTTCCCCCAGAATGTAAGGATGATCTTGGTGAGGACCGTGTTCGACACGATGACCCCCACATAACACATGGCCACAGCCTCTGTCGTGTAACGCCCCACGCCCAGCGACCCGCCCGACGTAAAAAATCCCTTGTAACAGCATGTCCACCCGATCAGCGCGGCAAAAAAGAACACCTTGATAAAGCCCGTAAAGAAATCCACAAAGCCCAGCGACTGGATGGTCTGGTTCACATAATAGATCGAAGGGATGTCTGCCTCATGCACCGCGATCAGATAGCCCCCGAAGATGCCCACCAGTTCGGAAATAACGACCAGGATCGGCAAGACGATCAGGCATGCCAGCATGCGCGGCACAGCCAGGAACTCCACCGGATCAACGCCCAATGTCCGCGTGGCCTGGATCTGATTGTTCACGCTCATGGTCCCCAATTCCGCGGCCATGCCCGCTCCCGATTTTCCTGAAAAAACAAGCGCGGTGAACACAGGGCTCAATTCCCGCACGAGCGACAGGGCCACCAGTTGAGCAATGAATTCCTTGGCGCCAAAACGCTCCATCATGACCCGCCCCTGCATGGCAAGGACCGCGCCCGAGGCAAACGATGCCAGCATCACAATGACCAGGGAGCAGATCCCCTGCTCAAAGACCTGCTTGAAGACCTCGCCCCAACGCACGCGACCCTTCATGATGCACATGATCACATCGCCCAGAAAACAAGCGCTGCGCCCCAGGGATGCTATCTTATCTCTCATTGGCGTTGACAAGAACATGCCTCGATCATTCCTTTTTACGCAGCCAAAGGGCGGCGAATTCTCTATCGATCCGAAGCGCCGCGGTCTGGGAAATGGCCTTTCCCTCGGGATCGCGCGCTCTTTCCCGGACGCCTGATCCCGGCGTTGCTTTTCCAGCGAACTCCATCACGCTCCAGACCTGTGCGCCGCGATGACGGCAGCTGACCGCCAGGTCCCTGTCGTCGGTCACACAAATGATCCGCCGGGGATCAGCGGCTTCTTCAACGCGCTGGCGGATATCATCATCGGCGGATGTCCCTGGTGTAAAAACAACTTTCACATCCGTTGCCATATCCGGGCCATAGCCGATGCCCGGCTGGCCATCGAACACAACAATGACCTCATTACGGTCACTGCCATGCGGACGCCCCTCGCGGATGAACCGCAGTAACCCGGCGCGTCCGTCCTCGAGTGAACGGTCACACAGCGCTGCCAGCGCCGGGATCCGTTTCATCACATTGTACCCGTCCAGAAGGAACTGTCGTGACATAGATAAGACCGCCTATCAGGCCCGTGATGATGATATAAAAGAAACTGAGCAGGCTCAGGCTCACCGCAACACCCTGCGCCAGCCCGATCTTCGCCAGGAAATAGACCCAGCCCACCTCGCGCACGCCCAGACCCCCGATCGACGGCAGAAATGTGATCACCGCAACGATCGGCGTGAAGACCAGAAAGGGCATGAAATGCACCTGCTGGTGCAAGGCCAGCGCCAGCAGATAGAACAAATAGGCCGAGAGCGCCTGGACCAGGCACGAGAGCATGACACAGGCAAGCCCGGTTCGTTTCTTGCCGCGCATCAAAAGAACATCCTCGTGCATCTGCAGGATGCCCTTGTGCACGCGCGGCACAGCCCGGAACAGACCGCCAAAGAACCGGTACACCGGCTGGCTGAACAGCATCCCCCCGACAGCAAGCGACAACACGGTCAGTACGGCGATCGGGATGATCATGGACGGCTCATTGATCAGTTTTGAGCCGAACACATACGCCAGCGCCGCCACCACAACGATCCCCGCGAACCCGCTCAAGCGATCGAGCACGACTGAGGCGAACACCTTGGGTTTTTGCCCGGCGCGCCGGCTCAGGCCAATGGCCTTGACCAGATCGCCGCCGATGGCGGTTGGCAGGAAAAGGTTGCAAAAAAGCCCGATAAAATAATAACGGCATACCATGCCCGCCGAGACTTCGAGCTTGAGCGCGTTCATGAACAGGTACCAGCGCACCAGCACAATACCCTGGATCAAAAAATGAACAGCCGCGGCCCATAACAAAAAGCCGACATCAGCGCCCTTCATCACGCCGAACATTTCCCGCCAGTTGACGAACGAAAAGATCCAGGCCAAAAGCCCGGCGCTAAGCGCAAGTCGCCCCAAAAAGGATACTATGTTCTTCACTTTTTCTGTCATATCCCCGCGTTCTCCATTGCACGCCTATAAACCCGCTCTGCCAGAAAAGAACTCCGGACCAGCGGCCCCGCGAATACTTCTTTGAGCCCCATGGCCAGCCCTTCCCGGCGGTACAGATCAAATGTCTCGGGCGGTACGAACCGCGCCACGGGCCGCTGACGGCCGCCGGAAGATGCCGGCGCCAAATACTGCCCGACCGTGGCCACATCACAGCCCGCATCTTTAAGTTCGCGAAGTGCCTCAACAACTTCCGCGTCCGTCTCGCCCAAACCGACCATGAGCCCCGACTTGACCAGGCATCTGTTGCCCACCGCCTCGCGCATCAACCGCAATACCTGCAATGAACGCGCATGGTCCGCCTGAGGCCTCAATGACGGCGAGATGCGCCGCACCGTCTCAATATTATGTCCCAACACATCCGCGCCAGAGGTTGCGGCCATGGCCAAAGATCCCGGGCGCGCGAGAAAGTCCGGCACAAGAAGCTCTACGTTGACCTGCGGCGCGGCCCTCTTCACCGCACCTACGGTAGCCGCAAAATGCCCCGCGCCACCGTCTTGAAGATCATCCCGCGTCACCGATGTAACGACCACGTACTGCAACTTCAAACCCGCGACCGCCCGGGCAACGCGCTGCGGTTCATCAACATCCAGCGGCGCGGGCCGCCCGCTCGCCACCGCGCAGAACCGGCAGGCACGCGTGCAGGTATCACCCATGATCATGAACGTCGCCGTGCCCTGCCCCCAGCACTTGCCCGCGTTCGGGCAGCGCGCGCTCTCACAGACCGTATGCAAACCGTGCGCGCGCAAGAACGAACGCATGCGCCCCATGGCCGCGGCGTCAGGGATCTCCTGGCGAAACCACGCCGGAAGCCTGTTCGCCGGCATCGTTCGCAGATCAGGCACGCGGCCTCGTTCTTGTGTTCAACGCTTCAAGCGCGTCCAGTTTATCCTTGAACCGGGCCTTCTCCGCCCGAGACGCCTTATCAATGATCATGCGCCCGCTCAAATGATCGATCTCATGCTGAACGATCTTTGCCGGCATGCCTTCAAGTTCAACCTCAATGGGCGTATTATCAATGGTCGTATAACGGATCCGGACAATATCAGGCCGCTTGACCTTGATGTGGATCCCGGGAAGGCTCAAGCACCCCTCTTCAAGGACCGTCTGCTTGTCCGACGCTGAAATGATCTCGGGATCAACGGCCGCAAAAGGGCCTTCGCCAAAGTCCGCCACAAAAATGTTCGCGTCAATGCCAACCTGATTGGCCGCCAATCCCGTGCCGTCGAACGCGTACATGGCCGGAACAAGCTCCTTGATCAGGAGTTTTTCCGCCGGCCCGACAGAACCGACACAACGCGCCGGCTTGCGCAGGCAGGGATCCCCGTATGTCCTAAGCCTTAATCTTGTTGTCATCGTTCAAATGCACCGTTCGGGTCTTCATCGCGCGCGCCTCATCAGGCGTTACCAGCGCGTAACTGACAATGATGAGCTTGTCGCCAACATAACCCAGGCGGGCCGCCGGGCCGTTGAGGCAAAAATGGCCGGACCCCGCCTTGCCCGCGATCACGTAGGTCTCAAGCCGGGCGCCGTTATTGACATTGAAGATCTCAACTTTCTCGCCGGGAATGATGCCGACCGCGGCAATGATGCTCTCGTCAATGGTGATGCTGCCTTCATAATAAAGTTCGGCCGCCGTGACGCGGGCATTGGAGATCTTGGCTTTGCAGAAGGTAAGGAACATGTTTTTCGCTGTTCTCCTTTTATAGATGAGCCTTTAATTTCTCGATCAGGCGCACTTTGGGCAGCGCCCCCACCATCTGGTCAACGACCTTGCCATTCTTGAAGATCAGCAGCGTCGGGATCGAAGCCACGTCGAACTGCCCTGCCAGGTCCGGCGCCTCGTCCACATTGATCTTGCAGACCTTGGCCTTCCCGGCCATTTCCAGCGCGATCTCCTCGACGATGGGCAGCACCATACGGCACGGCCCGCACCACTCGGCCCAGAAATCGACAAGAACAGGAACGGTTGCTTTTAAGACCTCCGCTTCAAAGTTCGCTGATGTGACATGAACGGCATTGCTCATATGTTCCTCCT
>CAZXSE010000003.1:91189-102406 GCA_964643325.1 uncultured Planctomycetales bacterium
GAAAGCCGCTCTCTGATTCGCAGCTACAACACCTCGGGCAAATGATCGGCACGCCTGCAATGCATATTATAAGATCGAACGCCGGTATCGTTTTGGGGCATGTTCAAGCGGCGAATTAGAGAGGGGCTTACCTTATTATTAGAAAAAGCCGCTCTCTGTTGAGCCGCGGAACATGCCCCAAGACGATTGAACGGCGTTCGACCATCAGATCCTTGAACACGCCAAAAGCCAATACCGGCGTTCGATCCCTAAGTCCCTATAATTAGTGCTTCATTATAATGACCGCACTCACCACCCGCAAGGGATTTCCCCCCGCGCCGTGCTTACCGGCCTTTGTTGGACGGACCCAGGACTTTCGTCGGACGGACCATGAACGCCTTGCCGCCAGTGCCGCGCTTGTTGCCCTGATCGCGCAACAGGCGGGCAATGTCCTTCTGACGATTATTAGAATTACCTTTGGTCATATCATTTCCTTTCTTCTGCAATAAAATAATTTCTTATTATAATCAGCATCGGCAAAAGCCGCAATGGATCAATTCTGCAGCAATGTCACGGCCCCGCGCCATAACCGTTTTATGTCCTGCCATGTCCTGATCCGCCGCAGCTCTCTCCATATGAACGCCGGCCGGTAATAGAACCTCCGATAAGCCTCCCGGTGAATGGCCATGAGCCGCTCTGGCGTTATCCCCTGCGGGCAATAAACAGGCTCATCCGGCAGATTGAACTCGGAGAGGATCTTTTTCGTAAAGAACAGCGGGTCAAAAGTGCCGCCTTCGCGCTGCGCCCGGATATGATCCGCAGACCCCGGCAGCGGCGTCAGCAAAGTGAATGTCGCAATGTCCGGGGCCAGGGCTATCGCAAACCGTATGGTCGCGCGCATTTCCTCTTCGGTCTCGCCAATAAGGCCCAGCATGAAATACCCGCGGATCTGCAAACCGACAGCCTGGGTCAGGCGCACGGTGCGCATGGTCGTCGCTGTGTCGAGCCTCTTATTGATACTGCGCAAGACCCTGTCACTGCCTGACTCAACGCCATAAGCCACCAGTTCACAGCCTGCTGCCTTCATGGCCCGCAGCATTTCTTCATCGACCGTGTCGATCCTCGCTTCGCACGACCATGGCACACCAAAATTCCCCTCGATGAGCAGGCGGCAAACCTCCATCACGGTCTCTTTATCCGTCGTAAAACTGTCGTCCCAGAACGCGATATCATTGGCCCCGTATTGATCCCGCAGGAAAAACATCTCTCTGACAATACGCCCGGGGCTGTGCGAACGGAATTCCGTTCCAAAGGCGCCCTTGAAACAGAACGTGCAGTTCCCCTTGCAGCCGCGGCTGGTAACGAGCGACAATGAACGGCTCCGGAAGGTCCGCGCTTCGCTGTTCTTGTACTTATCCATCGGCAACAAATGCCATGCCGGCATCGGCAGGTCGTCAAGGTCCTTGATGAGCGGCCGACGGGGCGTGCGCACCATCCGCCCTTCTTTCATGAACGCAAGACCGGCAATATCCTCAACGCTACCTCCGGCAGCAAGGGCCCCGACCAGCTCGCTGACCGTCATCTCGCCCTCGCCGATGACGACATGATCAACGCCCTTTGCCAACAAAGACTCAGGCATCGCGGTCGCGTGCGCGCCGCCCGCAAAAACGGTCTTACCCGCGGCCTTGAGCTTTTCGATCAACTCAACAGAACGTATAAAATAAGAGCTGAGAACGCCCACGCCGACCACATCGAACTCCCGGGCGCGAACAACGGCCTCATCGACCGTGATATCCTCGGCAATGCCGTCAATGATCGCGACCTTGTGTCCGTCGCGTTCCAGGACGGCGGCGATATACGCCAGGCCGATCGGCGGAATGATGCTCGCGGTGTGGCCGGCCCCTCTTTGAAAAAGCTCATCATGCGCCAGCGGCGGGCTTATCAAAAGGACCTTAGCCACGTTTCACCCCGATCGCAAGCAGAGAAAGCCCGAACGGCAAGCTGCCGTGACGGATGCACCATCGTTCAACAGCATAATAAGGCGCTGCCAGCCATCTTGGCACAAAACGGGACAGGCCGGAAAATTCTGACCCGCACTTCCTCGCGACGCGCCAACGGCTGAATATCTTCCGGAACACGAACGCGACCGGATAAAGGAACATGTGATAATAGGAAAGCTTGACCATGGTAAATCCCGCCGTCGTCAGTCTTTCCGCAAGGCCCGCGGCAATGTAGCGCCGCTGATGGCCCGAACGCTCATCCCAACGGCTCCATATATGCGCGTAGGCAGGCGCCGTAATAACGATCCGTCCCGACGGAGCGAGGCAACGGAAGGCCTCGAACAAGAATTCCCGTTCACGGACCAGATGCTCAAGGACGTCCGCGACAATGATCAGATCAAAGCTGCCGTCAGCAAAACCAAGGGGCTTTTCAAGGTCCTCGCAGAGGGCCGGCTTTCCCATCAACCTCCCGAGATGTTCACAGGCCGCCGCGGAAATATCAACACCAACAACATCATGTCCGGCATCCTGCAATTCCTTGCACAACATCCCGCCCCCGACACCGGCCACCAGGATGCGCAGCCGCTCATCAGTAATAAAGCCCATGATCAAAGCCCTCTTGGCATGATGCCACCAGTGGCTCTGTTCTTCCGTAAAAAGATCAACGATCAACCGCTCTTCCATAAACACCCGTGCTGCCCGTAAATGTTAACTGCGGCGAACGACGCCCTCCGTTGATGCGCATAACGCACGGCTGCAAGCCCAGCCTGTGATGCCGATCCCCGCTAGGGCCGCGACGGCAAAGAACCATTGAAGCGCGGTCAACAATGGCGCATGAAAATAAAATCGCACCATATTCTTCCCGGCCTCTAACGGCACCGCCTTATAGGCCAGATCTGCTGCGTACACCGGCACAGAACGGCCATTGACCGTTGCGCGCCACGACGGATGCCAGACATCGCTGTACATCAGCCATACGCCCCGGTCATTAAGCCCCTCGACCTCAACGATCACCTCATTGGGAGAATATAATTTCATCTGATAAGGCAGCCGCAAACGCCTGTTCGCCGCAAGTTCTTCCGGCGTTACGGGATCATCCGGCCCCTCTGCCAAAGGACGCCCTTCATACGAGGACAAAAGCGCCACATCACCGGCAAATGCCGGATGCTGGACAAGCACGGCCGCCCTTTCCACAGCGGCAGAATAATACGCCGCATCAAAGAACTGAACTTTATCAGCCAGGATGCCCATGGTCTTCTGCATCGCCGGATGATCAAACTTGAAAAATAAATTATACGGGGTCTGAGCATTCAGCGGCTGGCCATTGTCAAATGGCATGCGGGTCCTGGCCCTTAAAAGAAAATCCAAAGGCCTTTGCCAGGTCTGCGTTCTTAATGTCGTGGACGGATAATCATCAAAAGTGAAATTCGTTATCACATGATAAATGGCAAAATCCTTCGCGCCCGCCTCAAGAACGGCCATGCGGCCGTTATCCTGCCATGCCCTGCTGTCGCGGCCTGCGCGCCATGTCAGCGGCTGGAATCTCGTCGTGGTAAGCGCCTCCTGATCCAATACGACCGTACGCAGATGCATTTGAGAACAACGATAAGCGGCAATATCCACAGCCTGCAGGCCCACCCATATCCAGGCCATGATCATCAAGGCCCGGGGTGTCTTGATCAAAAAGGCCATCACACCTGCTGCGATCGCCGTTACGCCCGCCATGACGACCGGCCACAGATCAGAACCAAGCGCTTCCGTCGAAAAACGGGTCAGCTGCCCCCGCGTCACCATCATCTCAAAAAGCCTTGTGCGCGCCGCCTCATCACCGTGCAGGATAAAAAGCCATATCCCTGCCCCGGCAAATGCCGCAGCCATCACCCCAAGAAAGATACGCCGGACCAGGCGCCGGCGCGCATCATCCCATGCCTGGGGCCGGAACAGCATATCAAAACCAAATCCCGCCAGGAAACACAACCCGAGCTTCACCAGAGGCGCCAGCAGTCCGAGATGCCGGTAGTATTTCATAAGCGGCCAGGCGTAATACACCGCTTTCGCAACAACAGAGGCCATGCTGATCAGCAGGATCACGAGCGACCAGAGGACCCAAGCTCGCGCCTCGCGGCGCTGCGGAAAAATGATCCCCGCGATCACGGCCGGCAGCGCGAGCATGCCCATATAAAGCGTGTAATCCCAGGCGGGCGAAACGCGCAATATTAGCTCGATCCATTTATAAAGATTTGTGTTGCCAGCATAGGTCAGAAAAACCTTGATCGGCATGCTTCCGTCGGCGCTGCGCAGAGGATTGGCAGCGACCATGTTGCCTGTATCCCGGGCCAGATGCAGGTACATCGCAAATGCCGCCCCCATCAGGGCCATCCCGGCCAGGCACATCCAGAAAGTCCGGCCAAAACGCAGCGACCGAAGATGGCGCGCATATTCTTCCCGGCGGCATGCCGCATCACACGCAAAATAAAGCGCAATGGCGAACGTGCTCATCGGAACATGGTACGCGACGGAACTGGCCGCCTGGACCAGATAAAGATACGCCATTCCAAAGACATAACGCCAATGCCCGGTCTCCAGAAAACGATGCCCCATCCACAGGATCAGCGGGATCGCGTAGAACAGAAAGAACCCGAACCCGGTCTGGGTATAGAGCACCAGCCCGCTGGCAACACCCAGCATGACCAGGACCCTGGACGCTAACTGCTCATAATAACGCCCTGCCAGCAGCCACACGCCCGCCAAAAAGAGCGCCTTGTCAACAAAAGAGCTCCAATGGAACAGCGTGAAGAAGTCGATGTGCTTAAGGAGTTTTCCCAGAAGAACGGCTGCGTTCAAAAGAAATCCGCTGTTGCCCTGCAGGGCGAACCACCATGTCACGGTCGTTCCCTGGGTCATGAACGGCGTCCACAGCGGGATCTGTCCGTATTCCGCCATGGCATTCAAACGATAATACTGGCTGACGAAGGTGACGAAGGGATCGCTCACGACCATGTGCCGGCCAATGATGTCCCAGGCCATGAAGGCCGCTTCAACGGCCAGAAAAGCAGCAAAGAACATCCATGCCCGGCCGCTCCACATCTTATGCAGCATGCGCCGGAGTTTAGCGATCATCGAACCCAACGGCCTCTCTGACAATATAACTGGGTCGGTTCTTGACCTCATTGAAGATGCGGGAGAGATATTCGCCCTGCAGCCACAGGCAGATCAGCTGGACGCCCGCGGCCAGCAAAATAACGCTGATCGTTGATGCCCAACCTAAAAGGGCCGTCTTAAAAACAACCTTAAGCAAGACTACGACCATGATCCCGATAAAGCTGAGAACAGAAAAGAAAATGCCGAGGAACATGGATACCTGCAGCGGCGCCGTCGAGAATGCAGTGAACGAATCGAACGCCAGCTTAAAAAGCCCGCTGAATCCTACGCGTGGACGCCGGTCATAGCGCGCGCCACGCGCCACATCAATGCCGATCTGCCGGAACCCTATCCAGCGGCGCAGACCCGGAATGTACTTATCTTTTTCCGTCAATCGCTTAAGATGCTCCACGACCCGGCGGTCCATCAAACAGAATATGCCGGCCGCTTCCATATCAATATCGCTGATCATCCGGTTAGCCTTATGGAATGCCGTAAAACATAAGGAACGCAGCCATGACGCTTTCCGTTTGCCCCGCCGGGCATAGACCACCTGATACCCCTGCTGCCACTGCGCTATAAAGGACGCGATGCTGGCCGGGTCATCCTCCATATCCGCATCCATCAGGACCACCGCATCGCCCCGGGCATGATCGATGCCGGCGGAAAGCGCGTTCTGATGACCGAAATTTCGCGACAGGTCAATGATCTTCACGCGTCCGTCCCGCGCGCGCAGGCCGGCCAGCACATCCAGTGAATTATCAGTGCTGCCGTCATTAACAAAAATAAACTCGGCATCATGGTCCGCCGCCGGGATCGCGTCCTTAAGCCGGTCATATAACATCCCGAGCCCCCTGGCCTCATTAAAGACCGGAAGCACAACGCTGATCAGTTTCTTTACACCCATAAGCGTCCTCTGTGATCAAAACCTGTAGGTCAATCCTGCCGCAGCGCTGAAAACATAACTCTTATCCACGATCGGGCTTTTGCGGACCTCGGGCCCGAGAGATTCCACATCCAGCAGCATGATCACGATCCACCTTTTAGCAATGCCGCAGGTGATCGCCACGTTCGCGAAAGGGTCCACAGCCCCGCGCGGTGCGTAAGCAGCCCTGCCGGCACGCGCCTCATCATCATTAACGCCGTAATAATAATCGACCGAATTGGCATCGTCATAACGGACGCCGGCCGACGGGATGATCCGGTAGATCTTCCCCTTGATGGGGCGCGCAAGCGCCAGCTGGTACATGCTGCCCTGGTTGCGCGAAAGCGTGTCCGTCAGGACTTTTGCCGTCGCATCCAGGCCATGCCATGGCAATTCATAAACCGCCTTAAGTCCGGCATCCAACGAGATCCGCCGGTCCTTCATGCCCGAGAGAGCACTGCTGTCCGCCGAGGAATAGCCCATGAGCCGCGGCTGCGCAATAACACTCAATGTCAACGGCGCAGCCTTCAGGAAATGATACCCCGCCTCCAAGCCCTTCACATAAAAGTCCTTGTACTCCGCGATGAGGAAAGGCAGGCCTCTTGTTTCAGAATGCACGCCGTCATAGGGCCTGGTCATGACACCGACGCCAACTCCAGCCAGGTTGAAACTCTCATCCGCAGGCGCAGCAAGGACGGTGGAACAAAAGAACACGGCCCCGCAGGCCAACAATAACGCACGCAACATAGGCTTCCTCCCTCTGTAAGATTTAGAAATTCAATATATCAAATAAATCTCGTTATAGATATTTATTTCTGGGCGGGCTGCTCTGCAAGAACGGCGGTCACGCTGGTAAAGACCGGCGCCTTGATCACGACCAAAAACGGGGTCCTTTGAGCGTCATCGCTCACATAACCGCTCGCGCGCCCCTCGCGGAATTCGCGGCCGTTGATCCAGGCGAAAGGCACCAGATGCAGCGCCGGCCGCCCACGCACCTTTTCCCTCCGGGAAACAGACAGGTACAGGTCATAGACCTTCTCACTGCTGGCGATCTTGGCCGTAAAGACCTTTCCGGGCTCAAGAGGCCACAGCCGCGCCAGATACGCAGCGCTCACATTATCCTGCACGCCCGACGGAATATCGTATGTCTTTTCAGTATGATCCGCCGCATTCCTGAACCACGCCTTGCCCGCAACATGATCAAGATCCGTTACCGCGTCCTTGTGATACCCGCCTTCATGGCGGTGCTCTTCGTAACGCAAAGGATAAAGATGCTCTGCGTCAACATACGAACGGTACACATCGTCCATCTTGTAGAACGTGGCAACGAACCCGAGCGTCCTCCCACGGACTTCCAGCAGATAACACAGCCTGCCCTGCCACACGACCTTGCCCTTGATCTCGCAGACAAGCTCCCCCGCCGTAATGCCCATCCATGTGATGCGATATACCAGACGTTCTGTATCAGGAAAACTTTTCAACGAAGATGCCGGTGCTGTCACGGCTTCCTGCATCGTAAACCCTTTAGGGAGAACGGGCGGCACAGACGCGCATCCAGCCAAGGCTAACGCGGCCGCGAGAACGATCAAGGCCGGTCGCGCCGTGAAAATACGGCCAAGAAATATGTTAAACTTCTTTATCATGGGGTCCTCATCATTATAATGGGGACAAACAGTTCTTCAACACGGCTCATTCTACCAAGGCAGGTGCGTTATGGCTGAAAAAACCGTCAAATTGTTCGTCCTTGATACGAACGTCATCCTGCACGACAGCGCCTGCCTGCACCAGTTCAAGCATCACGATGTGGTCATCCCCATCACGGTCATCGAAGAGCTCGACAAATTCAAGAAGGGCAACGAAACGCTCAACTTCCACGCCCGGCACTTTCTCAAGGAGCTCGACAAGATCTCTTCCGAAGGGATCTTTAACGGCGGCATCTCCATGGGCAAGAAAAAGGGCATGCTCCTGGTCAAGCTCGACCAGAAATTCCATCCCGACCTGAAACTTCATTTTGACGCCAGCACGCCCGATCATAAGATCCTCAACTGCGCCTACTGTCTGGCGAAAGAATCCCAGGGCCGCGAGGTCACGCTCATCACCAAGGACGTCAACCTGCGCGTCAAGGCCAAGGCGGTCCATCTGATCGCCGAGGACTACACCACCGACCACGTTAAAGACATCTCCGCGATCTACAAGGGCTACCGTTTCGAAGAGAACGTCTCGCGCGAGGTGATCAACCGCCTCTGCCACGACGCAGCCGGTGTGTCGCCCAAGAATTTCAAGTCACGCTCCAAGTTCTACGCCAATGAATGCATCGTGGCCCGCAACAAGGACATGTCGGCTTTGGGCTATCTCGACCCGCAGGATATGATGATCAAGCACATCACCAAGATCCAGGCGTCGGGCATCAAGCCGCGCAATGTCGAACAGATGTTCGCCTTGCACGCGCTGATGAACGAGCATATCCGCCTGGTCACGGTCTCAGGTAAGGCCGGCACCGGCAAAACCCTGCTCGCGCTGGCGGCCGCGCTCGAGCAAAAAGAACATTACAAACAGATATTCCTCTCGCGTCCGATCGTGGCGCTCTCCAACAAGGACCTGGGGTATCTACCGGGAAGCATTGACGAGAAGATCGGCCCCTACATGCAGCCTTTGTATGATAATCTCGGCGTCATCCAGGACCGGCTCATCGAGAGCACGGAGCGCCGCGGCAAGAAATTCCAGAAAATGCTCGACGAAGAGCAGCTGGTCATCGCGCCCCTGGCCTACATCCGCGGGCGCTCGCTCGTTGATACTTATTTCATCGTGGACGAAGCGCAGAACCTGACCCCCCACGAGATCAAGACCATCATCACGCGCGCGGGCGAGAACACAAAAATGATCTTCACCGGCGACATTTTCCAGATCGATCATCCGTATCTGGATATTTATTCCAATGGCCTGAGCTACCTGATCGACAAGATGCAGGGCCAGAAACTCTATACGCACATCTTCCTGGAAAAAGGCGAACGCTCCGAACTCGCCGAACTGGCAAGCGATCTGCTGTGATCACCACTTCTTAAAAACGAAGAACACTGCGGCGAGGATGAACAGAAAACCCACGATATAGTTCCACTTCAATTCTTCCTTCAGGTACATCACCGAAAAAGCGCAGAACACCAGGATCGTGATCACTTCCTGGATGGTCTTCAATTGCGCCCCATTGAACTGCCCGTAACCCCACCGGTTCGCCGGGACCATGAAACAATATTCCACGAACGCGATCAGCCAGCTGACCAGGATCACGATCCACAAAGGCGACTCGCGAAATTTCAAATGCCCGTACCAGGCAAAGGTCATGAAAATATTCGAGATCGTCAAAAGGATAACGGTTGTCATGCTCTGCCTTTCTTCGCAATGGCCCGGGCCGCCGCAACCCCGCTCGCCCATGCCCAGTGCAGATTGAATCCCCCGATGCGCCCATCTACATCCAGCACTTCTCCGGCGAAATAAAGCCCTTCCTGCAAGCGCGACTCAAGCGTTGCGCCTTTAACTTCGTTAAGATCGACCCCGCCGGAGGTCACTTCAGCTTTTGCATAGCCAGCGGTCTCCTTGACCGGCAACGGGCACGCGCGCAAGGCCTCGGCCAGTGCCTTCTTTTCCTTCTTGCCCAATCCCGCGGCAGGCCTCTGCGCATCAATGCCAGCCTGCGCCAATAATAGCAGGACCAGCCGCTCCGGCAAAAAGTTCGTCAGCATATTCTTCACGCTGCGCCTGGCATCGAGCGCGGCAACAAGCGGCTCAATATCATCGCCCTTGATCTGGGGCAGAAGATCGACACGGATCACGGCCCCTTCCTGTTGACGGGCCAGCCAATGCCCTGCCATCTCCATGGGCGCCGGGCCGCTGAAACCATGATGCGTGAACAACAGCGGCCCGTCGATGCTAAGATGTTTTCTTCCCTTGCTCCATAATGAAAGGCGCGCAGGGACCACGATGCCGCTCAAAGATGCGAACACATCATCCGATGCCAACAGCGGCACAAGTGCCGGCCGGGTGGCAACGATCCGGTGGCCGAACGCTGCGGCCAGCTGATAACCAGCCCCGTCAGAGCCGGTCGCAGGATACGACAAACCGCCCGTCGTAACAAGCAATGCACGCGAAGTCTCCATGAGCCCGTGCCCAATGACATTGAACGCGCCTTTGTCTGCAACGGCCGTATCCACGCGGTGGCTGCAGACGATCTCTGCCCCCTGCCGTGTTGCCGCGGTCACCAGCGCGTCGCGCACGGTCCGCGCCTTGTCGTCGGCCGAAAAGAATTCCCCGGTCTCCTGCAGGACAAGCGGCGCGCCCCATTGCTCAAAGAAAGCAACCGCGTCCCTCGGCGTAAATGTTTTCAAAACATGCCTCAGCGTATGCGCGCATCCGGCAGAATAATCTTTTGCGCTCACGCGCGCATTGGTCGCATTGCACCGCCCGCCTCCTGAAATAAGAAGTTTCAGCCCAGGCTCGCGTTGTCCCTCGAGCACAAGCACCTTAAGCCCGAGGCGCGCAGCTTCCGCTGCGGCCATCAGGCCCGCGGCCCCCGCGCCAATAATGATCAGATCGTATGTTGTATTTTCCATGATCTCAGGAACGCTTGAGAACAAACTTGCGGTAACTCCAGAACGCCAGATACACCAATCCCGCAGCAGCGATCGCGATCAGGCAGACTTTGGTGAACTTCACCATGGCCGCGCCGAAAAGCGCCAGCAGAAAAAGCCTTGGCACCACGCCCACCAGCGTGCACGCCACAAAAGGCACGAAAGGGATCCGTGTCAGGCCGGAGGCGATCGAAAAGACCTTGAAAGGAATGACCGGCAACACCCGCCCGATCAGGACGCTCCATGCCCCGTATTTGTTGGCGAACGCTTCGGCTTTGGCGATCTTATCAGGTGTGATAAAAATGTACCTGCCGAAGCGGACGATCACGGGATATCCGGCGTAGCGGCCGATCGCGTAGCCCACCATCGCGCCCAGGGTCGAGCCAAGGGCCCCGAAGACCACGATCGACATCAGCGGCAACCCGATCGCGCCCGCGGCCGCGATGACAAGTTCCGACGGGACAGGAACGATCGACGACTCCAGGAACATGGCCGCGAACATGCCCGCGTCGCCATATTCAGCCATCAATTGTGTTATTTGCGGAGGAAG
>CAZXSE010000003.1:102506-109428 GCA_964643325.1 uncultured Planctomycetales bacterium
CCCTCCACCGTCTGGGTAACGCTGCCCGGCGTATCCTGTCCTTGCGCGGATTGGTCCACCTTAACGCCATAACCCACATCCATCTTTGGTGAAATATTCTTGTTCACCTTCACGCCCTGACTTGTCTCGCCAAGTGTGTACGATATCCCGTCAAGGCCGAACAATCCTGCCAATTTCTGGCCAGAACCCCCAAAAAAGAAGAAATCAACAAAGTCACCGGTCAACTCCGGCGTCATTTTCTGCGTGGCCATGGAAGCGCTCAACCCGTCCCAGCGCTTGCCCGTCGTCAGCATCAGCAGGAGCTGTTCCTGCGGCAACGACGGATCAGATGTCAAATGGACCTGGGGATCCTTGCGCGTTCCCTGGACCAGCAGTTCAATGCGCGTGCGCGAGATCATGGCCGTTCCCCGGATATCCACCTGTGGATCACGCGGATCGCCCGAGAACGCCAAATGACTTTCCCCGAGATGGACCATGACCCTCGGCGCCTGCAATGATCCGCGGCGGACCGTCATTTTTCCGTAAGTAGACCATAGCCCGCCTGAACGCATGAAATACAGATCGCACACGACCGGCGCTTCATGCAGAATAAGATTCTTCTGAATGATCTTCTCTACTGTAAAAACGCCCTTAAGAACAGGGCGCAAGACCGTGCCGCTGACCTGAAGATCGATCGCCTTCAATTCTCCCTCGGGCAGCGACAGGTTCCGGAAGTGCCTGATAACCTGCCGTAACGAAGCAAGGTTCAGCGACCGGGAATGAGCGTTCGCGTCGTAACGCCCCTCTTTGATCGAGCCGTTGAACACAACGGGATCGGCTTTCGGGTCCAGGATGCGCGCATTAACAACAGAAGCATCGATCCCGTCGATCGAGAACCGCGCCAGGCGCATATCCAGCTCCTGCACGCGCACCACGGTCCCCGAAGAGAATATAAAAGGCTCCCTGACCTCAATATCAAAAACGCGCAACCCCTTGAGCAGGGATCCTTCCATGCGCGCGTACGATACGCGCCCATGCCCCAGCAAATGATCCGAAACCACCCTGACCATGATCCCCGCGCCCTGCGGTGTCATCAAAAACAATGCAGCAACAACAGCGACGAGCGTCGCCGCGCAGGCTCCCACAAAAGAAAATTGACGGACTGATCCCATGCGCTCCTCCTGACCGTTGACATCTTAACGCGCCAACAAAGAAAGGCAAATAATTTATGGTTCTTTCACAAGCAGCGTAAAGATCAGCGCGGGGTCTTAATGCGGCCTAAGAGCCGCAATAATCCGTCGAGGATTGTCAAGGGATGCGGAGGGCATCCGGGAATGTAAAGATCAACGGGAAAGATCGCATCCAGGGTCCTTGGGGATTCCGGGGTGCCGGCAAAAATACCGCCCGAGATCGCGCAGCTGCCAACAGCAATGACAAATTTCGGCTCCGGCATCGCGGCATAGGTCCTGGCCAGCGCCTCTGTCATATTACGCGTCACAGGGCCTGTGACCACAATGCCGTCCGCGTGACGGGGCGATGCGGTGAACTGAATACCGAAACGGCTCAGGTCAAAGACCGGCGTGTTCAACACATTGATATCCATCTCGCACGCGTTGCAGCCGCCCGCCGAGACCTGGCGCAGCTTAAGGGACCGTCCGAAGATCCGAAGGGCCTCTTTGTTCACCGCGCGCGCAAGCTCATATCCCCTGCCGTCCAGGATAAGGTCCTCCCGGCGGGAAACAGCCATCCGGAGATCCGTGGAATGGACAATGCCGCTGTCCGGGGTGAATGTGATGGCGCCGGCATCAACGCTCTTGCCGTCCCGGGCAACAACAGGCCTGCCCCGGTAACGCGGCGGAAGGACAGGCAGCTTCCCTTTCGGAAAAGCCAGCGTCCGGCATCCCTGCTTCAAGCGTGTGATCAATATTTTGAACATAAGCGCACCTTAAAGGTCATGCCCGCAATAGGACAGGCCAAAACTCTTATTGCACAACGGAAAATCCGATATCCCCTCGCCCCGCACAGCCATCGCCAGGCCGAACCAGTTATGGAACGACGGGTCCTTGATCTTGTAACGCATGAGCCCGCCGCGGGCGTTCGTCATGCCAACATGCATGATCTCGCCGCGGAACCCCTCGACAAGCGCTACGGCCATGGCATCCGGCCTCAACGCCCCGGGCCGCGTAAAGATCTCTCCTTTGGGCAGCGACGGCAATATCTTGAGCAGGAACTCGAGCGAGCGCATGACCTCCTGGCGCCGGACAAAAGCCCTTGCGTACACATCACCGGTGGCGGCCAGAGAGACCGGCACATGATGGAACTGCCACATTCCCGATGGATAATTGATGCGCACGTCCCGCTCCAGCCGGCTCGCGCGCCCGGCAGGGCCGACAAGGCCAAGGTCCCTGGCGCGACGGACGGAAATAACACCAACGCCTTCAAAGCGGGCCATTACCGACGGACGCGTGAACAATAGTTCGCTGACATCCTCGAATTCTTTCTTGTAAACATTGAGCTTGCGGCAAAACTCGCCGGCCATGGCCGTATCGATGTCGAAAAGAACACCGCCCGGGCGGCACAATCCCTTACCAAAACGATTGCCGGTCAAGGCCAACAGCAAGTTCAAATAATCCCCGCGCATGCGTCCGAAATAAGAACTCGTCGGCAAGAAGCCCGCGTCCATGCCCAAAGCGCCCAGGTCCCCCACATGATTGGCCAACCGCTCAAGCTCCAGCGCCACCGCGCGGATGGCCTGGGCGCGTGGCGGCGCCATGACACCGCCCAGCGCCTCGACCGTCTCACAGAATGCCGTGGAATGCCCGATGGTCGTATCCCCCGCGATGGATTCGCTCAAGAGCGCTCCCCGGCGCAGGTCATCGGTGCACATCAACGGCTCGATCCCGCGGTGCTGATACCCGAGCTGGATCTCAAGATGCAGGATCTCCTCGCCGTGGCATTGAAAACGGAAATGCCCAGGTTCAATGATGCCCGCGTGCACAGGGCCAACGGTCACTTCATGGACCTCTTCCCCTTCAACGGCATAAAAGGGGTAAACGCCGGGAATAGGGCGTGTGCCAATGTCCGGCCAAATATCTTCAACGCCGGGGCCGCGGTAATTTCGATGATACCGCAGGGGCTTGAGCCACGGATGCCCATCGGGCGTGATGGCCCACTGCTCCGCGATCTCGCGCTCGAAATCATGCGCCTGCAAAAGATGCGGCGTCAGCGCCTCATACTGCAAGCCGTCCGGTAAAAGATGCGCGGCAAGCACCTGCACAACAGCTTCATCATCAAGGCCAAGCATGGCGAACAGGCAAAAAGACCCACCGGCCTGCGGAGCCGCGAACAGGTTCATCAGCCGCGCGCCTGCACGGCAGCGGCGGACAACCTCCATGCGAAGCTCTGTCGGCGTCAAGACAGGCACATCGGCCAATGCGATGCTGGCACCGTTAAATAATTCCATGGATCATCTCGCTCCCACAATGGCCGCTGCCGCGCGCAAGGCTGTCGTCAACGCCTGCGGCATCCAGAGGCCGATCCCCGTCAGGACGGCGATCGCCGCCGCGACAGGGATGTTCATCAGCAGATTCTCTTTTTTCGCCAGGGCCGGCGCCGCCGGCTCGCCATGAACGAATTTCAGCACGATCCTGGCCAGGCCGATGAACATGATCATCAGGCACGCCGCAAAGATCCCGGCCAGTACATAATTCCCGGAAATGACCGATGCGTTAAGGATCATCAGCTCACTGTGGAACGTCGCGAACGGGAACATTCCCGCCCCCGCGAACATCGAGGCCAGCAGAAAGATCCCGGTCACCGGATAAGTATGGATCACGCCCCGCACATCATGCGTCCGCGATGATCCGTATTTCTGGGCGACCGATCCGGCGGTCAGGAACATGATGGTCTTGGCCAGGGCATTGGTGATCATATGGAACAGCGCGCCAAAGATGCCAACAGGCCCGAGCCCCAGCCCGAGCACCAGGATGCCCATGTGCTCGATCGACGAATAGGCAAAAGCCCGCTTGAGCGAACTCTCGCCGAGGATGAAGAACGCCGCGACCGCCAGGGAAAGAACGCCCGTAACGATCAGGACCGACGCGTAAAAATCGCCGAGCCCGGTCATGCCGCAGATCTGATTGACCCGCATGAGCGCTAAAAAAGAGCATTGCGTCAACCCGCCGGCCATCAGGACCGCGACCATCCCCGTCGCATGGCCATAGGCTTCCGGCTTCCAACTGTGCATGGGCGCCAGGCCCATCTTGCAGCCGTAACCGACCAGAAGGAAAATAACGCTGAGCTTGAGCCAATTCACTGATACGGAGGAAGCGCCTTCGAGAATGGCCGGCAACAGGAGCGTGCGCCCTTCATGCGCCGCAATGGCCAGAAAGAAAGTTCCCATCAACGCCAGCGCTATCCCGACGGAACACACCAGAAGATAACGCCAGGTCGCCTCCAGGCTCTCCTTGTTGCGGTGGAACGCGATCAGCGGCGCGCTGAACAGTGTTGTTGTCTCCACCGCCACCCATAAAAGCCCCATGTGATAGCTGACCGACGCAAGCGTCATGGTCGCCAAAAGCGCCAGCAGGCACGCAACAAACACCTTGTTGCTGCGCTTCTCATGCTCAAAATAACCGAGCATGAACACGGACACGGCGACAAAAAGAAAGCTGACGACCGACAGGACGATCAGCCCGACCGCATCCAGCGTCAGATACCCGTCGAATTCCGGCAGCGGCATCTGCCGCCAGAAAGCCGCAACAATGACCGCATGAATAACAGCCACGGCGCACAACAGCCGCACGCGGAACATCCCGCGCACCGGCAACAGCGCCATCAGGCCGCTGACGAACGGAAAAAGGACAAGGAACGCCAGCATCACAAATGTTCCCCCATCTTCGGCCGGCCCGCCGCGCCGGGTGTGTGTTCGAACTCTTCATTGATATGATTGAGCACGATCGCCATAATAAATACCGCGACAAAGATATCCAGCAAAATGCCCATCTCGATCAAGGTCGGCATGGCATCAAAAAGCGAGAGCGCGAAAAGGAAAATGCCGTTCTCGATGACCAGATACCCGATGACCTGCGTCACCGCCCGGGTGCGGGTCACCATGATCAGGAACCCCAAAAGGACGGTCGACAAGGCGCACGGCAACCCCAGGTCCTCGAGCGGCCTGCCCGGGATCCTGAGCGAGAGCGACACCCAGAACGCCCCCGCGATCAACAGCGCGCCGCAAATGATCGATGTTCCCAGGCCTATGATCGGACGGACTTCCGAGCGCATGGAAATGTGCCGGATGGCCCACAACAGGATGGCCGGGACCAGTGCGGCCTTAAGCACGATCGTTCCGCCGGAAAGCAGCATCTCATGGCCTGAAATGGAATCCGCGTGCAGGAATAAAGGCATCAAGCCCAGGACAAAAGACTGCAGGGCGAAGATCCTGATCATCCCGACAATGCGGGACGTCGCAAGGACCGTCAGCGCAAAAAACACGATCAGGATGCAGCTGGCATCGATCCAGGTGCTCATCGCCTAGCCCCTCCACAGCGTTACAACAAGGCCGAAGAATGCGAGCGCGGAAGCGATCAACAGGAAATTCCTGACGCGATTGAGCCGCAGGCGCGCCATGGACGATTCAATGAGCCCAATAACGATCGCCACGCCCAGCATCCCGCCCGCGAAGATCAGCATATCCACCGGCCAGGACCCCGTGCGTACAGGAACAATGACCGCTACCAGCATGCCGGCAAAGATAAAAAGTTTCATGGCCGCCGCATCCAGCATGTACGCCAGGTCCACCCCGCTGTGATCGAGCAGCATGACCTCATGGACCATGGTCAGTTCCAGATGCGTGTCCGGATCATCCACCGGGATCCGGCAATTCTCCGTCAACAGGACAATAAAGAAGCTCGCCGTTACCAGGATCAGCGACGGGCCATCCAGGCTCCAGGACAAAGGCGCCGCCGCCCCGATCATCTGGGACAGAACCGTCTCCTGCGCCAGAATAGCCAGCGTGATGAAATTGATGAACAGCGTTGTTTCCGCAAGGCAGGCAAAGAAAGCTTCGCGGCTGGCGCCCATGCCCTCCATGCTGAATCCCGTATCCAACGCGGAAAGGATCATGAAGAACCTGCCCAGCGCGAAAAGATAAGCCACCAGCAAAATGTCGCCGGGGAATGACACCGGCGCTTTCAGAGGGCCTAAGGGGATGAACAATGCGATGATCAGCATGAGAGCCAAAAGAAGCGGCGGCGTCATGCGGAATATCCATGTAGTGCTCTGGCTGTAAACGCATTGCTTCTGCAGCAGCCTGGCCAGATCAAAATACGGCTGGAGCAAAGACGGCCCCCGCTTGCCCGCAATGCGCGCCTTGACCTGCGCGATAACGCCGATCAAAAAAGGCGCGGCCGCCAGGACGATGAGCCAGTGCGCCAGAATAGAACCCGCAAGATCGAACATCATGGTCACCTTAACTTCCATGCAAGAAGGAATATCAGGAACAGAAAGATGTACATCAAGTACATCTGAGTATAACGACTGCGGCTGCTGTCGATCCCGCGCGCCGCGGTCATCACGCCCGCCCAGAACGGCCGGTACAAAAGTTCTTCCGCGGCATCATGCACGCCGGATGCACGGCGGGCCGCCTTAGGGAAAGGCCCCCGGATGGCATCTTTAACAGAACGCGCCAGCAAAGCTTTCCCGACGAGATCAATGATCGGGCGCGCGAACGAGGAAGCCGTGTACTGCGCGCGCGAAGTGACCTGCGTGAACCCGCAGCTCCATGTCGGCTGCACCTTCATCGGCGCCCGGCCCAAAAGCCCCCGGCGTACAAGGACCAGCCCCAGCATGAGCGCGCCCACAAGAAGCACGGTCCCAATGACCGCAGTCAGCGGCCCAAGGACCTGTGCAGCGTATATCATGGAAGGTTCTGCGTGCGTCA
>CAZXSE010000004.1:0-2079 GCA_964643325.1 uncultured Planctomycetales bacterium
AACCCCCGGGGTTCTTATCGCTTTGAATGTTGATGTTTAATCAATTCATGTTGCTGAAGGAGCAAACATTCTATGACGAACAAAACTGTTTCTACAATTTCTCTTGGGAGAATTCTAGAAAATATCGTCCTTTTTCGAAAACGAAAAGTCATGCTTGATAGTGATCTGGCATCTTTATATGGTGTATCAACACATGTTCTTAATCAGGCAGTTAAAAGAAATTTGGATCGTTTTCCTGAGGACTTCATGTTTCAGCTCACATTGGAAGAATATAAGAACTTGATATCACAATTTGTGATATCAAGTCGATCTTGTCATGGAGGGCGCAGAAGCTTGCCATATGTTTTTACAGAACAGGGAGTGGCAATGCTTTCAGGTGTTTTGAATAGTCAACGGGCTGTTCAGGTGAATATTGAGATCATGCGTGCTTTTGTTAAGCTCCGGGAAATGATTATTTCGCATGAACAATTGCAGCATAAGATCGAACAAATGGAAAAGAAATATGATAAGAGTTTTTCTATTGTTTTTGAAACATTGCGAAAGTTGTTAAGTCCGCCGGAAAAGCCTCGAAGGGAGATCGGATTTCATGTAAAAGTTTAAAAGGCCATATGGATCAGATTTAGCCGCTATTAAGCATGTAAAGATTTATCAGATATTGTTTTAAAAATATTTTTTCTTTGTTATGATTTTAATGTAATCATCTTCCAATATATTTTCCGACGAGCAGCAGGGTATATGAACCGCGATGAGATCTACGATCATTTAGCCCAGGTTTACCTGGGCAAGCGCGAGCGTGTTGGGCCGGTCAGGGCAAAACCCATGGCGCGCGTGTGGCTGATCATCAATGTGGTGATCACTGTTTTTATTTTGACGAGCGTGGTGTACGGCCTGACGGCATTCCTGACCCAGCGCCGGGACGCGTTCAAGGACCGCGTTATTTACGCGCTCAACAACGCGCCCATACGGCTGACCTACTCCGTCGGTGATGGGTATCCGCAGGTCAAGAACCTGACCATCGCGGTGCCGGAAACGGACGCGTCGAAATACAGAAAACTGAACTTGTCGCTGCGCGCGATCAACGGCAATCCCGGGACGCTCAAGGTCGTGTTGCGCAACGCGCGCCAGGAAGAGGCGTCCTATTATTTGCAGGGCGTGCGCAATCGCTGGCAGGATTATTCGATCTCGTTCGACGAGATGGATGTGACGGATTTCAGGTCGGTCAAGGACCTTTCTTTTGTGATCGAAGCGTGGAATGCCAGGGACCCGTCGGGATCGGTCCTTATCGATAATATCAGTTTTTCTAACTAGGGAGTGTTCCATGAAGATCATTACGGTCGCGAACCAAAAAGGCGGATGCGGCAAGACAACCACGGCGATCAATCTTGTCGCCGCGCTGGCGGCCAACGGCCGTAAGAGCCTGTTGATCGACCTTGATCCGCAAGCACACGCGACCCTTGGCCTTAACAGGGATGACGCCAACAGCCTTTACAATGTCATCTCCCGCATTACGCCGCGCAAGCTGGGCATCAAGGACATCATCCAGCATGTGAGCGAGAATTTTGATATTGTTCCGTCAAACATCCTGGTCGGCACGCTCGAGCAGGAGCTGGCGGATGAGATCGGCCGTGAGATGAAACTGACCGAGATCATTGCCACGCTGGGTGACGCGTATGATTACATCATCATCGACTGCCCGCCGAGCTTGGGCTTCCTGACGGTCAACGCGATCCGCGCCAGCCACGAGGTCATGATCCCCGTCGAGACAAGCCGGTTCTCCATGCAGGGCGTGGAGCATCTGATGGACATCATCAACCTGATCCGCGACCGGCTTAATCATCCGGTCACACCCAGGGTTTTGATCACCATGTTCGATTCGCGCCTGCGCCATTCTTTCTCCATGCTCGAGAAGATCAAGGCGCAGTTCGCGGACATGCTCCTGACGACGATCGTGCACACGAATGTCAAGCTCAAGGAATCTGCCGTCGAGGGCAAGACCGTCATAGTCTATGACAAATACTGCCGCGGCGCCAAGGATTATTTCACGCTGGCGAAAGAATTGATCATGTTCGAACCGCAGTC
>CAZXSE010000004.1:2179-59404 GCA_964643325.1 uncultured Planctomycetales bacterium
GGGCGCTGGCAGCCGGACCCGGCCCATCATGACCGCGAGCCCAACGGGTTCGGTGATATGAATTCCGTGCTTGAGGTGGCGGCCAATGCCGAGTGAGGCGCGCGATCTTAAGCCCTATGCGCTGTTGGCGTATTGTTTCATTCTTTGCATCATCCCTCTGATCCGCAAGAAGAAAGATCCTTTCGTGTATTTCCATGCCCGTCAGGGCCTCGCGCTTTTTTTGTGCGAGATGGCGGTCTTTATCATCAGCATTGTTTTTCCCTTCCTGATGCAGCCGGCGCTGTTTGTTTTTGGCGTGTTCTCCCTGTGGGGCATGCTGCAGGTCCTCAGGGCCGAGCAGGCGCCCCTTCCTTTCATTCACGCTCTGTCCCTGAAGATCGACATTTAACGCTCATCGCTCGACGCGTATATTTTCGTGTGATATATTAAGTGCAGAAAGGATGCTCTATGCGCATGCCATTAGCCCGTCGTTCTTGCCGGGGGCAGAACATCATTGAATATATCCTTGTGGTCATGGTCGTCGTGATCGTTCTGATCGCCGGTGTCCTTAAAGGCGGGGCAAAAGGGGACGGGTCTGGCCCTTTGGTCGATGCGACCAAGACCGTGATGTCGGGGCCGGCAACGCTGATCGGGCAGTCTGCGAATGCCATGTGTCAGTGTACATATGAAATGCCGGCCAATGCAACGTGTGCCACCCGGGTGCAGGGCCAGGGATGTCCTACTTGCGAGACAGTATCTGGGCCTGTCTGTGATTCCGGGATGTGTTGTCCTTCTGGAGCTTGTTGTTCTCTGGGCTGTTGTGATGATGGTTCATGTCTATCTTTCTCGGTAGATGGTCCGAGTTGCTAGGAATAAAATCCTCCGCAACATAATTGATGTCGTAATAATCTTATGTTAATTATGCTTTATTCTTTTCAAAGATTTCTGCTGATCTGCAGTTTTTGTTTTTTGATTTTTCCGGCCTTTGCGGAAGATGTGGCCGCGCCGGTCAATATCTTTGTGGCAGGGAAGAGCTTTGATTCTTATCAGGATTATGCCGAGTTCAGGGCCCCGCATACATTTAAAGTCCCGCGTGTTGTTGATCATGCCGTTCTGGTGCCCTGTTTTGTTCTGCACCTGGGCATTACGGATATGATCGTTGCCAAAGTGCTGCAAAGCCCCCGTTATGTCCCTGATCAGCGCGTGGCAGGGATCACGCCTTCCATATCCGCGATCATGCGCGATGTGGGGCGCCCTGAGCTTCCGGCACGCCCTGTCTATTCAAGAGAGGCCCTGATCAAGGCCCTGGCGCAGGCGGCCAGGGGGCAAAGCGGGCCGCTGTTGGTGGCAGGCGGGCAGGGGCGCCTTAAGGTCATGGCATTGCAGCCGGTCCCATCCGTGAGCGAGGCCCCAACTAACCCTTGACTTGACCGTTGACGGATAGTATAATTGCGCATTCTTCAGCCCGAGGCGCATATGGCGCCGGGGTTTCAAGATCAATCTTCTACAGGAGGCGGTCCGTTGGTGATAGTGAAAGATAAAAAAGATAAGATCGTGAGCGCGTTCAAAGTCCATGCCAAAGATACGGGCTCCCCGGCGGTACAGGTCGCCCTTTTGACAGAACGGATCAATGACCTTAACGAGCATTTCAAGACCCACGCGAAGGATTTCCATTCGCGCCGCGGGCTTCTGTTAATGATCGGCAAGCGTCGCCGCCTGTTGGCCTACCTCAAAAAGAATGACCAGCCGAAGTACGAAGAGACCATTACTAAATTAGGTTTGCGTAAATAAAACAGCAAGGAAAAGCGCTATGACTCAGGCCCGTGTGGAAGTTGCTTACGGAGCGAATCGTTTGACCATTGAGACCGGAAAGCTGGCCAAACAGGCCGGCGGCGCGGTCGTGGTCAGTTGCGGTGATACGGCTGTCCTGGTGACATCCTGCATTGCCCAGAATATCAGGACCGGGATCGATTTTTTCCCGCTTTCTGTTGAATACCAGGAAAAGACCTATGCCGCGGGCAAGATCCCGGGCGGGTTTTTCAAGCGTGAAGGCCGTCCGACGGAAAAAGAGATCCTGACCTCGCGCCTGATCGACAGACCGATCCGTCCGCTGTTCCCCGAAGGGCTTTTCAATGAAGTGCAGGTCGTTGCCACGGTCCTTAGCGCGGACATGGAGAATGATCCGGACGTGATGGCCATTATCGGCGCTTCGTCAGCGCTCATGCTTTCGGATATCCCGTTCGACGGGCCTATCAGCGCGGTGCGCGTGGGCATGCTCGACGGGAATTTCATCATCAATCCCAGTTATGAACAGCGCGCTACCAGCGAGCTGGATTTTATCGTCGCGGGCGATGCCAAGGGCGTTGTCATGATCGAAGGCGACGGCAAGCAGGTCCCCGAGGCGAAGATCAAGGAAATGCTGGCGTTCGCGCACAAGGCCTTACAGCCCGCGCTCGAGGCGCAGATCGATCTTCAGAAAAAAGCCGGCAAGCCAAAGGTCCATCCTCCGGTGAAGGTCCTGCCGCAGGCGTTCATCGATAAGGTAAGAGCCGCGGGCATGAATGCCTTGACCGCCGCGCTTTCCAATGTTGCCGAGAAAAAAGCCCGTGAAAAGGCGATCAACGAAGTGTTCGCGTCGCTGACGGCGGACATGTCCGTTTATGCCGAGTTCAAGAAGGGCGACGAGGAGATCTCGGTCAATGACGTCAAGTCCGTGTTCGAGATCATGCAGTATGACGTGATGCGCAAGAATATCTTTGAGAAGCAGCTTCGGGCTGATGGTCGTGGCCCCAAGGAGATCCGCGCGCTTTCTGCCGAGGTGGGCTTGTTCAAGCGCACGCACGGCACAGGGTTGTTCACCCGCGGCCAGACGCAGAGCTTGACGACCGTCACGCTGGGCACCAAGAACGATGAACAGCTCGTCGAGGCGCTTGACAGTGTTACCTACCGCAGGTTCATGCTGCATTATAATTTCCCGTCGTTCAGTGTCGGCGAGACCAAGCCGATGCGCGGGCCGGGCCGCCGCGAGATCGGGCATGGCGCTCTGGCGCACCGTTCGATCGAGGCTGTTATCCCGTCGGCGGATGATTTTCCTTATACGATCCGCGTTGTTTCCGAGGTCCTGGAATCCAACGGCTCATCGAGCATGGCCACGGTGTGCGCCAGCACGCTCGCGCTCATGGATGCGGGCGTTCCGCTGATCGCGCCGGTGGCGGGCATCTCCGTCGGTCTTATTTCCGACGAGAAGCGCTCGGTCCTGATCACGGACATCCAGGGGCTCGAGGATCATTTCGGGGACATGGATTTCAAGGTCGCGGGAACAGAGAAGGGGATCACGGGCATTCAGCTGGACCTTAAGATCCGGCATATCACGGTGGAGTTGCTCGGCCAGGCGATCGATCAGGCGCGCGAAGCGCGGATGAAGATCCTCGAGGCCATGAAAGCGGCCCTGCCGGAACCGCGCAAGACCCTTTCTGAGTTCGCGCCGCGTATTTCGATCATCCAGATCCCGCAGGATAAGATCGGCGAGGTCATTGGACCGGGCGGCAAGACGATCCGCAAGATCATTGAGAGCACGGGGGCTACGGCCATCGATATCGACGACGAGGGCAAGGCGTTCATTTCCGCGCCGAACCAGACATCGCTCGATTGCGTGCTGGAATATCTTTCTTCCATGCTTGAGATGCCCGAGGTCGGCAAGATCTATGAAGCCACGGTCGTCAAGATCATGAACTTCGGCGCGTTCTGCGAGTTCCTCCCCGGGCGCGACGGGCTTGTCCACGTATCTGAATTGTCGGATAAGTTCGTGAAAGATCCCAATGAGCTGGTCAAGGTCGGGGATACGTTCCCGGTCGTGCTCATGGAGATCGATAAGATGGGCCGTTACAACCTCAGCCGTAAAAAAGCCGAGAAGAAATAACATTGTTGTGACCCGTCCTTGGGGTATCCCGGGGACGGGTCATTCTTTTTACATCACCCCTACAAGCCTATGCGGACGGAACACCTCAACGAGATCAAGGGCATCATCATTCTTGCGCTGGCGCTTATCCTGCTGGCGAGCTTTGTATCGTATGTTCCCGAAGATCTTATCTGGTACACCGCGCACCCGAACACTCCCGCGCACAATCTGATCCGCATCACCGGCGCGTACACCGCCGGGAGCCTTTTCTTCCTGATCGGTTATAGCGCTTATCTGCTCGTTGTTTTCCTGCTGTTCTGGAGCTGGAATATTTTTACCTGCCGTATTACGGCTTTCAGCGCCGCGCGCGGCATCAGCCTTGGTGTGCTGGTCACTGTGATGAGCGGACTTTTCAGTTTGGTTGGGCCGCAGGCTGCTGCGGACCGGTTCAGCCGCGGGGGATGGATCGGGCTTGTGTTCGCCGACTTCCTTGCCAATAATCTGGGTGCGGTCGGGGCTTATATCATTTTATTTGCCATGGCATGCTTGTGCCTGGTCGTGACAGCGGACTTTCTGGTGTCACCTTTTATCATCAAGGTCACGCGCGGCATTATCGCCTTGTGGGAAAGCTGGCGTTCGGGTCAGATCAATTTTGCGTGGCCGGACTTCGGGCGCAAGGATGCCGCGCCTGCCCGTCGTAAAGTTGAAAAAGAGCCCGAGGAGAAGCCGGAGGCCAGGCCTGTCAAGGTCAAGACAGCGCCCGAAGAAGTGAAGAAGCCTGTTAAGGAAGAGAAGCCCGAGCCGCCGCCCAAGCCCAAGGCTCCGAATATCCGCATCGTCGAGCAAAAGACGGAACCGCCCAAGGAGCGCGAGGACAAGCCGCTGGTCATCGGCAATTATCAGCTGCCGCCATTTGACCTTTTGAAGGATCCGGTCAAGATCTCGGAGAGCAATGTGCAGGAGCTTCTTGTCAGCGGGGCGAAGAAGCTGGAAGAGACGCTGGCGAATTTTGGTGTGACGGCGCGAGTGGCGGATATTGAGCGCGGCCCGGTCATTACGCGTTATGAGCTTGAGCCTGCCCCGGGCGTGCGCGTTCAGAGCATCAATACGCTTTCCAATGATATCGCGCTGGCCATGCAGGCGTCCTCGGTTCGCATCCAGGCGCCGATCCCGGGCAAGAACCGCGTGGGCATTGAAGTGCCCAACGGCGCGGCTGCTGCTGTTGTTCTGAAAGATGTCTTGATCCAGAGTGATATCCGTAATTCCAAATCCAAGATCATGCTGGCGCTGGGCAAGGATACGGCGGGCAAGCCTATTGTTGCGGACCTTGCGGAAATGCCGCACCTTCTGGTGGCCGGCTCGACGGGCTCCGGCAAGAGCGTCTGCCTGAATGTTATCATCATGTCGATCCTTTACAATGCCTCGCCTCATGAAGTGAAGTTCATCATGGTGGACCCCAAGAGGGTCGAGCTTTATCAGTACAATGATATTCCGCACATGTTGTGCCCCGCGATCACGGACCATAAAAAGGTTTCGGCTGCCTTGTATTGGGCCATTGCCGAGATGGATTCGCGCTATAAAACTTTGGAGAAGCATCAGGTCAGGAATATCAGGGCATACCATGCCAAGGGTTTTGAGATGCCTTATATTGTTATTGTTGTGGATGAATTCGCGGACCTGATGTTGACCTCCGGCAAGATCATTGAGGATGCGGTCACGCGCCTGGCCCAGCTGGCGCGCGCGGTCGGGATCCATTTGATCCTGGCTACCCAGCGCCCGACGGTGGATATCATTACCGGAACGATCAAGGCGAACCTTCCTTCGAGGATCGCTTTCAGGACCAATTCCCATATCGATTCAAGGACCATCCTTGATGAAAAGGGGGCCGAGGAACTGCTGGGCAAGGGCGATATGCTTTTTATCCGCCCTGGCGACCCGCAAGCCGTGCGCGGCCAGTGCAGCTATGTCGCGGATGAGGAGATCCACAAGGTCATGGATTTTATCCGCGCCCAGGAGAAGCCTGTCTATGATGATACGGTGACGGCGCGCGCCGCGGCCAGCGCCGCGGGTAATAGCACTGAAAAGGACGAGATCTTCGATGAGGCCGTGCGCGTTGTCATGCAGACAGGGCAGGCGTCTGCTTCCATGCTTCAGCGGCGCTTGAGCCTCGGGTTCTCGCGCGCGGGGCGCATTATCGACCAGATGGAACTTGCCGGCATTGTGGGCCCGAACCAGGGCAGCAAGCCGCGCGATATCCTTGTTGACCGTGAGAAGTGGCTGGAGGAGAATGGCAAAAAGACCGATGCCACTCCGCCGCAGGAAGGATCTGTATGAGTGATACACCCAAGGACGCAGGCGTCCTTTTAAAACAGGAACGCGAACGCAAGGGCATTTCCCTTGATGTGGTGCACGAGACCACCAAGATCCCCATGGATGCGCTCAAGGCCATTGAAGAGGGCTACAAGGTCCGCACGCTGAGCGCGTTCTATTACAAAAGTTTTGTGAAGATCTACGCGCAGTATCTCGGCCTTGACGCGAGCGCCGTTGTCGCCCTGGTCCCGACGCATCATCCCAAGCCGGTGATCGCGGCCGCGGCGGTGCACCCCGGGTCAACGCGCGTTTCGTCATCCTCCGGAACGGGCGCGCATAAGGTCGAAGGTGTCCGTTCATGGAACCTGTTGTCCCATCCGATCGTTCTTAAGAAGAAAAAGAGGGTCTTGCGGACCGTGATCATGGTCGCCGTCGCGGTCATTGGTATCATTGTTGTCGCGGGGATCGTCCGGAAAGTTTCCATGACGGTTGCGGCCAACCGCGCGCTTGATAAAGTGGAACGCGCGAAGGCCAAGCCGTTGGCTAAAACACCCGTTAAGAAAGCGGCTGTTGTTCCTGTCAGAGTTGAGGCTTCGGCGCCGCAAGCCGTGCCGTCCGGGACGGTGGTGGATGACGAAAAACAGGCTAAGCCCGTCGCGCGCGTGGCCATGACCGTCAGGGCCCAGACGAGCACCTGGATCAGGGTCTGGCTTGATGGTTCTGGTGTTTTTCAGGGGCTCTTGAAGAAGGGGAGCTCGGAGACGTGGCACGGCGTCAAGAAGATCGAGCTTTCCGCCAAGGATATCGGCGCGCTGGAATTTGAGGTTAATGGCAAGAATATCGGAAAAGTGGCCAAAAGCGATGTGAAGGCAAAGCGGCTGGTCGTGACGTCCGAAGGTTTTGTTTTCGAGAAATAATGCCTGTGACGCGCGCCCGCACGCCTCAGGACCTTCATCTCCGGCGCCCCGGCCGGGGAGCCGCGGCCAATGTCGCTTTCATCAATCTTGGATGTGCCCGTAACACTGTTGATTCGCAGGCCATGATCGGGACGCTGCTGCGTCAGGGCCACGCGCTTTCTTCCGTCGATGGAGCGGACACGGTCATTGTCAATACCTGCGCTTTTGTGGAAGACGCAAAAAAAGAATCGATCGACACCATCCTTGAGCTTGCGGCGCTCAAGAAAGCAGGCAAGATCAGGCGGATCATTGTGGCCGGCTGTCTGGCCCAGCGCTATGGCAGCGGGCTTGTCAGGGAATTGGGCGAGGTCGATGCTTTCCTGGGCGTGCAGCCGCTGTCACACGACAGGCCGCAGGCATTGCCGTACTTAACGCCGCCGCATTACGCGTATGTGAAGATATGCGAAAGTTGTTTTAACGCGTGCAGTTTTTGCGTGATCCCGAAGATCAAGGGCAAGTTCGTTTCGCGCCCGATGGACGCGGTTATCGACGATGTCAGGCGCCTGGATGCGAACGGGGTCCGGGAGATCAATATCATCGGGCAGGATGTGACCGCGTACGGGCTGGATATTTATCATCGCAAGGCCCTGCCCGAGCTTTTAAAGAAGATCAGCGCCGCGACGAAAGCGCCCTGGATCAGGGTCCTGTACATGCATCCGGCGCATATCAGCGATGCGCTCTTGGATGTGATCGCCGGGGAAGCGCGCATCTGCAAATATCTGGACATACCGCTGCAGCATGTCAGCGACCCGGTCCTTAAGAACATGAACCGCAACATGACCTGGGCATCGACCGTGGCGCTGGTCAAGAAGGTCCGGCACAAGGTGCCGGGCGCTTGTTTGCGGACGACGTTCATCGTTGGATTTCCGGGCGAGACCAAGGATGACTTTGACCGGCTGCTGCGTTTTGTCAAAGATCATCCGTTCGAGCGCGCAGGGGTCTTTATGTATTCGCGCGAAGAAGGCACGCCGGCGTATCATATGCCGGGCCAGGTGCCGCGCGCGATCGCCCAACGGCGGTATGATGAGCTCATGAAATTGCAGCAGCAGGTCGCGCTCAAGCTGCATGAGAAGCTTGTCGGCCGGGTGATGCCGGTGCTCGTTGAGGCAAAGGACAAAGAGAGCAAGGGGTATTATACGGGGCGAAGCGCCTTTGATGCGCCGGATGTTGACGGGACTGTCCGTATTCGCGCTTCAAGAACGCTGTCCGTCGGTGAGTTTGCGCAGGTCCGTATCACCGGGGCCGCGGCTTATGACCTTCAAGGAGATGCTGTATGAACCTTCCGAACATGCTGACATTGTCGCGATTCTTCCTGACATGCATCTTTATCATTTTCATGCAGCAGGGCGCGCCCGGCGCGGGCTGGGCATTGCTCATTTTTGCCGCCGCCGGCCTGACCGACCTTGCCGATGGATACATTGCCCGCAAGTACGACCTGATCACGCCTTTCGGCAAATTGATGGACCCTGTGGCGGATAAGTTCCTGATACTTTCCGCTTTCTTCATCCTGGCTTTTGAAGGGCTGGTGCCGCTCTGGAGCATCCTTGTCATCGGCATCCGCGAGATCGTGGTGACCGCTTCCCGCATCCAGCTGTTGACCCGCGGGCAGCTGATCCCGGCGGAGCAGACCGGCAAGATCAAGACCGTCGTCCAGATGACCACGATCATTGTCGCGCTTTTGTACCGCATCCGCGAGACCGGGACAACGATCTTGTCGGGGGAGAATTTCCTCGGATCCTACTGGCAGGGTGTTATAATCCTGTTGATGTTCTTCAGTGTTGTCCTGACGGTCTGGTCGGGCATTGAATATTTTCGGGGTCTTCCGAAAGAAGGTGATGCATGAACGACCGTGCGGTGCGCTGTTGCGCGACATTTTTTCATATTGGCGACATTCCGCTGGCGCCCGGCAGCTTGGCGAGCGCGGCGGCCCTGGCGCTTGCGTATGTGGTGCATCCCTGGGCGTGGCTGTATATCCTGGTCGGTATTATGATCACGGTGGCGGGATTCCTGACCGCGGGGCGGGCCGAGGAACTTTCAGGCAGAAAAGATCCGGGCTCGATCGTCATTGACGAGGCGGCCGGGATCATGATCGCGTTCCTGTTCGTGCCCATGACATGGCCGGTGATGGTCACAGGATTTTTCTTGTTCCGCGCTTTTGATATGTTTAAAATATTCCCTGCCAATAAATTCGAGGATATGGGCGGGGCCAACGGCATCATGCTTGATGATGTGATGGCCGGGATCTACACGAATATCGTCCTGCAGGTGGCTGTCAGGATCGTCGGGATCAGTTAAAGGAGGTTGTTGTATGAGGACAAGCAATCCGATACTCAAAGATGATGTTTTTGCCCCCGCAGGCGGCTTTGTGCAGGGGCAGGTCATGACCGTTCAGGGCACGGTCAATAAATGTTTTATCCTGTTGGCCCTCTTGGTATGGGCGGCCGTCTGGGTCTGGAACATGGCCATGCCTAAGGAGCCTGTGCTGGTGGGGATGCAGGTATCGGACGGCATTGCCAAGGCCATGCCGTTCATGATCGGCGGGCTCATCGGCGGGCTGGTCCTTGCGCTGGTCACGGTGTTCAAGAAAGAATGGGCCGGGTTCACGGCGCCGGGTTACGCGGTCTGTGAAGGCCTTGTTCTGGGCGCTCTTTCCGCGATCTTTGAATTGCAGTATCCGGGCATTGTGATGCAGGCCGTGGCGTTGACCTTCGGGACATTGTTCTGCCTGCTGATGGCGTACAAGACGCAGATCATCCGCGTGACCGAGAAATTCCGCCTGGGCGTTTTTGTGGCAACGGCGGCGATCGCGCTTGTTTATCTGGTGTCGATCGTGCTCGGGTTCTTTCATATCCAGGTGCCGTTCATGGTAGGCAGCGGGCTGGTGAGCATTGGCTTCAGCCTTTTTGTCGTCGGGATCGCGGCGCTCAATCTGGTCCTTGATTTTGACATGATCGAAAGAGGCGCCGAGGCCGGCGCGCCGAAATACATGGAATGGTACGGCGCGTTCGGGTTGATGGTCACGCTTGTCTGGCTTTACATGGAGATCCTGCGGCTTTTGGCCAAGCTGCGCGGCAGGGACTGATCCGGGATCCCTAAAGGTTTTTGAGCCGCCTTCTTCAGAGATGGAGAAGGCGGCTTTTTTATGCGCGCATCCCTTGTTTTACCCCTCTTTATAGTAAATACTTGTTATATGTGTTATTGCTTATATATGAAAAAGAAGATAAATAAAGTCATTGCTGTGCTGATCCTGGCCGCATTTCTGGTCAATTGTACGGCGCCGTCTTTGCATGCCCAGGCCCTGATGCCGGTCCCGGGGCAGATGGCGGGGTTGAGTGCGCCGTTTAATCCGCCCATGCTCGCGGGCGTTAAAGTTTATGCCAAAGACCCTCTCCGTTTTGATTTCATCCTCGATCGCGGTGATGATCCCCAAGCCAAAGAGGTTTCAGATCGTCTGATCAAATATTTCCTCGCGTCGCTGACCGTCCCCGAAGATGACCTTTGGGTTAACCTTTCTCCTTATGAAAAAGACCGGATCATTCCGGATGCGTTCGGGCAGACCGGGATGGGGCGCGATCTTTTGGCGCAGGATTATTTGCTCAAGCAGATAACAGCCAGCCTTATGTATCCTGAAGAAGGCTTGGGCAAAGAGTTCTGGTCAGAAGTTTACCGGCAGGCCCGTGAGAAATTCGGGGTAACGGATATTCCGGTCGACACGTTCAACAAGGTCTGGATCACGCCGGCGAAAGCAGTTGTTTATGAAAAAGGTTCGGAGGGCTCGAGCGCCGTGGCTTATGTAGTTGACGCGCCGTTGCAGGTGATGCTGGAGACGGATTATGTGGCAGCAGTTCGTCATTCTGAGGAGCGAAGCGACGAAGAATCTCCACGTTCTGACGTGGCAAAAGATATCATTCGCCAGATCATCATTCCCGCGCTGACGAAAGAAGTGAATGAAGGTAAGAACTTTGCGCCATTGCGTCAGGTGTATCATTCCCTGATCCTGGCGTCCTGGTATAAGAAGAAGATCAAGGACAGCCTTCTGTCGCAGGTGTATGTGGACCAGAATAAAGTTAGCGGCGTGAATATCGCTGACCCTAAAGAAACGGAAAAGATCTGGGCGCAATATGTGGAAGCGTTCAGGACAGGCGTGTTCAATTTTGTGAAGGAAGAGCGTGATGCGGTTTCTCAGGAAATGATCCCGCGGAAGTATTTCTCGGGCGGCGTGAAGCTTTCCGTGGACTTTGCCAGCGTCAGCACGATCGATGCCGCCGTGCTACCGGAGAATACTGACATTATTCAAATGCGCGTGCAAGTTGCCGGCACGGTGGATGCATCCGAGGATCTTATCAAGAAAGCACAAGAATTTAATAGTCAGGCTGCCGCCGGGCAGATGACAATGAATGATTGGGTGGCCTGGGTCAATGGCATCATTGACAGCAGGCCCGGGGCTTTTACCGAGGAAGAGATACAGGCGGTGGCGCGCGCGTTCGATCTTGATCCGTTGGTCTTGCAGAAATTGAAAGCGGCATCTGGTCAGAATGCTTTAAAGGCGCGTGGTTTCTTTAAGTCGTTGCCGGATGACGGGAAAAAGAATGTTTATTTGACCAGGGACGCGCTGACATTATATTTGACCGAGAGGATACTTGGCAAAAAAGAGCCGGTTGCTTTCTATTTCTCGAAGATGCTTTTTCATAAGCTCATTCCTCATGCGAATCTGTCAGACAGATGGATCTATGACATGATCAAAGAAGCTTTGATGCGGATGCAGATCCCGGTTACGGCATTTTCCATTGATACGGTCCGGTCAGGACGTTTCGCGGAGTTCAAAGAGGCGTTCTATAAAGTGTATGTTGAGATCATCACGGGCACAGGCTCGGGTTTTCAGAATGATATACTTTCCTGGCAGGCCTCCAGGATCAAGGCTGCGGCCGGAGCTTCCTGGAAATATCTGCACACCATGGGGATCCCGGATGAAATGATGGCCCGCGACGGAGTACGGTTCATTGATTCGACCATGGCAGGGACATTCCCTCTCTTTCTTGAGGCTACGGTACGATTCCATCTTGAGCAAAAGGGATTTGTGAACGTTGCGCCAAAGGTGGGTTCTGCCATGTTCTTCAGCTCGCTTTCTGCCGAGTTCGGTTTCTTGAATTTTGAGAACATGAGATCATCGCGCGACGGGGATTGGCAGGCGGAGGCAAGGGAAACGGAGCTTTCGTATTATCCTGTTGTATTTGGCAATAAAATGCAGGATGGTTTACCGCTGGCCAAGCTTGACGGATCAGGCGCGGGCCCGTTCCTCGTTGAGCTGATGCTGTTTAAGTCAGCGCTCCTGGCCTTGGATCAGGCGCAGGCCGCAGAGAATGCGGCAGAGGCGACGATCGATCGCTCTGAAGGGATGCGGGTGCCTTCCGCACTCTTTTATCAAGTGTCGGGCAAAGACCCTCGCGGGAAGATCAATACTGTGAACTATATTTTTCATAGCACGCGCAAGAAGGATCAGATCAGGGATATTCTGGCAAAATTTCATGCCCGGGAATCGCAAGCAGGGCCGCGCGGTGTGATCACATTGGTAGAGCATGGCGGGGATGATCTGGACAAGCTGGTTTATATCCAGGTCGCCGATGAGATCGTGGGTATTGCCGGTTATAAAGAGCGAGAGTTTCAGGGGCCTCGTGGAGGGGTTTATCCAAAGATGCCGTATCTGCATGAATTCAAACTGATAAGAAATGATGCGTTGAACAGCGTCCAGAGCCTGATCCATAAGAATATTGAGAATGGCCAGGATGCGCTGATCATGACCATGATGGGAAATCTTGTCGCCGGGATCATACGGGAGAACGACGGCCCTCTGGTCTTGCAATATCACCCGTTGGAAGGATTTGATCATTATTTTGCCAACTGGACATCGACGATCAGCTGGGGTATGAACGATCTTTCCTTGGAAGAGCAGCAGCGGGCCCTTCATGTGAATATGTACATACAGGATGCGGAAAGATTGCTTAAGACTGTGAATCATATTTTTGGGAAAGGCGGAGATCCCGAGATGTCTCCGGCTTTGAAGAGGTTATTGTCGGATATGGATCAAGCGGAAACATTTGATAAAGGCGGTATTGATCTTACAGCAGGGAGAATGGACCTTGAGACCCGCGGCGACGGGAGCCTTGCCATGAAGTTCGATCTTGATCCCGCGCGGTTAAAAGAACTGCGCGCCGCGCCGGGTTTTGTTCCTGTTATTGTGGATATCCAACCAACCGCTGACCTTGCCGGGTTCCTAGGCGTCAGCCCCGCCCAGCTTCACTGAATGCAATAAATGGTAAACAGCGCCTTTGGGGAAGAGCTCGCTGCGGAACAGCGCGATGCGTTCGACTTTTTGCGAGAGCCCGGCGGGGGCGTGCGTGTTCTTGAGCAGCTCCATCAGCTGACGGGAATGCGCCGCGGTGTGCGCGCGACCGAGGGTGATGTGAGGCGAGAAGCCGCGGTCCTCGTTATGAAGCTCCAGCGTTTTTAATTCTTCATCGATCCTGGCCGTGATCTCGGCGAGCAGATTCGCCCGTTTGGTGACCCCGGCCCAGAGGATCTTTGGGTTGGTGATATCAGGGAAGGCGCCGAGCGCGCCGATGTCCATGTGAAAGGGCGTGAACGCCGCGGCGGTCACGGCCATGGCGGCCTCGATGTCATCAAGGACCTCGGGCTGGATGTCGCCGAGGAACTTGAGGGTCAGGTGCATGTCTTTGGGTTCATTCCATTTGATGTCAGCTTCGGCGGCCTTGAGGCGTTCCTGGACGCGTGCGAGTTCCCGCTTGACGCGTTCGTCGAGGTCGATGGCAATGAAAGCTCGGATGGGTGGTCGCATAGATTGATGTTATATCGCCGAGCAGTTCAAGGCATATTGCAGGTGCGCATTAGAGACCGGCTTACAATAATATTGGAAAAAGACGGTCTCTGCGCGCACCGAAGATATGCCTTGAACTGCCAAAGGCGATATTTATTTTTTGTGTAACGCAACAAACATTGATAAGGCTTTGTTTGCCGCTTGCTTCTTTATACGGGACCGCGATCCTTTGAATATGAACTTTCTGGTAATGGTCTTTTGGGATGAAGCCACAGAGATGAATACCAGCCCGACCGGTTTGCCGGGGGTCGCGCCTGTGGGCCCCGCGATGCCGGTTGTTGCAATGGCAAAGCTCGTCTTAAGTCGTTTCCGCGCGCCTTGGGCCATGGCTTTTGCCACAGGCGCGCTGACAGCCCCGTGTTTTTTCAGGAGCGCGGAGGGAACACCCAGCAGCGCGGTCTTGATCCCGTTGGCATAGGCCACGATGCATCCTGTGAACCACGCCGATGAGCCGGGGATATTGGTCAGGGTATGGGCGATGAGCCCGCCGGTGCAGGACTCGGCTGTTGCCAGGGTCTTTTGCGAGGACAGAAGGTGTTTGGCGATCACCGCGGCTTTGGTCATGGTCCTATTATAGACGGGATAAACACCTTGACAAGGGGGTATCCTATAGAATAATATGACCTTCAATTCAAAAAAACACCAATGGAAAAGGATGTCTATGTTCTACCCGATCCCCGAGATCATTGAGGAATTACGCCAGGGCCGTATGGTCATTGTCATGGATGACGAAGGCCGTGAGAATGAGGGTGATGTGCTGGTGGCCGCCGAGTTTGTGACCGCGGATATCATCAATTTCATGGCTACGAACGCGCGCGGGCTTGTTTGCGTGCCCATGGAGGCCGCCCGCCTGGATTCGCTTGGCCTTTTTCCGATGAAAGACTCGACGAGCGACCTGCATCAGCCGTGCAATACCGGCTGGGCGATCTCGGTGGACGCGGCCCAGGGTGTTACGACGGGAATTTCCGCGGCGGACCGCGCTTATACGGTCAAGGTCCTCATTGATCCCAAGGCGACCCCCAAGGACCTGGTCACGCCCGGGCATCTTTTTCCGCTGCGCGCCAAAAAGGGCGGCGTGCTGGTGCGCGCGGGGCATACCGAAGCGTCGGTGGACTTGACCTCCATGGCGGGCCTTTATCCTGCGGGCGTCATTTGCGAGATCATGAATGAAGACGGGACCATGGCGCGCACGAACGACCTTCTGGAATTCTCGAAGAAGCACAAGATCAAGATCTGCACCATCGACAGCCTGATCGAATACCGGCGCAAGAATGAAAAGTTCATTCAGCGGCAGGTCGAAGCGGCCCTGCCTACCAAATACGGCGATTTCAAGATGATCGTTTATTCGTCGAAGCTCGATGATTTCCAGCATGTCGCGCTCGTTAAGGGCAAGGTGGATGCGGCGAGCCCCGCTTTGGTGCGCGTGCAGTCCGAATGCCTGACGGGTGATGTGTTCGGATCATTGCGCTGTGATTGCAACAGCCAGATGGAAGAGGCCATGAAGCGCATTGGCCAGGAAGGCTCGGGCGTCCTGCTTTACATGCGCCAGGAAGGCCGCGGTATCGGGCTGGTCAACAAGCTCAAGGCTTACGAGCTTCAGGACAAGGGCATGGATACCGTCGAGGCTAATGAAGCGCTGGGTTTTGCCGCGGACCTTAGGGATTACGGCATCGGCGCGCAGATCCTGGTCGATATTGGCATCAAGCAGATCCGCCTGTTGACGAACAACCCGCGCAAGATCGTTGGGCTCGAAGGTTACGGCCTGAGCGTTGTCGAGCGTGTGCCATTGAAGATCCCTCATAATGAAACGAACAAGAAGTACCTGCAGGCCAAACGCGAAAAGATGGGGCATTGGCTGTAATATGGCAAGGTTGGCGCGTTCAATATCCGCGGGAAAGCCCGCTTTTGCTGTTGTCGTCGGGCAATTTAACGAGGCGATCACCGAGAAACTTTTGCAGGCCTGCCTGGACGAGTTCGCGCGCGCGCGTGTCTGCGTTCAGGTTGTGCGTGTGCCCGGCGCCTTTGAATTGCCCGTGACAGCGTTGAAGCTTGCCCAAAAAAAACATATCCGGGCTGTTGTTTGCCTTGGGGCCGTGATCAAGGGCGAAACGTTCCATTACGAGCTTGTGGCGCGTGAATCGGCGCGCGGCATCATGCAAGTTTCTTTAGCGACGGGTAAGCCTGTTATTTTTGAAGTGCTGGCCGCGGACACGGTGGCATTGTGCCAGGCCCGCGCCAGGGTTGGCGACCGGGATAATAAAGGCGCGTCAGCGGCGCGTGCCGCCATGGCGATGGCCGCGGCCCTCAAGGCGCTCTAGAGGCTCTTTATGCGAAAAAGAAGTGTTGCCCGTGAATGCGCGCTCAAGGTGCTTTACCAGATCGAGATGACGTCGCGCACGCCGCAGCAGTCGCTCGATGCGTTCTGGGAGCAGGAGAACGAGCACCCCGAGGACGTGCGTGATTTCGCCGCGAAGCTTGTTGACGGGATCTACGCGCATCTTTCTGATATTGATGAAAAGCTCGGCGAGTATGCCACCAACTGGCAGCTTAACCGCATGGCGGTGATCGATCGTAATGTCCTGCGCATGGGGCTTTATGAACTGAAATTCGCGAATGACATCCCTCCCAAGGTCGCCATCAATGAAGCGGTGGACCTTGCCAAGAAATACGGCGACCTGGATTCCAGCAAGTTCGTCAACGGCATCCTCGACAAAGTCCACAAGAAAGAGATCGTGCCGCCCGGAACCGGGTCATGAACGAACGGCGCGCTGACCTTCATCTTCACACACATTTTTCTGACGGCACGCTCTCTCCGCAGGAAGTCGTCGCTGAGGCGGTTGGCTGCGGCCTTGCGTGCATCAGCATCACGGACCATGATACCGTTGACGGCATCGCGGGCGCGCGCGCCGCGGCCGGGCCGCTGGGGCTCGAGGTGATCGCGGGCGTTGAATTATCGTCCGAGCATCAGGGCAAGGATATCCATATATTAGGTTATTGTTTCGATCCCGACGGAAGTCCTCTGGTGCGGCAGCTGCGCGCCATGCAGGACGAGCGCTTGGCGCGCATGACCAGGATGATCGCCAAATTGCAGGCCCTTGGCATCCGCGACATCACTCTTGATGATGTGGCGGCCATGACGCGTTCTGATTCCGTCGGCCGCCTGCATCTGGCCAAACTTCTGGTCAGCCGCGGGCATGTTCGTTCCATTGATGCCGCTTTTGAGAAATATCTGGGTGAGGGCGCGGCCGCGTATTTCCCGAAGTTCAAGCAGAGCCCTTTTGAGGCGATCCAATTGATCCGTGATTCCGGCGGCGTTGCGGTGATGGCGCATCCGGTCATCACGCAGAAGGACGAACTGATCCCGGCGCTGGCCGAGGCGGGCCTGGGCGGTATTGAGGCGCATTATCCCAACTGTTCGATGGAAACGGTCAATGGCTATCTGGCGGCCGCTGAAAAATATGATCTGGTCGTGACCGGAGGGTCGGATGCACACGGCGCGGCCAAGTCGAGCACTTATATCGGGAAAGCTTATGTGCCGTATGTCTGGGTCGAACGGCTGAAAGAGCGCGCCCGGAGGGGCCAATGATCACCGATGTGAAGCACATGAACAGGGCTCTTGCGTTGGCTTGCAGGGCGGCGGGCAGGACATCGCCGAACCCCATGGTGGGCTGTGTGATCGTCAGGCGCGGCCGCGTGATCGCCGAGGGATGGCACAAATTCTGCGGGGGCGATCATGCCGAGGTGGACGCGCTGAAGAAGGCGGGAGCGCGGGCCAAAGGCGCTGATATGTATGTGACGCTTGAGCCGTGCGCGCATACGGGAAGGACGCCGCCGTGCGTGGATGCTGTTATCGCGGCGGGGATCCGGCGGATCATCATTGCCATGAAGGACCCTGATCCCAGGACCTGCGGCCGTTCCATCAAGAAATTAAGATCCCATGGCATTGAAGTTGTGACGGGTGTGGGTGAGGAACAGGCGCGGGAGATCAATGCCGCGTTCATTAAATATATGACCAGCGGCCTGCCGTATGTGGTGGCGAAGTCGGCGCAAAGCATGGACGGCAAGGTGGGGACGCGCTCCGGCAGGATACGGTGGATCACTGCCCCCGCGACGCGCATGGCCGGCCGGGCGCGCCGCAGCGGGTTCGACGCGATCGTCGTCGGTGTTAATACGGTCCTGGCTGATGATCCGGCGCTTGACGCGCCTGGCAAGAGGATCGTGAAAGTTATTGTGGATACAACATTGAGGATACCGCTGAAGGCGCGGATCTTTGCCGGAACAGTGCCGGGGCAGGTGATCGCGGCAACAACATCCCGGGCAAAAGCAGACAAGGTGGCGGCGCTCTGGAAATTGGGGACCAATGTCATGGTCTGTCCCCGCGGCGCAGGCGGCGTTGACCTTCAGGCGCTCTTTAAAGCGCTTGCAAAAAACGGGCTTATCCGTATCTTAATAGAGGGCGGGCCGACGCTGATCAATGCCGCCCTGAAAGCGAAGATCGTTGACCGCTTGCATCTTTATATCGCGCCGAAGATCCTCGGGCACGTGAGGGGCGCGGTGGCCGGTGTGGATGCGGGGGCGATGTTGCGGCAGGGCGCGCTGGAAGTTGTGTCCGTTGAGAAGACAGGCAGTGATATCTTCATGGAATGTGATGTGCGTTGAACCACAGGAGCTGTATGTTCACAGGCATCGTTGAAGCGACGGCAAAAGTCAAAGCTCTTCAAAAGCGCAAGAATCTTTTTACGCTCGTTATTGAGAAGCCCAAAGGTTTTCGTGATATCACCATCGGCGACAGCATCGCCAATGACGGCGTATGCCTGACCGTGACGTCGATGAAGGGCGGCGCGCTTTCTTTTGACCTGATGAAAGAAACGCTGGAGGCGACGACCCTTAAAGATCTTCAGCCCGGGCAGAAGCTCAATCTCGAGCGCGCCATGAAAGCCGACGCGCGCATGGGCGGGCATTTTGTGACGGGCCATGTGGATGCCGTGGCACGGATCGTCAAGGTCGTGACGCTGGCAAATTATGTGGAATACCGTATCGCCGTCCCGAAGGCCATCCGGAAATTCATCGCGGCCAAAGGGTCGGTCGCCATCGACGGGATCAGCCTGACCGTGGGAAAAGTTACGCGGGAGTGGTTCGCGGTCTATTTCATCCCGCATACGCTTGAGGTGACGACCATCGGCCTGAAGAAGGCGGGTGATCGGGTGAACATCGAGGCCGATCTGTTGGCCCGTTATATTCTTAACGCGAAAGGATAATGTATGGAACTGAACATCCAGGATATCCAGAAAATAATCCCGCACCGGTTCCCGTTCCTGATGATCGACCGGGTGATCGAGCTTGTGCCCAACGAGAAGCTTGTGGCGATCAAGAACGTGTCGGTGAACGAGGCGCAGTTCCAGGGGCATTTTCCCGACGAGAAGGTCATGCCGGGAGTGCTCATGGTCGAGGCCATGGCGCAGGCGGGGTGCATCTATTTCTATTATTCCAAGAACCTGCAGGGCAAAAGCCTGATCTATTACCTGGCAAAGGTCGAGGCGAAGTTCCATAAGGTCGTGGTGCCGGGGGATCAGCTGCGCATCGAGGTCAGGACCGTGAAACTTCTGGCCAAGGTCGGATTCCTGGCTTGCAAATGTTTTGTTGGGGATGAATTGGCGGTTGAGGCCGAGATCGGCTTTGGGGTTAAAGAAGTTTGACGCACGGCACCTTCGATGTTAGAATGTGCAAACTTTTTCGGGGGGTAGCGCAGTTGGCTAGCGCGCAACGTTCGGGACGTTGAGGCCGGGGGTTCAAACCCCCCCCTCCCGACCATTTTTATCCTGTTCCCAGCGTCTGCAATGCTAAAGATCTATGACAGACCGCACGGCAGATCCCAATCACAAAATATCTTATCATGCGACATTCACCGGACGCGTTCAGGGCGTAGGATTTCGTTTTACGGCCCGACGGTTCGCGGTGGATCTCGGCCTGAAAGGCTGGGTCAGGAACCTGGCGGATGGGGATGTTGAACTTTATGTCGAGGGTGACGCGCCCGTCTGCAAGGAGTTGATCAGGCGGCTTGAAGAGCATTTTATGGTCCATGACCTGCGCCTGGGTGAGGGGGAGCCGTCGAGCGGGTTGACAGGGTTTGAAATAAGGTATTAAATACAAAGACCTATGGATAAAAAGACAGCCATTCAACGGGCGCAGCAATTGCGTGATGAGATCACACGGCACGATCATCTTTATTATGTGCAGGACGCGCCGGTCGTTTCCGACCAGGAGTATGACCTGCTCATGAAAGAGCTCGCCGCGCTCGAGGCAGAGTTCCCGGACATCGTGACGCCGGACTCGCCGACACAGCGCGTGGGCGCGAAAGTTCCTTCGGGCACGCGGACCTTTGCGCATGCGGTCAGGATGCTGTCGCTGGACAATACGTATTCATCCGAAGAATTGCGCGCGTGGTTCGCGCGGGTCTATAAAGGCCTTGGGCGTGAAGATGTCCCGATGGTGGTGGAGCTTAAGATCGACGGGATCGGCGCGGCGCTCGTGTATGAGCAGGCGGCCCTGACGGTCGGGGCCACGCGCGGCGACGGCATCACGGGAGAAGATGTCACGCACACGCTGCGGACCATGCGTTCCGTTCCTTTGAAACTGCGCGCGGCGGCCCCGGAGACCGTTGAGATGCGCGGTGAAGTGTACATGGACCGGGCTGATTTTGACCGGCTCAACGCACGGCGCCACGACGCCGGCGAGGAGCCGTTCGTTAATCCGCGCAACGCCGCGGGCGGGTCGCTCAAGCTGCTGGACCCGGCGGAGGCCGCGGGGCGGCATTTGAAGTTCTTTGTCCATTCGTTCGGCCGTATCCAGGGCGGGAGGACGCTGCGCGCCCATTCGGATTTTTTGGCGTTGGCCCGGACATGGGGTTTTGCGCTCGAGCCTCATACCCGTTTGTGCCACAGCCTTGATGATGTCCTGAAGGCGTGCGCCGAGTTCGAAGAATTGCGTTCGCAGCTGCCGTATGATGTTGACGGCGTGGTGATCAAGGTCGATCGTTTCGATGATCAGCGCGTCCTGGGCGAGACCATGAAAAGCCCGCGCTGGGCCGTGGCTTACAAGTTCGCGGCCTATCAGGCCACGACGCTGGTCAGGGATGTCGCGGTGCAGGTCGGCCGCAGCGGCGTGCTGACGCCCGTGGCGGAACTGGAGCCGGTCTTTTGCGGCGGGGTGACGATCGCGCGCGCGACCCTGCATAATTTTGACGAGATCGAACGGCTGGGAGTTTGCGCGGGCGACCGGGTCCTGATCGAGCGCGCCGGAGATGTGATCCCGAAGGTCGTCAAGGTCGTTGAGCGGGGCGCCTTGCGCACGGCTGTTCGCAAAGTTCCGACGGATTGCCCGGCATGCCGCGACGAGTTCGTGGTCGCGGATGAGGATGGTGTGGCGCACCGCTGCATCAATCCGGCGTGCCCCAAACAGCTGGAACGCCGCCTGGTGCATTTTGCCTCGCGCGACGCGATGGACATCGAAGGGCTGGGCGAGGCCGCGGTCGCGCAGCTGTTGGCCAAAGGCCTTGTCGGGGACGTGGCAGGTGTTTACCGCCTGACGCGGGAGGACCTGCTGCCGCTCGATCTTTTTGGCGCGAAGAAGGCCGATAATCTTCTAGCGGCCATCGAAAGAAGCAAGGTGCAGCCTTTGTCACGGCTTGTTTTTGCGCTGGGCATCCCGAACATCGGCATTAAAGCCTCCCGTCTCCTGGCCCGGCGTTTTGGTACCATGGACGCGATCGCTTCCGCCGGAGAAGAAGCCCTCATGGCTGTTGATGAGATGGGTACGGTCTCTACGGCCGCGGTCAGGAATTATTTTGGTAAAGAAGTGACACATTCGCTGATCAAGCAGTTAAAATGTTCTGGTGTCAATATGAGCGAGCCCGCGGACGCCGCGCAGGGCAGGCTCGCGGGCAAAGTTTTTGTATTTACGGGCGAGCTGGTGCGTCATACGCGCTCCGAAGCCGGGGCCATGGTCAAGGCACTCGGCGGTGATGTGGGGGCATCAGTGACGCAGGCCACGGATTATGTGGTGGCCGGCGATAGCGCGGGGTCGAAACTGGCCAAGGCCAGGAAGGCGGGGATCAAGGTCCTAAGTGAACGGGAATTCGAGGAGCTGGTACTATGATGACACAATGCAGGCGCGGCACATGGTTCTTGGGAGGGCTGATCATTCTTGTGTGCGTTTTATCGCTGACGGGGTGCGGGTCATTGCGCAAGAAATTCACCCGGACGCCAAAAACGAAGGCATCAGATACGTTCATTCCTGTCCTGGAGCCCGTGGAGTATGCCGAGGTCAGGGAAACGCCGGCGCAGGCGTATGCCCAGCATTATTCCATGGTCAAGATCTATTTCAGGGATCTCGACGAGATGCTGGGCCAGCGTGATGGCAGCGACAAGCGGGAACTGTACACATTCACGCAATTGCTGTCGCATTTTGACGCGATGGCCGTGCTTCTGGATGATACCGGGAAAAAGGATGCCGCCCTGATGCGCGCGCGCCTGGAAGACGTCCTGAAAGCTTATGACGATATGCGCTCCATGCGCCGGTATGATCGCATCAGCGCCGATGTCCGCCTGATCGAGCGTGATATCCTTAAGCGCCTGAAGCCGGCCGTTGTTGCCGGTTCTATTGCGGCGGAAGAATGAAGCCGCTGGTTGCGGAATTCCTGAATTACCTTTCCGTTGAGCGCGGGCTTGCCCGGAATACGCTCATGGCTTATGAACGGGACCTGACCGCGTACACCGCGCATCTTCAGGCGGCCGGGGTGAGTTCACCTGATGCGGTGACGCACCGGCATATCGGCGCGTACATGATGGCGCAGAAGAAGAACGGGCTGGCGCCCAAGTCGATCTGCCGCAGCCTGGCCGCGATCCGGATGTTCCATCGTTTTCTGGTGCGCGAGGCGCTCGCGAAAGAGGACCCGACGGGGCTGGTGGATACGCCGAAGCTGTGGCAGCAGGTCCCGGATGTGCTGACGGATGCCGAGGTGGCGCGCATGATCGACGCGGCGTCGGGCCGTGACGCGCAAAGCGTGCGTGACCGGGCTATGCTGGAATTGTTCTATGCGTCGGGGCTTCGCGTTTCGGAACTCGTCGCGCTGCGCCTGGAGGATGTGAACCTTGAGACAGGCATTGTGATGTGCATGGGCAAGGGGAGCAAGGAGCGCCTGATCCCCGTCGGAGGAAAAGCCCGGGAGGCGCTTGAGAAATATCTGAGCAAGGTGCGCACAGCGGTCCTTAAGGGCCGCAGCGATGCCGCGATCTTTCTCGGCCGTTCGGGCAAAAAGCTTTCGCGCCAGAGCGCCTGGAAGATCATCAAGCATTACGCGCGCAAGTCCGGGATCAAGAAAGAGATCACGCCGCACACGCTGCGGCATTCGTTCGCGACCCAGCTACTGGAGCACGGAGCTGATCTGCGCAGTGTCCAGGAAATGCTTGGCCACGCGGATATCGCGACGACACAGATCTATACGCATGTGGACAAGGAGCGCTTGCGCCGCGTCCATCAACAATTCCATCCGAGAGGATAATGGCATTTGAAACGCGTTGACCTTTCCCTGCTGCCCAAAGATGTCCAGGCGTGCCTCGCGCGCGCGGGAGCCGAGGCGGATGCCGCCGGCGTGCCCGTGTACCTGGTGGGCGGTGTGGTGCGTGACCTGATCCTGGATTGTGCGAGCACGGACATTGATATTGTTGTTGAGGGGGATGGCATCGCTTTTGCGCGCATTCTGGGGGCGGCCCTGAAGGTCAAGCCCGTCCTTCACGAAAAATTCAAGACAGCGGCGCTGCCCTTGAAGGGCGGCACGGTGCTGGATATCGTGACCGCGCGCCGGGAGACCTATGCGCGCGGCGGGGCTTTGCCGGATATCGTGCCAGCGTCCTTGCAGGAAGACCTGCTGCGCCGTGATTTTACGGTCAATGCCCTGGCTGTCGCGCTTAACGAAGAACCCGCGGGTATGGTTCGGGATGAGACCGGAGGGCTGGCGGATATGGAGTGCCGGCTGATCCGTGTCATGCATCCGGGCAGCTTTATCGACGATCCTACGCGCATCCTGCGCGCCGCGCGTTACGCGGTAAGGCTTGGGTTCCAGTGGGAAGCCTTGACGGAAGACGCGCTTGATCAGGCGGTGAAGGCGGATGTTTTTGCGACGATCACGGCGCCACGTTATTTTCTGGAATTGCGGCGCATCCTTGAGGAAAAAGACCCCGTGCCGGTCCTTGATCTTCTGGCTGCTTATCATGCCGTGCGTTATGTGCCTTATGATGCCGAGAGCCGCGCAAGGCTGGTGGCGGCCGGCAATGGTTGGGAGGCGCGCCTGGGGGCTTTGCTCGCGGGTTGGGAGCTTGAGCGCGCGCGCGAGCTTTTGGCGGCGTTCAATGTGTCGCGTTCGGCGCAGAAAAAGATCGTATGAACTTTGGCGCGGATGATGTATCCTGTTGTTTTTGCGCCGGTGAAAAAGGGGTTTGAGCATGGACAGGATGGACAGGATCAATCAGTTCTGCAAGCGCGAGATCAGCAGCATGATCCTCATGGGCGAGATCAAGGACCCGCGGATCAAGTCCGTCACGATCACGTTCGCTGATGTCAGCAAGGACCTGAGTTTTGCGCGCGTGGGTTTCAGTGTCCTGACGGACGATCCAGCCGAGATCAAGAGCGTGCAGCAGGGGCTTGACTCAGCGTCGGGCCGGGTGCGTTTTCTGCTCGGTGAACGCATGACCCTGCGTCATATCCCGCAGGTCAAATTCGTTTATGACAAGACGATCGTCGAGACCGCGCACATGGCGCAAGTCTTCGACGAGCTTGAGCGCGAGCGTGTGAAGCACGGGGATGGACCCGCGGCGGACGCGCCGGAACAAGACAACGGGGGGCAATAGTCCATGGAGCGTGCCATCATCCGCGCGTTGCGAACGCACCGGACATTTTTGGTGACCATGCATGTGAACCCCGATCCCGATGCGTTGGGGGCGGCGCTGGCCATGGTGCTTTTTTTAAGATCGCTCGGCAAGAAGGTCCGCCTGATCAATGACGGGCCTTGCCCGTCGTGGCTCGAGTTCATGCCCGCCAGCCGCTCGTGCGAGGCTTTTGACGCGAAGATACGTTTTACGCCGGATGTGCTGATCGTTCTTGATTGCGGCGATCTCAGGCGTATTGGCCGGGTCGCGAAATTCATTAAGCCCGGCGTCAAGATCATCAACATCGATCATCACATCACCAATGAGCGCTTCGGCGCGCTTAATCTGGTCGACACGGCAAGCTCGTCCACTTCCGAAATGCTTTACGGCCTCTTGAAAAAGGCCCGGTACGTCCTGACGCGCGAGATGGCGGCCCTGTTGTACCTGGGCATCCTGACGGACACCGGATCGTTCGCGTTCGACAGCACCACGCCTCACACGCATCTTGCGACCGCGGAACTTTTGCGTTCGGGCCTTTCGGTCAGCGCGCTCTACAGCAAAGTTTATGAAACACTTCCCGGGAAGGACCTTAAGCCTTTTCTCGCGCTGATGAACACGCTGACGCTTCACGACGACGGGCGGGTGGCGTGCCTGACGATCTGCGGGAAGCAGGCGAAGGCATTCGCCGATGATTTTGACCTCAAGGACAAGGTGTTTGGATTTTTAAGGGCGGTCCGGGGGCTTGAGGTGATCGTTATTCTCAGTGAACAAGACAAGCATAAGACGCGGTTGAATTTTCGCAGCCGGGGCCATGTGGATGTGGCGCGGCTGGCGTCGGCATTTAATGGCGGCGGGCACAAAAAAGCGAGCGGCGGGTATCTGGACGCGCCGCTGGCGCGCGCGAAGAAGGTTGTTCTCGCCCGCCTGGCAAAGGAAATATAAATGGACGGGATCATTGTTGTCGACAAACCTTCGGGCATGACATCGCATGATGTCGTGGCGATCGTTCGCCGGAAATTGAGACAGAAACGCGTCGGCCATGCTGGCACCCTTGATCCGCTGGCGACGGGCGTGCTGATCGTTCTCGTCGGGCGATCCACGTGCCTGTTTGACAAGTTCGTTGGTTTTGATAAAGCTTACAGCGCCACCTTGCAGCTGGGGCTCAAGACCCACAGCGCGGACATCCAGGGCCAGGAGGTCTCCCGGCGGCCCTTCGAGGATATTACGCGCGAGAGGGTGGCGGCGTCATTCCTGAAATTCACGGGTGAGATCGAGCAGGTCCCGCCCATGGTCTCGGCGGTGAAATACAAGGGCGAGCGCCTTTACAAGCTGGCGCGCCAGGGCATTGCGGTTGACCGTCCGGCGCGCAAGGTGCGTATCGACGCGCTGGACCTGCTGGAGTTCGATCTGCCTTTCGTGAAATTCCATCTGGCCTGCTCCAAGGGGACCTATGTGCGCCAGGTTGCCGAGGATGTGGGAGAGGACTTAGGGTGCGGCGCGTGCATCACGGAGATCCGCCGCACCAAGGTCGGGCCGTTCACCATTGATGATGTTGTGAAACTTGATGATGTCAATGAAACGCATCTTCGTTCGTGGCACCCTGCCGCGTAAGATCAGCGCCTGCGTTGCCGCCATCGGCGTGTTCGACGGCGTGCACCGGGGGCATCAGAAGGTCATTCGTCGCGCGGTGGCCGAGGCGCGTCGCCTTGGCGCACCCTCTGTTGTGGTGACGTTCCATCCGCATCCCGTCGAGGTTTTACATCCCGGAAAATTCGTCCCGTACATCACGACCTGCGAGCATCGCCTGCGTCTGATCGAGGCATGCGGCGCGGATATGTGCGTTGTTATCGAATTCGGCGCGCGCATTGCGGCGCAGGACCCTGAAAGTTTTGTGCGTGATCTTCTGGTCGGAAGCCTGGGCGCGCGCAAGGTCATTGTGGGCCGTGATTTTCATTTTGGCCGCGGCGGAAAAGGGAACATCAGTTTCTTGCAGAAAATGGGGCGTGTGTTTGGTTTTCAGGTAGAGGCGCTGAAGATAATTAAAAATATTAATAGGAATATAAAATCTACATATATAAAGAAACTCATCAAAAAAGGCGATCTTGCGGCCTTGAGGCGCTTCTTGTCGCGGCCGTATTCTTTTCTTGGCGAGGTTGAGCATGGAGATGGGCGCGGCCGCAGGATCGGATACCGCACCGCGAACCTGAAAAAAGAAAACGTTGTTACTCTGCCTGATGGAATTTACATGGTGTGCGCGCGGCTTGCCAAAAAAACACTTCACGGGCTTTGTTATATCGGCCGCCGGCCGACTTTCAAGAGCGCTCATGCTGACAGGATCACAGAGCTTCATTTGCTCGATCATCAGGGTGATCTTTATGGCCGCACGATCGAAGTATCCTTCATGAAGAAACTGCGGGGCGACAGGCGCTTTTCCGACGGGAAGAAACTTTCCGCGCAGATCGCGCGCGACATCGCGCAGGCCCGCCGTTTCTTTGCGCGCGCTTCTTGCGGCGCGCGCGTCCAACCTTTGCATTGACCCTTTTTCTTTATTGTCTTTCTTTATGTCCGCGGCCCTTTCCGGAGGCTCTGGTGGAGTGTCCCTGAAAGTCATTTTTTCATTGTTTTGCTGACCCCTGGCAAGGGGTTTTTTTATTTTACCGCCTTTTTCCGTGCCCGGCCCCGGGCGTCCCTCTCCGACGGTATTAGCGACCCCTAAAACTTCCGGAACAATGCCTTAAAAAAGTTGTTTTTATTCCGTTGACAGGCCCTGAGGGCGTAACTATACTTGTGGATGTCGGTGGAGGAAAGTGGTGTGAAGTGGAGTGCCTCCGGAAAAACAAGGGTTGCGGGGAAAAGAAGATGTTCTACGGCGAATACGCGCACAATCTGGATGCCAAAGGAAGGTTGATCCTCCCGGCGAAGTTCCGTGAGGTCGCGGCCCAGAACAGTGTTGCCAAATTCTTCGTGACCCGCGGGCTGGAGTCATGCGTGTTCATGTTCGCCGAGAAGGACTGGCGCAGGCATGAGCAGAAATTGCACGAGATGCCTTTTACCAAGCAGGACAACCGCATGTTCAACCGCCTCCTGTTCTCCGGAGCGCTTGAAATTGTCCCTGACCGGCAGGGGCGTTTTATCATTCCGCAGGTCCTTAAGGATTTCGCGGGGCTCAAGGACAAGAGCGTCATTATCGGTGTTTCCGACCGTATCGAGATATGGGATGCCGCGCGCTGGCAGGAATATTTTGCCCGCTCGAGCAAGCTGTTCGAGCAGACCGCTGAGAACATTTTGAGCTTATAAAACAAATCGGCAGGAGGTGAATTATGATCACCGCGACCCACCAGAAACTCGTTTTCAAACACATGATCGAACTGCCGCATTGTGAATGTGTTTTTTGTTCCACGCAGGAAGAGCAGACCGGGCGAACGCGATTGTTCCTGGTCTTCAGGGAGCGCCAGAAAGTTTACATGCGTAACGGCATCAAAGGGAACTGGCAGGAGATCGCCAATCTCGAGGAACATAACGCCGTTTGGGAAGGTTTTGAGCAGGCCGTCCTGGAGCGCAAGGTGCCGAGCTTTGTCGCGTCAGCCGATGATATGTCCGGCATGTGAGCACTGACGCACGACCCGTTCTATGACAGACAAGCCGCTGCATGTTCCCGTAATGCCCGTCGAGGCTGATGCCTTGCTGGCGCTGCGTCCCGGCGCGGTCGTGGTGGATTGCACGCTGGGCCTCGGAGGGCACGCGGCATTGATCGCCGCGAAGATCGGGCCCGAAGGGCATCTGATCGGGATCGATCAGGACGCGAACGCCCTGGCCTTTGCGCGCGAGCGTCTCGCGGATTTTCACGGACGGCTTGATATCGTTCAAAGCAATTTCAGCAAACTCGATGGAATATTGAAGGGCCTGGGAGTGGAGGCGGCGGACGCCTTCCTGTTCGATCTGGGCGTCTCAAGCTTGCAGCTTGATACGCCTGAAAGAGGTTTCAGTTTTCGCTGTGACGGGCCTCTGGATATGCGTATGGACACAGGATCAGGATCGCCGGCACAGGACCTTGTTAACGGATTTTCCGAGAAAGAACTGGCGGATGTGATCTTTCATTACGGCGAGGAGCGGTTCGCCAAGCGCATTGCCCGGCATATTGTCGCGGCGCGCGCCGGAACGCGCATCACCACAACGGCGCAACTGGCGGATATCGTGTTGCGTTCGTTGCCGCGCGGGTATCAGCGGGAGAGGTTGCATCCGGCCACGCGGACGTTCCAGGCATTGCGCATTGCCGTTAATCGGGAGTTGGATGTATTGGAGGAAGCGCTGGCGCAGGCGTTCGGGCATTTGAAAGCCGGCGGCAGGATCGCGGTCATCGCATTTCATTCGCTTGAGGACAGGATCGTCAAAGAAAGGTTCAAGGCGCTGGCGCGTTCGGGATGCGGAGTGCTGGTGACCAAGAAACCGTTAAGGCCTTCCGAGGCCGAGTGCGCCGTGAACCCGCGTGCGCATAGCGCCCGGTTCAGGGCTTTTGAAAGGGCAGCGTAACATGAATCATTTCCTCAAAGGCATGCTTGTTATTACGATAATGGCTCTGCTTTATATTCATCTGCAGATGAATATTTACGCGCTGGGCTATGAGGGGAGAAAGAACGAGGCCCGCGTGGAACAGCTGGCTGAGCGTAATTCCCAGGTCCGTAATGATGTCCTGCGCCTGAAATCATCCGATAATATCGGCCGTGAGCTTCTGGGCAAGGAGAACGCGTACCAGTTCGCCAGCCGCCGTGATGTGGTTGAGGTGGAATCAGGGGCTGAGGCCGGATCGCTTGTCTCGCGCATGGCCCAGGGCCAGGGTTTTCTGGGAAGGATCATGACGGTCGCTTTTGTCCCGAACCGCCCCTGATCCGGTCTTTATAAAATAAGTATTTTTTACTTTTTATCCTTCCAAAATTATTTAGAATTAGTATAAAAGCATCACAAACCATTTTTAAAAAAGCCGCTGTCCTTGCATTTTCAAAAATATCCCACACGCGTCGCGTTGATATTCTTCGCCTTCCTTTTTTGTATTATCCTTTTCATGATCAAGCTTGCGCTCATCCAGGTCTTCCGTTTTGATTATCTGGCCGCGAAGGCGGACAAGCAGCACAATCATATCGTTGAACTGCAGCCGCTCAGAGGCGCGATCTACGACAGGAACATGCATGCGCTGGCGCTCAATGTGCCGGCTTATTCGTTGTTCGTGAACCCGCGCGGCATGAGCGCGGAGCAGAAGGCCGCGGCGGCGCGCGCGATCGCCAAGATCATCGGCGGCAGCACCGAGGACCTTTTGCAGCGGATGTCAAAGCCTAAGTATTTTGTCTGGGTCGCGCGCAGGCTCGGGCTCGAACAGTACGAGGCGCTCAAGGCGCAAAAGATCCCCGGGGCCGGCTTTATCAAGGAAAGCCGCAGGTTCTATCCTAACGGCGATCTTGCGGCGCATTTGATCGGGTTCTCCAATATTGATAATCAGGGCCTGCAGGGCGTCGAGCTTGAGTACGACGCGCATCTGCGCGGGACCAAAGGCATGGCGCAGTTCCTGAGGGACGCGCGCATGCGTGATCTTCTGATCGAGAAGGATTTTGTCGCCTCCCGCAACGGCGACAGCGTTGTCCTGACCATTGATGAGACGATCCAGTTCATTGCCGAACAGGCGCTGGAGAAGGCGTTCACCCGGTATCATGCGATCAGCGCGTCGATCATCGTGCTTGACCCGGCGACAGGGGAGGTGCTGGCGTTCGCCAACCGTCCGACGTTCCATCCGGAGAAACCTGACGCGTCGCCCATGGAACACCGCACGAACAGGGCCGCGGTCTTTGTTTATGAGCCGGGGTCGGTGTTCAAGATCGTCACGGCCGCCGCAGGCCTTGAGACCCGGGCCTTCAAGGAAGACGATATTATTTTCTGCGAGAACGGCGAATACCGCGTCGCGAACAATATTTTGCATGATGTGCATCCTTACGGGGCGTTGACATACCGGCAGGTGGTGGAAAATTCCAGCAATATCGGTTTTACCAAGATCGCGCAGAAGATCGGCCCGGACAAGGTCTATGAATACGCGCGCAAGTTCCATTTTGGCATGCGCACGGGCATCGGCATGGCCGGTGAGGTTTCTGGATGGCTCAAACATCCTTCACAGTGGTCCAAGACGTCCATCGGGGCGATCCCCATCGGGCATGAAGTGACGGTCACGTCGATCCAGCTGGTGAGCGCGATCGCGGCCATTGCCAATGACGGACGGTACATGAAACCGTATTATGTGAAAGCCATTACCGATCCGGGCGGGCGCGTGCTGCGCGAATTCCATCCCCAGCCGTTGGATCAGGTCATTCATGCGGATATTGCGCGCCGGCTCAAAAGCATTCTACAGGGCGTGGTCGATACCGGGACCGCCAAGCCGGCCAAGATGAAGGACATTACGGCCGCGGGCAAGACCGGAACGGCGCAGAAGATCGAAGGCCGGACCTATTCGCACAGCAAGTTCGTGGCATCGTTCATCGGGTTCGCGCCCGTCGAGGACCCAAAGTTCGCGATCGTTGTCACGGTTGACAGCCCCAGGCCTGTTTATTACGGCGGGGTCGTGGCAGCGCCGGTCTTTAAGGAGGTCGTTGAGAATTCGCTGCGGTATCTAGCTTCCAGGAAAGGAAAGTTGTGATGCTGTTAAAAGACCTTGTTGCGAATGAACGGATGGCCGCCATGCCCCAGGCGTGGATGACGATGGATATTCCGGCGGTGTGGGATGATTCGCGCCGCGTAACGCCGGGAAGTTTGTTCGCGGCCCTGCCTCCGCCGGAGGGCATGACGCAGCACGGGGGATCTTTCATCCCCGAGGCGCTGGCCAAAGGGGCGGCGGCGGTGATCCTTCCCGCGCCCGAGGCATCTGGCTGGCAGGCGCGCCATCCCGGTGTCTGTTTTATCGGCGCACAAAACCCGCGCGAAGTGTTCCAGGAGGCTGTTGTCCGTTTTTACGGTGATCCGTCCGGAAAGATCCGGGTCATGGGTGTGACCGGCACCAACGGCAAGACCACGATCACGTATTTTCTTGAGGCCATTCTCAAGGCGGCGGGCCGGAGGACCGGGGTGGTCGGCACGGTCAATCGCCGGGTCGGAAGCCGCGTTCTGGTATCGAAGAACACGACGCCGGGATTCCTGGACAATCAGATGTTCCTGGCCGACCTCGTCGCGGACGGCGTCAGCCATGCGGTCATGGAGATCTCCTCACACGCGCTCGCGCAGGGAAGGGTCGCGCGCATTGACTTTGTGAACGGTATTTTTACGAACCTGACCGGCGACCATCTGGATTTTCACGGGACCATGGAGGCGTATTTCCAGGCCAAGGCAAAACTTTTCGCCGGTCTTGATCCTGACGCGGTCGCGATCATTAACGCGGACGATGTTTACGGCCAGCGCCTGCGGGGGATGACGCGCGGCCGGGTGATCACCTATGCCATCGATGCGCCGGCGGATGTGACCGCCCATGTTGAAAGTTTTAACCTGGCGGGCACCCGTTTCCGGATCAGGTTCTTCGACCAGGAGATCCTCATTGATACGCATTTCATCGGCCGGCACAATGTTTATAATATCCTTGCCGCGTTCGCGGCGGGCCTCGGGGAGAGCATTGATCCTGACGTGATGGCCCGGGGCATCGCATCCCTTGAATGCGTGCCCGGCCGCCTGGAAAGGGTCAACGGCGGACAGGACTTTTTCGTGTTCATCGATTACGCGCATACGCACGACGGGCTGGAGAATGTGCTGACGGCCCTGAAGGCGGTGCCGCACCACCGGCTGATCGTGGTGTTCGGCTGCGGCGGCGACCGCGACCGGACGAAACGCCCGAAGATGGGCAAGGTCGCGTGCGCGCTTGCGGACCATGCCATTATCACGTCGGATAATCCGCGCAATGAGGACCCCGACGCGATCATCGCTGAGATCATCCCGGGCTTTTCCCGGAATATGTACGAGGTCCGTCCGGACAGAGAGGATGCCATTGCGCGGGCACTCGCCATGGCAACAACGAATGACATTGTGCTGTTGGCGGGCAAAGGCCATGAGACGTATCAGGTGCTGAAGAACAACAGGATCGTGCCTTGCGTGGAGCGGGATATTGTCATGAGGATCCTTGGCGGTCGGTCATAATATGGCGGCATTCACATTCACCGAGATACTGGCATGTACGGGCGGCGCGCTGGCGGCGGGCGAGGCTGTCGGGCGCGTGCGCGGCGTATCCACGGATACGCGCAGCCTCCGGCGGGGCGAGCTTTTTGTGGCCATCCGGGGTAAGAAATTCGACGGGCATGATCTGTTGAAGGAGGCCGCGCAACAAGGCGCGGCGGCACTGCTGGTGTGCCGCAGGGATATCAGGATGCCGCCGGGCGTTGCGGTGATCTGCGTCAAGGATACGGTCAAGGCCCTCGGGCATATGGCGCGGCATCACCGCGACCGGTTCAACATTCCGGTCATTGCCATTACGGGCAGCGCGGGAAAGACATCGACCAAGGAATTGATCGCCGCGGTCCTTCGCAAGAAATATCGCGTTCTTTGCAATCAGGCGTCGCATAACAATCATATGGGTGTGCCGCAAACGCTGTTGCGTCTGACGCCGCGGCATGAGGCCGCGGTCATCGAGATGGGGACGAATCATCCCGGCGAGATCGCCTGGTTGGCGGAAGTGGCGCGCCCGACCATGGCGGTCGTCACGAATGTAGGCGCGTCGCACCTCGAAGGGCTCGGCAGTCCCGAGGGGGTTTATCGGGAGAAACTTTCATTACTGGGATCTTTGCCCAAACAAGGGCCTGTGATCCTCAATGCCGACGACCGGTACTGGTCCCGGCTTTTGAAAAGAAAAGGCGTTGTCTCTTACGGCATCCGGGCGAAGGCTGATGTGCGGGCGCAGGATATCACGGCCGGCAAGGGGAAGGTCTTTTTCAGGGTAGCCCGCGGCGGCCGGTTCTGCGCGCGCGGCGCGTCGAAGGCCATGGTCTATAACGCGCTGGCAGCCATCGCGTGCGGCCGGCTGATGAAGGTCCCGGAGCTCAAGATCCGTCAGGCGCTTGCAAGGGCGAAGCCCGCGAAAGGACGCCAGCGTGCACTGCGGGCGAACGGTGTCAGCGTCATTGACGATACCTACAATGCCAATCCGTTGTCTTACAGCAATGCCATTGACATGCTGGGAATGGCCTCATGCCCGGGCCGCAGGGTCCTTGTCGCCGGGGATATGTTGGAATTAGGGCGCGCTTCCGGCGGTTTGCACCGTGATACAGGCCGGCAGGCGGCTGCGGGAGGCGTGGACGCGCTGTTCGCTTTTGGTCCGGGAGCGCGGCTGATGTTCGAGGCTGCGCGCCGGGATAAACCCGGGATCGGCGGGGCTCATTTTCGGGATCAGGAGCGCCTGATCAAGGGTTTGCAAGAGTATCTTCGCCGAGGGGACATCCTTCTGGTGAAAGGCTCGCGCGGCATGCGCATGGAAAAGGTCGTTGAGAATATCATGGTCTTTTTGAAAGGATAAGAAATGTTCTACTATTTGTCGCTGTTGCGGTACGAGTTCTTCCCGCTCAACATTTTTAAATACATCACGTTCCGTGCGGGCATGGCCGCGGTAACGACCTTCCTGATCTGCATTATCGTCGGGCCGTGGTTGATCCGCAAACTTAAGGAATGGGATCTTGGAGAGAAGCCGGTCACGGGCGCGGGCAGGGGCGAGGTCCTTGGTAAGGAGCTCAAGTCCAAAGCGGGTACGCCGACCATGGGCGGGATATTGATCGTCGGCAGCATCCTGTTGTCGGTATTCTTGTGGGCTGATCTGCGCAATCCCTATATCCTGTTGACGATGTTGACCGCGTTGTGGCTGGCCGTGCTGGGCTTCTTTGATGATTACATGAAATTGAAAGGGATCTGCAAGAACGGCCTGAGCGCGCGGACAAAAATGATCTGGCAGGTCATCCTGGCGGGCATTGTCGGTTTTTATATTTATACCCAGCTGCATGTGGCGACCACGCTGGATGTGCCGTTCTTCAAAAGCCTGGCCATGGACCTGGGCGCGTTCTATATCCTTTTTGTCATGCTCATTGTGGTCGGGACGTCGAACGCGGTGAACCTTACCGACGGGCTTGACGGCCTGGCCATTGGCTGCACGCTGATCGTGGCCATGACCATGGGGGTCTTGTGCTATATCAGCGGCAATATCAATTTCAGCCAGTACCTGTTCATCCCGTATATTCCCGGAACAGGGGAATTGACCGTGTTCTGCGCCGCGATCGCCGGAGCGAGCCTGGGGTTCTTGTGGTTCAACGCGCATCCGGCGGATATTTTCATGGGCGATGTGGGGGCGCTGGCCATCGGCGGCACCCTCGGGATCATTGCGGTGTTCATCAAGAAAGAACTGCTCTTGGTGATCCTCGGCGGCGTCTTTGTATGGGAAGCGCTTTCGGTCATGCTGCAGGTGGCGTCGTTCAAATTGAGAAAGAAACGGATATTCCTGTGTTCGCCTTATCATCATCATTTGCAGAAACTCAACTGGGCGGAATCCAAGATCGTGATCCGGTTCTGGATCGTGGGCATCATTCTGGCGCTCGTGACGATCACGACGCTGAAAATACGTTAGGGGCTCTATGGACTTAAGGGGAAAGAAAGTAACGATCATTGGCGCGGCCCGCAGCGGGATCGCGGCGGCTGATCTGGCGCTCGCGCTCGGCGGCATCCCGAGGATCTCGGACGCGAGGCCGCTTGCTGATATCGAGCCGGCGCTTGCCGGGTTGAAGGACCGGTCACGGGTGGTCGTTGAAGCGGGCGGGCACACGCAGGCATTCATCCAGGATTCCGATCTTGTAGTGGCAAGCCCCGGTGTGTGGAAAGACGCCGCGCCCGTGGCATGGGCACGGGAGAAGAACATCCCCGTCTGGGGCGAGATCGAGCTCGCCTGGCGTTATTGCACGCGGCCTGTGATCGCGGTCACGGGATCGAACGGTAAAACCACGACGGCAACGCTGATCGCGGAAGTCCTGAAGGCCGCCGGCAGGAGGGCGTGCCTGTGCGGTAATGTGGGAACGCCTTTTTCCCGTCATGTGATGGACGCTGATGTGGAGATCTTCGTGGTGGAGATCAGTTCTTTCCAGCTTGAACTGACCGAACTTTTTCGTCCGCGCGTGGCTGTGCTGACGAATTTCAGTCAGAACCATCTGGACCGTCATCCTGACATGCAGGATTATTTTGATGCCAAGCGGCGCCTGTTCATGAACCAGTCGCCGTTCGATCACGCGGTGCTGAATTTTGCGGATGAATGGGCGCGCAAGGTCCAGGGGAGCACGAAGGCCCAGATCAGGTTCTTTAACAAGGACGGGGACACGGGCAATCCTGATCATCTGGCCGTGCTTGAGGTCGCCCGCGTCATGGGCATTGCGGATGAGATAACGCACAAGGTGTTTGAAACTTTTCCGGGGGTAGAGCATCGTCTGGAGCGTGTGCGCGTGCTGGATGGCGTGACATATATCAATGATTCTAAGGACACAACGGTCGAGTCCGGCCGCTGGGCGCTCATGATGGTGCCCGCGCCGATCATCTGGATCTGCGGTGGCGGAGGAAAGAACCTGGAATATGATTCCCTCAGGGACCTTGCGCGAAAGAGCGTCAAAAAGATGATCATCCTGACGCAGGATGAAAGTTCCAGGAAGACATTGCACCGGACGTTCGACGGGGTTGTTCCTGTTGAAGACCATACGGACATGGCGGCAGCGGTGCGCTCGGCGCGCGCCCAGGCCGTTGCCGGGGACAAGGTGCTCCTGAGCCCCATGTTCACCAGTTATGACATGTTCGATAATTTTGAACACCGCGGCAGGGTCTTTAAGGAGATCGTCAACAGCCTATGAGGGATATCCGCGCTTCTTTCTTCGCATCGTTCATCATGCTCGTGTGCCTGGGCATTGTCATGATCTACAGTTCCAGCGGCATGTACGCGCTCGAGGTCATGGACAACAGCAGCCATTTTCTCGTCCGTCATCTGATGTTCCTGGCGATCGGGGCGGTGATGATGTGGTATGTGATGATCATGGATTACCGCGACCTTCAGAAATACGCGAAATACCTGCTGGCGGCAGCGCTTATCATGCTCGTCCTGGTCCTTATCCCGCATGTCGGCAAGGTCTCTTCCGGCGCGCGCCGCTGGTTCGGTTTTGGGCCCATTAATTTTCAGCCCTCGGAATATGCCAAGGTGGCGATGATCATTTATCTGGCCGATCTGTTCACGCGCAAGCGCGCGATGATGCGTTCTTTCTGGCACGGCTTTCTCCCGGCGATCCTGGTGATGGGGCTGATGTGCGCGCTCATCATCAAACAGCCGGACCTGGGCAATACCGTTCTTGTCGCGGTCATTACGATGTCCATGTATTTCGTGGCCGGCGGGCGTAAGAGTGTTTTTGCGGCCATCGCCGCTCTGGCCGTGCCGCTGATGACGGTCCTTGTCCTCGCGGAGCCTTACCGCATTCGTCGTGTGGTCGCGTTCATGAACCCCTGGGCGGACGCGCAAGGGGCGGGATTCCAGCTTTCGCAGTCGCAGATCGCGCTGGGTTCCGGCGGGTTCTGGGGTGTCGGCCTTGGCAAGAGCGTGCAAAAGCTCTTTTATCTGCCCGCGGCGCATACGGATTTCATTTTTTCGATCATCGGCGAGGAGCTCGGGTTCCTGGGGGCGCTGGCCGTCGTGGCCCTGTTCGGCGTTTTCATCTGGCAGGGAACACGCATCATCCGCAATGCCCGCGACCCGTTCGGTTATTTCCTGGCCGTCGGGATCATGGTCATGCTCAGCATCCAGGTCGTTGTCAATATCGGCGTCAGCATTGGCGCGCTGCCGACCAAGGGGCTGCCGCTGCCCTTGATCAGTTATGGCGGCTCGGCCCTTATTTTCAATATGATCGCCGTGGGGCTGATGCTCAATATTTCACGCACTCAGGATATCGGCGGATAACATATGGCCAAAGTTCTCATCGCTACCGGAGGAACGGGCGGGCATATTTATCCCGCGCTGATGACGGCGGAGGAATTGCGCCGGCGCGGGCATGAGGCTGTATTCATCGGACGGTTCGCCGCGGCGAGGGATCGGATCGTTGCCGCGGGCTTTGCGTGCGAGGAGATCGCGGCGCAGGGGTTCGCGGCCAGAGGCCTTTTGCAGAAGATCGAAGCGGTGCTGGTGATGGCGCGCGCCCTTGCAGCCTGCACGCGGACCATTCACCGCGTGCGGCCGGATGTGGTCCTTGGTTTTGGGGGCTATAGTTCATTTCCGACGGTAATGGCCGCTTCCTGGTGCGGCGTTCCAGCGATGATCCATGAGCAGAACGCGGTCCCGGGCATGGCCAACAAGGTCCTTGCCGTGGTGGCGCGGCGTGTGGCCGTTGGCTTCAAGGACGCGCTGGCGCGGTTCCCCCGGGGCAAGGGCGTATGGACCGGGAATCCGGTGAGGCCGCTTGATGAGGGAGTCCCGTCCGAACAGGCCCGACGGGAGTTTGGGCTGGCCCCTGACAAAAGCACGGTGCTTGTTTTTGGAGGCAGCCAGGGCAGCCGCATCCTAAACACAGAAGCAGCGGCTGTGCTGGCGGGTATGGATGTGCAGGTCATTCACATCACGGGCAACGATGCCCTGCAGCAGGTCGCACAGGTATATCGTGCGACGGGCGTGGCATGCGTGGTGCAGGCATACATGGACCGCATCGGTCTTGCGTACGCCGCCGCGGACCTTGTGATCGGCCGCGCCGGCGCTGGCACGGTGACAGAGCTGGGGGTTTTGGGAGTGCCGGCGGTCCTTATTCCGTACCCGGGAGCCAACGATCATCAGAAATATAACGCGCGTGTCCTGGAGCGCCTGGGGATGGCGGTCATAATTGAGGAAAAGTCCTTGCGGCAGGACATCCTTCGAGATAAGATTTTTTCGATACTTAAGCAGGGTTCCTTCCGTGTCGAGGATCATGAAAGATCCAAGGATGAATTTGTGACTGACGGGGCGAGTCGTCTTTGCGACGAGCTTTTGCGGGATTGGAACAAGTCCGGAACGAACCTTAAGGAGACGCTGCGATGAGGGCGGGAGACAAAGTAAAGAAAGCATTCAAACGATACCACTTCATCGGCATTGGCGGGATGGGGGTGGGCAACCTTGCGCTCTTGATGCTGGCCAAAGGTTTTGATGTGAGCGGCTCCGACCAGAAAGAGAGCGAATTGACGCGCCAGTTGCGCGAGCGGGGCGCTCGGGTCTTCATTGGGCATGACATCCGCAACCTTGAAGGGGCCGAATGCGTGGTCTATTCTTCGGCGATCAAGGCGGATAATCCGGAAATGTTCGAGGCGTTCAGCCGGCATATCCCGGTCATGCGCCGCGCCGAACTGCTGGCCGAATTGCTCAACAAGGAAGTGGGGATCACGGTCGCGGGCGCGCACGGCAAGACAACGACATCATCACTGGCATCGTTCTTGCTGACCCGGGCGGGCCTCAAACCCACCACCATGGTCGGCGGGATCGTGAGGCAGGGGGACCTTAACGCGAGCCTCGGGATCGGGCGCCACATGGTCGCGGAAGTGGACGAGAGCGATGGCTCGTTCCTGTATTTTGCGCCGCATTTCTCGATCATCACCAATATCGACCTTGAACATCTGGATTTCTACCATACCTGGGAGAACATTTGCGACGCTTATGTGAAGTTTGCGGGGTGCACGGTCCCCAACGGCATTATCATTGCCAACGGCGATGACCCGACCTTGCGCGCGATCGTTTCCAACAGCGCGCGGCGTTTTGTCACGTACGGGTTCGGCGATGACAATGAGTGGGTGGCGGCCAATATCCATCTTGACGCGCACGGATCCTCGTACGATTGTTATCATAAGGGCGAGCTCGTCGGTAATTTTACCCTGAGGATCCCGGGCAAGCACAATGTCCATAATTCGCTGGCCGTGGTGGCGCTCGGGCACGAACTCAAGATCGGCCTTGATGCCATCCGGGGAACGCTCGGGGATTTTGAAGGGGTCAAGCGCCGCTTCGAGCGCAAGGGCGAGCCGGGGGGCGTCCTGGTCGTGGATGATTACGGCCATCACCCGACGGAGATCGCGGCGACCCTGCAGACCGCCAAGACCCTGGAGCGCAAGAAGCTCGTGGTCGTTTTCCAGCCGCACCGTTATTCCCGCACGCAAGCGCTCATGGATAATTTCGTGGATTGCCTGAATATGGCGGACCATCTGGTCCTGATGGATATTTATCCGGCCAGCGAAAAGCCGATCGAGGGCGTGACGACCGAAGCGCTGGCCGAAAGGATCCGGGCAAAGCGGCCTCAGGAACTGGTGCATCTTCCCAAGAACGTGATCGTCGATCATCTGATGGGGATCGTGGGCCCCGGTGATCTTGTTGTGACCCTGGGCGCGGGTGATGTGACCCGGATCTCGGATGAGCTTGTCAAAAGGCTTGGCGCGCGCGCCGTGCTGGCGAAGGACAGGGGGCTTATCGGGGTCATCATGGGCGGCTGTTCATCGGAGCGGGAGGTCTCGCTGCGTTCCGGCGCCGCTGTGGTGAAGGCCCTGACAGAGGCCGGATGCCGCGTGAAAGCGCTCGATCTTGTCAGCGAGGATCACGCCACGGTCAAGGAATGGCTCAGGGCCGAGGGCCTTGATATGGCGTTCATTGCGCTGCACGGCCGTTTCGGCGAGGATGGCGGCATACAGGCCGTCCTGGAAGAGCTGGATATTCCTTATAACGGTTGCGGTGTTGCGGCGAGCCGGACCGCCTTCAACAAGGCCCAGGCCCAGAAACTTTTCGATGCGCACAAAGTCCAGACCCCGGCCACGGTCATCGTTAGCGGCATTGAGGGGTTGGACGCGGACCAGGTCGTTGCCCAGGTGAAAGGGTATCCTGTTGTCGTCAAGCCCGCGTGTGAAGGTTCGAGCAACGGGATCAGCTTCGGGCGCGACCGTGATTCGCTGCGGGCGGCCCTGTCCAAGGCTTATGAGTATGGCCGCGAGATCATCGTGCAGCAGCATATCAGGGGGCGTGAACTTACCGTCGGGATCCTGGGGCAGGAAGCGCTGCCCGTGGTCGAGATCCGGACGGACGCGGGCCAGGATTTCTTTGATTTCAAGGCGAAGTATGAAAGCCCGGCGACCCAGTATCATGCGCCGGCCGAGATCGACCCGCTGACAGCGCAGCGCGTGCAGGCCGAGGCCTTGAAAGCTTACCGGGCGCTCGGGTGTGAAGGGTATGGCCGTGTTGATGTCCTGCTGGGTGAGGACGGCATGCCGTATGTCCTGGAAGTGAACACGATCCCCGGATTCACGGCAAAAAGCCTGATGCCCAAAGCGGCGCGGGCGGCAGGGATGGATTTTACGCAACTTTGTTTAACGCTCGTCGATATGGCATATGGCAAGAAAAAAGAGCCCCTCCCGCGGGCCTGAGGCCTTCCGGCCGTTCTTATTGGGCATGGCCCTGATCCTCGGCCTGGCGCTGGCTGCCGCGGCGCTTGTGTTCGGCTTCCGCACGCTGGCCGCATCGGCCCTGTTCCGGGTCCAGGCTGTCAGGGCCGCCGAGAGCCTGCAGCCGCTGGATCTTGGGGATTTGCAGAAGCTCAAGGGAAAGAATATCTTTACCGTCGATCTGGACAAGGTCGAGGCCGGGATCCACGCCAGGCATCCCGGGATCGCGGACCTTCGGGTGACGCGCCGGTATCCGGATGAGATCTATGTGACAGGCATCCGGCGCGAGGCTTTTGCCGTGGTTGCCATCGACGGGCGGCAATGGCTGGTGGACCGTAACGGTTACATGATCGCGGCGCCGGGCCCTGAACACAAAAGCCTGACGCTCGTCAAGGGGCTGATGCGCCAGAAGGCTGCGTCCGGGGCGCCGGTCGTTGACCGCAATATCAGGACGGCTTTTGACATCATGGCCCTGTTCGGCAAGGACCCGCATCTGGCCGGACTGGTGCTCAGGTCCGTCGATGTGGGTGACCTGACACGGATCGCCTGCGATGTTGTTGACGGGGAGTCGGGGTTCCTGGCCCTGATCGACAAGGATAATATCCCTGCGCGCCTCAAGACGCTTGCCGAGGTCCTGATGCGCGGCGGGATCGACCTTGCGCAGGTCAAGTACATGGACCTTCGTTTTGGCGCGCCCGTGATCGGGCAGAAAAAGGCACGACCATGAGGACCCTGCAGCGATTTTTCGGCCAGTTCCTCGGCGACCAGTTCTATTGCGGCCTGGATATCGGCGCGCACCGGATCAAGGCCAGCCTGAACCGCGTCGCCGATGCCCGGACCCTGGAACTGCTCGCGGTCAACGAAGTTCCTGCCAGGGGGCTGGCAGCCGCGTCGATCAATGACATTACGGAATTCTCCGGATGCGTCAGCGCCGCCCTGGACGGTATCATTCGAAAGACCAGGTTCAAGGTCCGCGATGTGCACCTGGGGTTGGGCGGCGAGTTCATTGAAACCCGCCCGAGCCGCGCATTGGTCCCTCTGGTCGAGCGCGGTAACAAGATCCTGACCTCACGCGACCTGCATCACGCCCGGAACCAGGCGCGCATGCTGGGGGTGCGCCTTGAGGAAGAGGTCATTTGCGACCTGGTGCAGCAGTTCAAGGTGGATGATGTCAATGTCGCGCTTAATCCTGTCGGCCTTTACGGCAGAAAACTGGAAGTGGAAACGCTCCTGGTCATTGCCAATACCATGCGATTGCGCAACCTCACCAAGGCCATCCAGCAGGCTGGCTTCGAGGTCAATGATGTGTTCTTCAACGTGCATGCCGCCACCGAGCTCATGCTCGAGAAGCGTCAGCTCAATGACGGGTGTGTTTTTGCCGACTTTGGCGCGCGCACGACGCTGGTATTGGTATTCAAGGAAGGCTTGCTTAAATATTTCCGGAAGGTCCCTGTTGGCGGAGAGATGCTGACCCAGCGCATTGCCGCGGAGCTGAGCATCCCGTTCCCTCTGGCCGAGGATATCAAAAGGTCCTACGCCCGCGTGACCGATGATGCCGACGCGAACGCGGAAGAGATCCTGGTCAAGAAAGAACAGGGGTTCGTCCCGTTGCGGCGCCAGGTGCTGACAGCCGCGATCGAGCCGGATGTTTGCCGCATGATCGAAGAGATGCGCGCCGCGGTGGCCGCGTCGGGGTATGAGGGGCAGCTCAAGTCCGGGATCGTTGTGGTCGGCGGCGGGGCCCTGCTCGCGGGCCTGATGGAGCGCCTTGAAAAGGACATGCGCATGCCGGTCGGTTTCGGGCGCAACATCCCGGGGCTGAACAGCGCCGCGATCTATTGCGTTTCCACCAGTCTGGCGGAAATGGGATACAAGAACACGCTGCGTTACAGCATCGACTCGCAGAGGCCGAAGGACTGGTTCGCGGCGGTCAAGGCCAAGGCGGAAGAGTTGAGCAACGAATATTTCTGATCCGGCAGTCCCGGCAAAAGACCCTCGCAGATGTTTCCGCCAGAAAGGAATCATGCCGTGCCCGTCAATATCCTGATCGTTGATGATGACCGCCTGAGCACGACACTGATCCGTTTTGCGCTCAAGCAGCATGACTATACCGTCGAGTCCGCTGAGGATGGGGCACAGGCCCTGGAGATGCTGGGCCGTTTCAAGCCGGCGCTGATCGTGCTTGATGTCCATATGCCCCGGATGTCCGGTTTTGAGTTCATGAGCGAGCTCAAGCGCATTCCCGGCGGGAGCGCCATCCCCGTGATCATGCTGACGACCAACGACAATATGCAGGATATATTTTTTGCCGAGGGCGTGAAAGGGTACTTGGTCAAGCCCGTTGATCCTTTGAAGCTCGAGGCTGTGATCCGCGACGCCCTGGGCCGTTAGCTGCCATGCGATCGAGCGACTTTGATTACCATCTTCCGCCGGAGCTGATCGCCCAGCATCCCGCGCCCCGGCGCGATGATGCCCGGCTTCTCGTCGTGGACCGCCGCGCGGGCACGTTCAGGCATGATATTTTCCGTAATATCGGGGCATACTTGCCCGGCCCGAGCCTGCTGGTGGTCAATGACAGCAGGGTCATTCCGGCGAGGCTGTTGGGGAAGAAAGCCCTGACCGGCGGACGCGTCGAGGTGTTCCTTCTCAAGCAGCTTACGGGGCGTTGTTTTGAGGCCATGCTCAAGCCTTTGAAGAAGATCAAAGAGGGCGAGGCCCTGGCTTTTGCGGGAGGCGTGAGTGCGCGGCTGGTCAGCCGCCAGGCAGGGGAGGACGGCCCGACCGGGATCGTTGAATTCGACTGTGACGATGTGCTTAAAGTCCTCGAGGATATCGGGCATATCCCGCTGCCGCCGTATATCCGGCGTCCGGATGAGGCTTGCGACCGCGAGGATTACCAGACCGTCTATGCCGCCTGTAACGGCTCGGTGGCGGCCCCGACCGCGGGGCTGCATTTCACGCTGCCCTTGATGGACGCCTTGCGGGCCGACGGGCACGCTTTCGCGCAGGTGACATTGCACGTGAATTACGGGACGTTCAAGCCCGTCGAGGAAGAGGATGTCGCGGACCATCGCATGCACGCGGAATATTACCGGATGCCCGGCGCGGCGCAGCAGGCCCTGCGGCAGGCCCGCGACGGAGGGCGCACGATCGTGGCGGTAGGGACGACCAGCTGCCGGACGCTCGAGGCGTTCGCGCGAAGCGGCAAGCCCGAGGGAGAGACGGATATTTTCCTTTATCCCGGGGCGCGGTTCGGGCTGACAGGGGCGCTGGTCACGAATTTCCATCTGCCGCGCAGTACGCTGCTCATGCTCGTGGCGGCTTTTGCGGGCGTGGAGCTTTGCCGGCGGGCGTATGAAGAAGCTGTCCGCGAGAGGTACAGATTTTACAGTTATGGCGACGCCATGATCGTTCTTTGATTTGAGAAGGAAGTCTGCCATAATGCCCATGGTGTAAGGCTGTTTTAGAGTGGGCGCTTGAAAAGCAGGGGGTAAATATGTTTTACTTCGCCTATGGTTCGAACATGGACCATCATCAGATGCTGGTGGAGCGCTGCCCCGGGGCGAGCTTTGTCGGGCCTGCGGTGCTGGATGAACATTGCCTTTTCTTTGATGGTTACTCGGCGTATTGGGCGGGCGCTGTCGCGAATATCGATGCGCTGGAGAACGACGAGGTCTGGGGCGGGCTTTTTGAGATCACGGAAACGCATTTCAACGCGCTCGACGAGTTCGAGGGATGCCCGCGATATTATTCGCGCAAGCTCATTGATGTCATTATCCAGGGAACGGCCCGGAAGGTTGCGGCCTGGACATATTACCGCGAACCGCATCCCGTCGGGACGCCGTCGCGCCGGTATATCGAGGCGGTCTTGCGAGGGGCCAGGGATTGTTGTCTTCCTGAGGAATACATCATGGAGGTCTTTTCGCATTATATGGGGCCTTCGCGGCGATGAAGAACGCCGGCATCCTTGTTTCGGATTTTGACGGGACCATGACACGATTTGATTTTTACGATCTTGTCTGCCGGGAATTCCCGGATATTGCCGGCGGGTCCTGGCAGCAGTACGAACGCGGGGCGATCACGCATTTTGAGGCACTGCGGCTGATCTTTGCCGGGATCCATGCGCCCGAGGAGCGGCTGCACGCGATCATTGACAGCATGCAGCTTGCGCCGCGGCTGGCTGCAAGTGTCGCTGCCTTGAAAGATCATGGCTGGCATGTTATTGTTGCTTCTGCCGGGTGTGACTGGTATATCAAGCGCCTTTTGGCAGCGGCCGGTGTTGTTGTCGAGGTCCATGCGAATCCGGGAACATATACCGAAGCGGATGGCCTGCAAATGCGCTTTTCGGCCGCTTCGTCTTTTTTGTCACCCGGGTTTGGCATTGACAAGGCAGCTATCGTACGTGATGCGTTAACGCGCAGCAGCAGGGTGGCTTTTGCCGGCGACGGCAGGCCTGACCTAGAGCCTGCGCTCCTGGTCCATCCTGACCGGCGTTTTGCCAAGAGCTGGCTGGCGGGCAGGTTGCGGGAGATGAACGAAAAGTTCAGGCCTTTTGAGGATTGGGCCGAAGTTGCGGCGGCGTGCATCCAACAGGAGCGGGGGGCATGATGCGCAATACATCGATCTTTATTCCGACGCTGGTTCGGATCAATCCGGGCTCCCTGGACCGTATCGGGGTCTATGCCCAGCGCGGGCAGTTCCAGAATGCGGTGCTGGTGAGCAACAAGGAACTGGACCGTGCATTGGTGGACCGTGCGAAATGGAGCCTGGCCGCTCACGGGGTCGGCCTTATCCATGAAGTGGCGGTCCTCGAGTCGACATTCGAGCAGGCGCAGGATGTTTTTCAGTCCCTGCCGCACAAGACAGATGTGATCATCGGCCTTGGCGGCGGGAAAGCGCTGGATGTGGCCAAGTATGTGGCGTTCTTGACACGCCTTCCTTATATTGCGGCACCTACGGCCCTGTCCAACGACGGGTTCTGCAGTCCGCAGGCAAGCCTGGACTTTCAAGGCAAGCGCCGTTCGTTCGCGGCGGCCATGCCGTACGGGCTGGTGATCGATACCGAAGTGTGCCTGAACGCGCCGAAGATCCTCTGGCTGGCCGGTATCGGAGATTCGGTAGCCAAGATCACGGCCGTGCATGACTGGAAGCTGGCATTCACGGCCACAGGAGCGGTCGTGGATGATTTCGCGGCGTTGTTATCCGACGCTACGGTCTTTCAGTTGATGGCAAAACCGGACCACGATCTTGAAGGGGTCCGTTTGCTGGCCACGGCGCTGATGCTCAACGGCATTGCCATGGAGATCTGCGGTTCATCGCGTCCGGCGAGTGGCAGCGAGCATCTGATATCGCACGCGCTGGATCTGGTCAGCAAGAAGCCGCATCTGCACGGGTTGCAGGTCGGGGTGGCGACCTATATGATCAGCCAGCTGCAGGGGCGCGGCACGGACCGCATTGCGGCCTTGTTCGACGCGACCGGTTTTTGGGAGGCATTGCGCCAGGAACCTTTTTCAAGACAGGATTGGCTGGCAGCTCTGGCCATGGCGCCGACGATAAAACCCGATTTTTACACGATCCTTTCGGAAAAGGATTGGACGGGCGAGCTGGTTAGGATCATGAATGATGACAAGCGGCTTAAGGGATTGTTCGTATAAACCTGCGGAGGACCAATGACGCAATTCTTAGGAAGTATTCAGGCGAAAGTGACGGCAACCATTATCGGGGCACTTTTGATCATCGTTGTTGTCAATAATATCCTGGTTGGGGCGATCTTGTCAGTCCTCCTGGGAATGATCGTTTCGCGTCGCCTGACCAAGCCCGTGCATCGGCTTCTTGAGGGCGTTCGCCGCATCAGTCAAGGAGACCTGACGTACAGGGTCAAGCCGCGCGGCCATGACGAGATCGCGCAGTTATCCCAGGAGTTCAACAGGATGGCGCAGGAACTTGCCGCGGCCCGCAAGAAGAACAGTGATTATTTCTACAATGTGATCCAGTCCATGGTTCGCATTGTCGAGGCCAAGGACCATAACACGCGCGGGCATTCCGAACGCGTGGCCGAGCACGCGCTCAAGATCGCCCGTCGGATGGGGTTCCCGCCGCAGGATATCGACATTCTCAGGCACGTCGCGGTCCTTCATGATATCGGCAAGCTCGGGATCCAGGACGCGATCCTGAACAAGCCGGACCGTTTAACGGACGAAGAATGGGCGCTGGTGCGCCAGCATCCTGTCATGGGCGAGGAGATCTTAAAGCCCATCTTGCAGGACTCGAAGATGCTTGCGATCGTGCGCAGCCATCATGAACGTTATGACGGCAAGGGTTATCCCGACGGGTTGGCGCAGGACCAGATCGATGCGCTGGCGCAGGTGATCTCCGTGGCGGATGCGTATGACGCCATGACATCATCGCGCGCGTACCGCAAGTCCGCCATGTGCCTGTCTGACGCGATCCAGGAACTGCAGCGCAACAAGGGTTCCCAGTTCAGCCCGCGCGTCGTTGATACATTCTGCAAGATCCTTCAGGAAGAGAACAATTGAGCACGCCTTTCTTTACCCTGCTGCAGCCGGATGCCGCCCCTTTGACCCAAGCGCGCCGCGGCATTGTGCACACACCGCACGGGGATATCCCATCGCCTTTCTTCATGCCCGTGGGCACCAAGGCGACGGTCAAAACCCTTTCCCAGGAAGACTTGCATGCCATCGGTGCCGACATTGAATTGTCGAACACCTATCATTTATATTTGCGTCCGGGGCTGGAGATCATCCAGGCCGCGGGCGGCTTGCACAATTTCATGAGCTGGCAAAAACCCATCCTGACGGACAGCGGCGGGTATCAGGTCTTCAGCCTGACCGAGTGGCGTAAACTTACCGATGAAGGCGTGGAGTTCCGTTCGCATATTGACGGGTCCAAACATTTCCTGACGCCGGAAGTGGTGATGGACATCCAGAGCGTTCTTGGGTCTGACATGGTCATGCCCCTGGATGAATGTTCTCCGCATCCTTGCGGGAAAGACGATGCGGCCGCGGCTGTCCGGCGAACGAGCGCCTGGATGCGGCGGACCAAAGACCATTTTCATAAGACCAGCATGGATGCCCGGGGGCAGAGGCTTTTTTGTATTGTGCAGGGATCCTGTTACCGCGATCTGCGGGAACAGTCCGCGCGCGAGCTCGTTGCCATGGACACGGACGGCTGCGCTATCGGCGGCGTTTCTGTGGGGGAGTCGGTGAGGGAAATGTTCGAGGTGCTCGGCTGGACCGTGGATATGCTGCCCAAGGCAAAGCCCCGTTATTTCATGGGTATCGGCATGCCTGATCAGATCGTCAAGGCTGTCGGCATGGGCATCGACATGTTCGATACGGTCGTGCCGACGCGTTACGGCCGCTACGGGACGTGCTTCACGGATAGGGGTGTCATTGTCATCCGTAACGGGGAATACAAAGCGGACTTTGGGCCGCTTGATCCGGGGTGCGATTGTCATGTCTGCAAGAATTATTCCCGCGCCTATATCCGCCATCTTTTCAATACCAGTGAAGTGCTGGGGCTTCGCCTGGCGGCCTATCACAATATTCATTATTACATCAACCTTATGCGCCGCGTCCGCGCGGCCATCGACGCCGGTACCTACGCTGAATTCCAACAGACTTTTCTCACCGCCTACGGCTCCGAATTGGCATAAAGATCCCAAAACATGTTGAAAATTTGCCCGGCCAAGTCTGGCCGTTGAGAAGATGTTGTTTGTGAATGGCCAAGTCTGGCCGTGAAGGGATGCCATTGGCTCACCGAAGCCATCTTTTTCTCATAAGAGCTCGTAAGATGGCTTCGACGTTCGCTGCATGGCATCCCTTCACGGCTTGACGACTTGGCTGTATGTATATTTCAGGACACCTATTTACACTTGCCTTATTTTGTTAGTCATGCTAATCTTTAGCAACACTAACAATAAGGAAGAAGGCCCTGATGAAGACGATCCCTCAGATCGCTGAAGAAGTTGCCATGATCGGCCCGCGCATCGGGCGCAAGATCATCGCTGACATCGCCCGGGTGGCGGATATCCCGCATGCCCAGCTTTTTCTTATTATTCGGCTGTCACATCATGGTTCGACCAGGTTTGCCGATATCCGCCATGAACTGCGGGTCTCTGCGCCGACAGCCACGGGCATTGTCACGCGCCTGGAGAGAGCGGGCTATGTGACGCGCGTCCAGGATGTGAAGGACCGCCGCCTGGTGCTGGTTGCATTGACGGCTGAGGGCAACAAGCTCGCAGGCAAGATCCGCGGGATCGTGGTCAAGCGCTGGACCCATATCCTGGGGACTCTTTCCCGTCAAGACGCGGAGAAATATCTGGACATATTAAGGAAGATCAGCGAGGCGATATGAAGAAGTTCTTCTTTTGCATGATGATGGTCATGACGGCGGGGGCGGCGCATGCGGCGGATGCTTTTACATTAAAAGAGTGTTATGACATGGCGCTCGGCCGAAGCGAGTCCATTGCCATCCAGAAAGAATATATCAGGGAGACCGAGGGGCTTATCCTGCAGTCCTTGAGCACGGCACTGCCCAAGGTCGCGTTCGCGTATTCTGAAAAGTGGCAGGATGTGCAAGGCAACAACACCTTGAGCGGATCAACACCCGAAGGCAAATTTACTTTTTCACAGCCGTTGTTCACGGGATTCAAGGAATTCGCGGCGATCGCAGGGAGTAGGCATATAGGGAAGCAACGTGCTCAGGAACTCAAGCGCGCCCAAGAACTTTTGTTCACGGACGTGGCGGATGCTTTTTATCTTTATTTAAGCTATCAGGAAGACCTTGATGTGCTGGCCAAGGTGCAAGGCGTTCTTGAGGACCGTGTTGCCGAGCTTCAACGGCGCCAGAAGATCGGTAAGTCCCGTCCCGGCGAGGTGGCCGGCGCCGAGGCTAAGCTGCGCAAGACCGAGGCCGCGGTTGAGTCGGTGCGCGGACAACAAGAGACGGCAGGCCAGCTGCTGGAGTTCTTGATCGGCCGGCCGTTCGAGAGGCTTGTCGCGGAGGATATTCCCGCCGGGGAAGTTGACCTCCAGGCGCTTTATTTGAAAGCGGATGATCGCGCGGATGTTGTGGCGGCGCGGGAAAGTTTTGCTTCCTACAAGAACAATGTCACGGCCGCAAGGTCGCAATTCCTGCCTGCTGTGACCCTTTCCGGTAATTCTTACACGCAGCGCAAAGGGACATCGGCAGGCAATGACTGGGACGTGACCCTGGGCGTGAATGTTCCGTTGTTCAACGGCTTGGGCGACTTTGGCTCGGTCCGCCAGGCCAGGGCCCAGGCCACGGAGGCCGATCTCAGGCTGAGCCAGGCCCGGCGCAAAGCCCTGCTTGAGATACGCGCGGCATACACACGCTGGCGGACGGCCGGGCGCAGGTTAAAGGCCCTGGACCTTTCGGCCGAAGCTTCGGAAAAGAATTACACCCTGCAGGCCGCGGATTTCCAGAAGAGCCTGGTGAGCAATCTCGATGTACTGCAGGCGCTCGAGGATTGGCAGAATGCCCGCCGTGACCAGGCCGCGGCCAGGTCAGACGCCGCGCGCGCGTACTGGGCCATGCAGGTCGCAACCGGAGGGATGTAACAGATGTCGCTTTCAGACCTTTCGATCCGCCGTTATGTGTTCGCCTGGATGGTGATGCTGGGGCTCATGTTCTTCGGCCTGATCAGCTTCAATCGCATGGGCGTGAGCCAGCTGCCGAACGTTGATTTCCCGACGGTCAATGTGAATGTGGCGTGGGAAGGCGCGGCTCCCGAGGTCATGGAGACCGACGTGGTCAACGAGATCGAGCAGGCGCTCATGACCGTGCAGGGGGTCAAGGAAATATCATCTTCCGTCCGTCAGGGCGCCGGCAGCATCACGGTGGAGCTGGAACTCGGCAATGACCTTGATGTCGCGGTCCAGGAGATCCAGTCTAAGATCAACGAGGTGCAGCGCCGGCTTCCCAAGGATATTGATCCTCCGGTCATCCGTAAATCCAATCCGTCGGACCATCCGATCATGTTCATCGGCGTCACGGGCGACCGTCCGAAGCGCCAGCTCATGGAATATGTCGAGCAGCATTTGCGCGACCGGTTCACGACCATTGACGGCGTGGGCGAGGTCATGCTCGGCGGTTATGTTGAACCTAATTTGCGGCTGTGGATCGACCTTGAAAAGCTTAACGCGTACGAGCTGACCATCGGGGATGTGACGGCCGCCATTGCCGCGGGCCACAGCGAGGTCCCGGCGGGGCGCATCGAGAATCCCGCGACGGAACAGAGTGTGCGCGTGATGGGCGAGGCCAGGACGCCGGAGGATTTCGGGAATATCCCGATCATCTCGCGCGGCGGCAAGCCGGTGTATGTTCCTATTTATATCCGGGATGTGGCCCGGATCGAGGACGGGCTTGAGGATGTCCGCCGCATCTCGCGCGTCAACGGCCAGCAGGCGGTCGGCCTGGGCATTAAGAAGCAAAGCGGCGCGAATGAGGTTGCGGTGGCGCATGCCGTCAAAAGACGGCTTGAGGAGGTCAAGAAGGGGATGCCGCCGGACCTGAAGGCGCAGGTCGTGTTTGACCGGACGAATTTTATCGAGGATTCCATTCATGAACTTGTTTTCACATTGTTCCTGTCCGCGATCGTGACGTCCCTGGTGTGCTGGATATTCCTGGGCGGATGGAGCGCGACCCTGAACATCCTGCTGGCGATCCCGACATCCATCCTGGGGACTTTCATTGTTATCAATATCCTGGGCTTTACCTTGAACACGTTCACGGTGCTCGGGCTTTCGTTGGCCGTCGGTATCGTTGTTGATGACTCGATCATGGTGCTGGAGAATATCGTGCGTTTCCGTGAACACGGGGAAGACAAGATGGCGTCGGCGAGCAAGGGCGCGAACCAGATCTCCGGAGCGGCGTTCGCCACGACCGCGGCCATCACAGCTATTTTTGTGCCGGTCATTTTTGTTTCCGGCATTATGGGTAAATTCTTTTTTGAGTTCGGCGTGACCATTGCGGTCGCCGTGTGGCTGTCATTAATGGAAGCGTTGATGCTGACGCCCATGCGTTGTTCCCAGTTCCTTCAGGTCGGGCGATTCACGGCCTTTGGCCAGGCCATTGACCAGGGGTTCAAGAGGCTGGCTGACGGGTATCGGATAACGCTGCATTGGGCTCTCGCGCATGCCTGGAGGGTGATCATTATTTCTTTTGTGATCTTTATTGCATCGTTGGGGATCATGAAGTTCCTAAAGAAGGAATTCGTGCCGCCGCAGGACCAGAGCATGTTCATGTGTTCGTTGCAGACGCCGCCGGGATCATCGCTGGCATTTACGGATGAGCGTGTGCGTCAGGTCGAGAAATTTGTGGGAAGCCGTCCTGATACGCTGCGGTATTTCGTGGCCGTGGGCGGGTTTTCCGGCGGGGATGTGACAGGAGCCACGATGTTCATCACACTCAAACCGCGGAAGGAGAGGCCCCTGATCAAGGGGCGTCGTCCGTCCCAAGGTGATATTATGAATATATATCGCATGGAACTTAACAAGATCCCCGGCCTTAAGGCCAGGATCCAGGACATGTCGCTCAGCGGTTTCTCGTCACAGCGGGGCTTCCCTATTGAGCTCAGCATTCGCGGACCGGAATGGGAGAAGCTCGTGGCCTATGAGGCTGTGCTTGAAAAAAAGATGGAAGATAGCGGCCTGATGGTCGACGTGGACAGCGATTACAAGCCCGGCGCCAAAGAGATACGCGTGATGCCGGACCGCCTTAAGGCGGAGGAGCGCGGGGTCAGCATGGCCACGATAGGCCAGGCTGTCAATGTCCTCATCGGCGGGTCAGCAGTGGCCAAATATTCCAGCGGGGCCAGTCGTTATGATGTGCGCGTCAGACTTTCTGACGGGCAGCGCGCGAAAGCAGCGGATATCGACAATATCTGGGTCATGAACGATCGCGGCGAGCGGGTGCTGCTCAAGGACGTGGTGACGATCACGGAACAGGATACGGCGCAGAGCATCACGCGCCGGGGGCGCGAGCGGGCGATCGGGATGTTCGCCAATGTGGCTCCCGGCAGGACACAGGCCGAGGCCGTGGCCGCGGCCGAGAAGATCGCCAACGACACGCTTCCCGACGGATATCGGGCTATCTTGAGCGGCAGCGCTCAGACCTTCAAGGATTCTTCCAGTAGTATCGGGATCGTGTTCTTTCTCGGGATCCTCGTGGCGTACATGGTGCTCGGGTCGCAGTACAATAGTTTCTTGCATCCGTTCATCGTGCTGTTGGCGCTGCCGTTCAGCATCTCCGGCGCGTTCATGGCACTGCTCGTCGGAGGTCAATCGCTGAACCTTTACAGCATGATCGGGCTGATCCTCTTGATGGGCATTGTGAAAAAGAACTCCATCATGCTTGTTGATTTTACCAACCAGGTACGCGCCGGGGGCAAGCCGGTACGGGCAGCGCTGGAGACCGCGTGTCCGATCCGCTTAAGGCCGATCCTGATGACGTCGATGGCGACCATCGCCGCAGCCATCCCGCCGGCCTTGGCCATGGGCCCGGGGGCAGAGGTCAGGGTGCCCATGTCGGTCACGGTCATTGGCGGGGTCATTGTTTCGACATTCTTCACCTTGTATGTCGTGCCGTGCGTTTACGGCCTGGCCGTTAAAGACCGGAGCGCAGGGAAATAATGTTCCGTTCATTCAGGCACCGCAATTTCCGTCTTTTCTTCATTGGCCAGAGCTTGTCGCTGGTCGGCACGTGGATGCAGATCGTGGCCGTCAGCTGGCTGGCCTATCGTCTTACGAATTCCGCATTTCTTCTCGGATGTGTTGCTTTTGCTTCACAGATCCCGAGTCTTTTCTTGGCGCCGCTCGCCGGTGTGGTGGCGGACCGCTATGACCGGCGCAAGCTCCTGATCGCGGCCGAGGCCCTGTTCATGATACAGGCGATGGCGCTGGCATGGCTTGTCATCACGAATATGGTCACCATTGGGCACATTCTGTGGTTGAGCTTCTTTTTCGGGGTCATTGCCGCGGTCGAGATGACCGTACGCCAGTCTTTTCTTGTTGAGCTTGTAGACGGAAGGGAAGACCTGCCCAATGCGATCGCTCTCAATTCCCTGATGTTCAATGCGTCGCGCCTTCTTGGTCCGGCCATTGCAGGCGTTCTCATTGCTTCTTTTGGCGAAGGGGCTTGCCTGCTGGTCAATGCCGGCTCCTATATTGCGGTCATTGGCGTCCTGTATGCCATGCGCACGGCACGCCCTGTGGCATCTACGCTACCGCCGCTATCGCATATAGGCCGTGAATTGAAAGAAGGGGTCCGGTATGCTTTTGGCTTTCTGCCGATACGGCTTCTGTTGCTGGCGATCGCCCTGTTCAGCGTTGTCGGTGCAGTTCTCCAGACGCTGTTGCCTGTTATTGTTAAAGAAACTTTTCATAGCGGACCACGGATGTTCGGATCTCTGTTGACGATCTCAGGGATGGGTGCCGTGCTTGGCACGTTGTATATGGCGCAACAACGCTCGGTCCGCGGCCTGGTGGAAAAGATCGCGGGATCGTTCGTTATGATGGGACTCGGCTTGCTTGCTTTTGGCCTGACAGATTCTTTTGGGGTCGGGGCTGCGTGCGCGTTCTTTATCGGACTTGCCATGATGTTCGGTATCGGGGGAGGGAACATGATCATGCAAACAGTCCTTGAAGACGACAAACGCGGGCGAGTGATGAGCCTGTACGCGGTCGCCATCATGGGAACAGCTCCGCTGGGCAGCATTGGCGCCGGGGCTTTGGCCGCGGAATTCGGGCCGGGTGCTGTGCTGTGCGCCGGAGGCATCATTTCATTGATCGGAGCCCTTCTGTTCTGGAAAAAGCTCGCGCGTTTTCATCTGAAGGCCGCGGCCCTTGATGTCGCCAAGGGCCATTGACGGACCATGGACTTTGACACAAGCGCCGCAAGCGATTAGAATGACCGAACGCGAGGATACCCTATGATCAGGTTTGACATCATCACGATATTTCCGGGAATGTTCGCCCCCGTGTTGAATGATTCCATTATGAAGCGTGCCCGGGAAAAGAAAAAAGTTGTTTTCAATGTCCATGACCTTCGTGATCACACCAAGGACCCTCATCGGAAGGTCGATGACCGTCCTTTTGGCGGCGGGCCGGGCATGGTCATGACCCCTCAGCCTTTGATCGACGCGGTCCGCAGGATCAAGGGGCGCCGCAAGGCCAGGGTCATTTATATGTGCCCGGGCGGAACGACCTTGACGCAGGAGAAGGCCAGGGAGCTTGCGCGCGAAAAGAACATCATCCTGATCTGTGGTCATTATGAGGGCATCGACGAACGCGTACGCGAGGCCGTGGTGGATGAAAGCATCTCGATCGGCGACTACGTGCTGACCGGCGGGGAAGTGCCGGCCATGGTGGTTGTTGACGCGATCACGCGGCTTATTCCCGGCGTCCTGGGCAAGGAGGCGTCGCTGGCGGATGAATCTTTTGAGAATGGATTGCTGGAATACCCCCAGTACACACGTCCCGCAAATTTTTGTGGCAAAAAAGTACCTGCTGTGTTATTATCCGGCGATCATCAGGCCGTAAAAAAGTGGCGGACGGCGCAGGCACAGGAGCGCACGAAGAAATTCCGCCCCGATCTGATCGCAACATAAGGAAGCTTCCGTCAGCCCGTAGAGCTGTTGCGGTGCAACGGAAGTTTTCAGGTTTTTGCGAAAGAAAAATCCAAACAGGAGAAGTTGTATGGCAGGCCGTTTAGCAAAACTCGATATGATCATCAACAAGCAACTGCGCAAGGATATCCCGGATTTCAACGTCGGAGATACCGTCAAGATGAAGATCAAGGTCCAGGAGGCGGACAAGATCCGCCTGCATTCCTGGGAAGGCATCGTGATCTCGCGCACGGGCCGCGGTAATACCGAAGCTTTTACGGTGCGCAAGATGTCGTTCGGCGAGGGCGTCGAGAAAAAGTTCCCGCTCCATTCACCGGTCATTGCGAGCCTGAAGGTCGTCAGCCGCGGCAATGTCAAGCGCGCCAAGCTGTTCTACCTGCGCGACAAGATGGGCAAGGGCGCGCGCGTTGAGACGAATGCGGTTTCCGATGCCGATCAGGCGGCCCAGGTCGCGGCGTCGGCTGCGGCAGCCACCGCGTAAGTGTTGAGCGTCCGGGAATTGATCGAGTTTGATAAAGCGAAAGCCAATGGCTTTCGCTTTCTTTTTGGCGTCGATGAAGCGGGGCGGGGGCCTTTGGCCGGGCCTGTGGTGGCCGCGGCCGTCCTTGTGCAGGAGACGGACTTTGTCAGCCGCATCGGTGATTCCAAAGTTTTGAGCGCGGCCCAGCGCGCAAAGGCGTTCGCCGAGATCCAGGAGCGCGCCATGACGGGTGTCGGCATCGTTGATGAGAAGGTCATCGACCGGATCAATATCCTGCGCGCCTCCCATCTGGCCATGACCCTGGCGGTCAAGGACCTGGCCGGCCGCATGAATGTGAACGCCAGGGATGTCCTGGTCCTTGTTGACGGCAATTCCTATCAGGGAGATATTCCTTACAAAGTGGCATGCGTGGTCAAGGGCGACGCGAAGAGTTTTGCCATTGCCTGCGCGAGCATTATTGCGAAAGTGATGCGCGATCGCATCATGGAAGATTATGACAAGGTCTATCCCGAGTATGGCTTTGCCGGGCATAAAGGTTATCCGACCGAGGCGCATCGCCAGGCGATCAAAGCGCATGGCCTCTCGCCGATACATAGAAAAACATTCAGGGTTAGTTAAGCCCGCGCTTGGCGAGTGAAATTCTTTGCGCGGCATTAGATGAATTTTTCGGGCA
>CAZXSE010000004.1:59504-103180 GCA_964643325.1 uncultured Planctomycetales bacterium
GGAGTTCTTATGCGATCTCATCAATTAGGCAAAGATGGCGAAGCGTTCGCCCGGGATTTTCTCGCCCGGCAGGGGTATGCCTTGCTTCAGGCCAATTATCGCGGTAAGTCGGGGGAGATCGATCTGGTGGCCAAAGAGGGCGGTGTTATTTGCTTCATTGAGGTCAAGACACGCCAGCAGGACGGGTGGGATGCGTTCGAGGCGGTTGATAAGCGCAAACAGTACAAGATCAGGCGCACGGCCCAGCAGTATCTGATCGAGAATTTCGGCACGGAAGATGTCGCGGCCAGGTTCGATGTCCTGGGGGTCCATTCGGGTCCGGACGGCCAATTGTCCGGAGAGCTCTTGAAAGACGCTTTCGGCATTTGAATAAAGAAATCAATCTTATTATTGCAAAAATATTCTTATTTCGTTACTATACATTTAATCCAATCATATAGAAAAAGTTCAGGCGTTCTCGGAAATATCCTTAAACCTATCTTTCTTCTAATCCGTACACAAAATGATCTCCTATAACGACCACACATTGGCGCAATATCTGGAAAAACTCTCTTTGCGCGAGCCTGTGCCCGGCGGCGGTTCGGCCGCGGCTGTTTCAGGGGCCATGGGCGCGGCTCTTATTGCCATGCCGGCGCGTTATTCGCTGGGCAAGGGCAAGGCCGCGGATATCGAGCAGAAGATCGCGGCCATTATTGTCGAGGCTGACGCGGCACGCCTGACTTTCCTGGACCTTGCCGGGATGGACGCCCAGGCGTATCTGGATGTGACGCGCACGCGAAAGAGCGGCGACAAGGCGGCCCATGAAGAGGCGCAGCAGCGGGCCTCGCAGGTGCCGCGCGATGTTGTTGCCTTGTGCAAGAAGTGCCTGGCCTTGACGCCTTATCTTTATCAGGAAGGCAATCCGCATCTTTTAAGCGATGTGAAAGCCGCGGAAGCGTTCCTTAAGTCTGCGATCGATGCGGCCAACCATATGCAAGAGGCGAACGCATGAGCGCCACGATCCTTGACGGAAAAGTCTTTGCCCAGAAAATGACCGCGCAGCTGAAGGCTGAGGTGGACGGGCTGAAGGCCGCAACAGGGACCACGCCCCGTTTCGTGAACATCGTCATTGGCGACGATGCGGGCGCGGCGTCGTACGGAAGGTCGCAGAAGCGCGCGGCCGAGGCGATCGGCATTGATTATCAGTTCGCGCGATTGCCGCAGCATGTGACGCAAGAAGAACTGCTGGAGAGGATCAGGGACCTTAACGGAGATGCAGGCGTTCACGGTGTCATGCTCCATAAACCTGTTCCCGCAGGCATTGATTTTCAGCAGGCGGTCAATGCGATCGCTCCCGAGAAGGATCTCGAAGGCATGGGCGAGGGGAACCTGGGAAGGCTTTTCCTGGGAAAGACAAAGATCATTCCCTGCACGCCGGCATCGGCCATGGCGCTTTTGGCGCTCAGCGGCATTGACCTCACGGGAAAGAACGCGGTCATTGTCGGCCGCAGCGAGATCGTCGGCAAGCCCATGATGTTCCTGCTCCTGGAAAAGAACGCGACCGTCACGGTATGCCACAGCGGCACCAGCCGCGCCGGGCGGCTGGAAGCCGAGGTCCGCCGGGCGGAAGTCCTGGTGGTTGCCATGGGCAGGCCTCATTTTATCAAGGGCTCCTGGGTCAGGGACGGCGCCGTGGTCATCGATGTGGGCATCAATGATGTCAACGGAAAGATCACCGGGGATGTGGAATTTGATGCCGCCGTCGAGCACGCCTCGTTCATTACACCGGTCCCCGGAGGGGTCGGCCCTGTCACCGCCGTGATGCTGATGAAGAACGGCATAGAAACATTCAAATCGCAAACAGGAAGATCATGAAGCATATTGTTGTCATCGGCCAGTCGCCGGCGGCTTATGCCTTTGTTAAGGACGCGCTCGAGCGCGATCCTGAGGCGCAGGTAACGCTCATCAGCTGCGACGGGGCGTTGCCGTACGATCACGCGCGCCTGCCGGGGTTGATCGACCGCAGCGTCAAAGAAAGCGATATATTTTGCGCTCCTCAGGATTTTTACGCCCAGGACCGGATCAAGGTCATCCTCGACAAGGAGATCTCGCGGGTCAATGCTGACCGCCACCGGGTCTTTCTGGCGGAAAAGGTCCAGGTGGCGTTCGATGAGATCACGATCATTGACGCGCCGCAGGTAAAATTACCCCCGTTAAAAGGGATCCGCCGCAAGGGTGTGTTCCATCTGGTCCGCCTGGCAGCGGTGAAGGATCTGATCAAGTACCTGACTTTTACGGAAACAGCGTTGGTGGAGCCTTTGGGTTTTGCCGGCATCAGGGCCGTGCTGGCGCTTAAGGCCGCGGGCAAGGATGTGATCGCCCTCGTGCGGCAGGAGGCATTATTGCCAGGCATCCTCTCGCCGGAGCGTTCCCAAATGCTTGTTCGGGCGCTGGAGGGCCGCGGGGTGCGTGTGATATTTTCCGGCGGCGGTGTCGAGGATGTGATCGGCGAGGTCGAGGTCAAGGCCGTGCGCCTGAAGTCGGGCAAGGTCGTGGCATGCGAGATGTTCGTCACCGAGGATGTGACCTTTGACATGAGTTTCTTGACGGATGGGGCGCCGGAGGCCGTGATGGGTGCTGCCGGGCCGCAACCGCATGATATGCTCGACGAGATCCTTGATCCGGCAGAGCTTGTATTGGAAACCCCCGAGGCTGCGACTTAAATGGCGCGGTTGTTGATCGCTCTCTTTTTCCTCCTTCCTGTTACGGCATTCGCCGCCGATCCCATGGATGCGCGGACAGCCGCGCAGTATTATGCCGCAGGCCATGCGCATCAGCAAAAAGGCAATTTTCTTCAGGCGCGCCTTCTGTATGAGAGGGCCGAGGTCTTTGCGCCTGATAATGCCGACCTGCACAACGACATGGGGCTGGTCTTCGAGGCCCTGGGGCAGGCGGATGAGGCCCAGAAGCATTACATGAAAGCGATCGAGCTCGACCATAAATGCCTTCCGGCGTACAGCAATCTCGGATATTTTTATAAGACCAGGGGCGATCTCAAGATGGCGGCCGTTTATTTTGAACAGCGCGTGGCTTTTGGCGATCCCCGCGACCCGTGGACGCTGCAGGCGCAGGCCGAACTCGAAAGCATCATCGGAACTTCGCCGGAACTCGTCCGGAAGAAGCTCTTGCGTGAGCAAAGGTCCCTGGAGAACGCCACGGCCCTTCATCAGCAGGAAGCGGCGCTGGCCGAACACCGTGAAAGGATCGTTAGCGCGGCCATGGAGCAGCAGCACGTTCTTGATCTCTTCGATCAGGGGCGGCTGGTGGTCGTGAGGCGTGATGGCGATGCCCAGGATCGCGGCCTTGTGCTCGAGGCCCTGGCATATCTTTACAAGGCCCGGGGCGATTCGGCAAAAGCCGCCGCGTATTTTGAACAGCGCATCGCCCTTGGGAACGCGCATGATCCCTGGATGCTCAAGGCGCAGGCCGAACTGGATGAGATCCGTCGTTCTTCGCCGGAGCTGATGCAGGAAAAGATCAGGATCGACCAGAAATTGCTCGAGAACGCCATGGTCCTGCGCAGCAAAGAAGCCCAGCGTGCCGCTCAGGAGACCAGTCTTGACCTGTATGACAAGGACCTGTTGATCAAATCCCTGGGCGGCCCGGTAGAGATCCCTTCGGCGGGACAATAGCATGACAAATCGCATCCTTCTTATTGACGGCCACGCGCTGTGTTACCGCGCGTTCTACGCTGTTCAGGAATTGCGCAATGCCAAGGGGTTCCCGACGAATGCGGTCTTCGGTTTTGTCAATATCCTGCGCAAGATCCTGAAGACCTATACACCGGGATACGCGGCGGCGTGTTTTGATACGGGTAAAGAGACCTTCCGGCGGGCGAAGTTCGCAGATTACAAGGTCCAGCGCTCTCCGATGCCGGAGGACCTGTCCACCCAGATCCCTGTGATCAAGGATCTCTTGAGGGCTTACGGCATACCGGTCTTTGAAAAAGAAGGTTATGAGGCGGATGATCTGATCGCGACGCTGGTCGGGCGGCTGCGCGGCAAAGAGCACGAGATCATCATCGCTTCCGATGACAAGGATATGCAGCAACTGATCGCCGACGGGGTCCGCGTGTATAACAGCCGCAAGGACGCGCTCCTGGGGCCGGATGACACGCGGGAGCGTTTTGGCGTGGGGCCCGAGCGCGTGGCGGATTATCTGGCGCTGGCGGGGGATGCCAGCGACAATATCCCGGGCATCAAGGGGGTCGGTGATGTGACTGCGCAAAAGCTGTTGAAACAGTTCGGCTCTCTAGACGAGATCCTCGCGCATACTCATGATATTCCCGGCAAGCTCAAAGAAAAGATCGAACAGGGGCGCGCCAGCGCACTGCTTAGCCGTGAACTTGCCACGCTTGATGCCAAAGTCCCGGTGGAATGTTCCCTGGAGGATATCCGTTGGGGCAACATGGACCGCAAGGAACTGGTGAAGCTTTTTACCGGACTTGAATTTCGCAGGCTCGCCGAGGAGTTTGCCCTGGACCAGGCGCCCGCGCCATTGCCAGTGCAGGGCAGCATTGCGTTCACCGCCGGGGGCGCTGATGCGCCGCAGTGCGCGGCCGTGGTCCTGCTCACGGGCATGGCCGCCTTCCTGCCGGTGATGGGCGCTGATGATGAAGGCCGCCGGCGTCCCGAGCGGTTCCTTGTCAGCGCGGGAGGCGTTGTATTCTCATTCACGCCGCCGGAGCTTGCGGGCCTTAAGGATATTTTTTCGTCGGAGAAAGTTCTTTTGTGTGTTCATGATGCCAAGCCCCTGCTCAAGGAGCTTGCCCGTCAGGGGATCACGTTCCGGGGGAAGCTCTGGGATTCTTTGCTGGCCGGATATCTGTTGCGTTCCGGCGTTTCGGCGCTGACCGTCGCAGCCCTGGCGCACGCGTACCTGGACCTTGTGATCGCCGAAGGTGATGACCGGCTTTGTCAGGAAGCTGCCGCCCTGGAAAAACTTTATGCGCCGCTGGCAGCGGACCTTGCGGCCAAGGGGTTGGCCGGCCTTTTTGAGGACATGGAAATGCCCTTGTGCGGGGTGCTTGCGGGCATGGAACTCGAAGGCATCACGATCGATCGTGACAAGCTCGCCGGGCTTTCCCGGGAGTGCGGCGCCCGCATTGACGCGATGACCGGCGAACTCTATGCCCTTGCCGGCGGGGAGTTCAATCTGAATTCGCCCAAACAGCTGGGGGTTATTCTGTTCGAGAAGCTGGCGCTGCCGGTCGTTAAAAAGACCAAGACCGGCCCGTCCACGGATGAAGAGGTCCTGACCCGGCTGGCGCCCATGCACGCGTTGCCGGCGCTCATCCTGGAATACCGTCAGCTGGCAAAACTGAGATCCACCTATCTTGACGCCCTGCCGCGGCTGGCTGATGCCGATGGCCGGGTGCGCTGTTCGTTCAACCAGACCGGAGCGGAAACGGGGCGTCTGAGCGCGGACCATCCGAACCTGCAGAACATCCCGGTGCGTACGGAATTGGGGCGCAGGATCCGTGAAGCGTTCATCCCTTCACGGGCGGGGCGCGTTCTTGTGTCCGCGGATTATTCGCAGATCGAGTTGAGGTTCCTGGCGCACCTGGCGGCCGATCCGAAGCTCATTCAGGCTTTCGCGCAGGGTGATGATATTCACACGTTCACGGCCGCGCTTGTTTTTGAGGTGCCGCCGGAGAATGTTACGACAGAAATGCGCTACAGGGCCAAGCGCATCAATTTCGGGATCATTTACGGAATGAGCGCTTTTGGCCTGGCGAAAGACCTGGGCGTGCCGCAGCGCGAGGCCCAGGATTTCATTGACCGTTATTTCTTGAGGTATCCCGGGATCCGGGCATTCATGGAGCGCTCTATCGCCGGGGCCAGGGAGCAGGGCTTTGTGACGACCATGTTCGGACGGCGGCGTTACATTCCCGAGATCAACAGCCGTAACGGCGCGGTGCGCCAGTTCGCCGAGCGTCAGGCGGTCAACATGCCGGTCCAGGGTTCGGCCGCGGACCTGATCAAATGCGCCATGGTCAGGGTGCAGCGCATGCTGCAGGAAAAGGCGTTTGCGGCAACAATGGTGGTCACGGTGCATGACGAACTTGTTTTTGATGTTCCCGACGATGAAACAGCGGCAGTAGCTGCCGCGGTCAGGCGCGTGATGGAAGAGGCCATGACATTGAGCGTTCCTGTGAAGGTCACGGTCAAGGCCGGGGCCAACTGGGCGGAGATGAAGGAAATATGAGGATCGTTCTTGTTGCGTCTGAAGTTCTTCCTTTTGCCAAGACGGGCGGCATGGCGGATGTGTGCGGCACATTGTCCCTGGAGCTGGAGCGCCAGGGCCATGAGGTGTCGATCATCATGCCGGGATACCGCTCGACGGGCGCGGGAAAGCCTTTCAACGCCAGGGCCAGGGTTGCGGTCATCGGCAAGGGCATCAAGGTCTATTTTCTCCAGCATGGCGGGTTCTATGACCGTCCTTATATTTATGGAAGCCCCGACGGGGATTATGAGGACAACCTGGAGCGTTTTGCGTTCCTGTGCCATGGGGCGTGCGAACTCCTCAAGGAACTGGGCAGGTCCATTGATGTGATCCATTGCCATGACTGGCAGGCGGCGCTGATCCCCCTGTTGTTGAAGACGCATTACGCGAAGGACCCGTTCTTTGAGAGGACGCGCTCGGTCATGACGGTGCACAATCTTGCGTACCAGGGGATATTCCCGCAGGCATCTTTTCCCGCGCTGGGCGTTGATGAGGGATTGTTCAACGCCGATGCCCTGGAATTTTACGGCAAGATCAATCTTCTTAAAGGAGGATTGATCTTCGCGGACCAGTTGACAACGGTGAGCCCCCGTTACGCGAAAGAGGCGCAGACCAGGGAATGGGGCTGCGGGCTCGAGGGCGTGATCAAGGCCAACAAGGCGCGCTGGACGGGGATCCTCAACGGCCTGGATTATGACCGCTGGGACCCGCAGACGGATGAGTTCATCACGCCGCATTACAGTAGCGCTGATTGGCAGGTCAAGGCCCGTCATAAAGAAAAATTGCAGAATATTTACCGCCTGCCCGTGTTTGATGACATCCCTGTGTTCGGTTTTGTGGGAAGGTTGTGTCATCAAAAAGGACTTGACCTGATCGAGGCGGCCTTTGAAGGCCTCATGCAGCGGCCGCTGCAAGTCGTCTTTATCGGTATCGGCGAGGAGAAATACCAGAAGATGCTCGTGAAGCTTGCGCGCAAATATCCTCAGCAATGCGCCGCGATCATCCGTTACGACGAGGATATTGCCCACATGGTCTATGCCGGCGCGGACCTTTTTTTCATGCCCTCGGTCTATGAGCCCTGCGGCCTGACCCAGATGATCGCCTTGCGTTACGGCGCGATCCCCGTGGTCAATCCGGTCGGCGGACTTCTGGATACGGTGATCGATTTTTCGTCGGATAAGAAAAAAGGTAATGGCTTCAGGATGGATACTTTTAGCGTTTCAGGATTGCTGGAAGCGGTCGATCGCGCCCTTGGCACGTTCCATCACAAGGATCGTTTTGGCGCGCTGGTGGCGAATGCCATGGCGTGCCGCTGGCCCCTGGCGGCAGCGGCGGAACAATACATTGGATGTTACGAAAAATGCCTGTCAAGATCGGAATAACAGGAAGTTTTGGCGCGGGCAAGACCATGGTCGCGGCCATGTTCAAGGCGCGCGCTGCGCGCGGCGCGCGCGTCATCGACGCGGACGCGCTGGCGCACACGATCCTTGCAAAGGATGCCGCCTGCATCCGCGCGGTGATCAAAACGTTCGGCGTGAAGGTCCGCGGGCCGCGCGGCATCGACCGGACGGCATTGCGGCGTATTGTTTTTGCTGATACGGCCGCGTTAAGACAGCTTGAGGCGATCGTGCATCCGCGTCTGGAGCGGATGATCCGCCGGGAACTTGCCGCTACGCGCGGCAGGACGAAGTTCGTCATGTTGGACGCCGCGATCCTGATCGAGGCGGGCTGGCACCGGTGGATGGATGCTGTTATTCTCGTGAAAGCAAGGCAGGATATCCAGGTCCTTCGCGTGATGGCCCGCACCGGCCTTTCCAGGGCAGAGGTCCTCAGATGCATCCGTCGGCAGATGCCTTTGAGTGCAAAGAAAAAGCATGCCGCGTATGTAATAGATAATAGCGGCCCCGCCGCAACAACCGCAAAGCAGGTCGCACGGGTCCACCGGGCCTTGTGCGCGCAGTACCAAAACCCACCCGACAGGAGAGTATCATGACCAAAGAGACCAAAGCCGAACGCAATGCCCAGGAAGAAGCCTCCCCGGCTGCTGCCAACGGGGCCAAGACATTCAACATTGAGGACCTTAAGGAAATGAAGATGTCCGAACTTTCGCAGACGGCCCGCGCGCTGAATGTGGAAGGCGTCAGCGTCCTGAAGAAGCACGACCTTATTTTCAAGATCCTGCAGGCGCAGGCGGAGAAGGACGGCCTGATGTTCGGTTCGGGGGTCCTGGAAGTGCTTTCCGAAGGCTTCGGCTTCCTGAGAAGTTCCGGATACAATTATTTGCCGTGCCCGGATGACATCTATATATCTCCGTCGCAGATACGGCGTTTTGATCTAAAAACCGGGGATACGGTCAGCGGCCAGATCCGTCCGCCGAAGGAGGGCGAGAAATATTTCGCGCTCCTGAAGGTCGAGGCCGTGAACTTTGAGAACCCGGACAAGTGCAAGGACAAGATCCTGTTCGATAACCTGACCCCGTTGTATCCGAATCAGCGCCTGAAGCTGGAGTCGGGGCCTGAGGATGTTTCCATGCGCATCATGGACCTGTTGACGCCCATCGGCAAAGGCCAGCGCGCGCTCATCGTGGCGCCGCCGTACAGCGGCAAGACAGTGCTCTTGCAGAAGATCGCCAATGCGATCACGCTCAATCATCCGGAGGTCGTCATGATCGTGCTGCTCATTGACGAGCGCCCGGAAGAGGTCACGGACATGCAGCGCGGGGTCAAGGCCGAGGTTGTTTCATCGACCTTTGATGAGCCGGCCGAACGCCACGTGCAGGTCGCGGATATTGTGCTGGAAAAAGCCAAGCGCCTTGTCGAGCACAAGAGGGATGTGGTCATCCTTCTGGATTCGATCACGCGCCTGGCGCGCGCCTACAACACGGTCGTGCCGCACTCGGGCAAGATCCTTTCCGGCGGCGTGGATTCCAGCGCCTTGCACAAGCCCAAGCGCTTTTTCGGCGCGGCGCGCAACATCGAGGAGGGCGGTTCATTGACCATCATCGCGACCGCACTCGTTGATACCGGCAGCCGCATGGATGAAGTTATCTTTGAAGAGTTCAAGGGCACGGGCAATATGGAATTGCAGCTTGACCGTTCGCTTTTCCAGCGCCGCATTTATCCGGCGATCGACATCAAGCGTTCCAATACCCGTCATGAGGAGCTGTTGACGACCAAGGAACAGCTGCAGAGGATGTGGCTCTTGCGCAAGGTCTTCAATGACCTGAATTCCGCGGAAGCCATGGAGATCCTGATCCAAAAGATGTCCCAGTCCAAGAACAACGAGGAATTCTTGCAAAATATGAACAAATAGGCTATAATTCCGCCTCTTTGATCCATGGGAACAAATGACGCTTCGGGCCGGCGGTATCCGGCCTTTGACGGATCGATCAAACAAGGAAGGTAGTATGAAAGACGGTATCCATCCTGATTATCAGGAAACCACGATCACCTGCGCGTGCGGCCGCGTGATGCACACGCGCGCGACGAAGAAGAACATCCGCGTCGAGATCTGCGCGAGCTGCCACCCGTTCTTCACGGGATCCAAGAAGGTCCTTGATACGACAGGGCGCATCGAACGCTTCCAGAAGCGTTATGCTAAAGGAAAGTAACAAGAAGCGACTGGCAGACGCCGCAGCACGCCACGGGGAACTTCAGCACCTTCTGGCCGAGGCCGGCATAGGGGCTGATCAGGGCGCGTATCAAAAGCTTGCCAAAGAATTCGCCGGCCTGGCGCCGGCCGTTGAACTCCAACAGGAATATTCAAAGACCATCACGCAGATCGCGGAAGCCCGGCATATGATCGCGACCGAAGGGGACCGCGATCTGCGCCAGATGGCAGAGCATGAGCTGTCCCGCCTTGAAACAACATTTGAAGAGTTGGCCTCCCGCATTAACAATTTCTTTGATCCGACCCGGAATGAGAAAGACCGTGATGTGATCATTGAGATCCGCGGCGGCACCGGCGGCACTGAGGCCAGCATTTTTGCGGGCGATCTTTACCGCATGTACACGAAATACGCGGCTTCCAAAGGCTGGAAGATCGACCCTATTGCCATCAGCCCCGGGGAAAAAGGCCTCAAGGAAGCTATTTTCAGCGTTAGCGGCAAGGGCGCTTCGCGGCGCCTGAAATGGGAGAGCGGCACACACCGGGTCCAGCGCGTTCCCGAGACCGAGGCGGCGGGCCGCATCCATACATCGGCCGCGACCGTGGCAGTGCTTTTTGAGCCTGAAGAAGTGGACCTGACCATTGACCCTAAGGACCTGAAGATCGACGTGTACCGCTCGTCAGGCCCCGGCGGGCAGAGCGTGAACACGGCGGATTCCGCGATCCGCATCACGCATTTTCCGACGGGGATCGTTGTTGTCTGCCAGGATGAGCGCTCACAGCTCAAGAACCGCCTCAAGGCCATGAGGGTCCTGCGCGCGCGATTGCAGGACCATATCCAGCAGGAGCGCGAGAAGAAGGAAGCGGCCGCGCGCAAGGCCCAGGTGGGCACCGGCGACCGGAGCGAGAAGATCCGTACTTATAATTTCCCCGACCATCGCGTGACCGATCACCGCATCGGGTTCACGACCCATCAGCTCCCGGCGGTCATGGAAGGCGAGCTCGATGAACTTTTTGACGCCCTTTTGAAAGCTGAAGAAGATGCACGGGATAAGGCTGCATGACCGACGATGAATTGTTCCTCACTGCTATTTTGAACTGCAGTTGCTCTGATCTTTATACTCACCCCCGACAACTAACCTCGCAACAAGCAGCAGCCCTCGATGACATGCGCCGCCGACGGGCGGCGGGTGAGCCTGTGCAATATATCACAGGGTTCACGGAATTCTTCGGCTACCGTTTCGAGGTGGGCCCTGGTGTTCTTGTGCCGCGGCCCGAGACCGAGGTCCTGGCTGAGCGTGTGATCGCGGCGCTTAAGGCACAGGGCAAGAAAGAATATACTCTCCTGGACTTGGGTACAGGTTCGGGCTGTCTGGCTGTGACCCTGGCCAGGGAATTACCTTGTGCTCATGTGACGGCTGTTGATATTTCTCCCGAGGCGCTGGCCTACGCCCGTCGTAATGCCGCGATCAACAGCGTGGAGGACAAGATCCAGTTCGTTGAAAGTGACATGGCATTGTTCCTGCGTAAGGCGTCAGAGCGTTTTGATGCCATTGTTTCCAATCCTCCGTATATCCCTTCAGGCGCCATGGCGCAATTGCCAGCGGATGTCAGGCATGAACCGGCTCTGGCCCTGGAGGCCGGAACGGACGGATTGTCTTTCTACAAGTCCTTGATCCCCGGTGCCTGCAAGGTTCTTTGTCCTGGTGGCATTCTTGCCGTCGAGTTCGGCGACGGGCAGGCAAAAGACTTGCAAAACCTCTTTGTCACTGCCGGCTCCTGGGATAAAATACAGACCATGAATGATAATGCCGGACGGCCGCGCATTATCATGGCAGCGTTGCCACGTTAACTCTATTTTCTAACAGGATCCTATGGATAAACTTATCATTCAAGGCGGCAGGCCCCTGAAGGGGGAAGTGAAGATCAGCGGCTCCAAGAACGGGACATTGCCGGTGTTGGCGGCAACGCTTCTTACCGACGAGACATGCGTCCTTCGTAATGTGCCGAGGCTTCTTGATACCCACACCATGATCAAATTGCTCAAATCCCTGGGTAAAGATATCACCTGGGACAAGGACAAGATGATCATCATGTCCAACGGCAAGCTTAACCCGGTGGCGGATTACAAGCTTGTTTCGACGATGCGCGGGTCGATCTGCGTGCTCGGGCCTTTGCTGGCCAAGCTGGGCGAGGCCAAGGTATCCTTGCCGGGCGGCTGTGTTATCGGCGTGCGCCCTGTTGATCTGCATCAGAAGGGTATTGAAGCACTCGGCGCCAAGGTTATGACCGAGGGCGGGTATATCATCGCAAAAGCAAAGAAATTAAAAGGCGCGCGGGTGTATTTGGCGGGCGCTTCCGGCCCGTCGGTGCTCGGGACGGCCAATATCATGATGGCCGCGACGCTGGCCGAGGGCGAGACCGTGATCGAGTGTGCCGCGTGCGAGCCTGAGGTCGAGGAGCTTGCCAATTTCCTCAATGAAATGGGCGCGCGCATCAAGGGGCAGGGAAGTCCGCGCATCATCATCCAGGGTGTCAAGAAACTGCATGGCGCGGATTACAGGATGTCATTTGACCGTATTGAAGGCGGGACATTTGTTCTGTTGGCGGCCATGGTCCGCGGGAGTTTTGTGATCCGGGACATTGATTACACCCAACTGACCGCGCTGGATGATGTCTTAAGCCATATCGGCGTCAGGGTCGAGGCTGAAAAGAACCTGGTGCGCGTCAAAGCCCCGAAGGTCCTAAAGCCTTTCAGTATCTCTACGTATCCTTATCCCGGGTTCCCGACGGACCTTCAAGCGCAGTACACAGCGGTCATGTCATTGACCAACGGCGTCAGCGTTATCCGCGATACGGTTTTTCCGGACAGGTTCATGCATATTTCCGAACTTGCGCGCATGGGCGCAAGGATCCGCCGTGAGGGGGGCAGCGCCATCGTCGAGGGCGTGAAAGAACTTTCCGGAGCGCCGGTAACGGCATCCGACCTGCGCGCGTCGGCCGCGCTGGTCATGGCCGCCCTGGTGGGCAAGGGGACGACCGAGATCCGCCGCGTGTACCATCTGGACCGCGGATATGAGAACATTGATAAGAAGCTCGTGGCGCTGGGTGCGTCGATCCGGAGAGAAAAAGAATGATCCTGATGATCGACAATTACGATTCCTTCACCTACAACCTTGTGCAGTATTTCGGCGAGCTCAAGGCAAAAGTGACGGTGTATCGTAATGACGCGATCACGCTTGATGAGATCGCGCGCCTTCAGCCCGAACGCATCGTGGTGTCGCCCGGGCCGAGCAACCCGGAGCATGCCGGGATATCCGTCGATGTGATACGGTCTTTCGCGGGTAAGGTGCCCGTGCTGGGCGTGTGCCTCGGGCATCAATGCATCGGGCATGCGTTCGGCGGCAGGATCATCCGCGCCGGCAAACTCATGCACGGCAAGACCTCGCGCATCCGCCATAACGGCAAAGACGTGTTCCAGAAGATGTCGAACCCGTTCGAAGCGACCCGCTATCATTCCCTTGTCATTGAAGAAAAGACCATTCCTGATTGCCTTGAGATCACCGCGCGTTCCGAGGACGACAATGAGATCATGGGCGTGCGCCACAAGACGCTTGCGGTATGGGGGGTGCAATTCCATCCCGAGTCGATCCTGACCAGGGAAGGCAAAAAGATCCTGGAGAATTTCTTAAAGTTGTAAGTTGGCAGCCTTGTCCGCGTCGATCTTTTTGTCGCTCCTTTAGCCGACATTGATCGAGCGAGCGGGCATGGTGTCCCGACCTTTAGGTCGGGACGAGCGAGCTCGATCCCAGAGCGCAGGCGAGCCGCTGGGCGAGCCAAGCGCTCGGCGAAGGAGCGACAAAAAGATCAAGGCCGGACAAGGAACGACGCAAGATCAAGCCCGGACAGAAGCTTAAGGTGATATATGCGCGATCTCATTGAAAAGATCCAGAACAAGCAGAACCTGACGCACGGGCAGATGCTCGCTGTCATGACCGAGATCATGTCGGGGCACGCGGCTGAATGCGACATCAAGGAATTCCTTCTGGCGCTCAACGCCAAAGGTTTTACTGTCGAAGAGATCGCGGCCGCGGCGCAGATCATGCGCAAGTTCGTGGTCCTTCTGGAAACAAAGCATGAGGTCGTGCTGGATACCTGCGGCACAGGCGGCGACTGCAAGGGCACGTTCAATATTTCGACGGCCGTGGCGTTCGTGGTCGCGGCCGGCGGTGTTATCGTGGCCAAGCACGGCAACCGTTCAGTGTCGAGCCATTCGGGCAGTGCGGATGTTCTGGAGGCGCTTGGCGTGAACCTTGCGATGCCGCATGAGCGCATGAGCGGCTGTCTGGACGAGGTGGGGATCGCGTTCATGTTCGCCCAGCGCCATCATCCGGCCATGAAATATGTCGCGGCGGTCAGGAAAGAGCTGGCGGTCAAAACGATCTTCAATGTCCTTGGGCCTTTGACCAATCCCGCGCGCGCCACACACCAGATGGTCGGTGTTTTTAACAAACATTTGACCGAGCAGTTTGCGCAGGTCTTAAAGACCCTTGGCGCGGTGCGCGCGGTTGTGGTGCACGGCGCTGACGGGCTTGATGAGATCTCGACGGCCGCGGCGACGCATATTAGTGAATTCAACGGTCATGATGTTGTTTCTTATGATATTACGCCTGAAGATTTCGGCATTAATCGCGCGCCGGAGGAGGCTCTCAAGGGCGGTGATCCGGCGCAGAATGCCGTGCTGATGACAAAGATATTGCAGGGCCAGGGAACACCGGCGCATATGGATGTGGTGGCGCTCAACGCGGGATTTGCTTTTTATGCCGCGCAAGCCACGGCCTCGCCCAAAGAAGGCCTTGAGCACGCCCGCCGGATCCTGATGAGCGGCCAGGCATGGGACAAGCTGCAGCAATTCAAGGAGTTTTCGGTCCGTGGGTAAAGATTTCCTTTTTGACATTGTAGAGAAGAAGCGCGCGTATAACGCACGCCGGAAGGCGCTTTATGACAATATCAAGGCACATTTGGACGCCTCGTCCTATGCGCAGTACGGCCTTTTCAGAAAAGCTATTTCTGCGTCGGGGAAGATCAATCTGATCGCCGAGATCAAGAAAGCCTCACCGTCAAAAGGTGTTATCCGTCAGGATTTTAATGTGGAAGCGCTGGCCACAGCATATCAGGATGCCGGGGCCGCGGCTATTTCCGTTCTGACCGAGGAAGAATATTTTCTGGGCAAGCCGGCTTATTTAAAACAGGTGAGCGAAAAATTCAACACGCCGGTCTTGATGAAAGATTTCATCATCGATGAAGGGCAGATCTACGAGGGGCGTTATAACGGGGCAAGCGCGGTCCTTCTGATCGCCGCGATCCTGACCGATACGCAGATAAAAGATTTTCTCGCATTAGGTGAGCGCCTGGATGTGGATTGCCTGGTCGAAGTCCATGATGCCCAAGACCTGGACAGAGCACTTAAGGCGGGCGCGGGGATCATCGGGGTCAATAACAGAGACCTTCGCACATTCGGGATCGATCTGGCGGCGGGCGAACGCTTGATGGGGCAGATCCCTGCAGGCAAGGTCATTGTCGCCGAGAGCGGCGTCAGCACGCATGAAGAGATCGTGCATTTACACAAAGCCGGCGCTAACGCGGTTTTGATCGGTGAGACATTCCTGCGCTGCCGCGATGTGGGGAAAAAAGTAAGGGAGCTGATGTATGGTGAAAGTTAAGGTCTGCGGCATCACAGAGAAGGATGACGCCTTCAAGGCGATCAATTTTGGCGTGGACGCTCTGGGGTTTGTTTTCAGCAAGAAAAGCCCGCGCTATGTTTCGCCGTCGCGTGCGCGCAATATCATTTCGATCCTGCCGCCGTTCGTCACTATCGTCGGCGTGTTCGTGAACGAGCGCCTGGGTGCGATCAGCGACATTGCCTCGTTCTGCGGCCTGAACGCGGTGCAACTGCACGGGGATGAGGACCATCATTATTGTCATCGGCTCAAGCGTTATAATTTCAAGATCATTAAGGGCTTTCGCATCGGCGGTGATTTTGATTTTGGCCAGATCAAGAAATACGATGTGGACGCGCTATTGTTCGATACGTATCAGGAGAATGTTCCCGGCGGCACGGGCAAGGTCTTTAACTGGGAACTTTTAAAAGATGCCCAGGTCAAAGGCCCGGTGATCCTTTCCGGCGGATTGAATCACGAAAATGTCATGGATGCAGTGAACCTGCTCAAGCCCTACGCGGTGGATGTTTCCAGCGGCGTTGAGACTGAGCCGGGGAAGAAGGACCATCGCAAAATGATGGCCTTTATCCAGAACGCCCGGCTTGCCGGTGAGCAAACGCTTTCCTGAAAATCGTCCGGCCCCCTTGTTTTTGAGGCAGGAGGCATGCTATATTTTGATTAGCCGATAAAGGTTAACCCGGGGAAACCCGGGGGCGCAAAGCGACAGACCTAATGTACACCATTCGTATCGGCCCGTTAGCCCTGTGTGGCGTTTGGGCCTGCCTTATTAGGCAAATGTCGGGTGGCTTGTAAGATGGTGGCTGCGTTGCCGAAGTGCGAGGGACATCTCCCACTTTATCGGCCTGGAATAATAACATATTCCTGGCTTCGGGGCCCGAGATTCTCGGGCCCTTTTTTTATGTCAGACGATCACACCTACCAATCCTGGCTTTCCTCCAAAGACCGCGACGCGGAAGCGCTATGCTGTCATTGCGGCGCGTGCTGCGGCGCTTTCGAAGACCCCTGCGAACACTTGATCATGGAGCAGGGCGTCTCCCGCTGCCGGGTCTATGCCGATCGTTTCGGCCTGCACCGCACTGTTTCAGGCAAGCCCCTGACCTGCATTCCCATCCGCCAGAAGATGGGCACATCCTGGCCCGGGGATGAGCGTTGCGGGTACAAGAAAATTTAGACCCTCTGATAGCCTTGTGCTATAATTCCCGCCTATGGCACGGCAGATGATCCGCATTTATCATGATCTGGAGTTTAACGACGTCAAGGAACACCTCCTTGAATACGGCGTGCTCTCGGGCATCTGTGCCAAGTGCAAGAATGTGGATATCAAGCTCGAGGCGCATGCCTGCCCTTCATGCGGCACGGAATTCAAATACATCGCGTTCCAGAGCGTCAGGGAACATCTTCCCAAGATGATCAAACTGCATGCCCAGCGCCCGGGACTGCAGTTCGTTGACTATCAGGATTTTAAACATATCGAAGCTGAAACAAAAGCCAGGAACATCCTCGGAGGGATATGATCAATAAAGAGCGCCTTGTCAAACTGACGCAGGCAACATTGTCCATCGATTCACAGAATCCGCCGGGCAATGAGCTTGAGATCGCGGACCTTGTTGTCAAGGACATGCGTTCTTTGGGCCTTGATGTCAGGGTCGTGACATACAAGATGAACAGGCCTAATGTCATCGCGGTATGGAAAGGCTCTTTGCCGCGCGCGCAGGCCGCCCGCGAGGCGCTGCTGTTGACCCCGCACACGGATGTTGTTCCCGTCGGGACGGGGTGGAAGCATGATCCGTTTGGCAAGGAGATCATTAACGGCAAGATCTATGGCCGCGGCGCGTCCGATGATAAAGGCAATCTGGCCTGTGCCATGGAAGCGCTTCGTTCGCTCGTTGAAGATGGTTACCGCCCGCGTAAGGATATTATTCTGGCCGCGACCGCGGATGAAGAGACCGGCTCGCATCAGGGCATCAAGCCTTTGATGAGCAAGGGTGTCCTGCGGCCGCGCCTGGCGCTCGTTCTTGATTCCGTTGACCTTGATACGGTCATTGCCCAGAAAGGGCTTTTTCACGCGCGCATCCAGGTGTTCGGGAAAAAGGCGCACGGCGCTACGAACTGGAGAGGCGTCAACGCGATCGAACAGACCGCGGAGATCATCCGGCGCCTGAAGGCATACAGATTTGATTATAAGAAGCATCACCTGCTGAATCATCCGACGGTGAATATCGGTACGATCAAGGGGGGCGACAAGGTCAACATGGTGGCCGACCTTTGCGAATTCTCCCTGGATATCCGTTATATGCCCGGGATGGATCCTGCGAAATTGATCGCGCGGGTCAAGTCGATCGTGCGCTCCGTAACGCCGAAGTACAAATTGGTCGTGGATGATCTGCAATTGCCGTATGAGATCAGCGAGAAGGACCCGTTCGTCATATCGTTCCTGCGTTCGGCGCGCGCCCTTAAACAGAAGGCGAAGCTGAAAGGCTCCGACGGTGCGACCGTGATCTCGTTCTTTCAGCATCATGGCATCGCGGCGTTCGCGACCGGTTTCGGCAAGAGCGGCACGCTCCATGCCAACGATGAATATGCGGAAATAAAAACCCTTTATCATGGCGCGCGTGTGCTGGAAAGGTTCATTAAAGATTATGACCAGATCTAATGTGTTCATTGTTGCGTTAACGCTTGTGCTGGGGCTTGCTTGCTCGACAGCCATGGCGCAAACGGTGCCGTTCAAGAAAGGCGAGGTCATCCGTTATTCCGTCAAGCAGGCGGGCATTAAGGCAGGCGAGGCCACGCTGACATTCGAGGGCGAGACCTACCGCGACGGCAAGAAATACACGCTGATCGTTTTTTCCGCCAAAGGGTTCAACTTCTTTGATGAAGAGCGCATTTTTATTGATGACACGACCTTCCTGCCGCAACTGGTCATACGGGACCTGAACATCTTTGGCAATAAAGAGAAGATCATGGAAGAGTACAACAATGCCGCGGGTCTTATCACGGTCACCAAAGATGCGGACGGCCATGTGAGCGTGCAGACGATCAAGAAAGAAGGGCAGGTGGACAACATCTACGGGTTCATTTACCGTTACCGCGCCAGCGGGCGGGCTGCTCAGGACGCCAAGTTCGCCCTGCGGCTGCCGACGCTGGATGTGACGATCGCGCCGGTCGCTGGGATGAAGTTCAACGCCATGGGCCAGGTATTTGACGCGGAATTGATGCGCAGCGTCCCGTCGAAATATTCCATCTGGATGGATACAAGCGACAAGCGCCTGCCGCTGCGCATTGCGGGCGCTATCGGCATTGCCAATACGGTCATGACGATCATTGACTATAAAGAATAATACAGAGCTTTATGAAATTTCCTGACAAACACGGACATTACGGGCAATTCGGGGGACGGTTTGTTCCCGAGACGCTGACAACGCTCTTGTGCGATCTTGAAAAAGAGTTCGTCCGCGCGTCCGGGGATGCTTCGTTCAAGAAGGAATTTGCTTTTTATCTGCGCGAATACGCGGGCCGTCCGACGCGGCTGTATCTGGCCGAGCGCCTGAGCCGTCAGTTGAAGACCCTCAAAGTTTATCTTAAGCGTGAGGATCTTTTGCATACGGGCGCGCACAAGATCAACAACACCCTCGGACAGATCCTGATCGCGCGGCGCATGGGCAAGACCCGCGTGATCGCCGAGACGGGCGCGGGCCAGCATGGTGTGGCAACAGCCGCGGTCTGCGCGCTTTTCGGCATCAAGTGCGTGATCTATATGGGTTCCGAGGACATCGAACGCCAGTCGTTGAATGTGGTGCGCATGCGCCTGATGGGCGCCGAGGTCGTTCCGGTCACCAGCGGTTCAAAGACCCTTAAGGACGCCATGAACGAGGCCATTCGCGACTGGGTGACGAATGTCCGCGATACTTTTTATCTCATCGGTACCGTGGCAGGCCCTCATCCGTATCCTTTGATGGTGCGCGGATTTCAGTCCATTATTGGCAAAGAGGCTCGCCGGCAATTCCTGGCCGCTGAAAAGAAGCTTCCTGATTATATTCTCGCGTGCGTGGGCGGCGGCAGTAATGCCATGGGTATTTTTCATCCGTTCATCGAGGACAAGTCGGTCCGGCTTATCGGTGTTGAGGCCGCGGGGCACGGGCTTCATACAGGAAAACATTCTGCTGCGCTATGCAGGGGCGGGGTTGGCGTGTTGCATGGCACCAAGAGCAGGCTGTTGCAGGATGCTGATGGCCAGGTTCAGCTGGCGCATTCCATTTCCGCGGGGCTTGATTATCCCGGGGTCGGCCCGGAGCATGCTTATTATAAGGAAGAGAGGCTTGCTTCCTATGTTGGCATTACGGATCAGGAAGCTCTTGAGGCCACCAGGGTCCTTGCGGCCACGGAAGGCATTATTCCTGCCCTGGAATCCGCGCACGCGCTGGCGTATCTGCCAAAGCTCGCGCGCCAGGTTAAAGGGAAAAAGACCGTGATCGTGTGTTTGTCCGGACGGGGCGATAAAGATATGAATACCATCAAAGACTTGATGTTCAAAGGGCTATGAATAGAATAGACCGAAAATTCATGGAGTTGCGCAAGGCGGGCAAGAAAGCTTTCGTTGCTTTTATTACCGCCGGGGACCCGAGCCTTGCCATAACCGAAAAGCTGGTTCTGGCGCTTGAGGCCGCGGGTGTGGACATCGTCGAGATCGGTGTTCCGTTCTCCGATCCTTTGGCCGATGGCCCTGTCATTCAGGCCGCATCGTACCGTTCATTGATGCGCGGCACAACGCTGGCCGGGATCCTGAAGACCGTCGCGAACATTCGCAAGCGCTCCAGCATCCCCATCGCGCTGATGACCTATTACAATCCTGTGTTCCATTTCGGCGAGAAAGATTTTGTGTCCCGGGCCAAGGCCGCGGGCGTTGACGGCGTTATCATCCCTGACCTTCCGGTCGAAGAAGCGGGGCCGTTATGCGCGTATGCGAAAGCGGCTGATCTGGCCACGGTTTTCTTTGTGGCGCCGACGACCTTAAAAGAGCGGATGAAGCCGGTGATCAAGGCGGCCACAGGGTTCATTTATTATGTTTCCGTGGCGGGCGTGACAGGCGCGCATCAGCTGATGGCCGCGGATATTGCCAGGCATGTCCGTGTTGTCAAACAATTGACGGACAAGCCGGTGTGCATCGGCTTTGGCGTTTCCACGCCACAACAGGCCCGTGCCATGGCGCGCGTTGCCGACGGGGTCATTGTTGGCAGCGCCTTTGTCCGGGAGATCGCAAAGAATGCCGGCGCCAAAGACCTGCCGGCGCGGGTGCGCGCGTTCGCGGCCCGTTTTGTGAAAGCGGTCAACTGATCCATGTACCAGAGATCTGTCCTTTCTAACGGCCTGCGCCTTATTTCCAATCAGCTCAAGGATCGCGAGAGTGTCGCTGTCGGTATCTGGGTCGGCGTCGGCGGCCGTTTTGAGAACGACACGGACAAGGGCGCGGCCCATTATCTGGAGCACATCCTTTTTCGCGGAAGCCTGAAATATTCCTGCAATGAGATCAAGGGCAGCATCGAGGGCGTCGGTGGTACACTCAACGCTTTTACGGGCGAAGAACAGACCTGCTATTACGCTAAAGTCCCGATGAAATATTTTGACCAGACCGCGGATATCCTGTGCGACATGGCGTTCTTTCCGCTGATCCAGAAGGATGACATGGAGCGTGAACGCACCATCATCCTTGAAGAGATCAAGATGTACCATGACCTGCCGCAGTATTATGTCCTTGAGCTTCTCGATGGACTGGTATGGCCGGAGCACCCGCTGGGGCAGGGGCTTGCCGGAACGGCAGAGACCGTCGGCGGCATGACCCAGAGAGGCCTGCGGGCTTTTCACCGGCGGCATTATGCGCCCAACAATGTTGTTGTGTCGGTGTGCGGGAATTTCTCTCATGAATGGCTTGTGGGTTTTCTGGAGGATAAGCTGGGAAGCTTTGCCGCGCAGAAGCAGGACCCTGCCGATCCTTTCAAGGGCAAGCAGCGGGCCGCGCGCGTGAGCTTCTTCCGCAAGCAGACCGAGCAGATGCATCTGGCCCTTGGGTTCCCGTCGCTTCGGGCGGACCATCCGGATATTTACGCGCAAGCCGTCCTGAATATTATTCTCGGCGGCAACATGTCGAGCCGGCTTTTTGATGAGCTGCGCGAAAAAAGAGGCCTGGCGTATTCTGTTTACAGCACGGCAAAGTCTTACGATGACACGGGGCTGTTCATGGTCAAGGCCGGTGTAGGCGACAAGAACCTGATGGAAGCGGTTGAGCTGATCATGAAGATCCTGAAACAACTGCGCCGCCAGGGGCCCAAGGACCGTGAGTTCATGCGCGCCCGGGAATATTTTCTGGGGCAGTTCGTGCTGGGGCTGGAAGACACTATGGAGCACATGATGTGGATCGGCGAATCCATGATCGAGCGCGACCGCATCCGCACGCTGGGAGAAGTTGTTTATCGCGTGAATTCCCTGACACCGGATGATATCCGGCGCGTGGCCGGGGATGTCCTGAAAGAAAAAAGGGCCAATCTTGCCGTCGTGGGCGCGCTCACGGATGAACAGGAGAAGGGGCTTCGCGCCATCATCACGGGTTAGGCAGCGCGCCGCGTTTTACGTTGTTTCCTTGCTTTTTGATTTGACATGGCCAAGGTTCTTGGATACACTCAAGAACAGTTCAGTTATACATTCTAATGGAGGACGTATGGAGAAATTATCTTTTTACGATGTGAAGACCAAGGCGAAATTTGAATCTGCGGATTACAAGGTCCAGGAGAAGGGCGGCCGTTTCTTTGCTGTCGTCAAGTCTCCGGCGGGCACGCATGAATGCTGGCGCGTGCTGAGCAAGGACCAGGCGCAGAAAATGAAGTCGTAATTCAACCGGCACATATTTCGACACGACATTGGAATCATTAGAGCTAGCCAAAAAGGCCGCCCGTTGCGCTGCTGACAAGAAAGCAGAGAATATCGTCGTCCTCGACATGCGCGGGATCGTGAATTTTTGCGATTACTTTGTCTTGTGCACCGCAACAAGTTCGCGTCACATCAAGGCCGTGGCGGACGGCGTTGATGAAGGGCTCCACGAGCTCGGTATCAAGATCAAGTTCAAACAGGGACTCAGCACCGCCGGACGCTCCCGCAGTTTCAGTTTTGCCAATGCGGGCGCTTTGCCGGCGAATGAGCCTAACGGCCGCTGGGTCCTTCTTGACATGGGGGATGTTGTTGTCCATGTCTTTGAGAACGATTCCCGCGCGTTCTACGGCCTCGATCATCTCTGGCAGGAAGCTGTTGCCGTTAAATGGGAATAGCCCTTCGCTATTTTGACCAACCTTATGTTCACCGATCTGCGCACTCATGTAAGTGATATTGTCCGGGCCTCCTGTGAGGTCTTGGGCCCTCTGCCATCCGCTCCGTCGATAGTTCTTGAAATACCTTCCCATAAAGATCATGGCGACCTGGCATGCAATGTGGCATTGCAGTTGTCGAAAGTGTTGAAACGCGACCCCATGCAGATCGCCGGCTCCTTGCGCGAGCGCATCGGGGGCCTTGTGGCTGCAAGCCTCCTTAAGGATAAGATCGTTTCCGTCGAGATATTCCGCCCGGGATTCATCAATTTTCGCCTCGCGCCCGCGGCGTATCACGATGTTGTCCGTGATGTCATGGCCGGCGGCGCTGATTACGGCAGGTTTGATGCGGGCAAGGGCAGGAAGGTCCTGGTGGAATTTGTTTCCGCCAACCCGACAGGGCCGTTGACCGTGGCGCACGCGCGTCAGGCCGCGGTGGGCGATGTGCTGGTGAACATCCTGAATTTCACAGGCCATCACGCCGAGCGCGAATTTTATGTCAACGACGGCGGTAACCAGATCCGCACGCTCGGCCTTTCGATCCAGCTGCGCGTGAAAGAGTTGTTCGGCGCGACAGTCATTTATCCCGAAGATTGTTACCAGGGTGGCTACATTCAGGATATGGCCAAGATATTCGCCGGCCAGCGTAAGTTCGCGTCCCTGGCGGATGTGGATGCCTGCCCTATGGAGGATTTTTGCAACTTCGGAAAAGCGCATCTGATGGATGTTATCCGCGAGGACCTGCGTCTTTTCCGGGTGACGTTCGATAACTGGTCGTTCGAATCTGAAGTTGCGAATGCAGGCAAGATCGCGGCGACGCTGGAAGAGCTGCGCGCTAAAGGTTTTATCTACGAGAAGGACGCGGCCCTGTGGTTTGCGTCCACGCGATTCGGGGACGACAAGGACCGCGTGGTCAAAAAGAGCGACGGGTTCTACACCTATCTAGCGCCGGATATCGTCTATCACAAATACAAATACGACCGCGGGTTCGACCTTCTGGTCGACATTCTCGGGCCTGATCATCACGGGTATATCCCGCGCATCAAGGCCGCGACCCAGGCGCTGGGCAAGGATGCAACAGCGCTCGAGGGTATGATCATCCAGCTGGCAACGGTCTTTCGCGACGGAAAACAATTAAGGATGTCAACGCGGGCAGGCGAGTTCATCAGCCTGCGCGAGGTGGTCACGGAAGTGGGCACGGACGCTGGCCGGTATTTCATGCTCATGCGTCAGGTAAGCCAACAGCTCGAGTTTGATATTGATCTTGCCAAGAAACAGGCGCCGGACAATCCGGTATATTACATCCAGTACGCGCACGCGCGCTGCTCTAGCGTGATCCGCAAGGCACGTGAAGAAGCGTCGCTGGTGCCGGCGCATGGCGTGTATGATCTTTTGACCGACGAGGCTGAGGTGGAGCTGATGAAGAAGATGGCGCAATTGCCGGATTTCCTGGGGATGTGCGTCCAGCAGCTCGACCCTTACGCGCTCACGCGTTATATGCAGGAGTTGGCCGCTGCCTATCATAAATTCTATGACCGCTGCCGCGTGATGGACCAGGAACCCGCGCTTTCCGTGCAGCGCCTGGCCCTGGTTGACGCGGCGCGTATTGTCCTGGCCAATGGCCTGCGCCTGCTGGGTATCACAGCTCCCGCAAAAATGTAAGTTCCGATCTTCTGGTAACTATGCCTAAGAAATGGCGCTTAAAGACGTGTGATGCCCAAGCTGTGGCCCGGCTTCAGGAGGGCCTCCATGTGTCGCCGGTCGTGGCGCGGCTTTTGGCCAATCGCGGCATCACAACGCCTGATCAGGCGGCATCTTTCCTCGACCCCTCTCTCGACGGACTTCACGACCCTTTTCTTCTGAAAGATATGGATAAAGCCGCGGCACGTCTGCAGGCGGCGCGCGCAAAAGGCGAGACCGTCCTTGTTTACGGCGATTATGATGTGGACGGTGTAACATCGACCGCGGTCGTTTACCGGATGCTCAAGAAGTTTGGCATCAAGGCCAGAAATTATATCCCGCACCGCATGGAAGAGGGCTATGGCCTGAATTACGAGATCGTGCCCCTGGCCAAAGAGTGGGGCGTAACGCTCCTCATTACGGTCGATTGCGGCATTACTTCCATCGGAGAAGTTCTTGCTTTGAAGAAAGAAGGCATTGATACGGTCATCCTTGACCATCATGAACCTGAAGGCGCTGTGCCTGATGCGGCGGCAGTGATCGATCCGAAACAGGCGGACTGTCATTATCCGTGTCCGGACCTTGCTGGTGTTGGCCTGGCCGCAAAATTTGTGCAGGCGGTAACGGGCGCATTCCCGGTCAATGACCTTGATCTCGTCGCTCTTGGGACGATCGCGGACATGGTCCCGTTGCAAGGGGAGAATCGGATCATCGCGCGTCATGGATTGCCGCGCATTGGATCAAGTCCCAAGGCGGGCATTCAGGCGCTGATCGAGATCGCGCGCATTCGCGGCAAGGACATGACCCCGCATCTGATCGGGTACGCGCTCGGCCCTCGCCTTAATGCGGCGGGGCGCATGGGCCACGCGTCTGTTGCGCTGGAACTTTTATTGTCCGATGATCCTGCCAGGGCCGCGGCATTGGCGCAGGTGCTGGAGGCGCATAATCGCGACCGCCAGCGTTTGCAGGGGGCGGTCGTGGATGAGGCGGTGGATATTATTGATCAGGACAGCGCGTATGCTAACGAGCGCGTGATCGTGGTATCCAGGGAAGGTTGGCATAAGGGCGTGCTTGGGATCGCGGCATCGCGGATCATGGAAAAATACGGACGGCCTGCGATCGTTATTTCGACGGAGGACGGCACTGGCGCCGGTTCCGCCCGGTCCCTGGAGGGGTTTTGCCTGAACGAAGCGCTGGCGCATTGTGCGGATGTGCTGGAAAGTTTTGGCGGGCACAAGCGCGCCGCGGGATTGACGATCAAAGCTCCTTTGATCCAGGAGTTCCGCCGGAAGATCAACCGCTTCGCCGAAGGTTTTTTTACGGACGGCGCGGCGGACCCGGTCCTTGAGGTGGATCTTGAACTGCCGCTCGGGAGTGCGGACATGGGTCTTATTGACGGTATTGCGGCACTGGCGCCTTTTGGTGAAGGGAATCCTGCGCCGGTCTTTGCCACGCGCCGGCTTCTGGTCAAGAGCGCGCCCCGGTCCATGAACAAGGGCGCATTGAAGTTCCTGGTAACGGATGGCCGCGCGACAGCGTCGGCGGTCGGCTTTGGCATGAGCGAAGAGTTCGCAGGGTTGTGCATGGGGCAGGCTGTTGATATTGTTTATACACTGGGCATTGACGACTGGAACAAGGCCCCGCAGGCGCAGATCATTCTTAAAGATATTCGTCTGATGAAGGCATCATCGTCATGATAAAGCAGAGGATGTGATGAATACCGAGATCTTCTTTTATATCCTGTTCATTATTCTTGTCGGAGTACTGGCCTGGAATTTCAGGGACATAGCCAGCATTTTAAGGAAAATGCCTTTCGCCGGAATGGCAGTATTGGCACTGCTCCTGATAACAGCGGTTTATTTAAGGTCTTTTGTCATCACGCATGAGGTTTTCTTTGATGAGCCCATTCATCTGAATGTGGCCCAGAATATTTTTTATCATCATCAGCTCGGTGGCACAGCGCTGGGTTCGAAATACATGCCGGAAACGATCGCGACCTATGGCCGGCCCGGCGGGCATGTTTCTCTGATCGGCCTTGCGTACTTTCTTTTTGGCGAGTCGGACAAGAGCGCTTTTCTGGTCAGCTCGGCCCTCGGGGCGCTATCCGTCGGGCTGATATTCCTTTTTGCGTATGTGTTCTTTAACAGCATCCTGATCGCCGCGTTGGCGGGCTTTTTGGTGAATGTTTTTCCCGTGCATCTGGTGTATTCAGGATCTGTCTCTTCCGAAATGAGCTCGTTCTTTTTTGTTTCCCTGGCATTGTTCGCTCTGGCATTGTTCCTTAAAGAACGCGGGACAGGGCTTCTTTTTTTGACAGCCATATCTGTGGTGCTGGCGGTCTATATGCGGCCCGAGAACGTATTCTTGCTGGCCGCGTTCGCGGGGTTCCTTGTTCATTTGGGATATTCCCGGAAAAAGCCGGCGGGCCAGGTCCTTGACGCCGGCCTTTTTATCCTTGTACTGGCATTGCCCCTGATCGCTCAATTGGGCTGGATGCAGAAGCTTGAGGCGGTCAAGAACCTTCATTTCTGGTCGCCGCGTTTGTTGCTGGAGCATGTGCCCGGCAATCTCATGTACTTGTGGGATGGCAAGCATATGACAGCTGCCTATATAATGTTCGCCTGTCTCGGCGCGGCTGCCGCGTTCCAGGCCCGCAGGGCCATGGTGCTGTGTTTTTCAGGATGGCTTGCGCTGTTCTTTTTTGCATACAGCGGGCACGCGGCAGGATATTTCGCCTATTATAACCGTTATTTCATGATGGCAGTCATCCCGCTGAGCATTCTTGCAGCCGTCGGGATAACTACTGTTCTTGAAAGGTTCGCGGGGTGGTGGCGGTATGTCCTGGCGGGCGCTGCTGTCATTATTTTTATTCTTGGCGCCGTCTCCGGGGTCCGTCAGATCCATGCTTATCTTTTGAGTTCACCGGCAGCGCAGGAATATTATTTTGTTCAGGAGTTCATCAGGGCTCTTCCCGATGATGCGCCTGTGGTAACGATCGAGCCGTATCTTGTCGCCGCAAGAACAGGGAAAAGGGCTATTCAGCCCATGATGCTGAATAGGCAGGGGGGATCTTACAGCAAGCTGTATCTTTTAAAGACCATCAATTGGGAAGAAAGGGATTTTGTTCCTGTCGAGAGATCTCTGGCCGCATCTTACGATTTCAAGGTCCTTGCGCAACGCAGGACATATCAGGATACAAGGACATTCATTGCGGAGTTAACAAAAAAACCCTGAGATGGCTCAGGGTTTCTTGGTTTTCAGGAAAGAAGTAAAAAGTTGTTTACGCTTTGAGAGCCGCTGCTGCCGCGCGCTGCAGGGAGGCTTTCGGGGCTTTCGTGATCTTGCCGGCTTTCAGCATGCGGGCTGTTACCCAGACATACTTCACCGTGCCATTCTTGTCGATCGCCTTGACGCGCTGCAAGTTCGGCTTGATGACCCGCAGTGTCTTGCCGACGATCTTGGAACCAGCGCCGCCCTTGCGCCGCGCCATACCGCGTCTTTTATATTTGCGGCCTGAAGTGGGGCCCGCGCCGGAAACTGAACAGATCCTTGCCATAACATTTACCTCGTTAGATAAGTTTTTTAAGAATCAAATTTTAATCTAGAACCTCCTTTTGTCAAGGTAATTCTGACGGATAAGGCTTTATTTTCTTCGTATTGAAAAACAACGGCATTGTGTTATAACGGCTATACCATGATAGAAGTTCATCCAGGCGCTAATGTGAAGGGATCTTCCCATGAAGGATAATGAAGGCCGGTTCAAGGCGCTGATGCCGTACGCGTCCCGGCGTTTTGTTCCAGAGAGCGCTGTGTTGACCGATGCGGACGCCGTTAGGGGGTTGTATGTTCAGCTGCTCGAGCGCAAGGTCTTATCCGCCGGAGAATTCGAGGCCTGGGTGCTTGACCGTTCGGAGCTTGATGCGGCATTGGGCCAGGCGGGAAGCGTGCTTTATATCGAAATGACCTGCGCCACGGATGATCCAGCCAGGGCAAAAGCCTTTCAGGACTTTGTCGAGAACGTCGAGCCTGTGGTCAAGCCTTTGGCGCACCGGCTTAACGAACGTTTTTTAGAACTGAACAAGCAATATCCGCTGTGTCCGATCCGCTATGAAGTGCATGCGCGTTCGACGAAAGCCGCGGTGGAGCTCTTTGTTGACAAGAATGTGCCCCTTGAAACGCAGGTGAGTTTGTTATCGCAGGAATATCAGGCGGCATGCGGCGCCATGATGGTCGATTTTGACGGGAAGGAGCGCACGCTTCCCGAGATGGGAAAATTCCTTCTTGAGCCCGACCGTTCACTGCGCGAACGCGCCTGGCGCGCTTCGGCCGGCCGGCGCTTGCGGGATAAGGATAAGCTTGATGATATTTTTGACAGGATGCGCGACCTGCGTGTCGCGATCGCGGCCAATGCGGGGTTTGATAATTTTCGCGACTATCAGTTCAAGGCCTATCAACGTTTTGATTATACGCCGCAGGATTGCCGGGCGTATCATCGTTCGGTCAAGGAGCTCGTTGTGCCGTTATGCCGGGCCATTGACCAGAAGCGCGTCAGGGATATGGAACTGGATACGCTTCGTCCGTGGGATGCGGCAGCGGATCCGTTGGGCCGCAAGCCCCTGAAGCCTTTTGATCAGGTGCCGCAACTGATCAATGGCGTTGAAAGCATTTTTCAGGGCCTGGATCCCGAACTGCGCGCTCTTTATGCGGACATGAAGGGCCTCGGGTTATTGGATCTGGCCAGCCGTAAAGGCAAGGCGCCCGGCGGATACCAGAACACGCTCACCGAGGCGCGCAAACCGTTCATTTTCATGAATGCCGTCGGCGTTGATGATGATGTCCGCACATTATTGCATGAATCAGGCCATGCGTTCCATGCGTATCTGTGCGCCGCGGACCCTTTGGATGATTACCGTCATGCGCCCATGGAATTTTGCGAAGTGGCATCCATGAGCATGGAGCTCATGGGTTGCGACGGCATGCGGGTGTTCTATGATGAGGCGGATGCCCGACGCAGCAACATTGAACATCTGGAGGGCGTTCTCGGGACATTGGCCTGGGTCGCGGTGGTTGATTCTTTTCAGCATTGGCTTTATGAGAACCCCCGGCATACGCCCCAAGAGCGCCGGAACGCGTGGCTTGAGGCGCACGCCGCCTTCGGCGCGGATGTTGTTGACTGGAGCGGGCTGGAAGAGCAAAGGGCGCATCTCTGGCACCGGCAGCTGCATATTTTTGAAGTGCCGTTCTATTATATTGAATACGGCATTGCCCAGATCGGGGCGCTGCAATTATGGCAGCAATTCCGCAAGGATCCGGCAACCGCGCTCGCAGGATACAAAAGGGGGCTTTCGCTCGGCGGATCAAGGCCCTTGCCTGAACTTTTCCAGGCGGCGGGGATCAAGTTTGATTTCTCCAAGGAGATCATAGGCCCCTTAATGGACGATGTTTATCAAACATGGGAAGGGTTGAATAAATAATCTCATGCGCAAGCTGACCCATGCCCAGATCGTCAAGCGCCAGGTTTCGCGCAGCTGTCAGCCGCGCGTGCCTGTTTCCGTTGTGCTTGATAATATCCGCAGCCTGAACAATGTGGGCGCTATTTTTCGTACGGCCGACGGGGCGGGGATCGAGAAGCTCTGGTTGTGCGGGATCACCGGATATCCGCCGCGCGGCGAGATCGCCCGGACAGCCCTGGGCGCCGAAGAGAGCGTAGCCTGGGAGTATGCCCGGGATGTCGCCGGCGTGGTCAGGGACCACAAGGCGCGCGGATACCAGATCGTCATCCTTGAACAGATCGAAGGAGCTGTTGCGCACGACAGGTTCGTTCCATCGGGGCCTGTGTGCCTTGTTGTCGGCAATGAAGTGGACGGCGTTTCCGAACCGCTCCTGGAGCTGGCGGACGCGGCCATCGAGATCCCGATGTCAGGGGTCAAGAATTCGCTCAATGCCGCGGTCGCTTTCGGCGTTGCCGTCTTTCATGTGAGCCAGGCGCTGCGCCGTAACTAGATGATGCATGGGAACTTGCGCAGGCAGGGTGCAAGATTTTGTTTGACGATTTCCTGTTTCGTCATACAATAAAGTCGGATTTTAACAGGAAAGGTGTTGTGCTTTATGGATCGCGAAAAGCTTCTTCAGGATAAAGAGGTCGTTGAAGAGATCAACCGTCACAAGTGGCTCAAAAGCGAGATGGTCGGTTATGACGTCGGCTTTGACGCTGCTGCCCGCGACTGGTTCGAGAATTTTGCGGCCGCCTGGATCGCGCATCATAACAAAGACAACAGGTTAAAGTTCAAAAGGTAAAAGTTCCCTGCCGCATCCCGCACTCCTTGTACATATTATATTTACAATCCAGGAATGAAAGGAACAGCTCTCATGTCGCATTATAAGATCGTTCTCATCCGTCACGGGGAAAGTACATGGAATAAAGAGAACCGTTTTACCGGATGGGTGGATGTTGACCTTGCGCCCACGGGCATGCAGGAGGCCGAAGAGGCCGGCGATGTCCTGAAGAAAGAAGGTTATGTGTTCGATCTCGCGTACACATCGCTGTTGCGCCGCGCCAACAAAACGCTTAATACCGTTCTCGACAGGACGGACCTTTTATGGATACCCGTGAAAAAGACCTGGCGCCTGAACGAGCGTCATTACGGAGCATTGCAGGGGCTGGACAAGGCGGACACTCTTAAGAAATACGGCGAGGAGAAATTCAAGCAGTGGCGCCGCAGTTATGATGTTCCGCCGCCGCCGTTGTCCAAGGACGATGCCATGTATCCGGGCAAGGACCCGCGTTACGCGGATGTGGCGCCGGAAGAGCTTCCTTTAACAGAATGCCTGAAAGATTGCGTCGGACGCGTACTGCCGTATTGGTTCGTCGAGATCGTGCCCCAGATCCTTCAGGGCCGCAAGATCATCATCGGCGCTCATGGTAATTCATTGCGCGCGCTGGTCAAGCACATCAAAGGCATCAGTGACGCGGACATTGCGCAGCTGAACATCCCGACCGCGGTCCCGCTGGTCGTCGAGCTGGACAAGGACCTTAAGTTCGTGAAAGATTATTATCTCGGCGATCAGGCCAAGATCCAGGCCAAGATCGCGGGTGTGGCCAATCAGGGAAAAGCTAAATAACGCAGATGCAGGCCGCAGATATAGAAGAATTGTTCATCCGTTCCTCGGGCCCTGGCGGGCAGAATGTCAACAAGGTCGCTACCTGTGTTGTCTTGAAACATGTCCCGACGGGGATCATGGTCAGGTGCCAGGAGTTCCGCACCCAGCACCAGAACCGTGTCCGCGCGCGGGAGCTTTTGTTGCTTGAGCTGGCGCGCCGCCGGCGCGGGGAAGAACAGCGCAAGCGTTCGGCACGCGAGAAAAAGCGCCGTCAGTCGCGCGGCCGCAGCAGGGCGGGCAAGGAGCGCGTGTTGGAGCATAAACACAGGACTGCGCAGAAGAAAAGCAGCCGCCGCCGTGTCAGCCCCCAAGAGTAGGAAGGATGTGTTGAATTTCTTTTTACGGTTGTTATAATGCAACCCATCATGATCAGTGGACTCATCAAGAGAATTAATATTTGGTACGCGGCCCTTACGGCAGCAATTTTGCTGGGGGTCGTTTTTCGTTTGTACGGCCTTGGCAGTAATGGCATTTTCTTTTACGATGAGGCGCTTTATCTCAATCACTCTCTTCCGGGGCTTGAGTTTTTCAGCCGCATGCGCCTCGTCGGCGCTGATGATATTCTCAAGGCCTTTCTTGCATACCTGCAATTCCCGCTGAACTTCACCAAGCCCGTATGGATACTGATCGTTGATTCCCGTTATTTGTTCACGCACCTGACGGACTGGGATTATGCCAAGTACGCCGCGTGTTCTTTTGGGATCGCGACGCTGCCGTTGGCGTTCCTGTTCGCGAAGAGGTTTTTTAATTCATATCAGATCGCCTGTCTGTCAACGGCCATCCTGGCCCTCTTGCCGGCGCATGTCTTTTATTCCCGTCTGGGCCTTCAGGAGGCCTGCAGCACTTTCCTGGTCCTGGCCGGGTTCTATTGTTATCTGTTCCCGAGGGAGTTCGGCAAAAGGACCTTTGTGGCGGGACTCTTTTTTGCGCTGGCCTATCTGGCCAATTACCGCCTGATCATCCTTCCCGTTCTTTTGCTGGCGAGTGAATTGTGGTGGGGGCTCCTTCAGAAAGAAGGCCTCCGTTACAGGCATTGGGTGTGGACGATGATGACATTTCTTATTGTCTTGGTCATTGTCGGATCGATGATGGGGGGAACACAGCTGCGTTATACGTTCGCGTGGATATTCCATCAGCAGGACATGGCAGCGGCCAAAAGGATGTGGGGAGAGGCGTTCGCTTACCCGTATTATCTTTTCCGGCTCGAGGGGGTCGTGCTGGCGTCGGCATTCTTTGCGTCTGCCCGTCTGTTGATCTCGCGCCGGTGGAAGCTTGCCTGGCCGTTCGTTCTGGTCCTGGCGCAAATGGCCATTTTTACACTGGCTTCCGACAGAGGCGCCCGCTATATCGCGATCGTCCTGCCTTTTTTGGCCATGGCTTCTGCGGCGGCGATCTGGACGGCGTATCAGGATATTCTTCATCCGAAGAAAAAGGCGGCTTTTCTGTTCTTGCTGATCGCGATGTTCCTGGGTTTTATTGTGAAGGATATTCCGCTGATCACGGCCAGGTCGGCATACCGTCCGTCGGTGGAATACCTGCTGGCAAAAGGCCGGGGCGTGAAGTTCCTTTCCACCCAGGAGATCGTGCAAAGGCTTTACTGCCACGATCGCGGCAACATCGTGCCTGCTCCCGAGGATTTCGGGATGTTCCTTAAGCATTACACCGGCGGTTACCGTTATCTTATTATTGATCCGCAGGCGTATATCGCTTACACCGGCAATGAGTACAAGTGGGGATTGCCGCTAAAGGATCACATGGGTTTTATCGACAAGAACGCGCCGCCTGAAAAAACATTCACGCATTTTAATCGTGCCGTTATGGAGCGCGTGGTGTTCGAGCACAGCGACAATCTCTGGCAATCGATCGCATTCCTGAATTCGGCTGATCTTGCCCGGATGTCGTCGCTGCGGATCTATGATCTTTCGAGGATCGTGCCAGCCATGTCAGCGTTCGCCCAGAAGGCCCGTCGTGAATAAAGGCGGGCTTTTATGCCGCCGCGCTCCTGTTCTTGTTGCCATGATGGCCCTGATCACGAGCGCCGCGCCGTCGCACGCGCGGGTAGATCGTTTTGAGCAAGCGAGATCTTATTTCGGGACACAGGTGCGCGTGACGGTATGCCACGCGGCATCAGACCTTGGCCGGGCCGAGAGCGCGGCCGCTTCTGTGTGGCAGCGGTTCGCCGGCATCCACGGCCGCATGAATGCATTTGATCCGGCGAGTGATGTATCTGCAGTTAATGCCGCCGGTGGCCAGGATGTGGCAGTTCACGCGGATGTTCACCGGCTTTTGTCCCGGTCGAAAGAATATGCGCAGGTGACCGGCGGGGCCTTTGATGTTACAGCCGCTCCGTTGACGGTTTTGTGGAGGCGCGCGGGCAAGGAAGACGCCCTGCCGACAACCGAAGAGATATCCCGGGCAAGGCAGCTCGTCGGGGCGGAGCGCATCGAACTCCTGGCACAGAGCCGTGTTCGTGTCCCGGATGGCATGACCGTCGATCTTGGCGGCGCTGCCGCGGGATTCGCGGCTGATGAAGCTGCGAGTATCTTCCGCGCGTCGGGGTTCAGCGATTTTATGGTCGATGCGGGAGGCGAGATCTATGCCGCGGGCGTTTCATGCGAAGGCAGGCCGTGGCGCGTTGGTATCAATGATCCTGCCGCCCCGGGGTATGTGCGCGGGCTTGTTGAGCTCAAGGATCAGGCGCTCAGCACTTCCGGAAGTTATGAAAAGTATGTGACTGTCCGGGGAGAGCGCTTTTCGCACATCATTAACCCTGTCACGGGTTATCCCGCCGCCGGAGCCGTGAGCGCGACGGTGATCGCGCCTGATGCGTTGGCTGCGGATGTTCTTTCGACGGCATTGTGCGTGCTGGGCCCGGGGCCGGGGATCAGGTTGATCGATGATCTGGGGGCCGGGTATGCCGCCATGCTGATGATCGCGGACGGGAATGCGCTTGAAGAAGTCCGGTCATCGGGTTATGCTAGTTTCGAAGTACGGCCATAGAGGGGCTTTTCCATGAAACAATATCTTGATCTGGTGCGCCACGTCCTTGAACACGGTGAAGAGAAGAAAGACCGTACCGGGACCGGGACCGTTTCCGTGTTCGGGTATCAAGCCCGGTATGACCTGCGCGAGGGCTTTCCTCTTGTTACGACAAAAAAAGTCCTTTTTGACGCCGTGGTCCGGGAATTGTTGTGGTTCCTGCGCGGGTCCGTTAATATCAATGACGGGCTTAAGGCGTACACGCCCATTTGGAACGCCTGGGCCGATCCGCAGGGGGAATTGGGCCCGATCTACGGATATCAGTGGCGCAAGTGGGAGAAGTTCGTCTGGGACGGGAAGGCACAGGCTTATCAGAAACAGTATTGTGACCAGATATCCCAGGTCATCAGCATGATCAAGAAGACGCCGGACTCGCGCCGGCTCATTGTCAGCGCCTGGAATGTGGCTGATATCGACCGCATGGCCCTGCCGCCGTGCCACTGCTTCTTTCAGTTCTATGTCATTAACGGCCGGCTGGATTGCCAGCTGTACCAGCGCTCGGCGGATATTGCGCTGGGCGTGCCGTTCAACATCGCCAGTTACGCGCTTCTCATGAGCATGGTCGCGCGTGAATGCAGGCTTACGCCGGGCGTCTTTGTTCACACGCTCGGCGACGCGCACATTTATCTGAATCATGTCGACGGGCTCAAAGAGCAGCTTGCACGCGCGCCAAAGCCTTTGCCCGCGCTGCAGCTGGCTGATAAGAAAGTCCTTGAATACACATTCGAGGACATTGCGCTCACCGGGTATGAGCATCACCCGTTCATTAAATTCCCTATCGCGGTGTGAATATGACAAAAGGCTTTGCGATCATAGCGGCGCTGGACCAGGAGCGGGGTATTGGCAAGAACGGGACCATGCCCTGGCAGCTCTCTGCTGATCTTAAGCATTTCAGGGAGATCACAACAGCCCCGGCCGGAAGCCCGCCAAGCGTTGTTATTATGGGCAGAAAGACCTGGGAGTCGATACCTGAAAAGTTTAGGCCTTTGCCGGGACGGTTGAATGTTGTGATCACCAAACAAAAAGAGTATTGTTTGCCCGGAAATGTGGAGAAAGTGGGCTCTTTGGATGTGGCCATTAGCAAGTTCTGCAATGCTTCCAGCGAGTTATTTGGCGATGTCTTTGTTATTGGAGGGGCTGGTATTTTTGCCGCGGCGATCGCTCATCCTTTGTGCACAAAGCTATATCTGACAGAGATCTACGATAAATTCAATTGCGATGTTTTCTTTCCCGGGATCCCGTCCTGTTTTATAGAGACGCAGCGTTCTCCAAGGTTTCAAGAAAATAAGAAAATGTTTTCTTTCTTGAGCTTGACAAGGGGCTAGCGCCTCTTTTTGTATCCATCTGAAGTCATACTCCTGCATATACTTACATCCCTGATAAGCTTACGTCATTTTTATGACGCTCAAAAGGAAACGTTTTCTTTTGAAAAGCATTACTCCTGTAAGCCGTTGTAGCACATAGGTATGAGATGAATATGGGGCTTTTTCTGAGAGGTGTTTTATTAAAATTAATGTCGTAAAAGACTTTCCTGGAGGGTATACTCTCACACAGACGGTTGGTTATGTTGATAGCCTTGTAGAAGGTGTCTTATGCTTGGCAATGACAGAAGACAGATCCTTGTCGTTCATCATGAATTGAATTATGTCAACAAACTGATCCAGCTGCTGCAGGGCCGCGGTTTTGATGTCTTTACAGCGGCCTCGGGACAGGGCGCCCTGCAGAAGGCGGCGTCGCTTGATATTGATCTTATCATCCTGGGCGCGGATATACAGGACCCGGGAAGCCTCGAGGTTTGTCAGCGCCTCAAGAACAACCGCCGCACCGAACACATCCCGCTCATCCTTCTTACTGTTGATTCCGAATCCAAAGAACGCGTCAGGGGCTATCATTGCGGCGCGGACGATTGCCTGCACCAGGCTTTTGATTATGAAGAACTGTTCGCGCGCATGGAAGCATTATGGCGTCGGGGAAACGGCGAATTCAAGGACCTTCGGGCGGGGCGCCAGCGCGAGGTCAGGCAGGAGGTTGCTCGCATCATCGAACAAAAGCTCATTGACCCGCATTTTCAGCCGATTTATTTCGTTAGTCCTTTCAGGCTCTTCGGCCTTGAAGTCCTGAGCCGCCCATCGGCGGGGTCGTTCATCAAGAATGCCGACGAGCTTTTTAATTCGGCCATGAAGTATGACATGTACTATGAACTGGAGATGATGTGCTGGAAGAAGGCCGTGGCCATGGTCGCTTCGCGCACCCGCAACGAGAACCTTTTCTTCAATTGCAGTCCGCACATGGTCGAGAATTCAAAGTTCCCCATGGTGCGCGACGTCTTTGAGCAGGGCCAGATCCCTTTTGACCGGATCATCCTCGAGATCACAGAACGCTCGGCCATCAGTCAGTATGATGTCTTTTTCGGGCAGCTGCAGCAATACCGCGAACAAGGGTTCAGTTTTGCGATCGATGATGTTGGCGGCGGTTACGCCAGCCTTGAGTCGATCGTCGCCACCAAGCCGGAGATCGTCAAGATCGACGCGCATATCGTCAGGGACCTGCATCGCGACGGCGTTAAGCAAAGCATCATCCGCTTCATCGTGGCATTCTGCAAGGAGAACCAGATCATCTCCATTGCCGAGGGCGTCGAGACCAAGGAAGAGATGGATGCGGTGACCGCCCTTGGTGTTGATGCCGTCCAGGGGTATTACCTTTACCGCCCCACGCCGGAGTTCAACATCCGCGAGATCAGGGACCTGTGCGTCGCTTTCTCCTGAGCATCTTTTCCAATAAATCCTGCGCAACCCACCGCGGCTACGATATAATCATCCCATGATATTGAAACGTTCCAGCGGCATCCTGTGCCACATATCATCGTTACCGTCGGCGTACGGCATCGGCGATTGCGGGCCTGAGGCCTGCCGCTTTGCCGATCTCCTGCACCGGTCGCGGCAGCGGTACTGGCAGGTCCTTCCGCTCAATCCTGTTGATGCCGCTCTCGGCCATTCACCCTACAGCAGTTGTTCCGCGTTCGGCGCCAATACGCTGCTCATCAGTCCCGAGCTGCTTTACCGGGGAGGACTGTTGACGCGTCAGGACCTTGAGGCATGCCGCCTTCCAGGCGCCGGGAATGTTCCGTTCGAGGAGGTCCATGACCGTAAGGCATGGATGATCGCGCGGGCTTATGCCGCCTATAAAAGGCAGTGGTTCAAGTCGCGCGCCTTTGATGATTTTTGCGCGGCCGAGCGGGCCTGGCTTGATGATCATGCGCTTTTTGTGGTGATCAAACGCCGCATGCAGCATGCCGGATGGTTCGAGTGGCCTGTGGAGTTAAGGGACCGCCATCCGCGGGCGCTTGAAGTGATCCAGGGCGAGCTTGCCGAAGAACTGCGGCAGGAGAAGTTCGCGCAATTTGTTTTTTATCATCAGTGGCACGGGCTCAAGCGCCATTGCCGCCGGCGCGGCATCGGCCTCGTCGGAGATATTCCGATCTATGTGAATTACGACAGCATGGATGTCTGGCGCGCCCCGGGCTTTTTCAAGCTGGACAAGGACCGGCGCCCTGTGGTCGTGGCGGGCGTGCCGCCGGATTATTTCAGTAAGGACGGCCAGCGCTGGGGCAATCCTGTTTACAACTGGGACGCGCTGAAGAAGGATGGATTTTCCTGGTGGATCGAACGCCTGAGGCATGAGCTCAAACTTTTCGACCTGGTGAGGATCGATCATTTCCGCGGATTTGCCCAGTGCTGGGAGATCCCCGCGTCAGAACCTACGGCCGTGCGCGGCGCATGGCGGGATGTTCCGGGCGAGGCGCTTTTCGAAGCGGTCCGCAAGGAATTCCCGTCGATGCCGATCATTGCCGAGGACCTTGGCGTGATCACGCCCGATGTGGACGCGCTGAAGGAGAAGTTCGGATTGCCGGGCATGCATGTGCTCATGTTCGCGTTCCATAACGAGTACAAGAAAAGCAGGGACCTTCCGGAGAACTCGACGCCGCTCAGCGTTGTTTACACCGGAACGCACGACAACAATACCATCCGCGGATGGTTCACCCATGATGTGACCCCTGTTGAAAAAAAGAACATGCGCGAATATTTCGGGCGTGACATCACGCTCGACGAAGTCAACTGGGCCATGATCGAGCTGGCCATGCGTTCCCAGGCGGCGCTTGCGCTGATCCCCTTGCAGGACATTTTGGGCCTCGGAACAGAAGCCAGGATGAACACACCTTCCACGCCCCAGGGCAACTGGCGCTGGCGCATGACCCCTGGCGCATTCACGCCGGAACTCATGAGGCGCTTGTCCGCGCTGACCGCCAAGGCCGGCCGCTAAGAAAATACCGAATTCCTTTTGAGCCTCATTTCAGGGCATGTTACAATCCATCTATGCATAGATCATGGGCATTACTGGTGATCATGACGCTGGCCGTGTCAGGATGCGTGTGGCCATTCTCCGGCGGGAGAGTTCGCCCGGCGCCGCCCGCGGAGGGCGTGTCGGTCGAGTTCATTGGCCCTGACAGCTCCATGCAGGCGGGCGGGAAGATATATTTCATGCCTTTGGCGGCCGGGGCGGATGCCGAGGCGGGGGAAGCGCTTGACCGCCTGGCGCTGATGATCATCAAAGGTTTTGCTGACGCGCTGGCCGGGGGCGGAAAATTCGTCCTGACGACGGACAATGATGCGGACATGGTGGTCATCGGGCATATTGATGAATTCCGGACCCGCGGGCGTTTCAAGAAAACCGCTTCGTTGAAGGTGACGGCTGAATTGCACAAGGTGAACGCGGGTGCGGGAACTTCTGTTGTTGCGCGGATCCATGGCCGCCGGCAGGTGCCCGGCGTGAAGAAAGATATTGATCGGGCGGCTTACGATATCGGCTACGGCGCGGGAGCGCGGTTATAGCCGTTCAACAAAAAAGGTCTCTCATGATCGTTGTCACAGGCGGGGCGGGTTTTATCGGAAGTTGTCTGGTGTCGCAGCTGAACGCGCGCGGCATCAAGGACATCATCATTGTTGACCGCTGGGACGCGGACGGCCAGATGCGGCACAATCTCGCCGGCAAAGAGTATGCCGCGTTCCATGATAAATGCGACTTCCTGCAGAAGGTGCTGGCGGACGATGTTACCGAACATGTCACGGCTGTTTTTCATATAGGCGCCTGCTCTTCAACGACGGGCCAGGACCGGGAATATTACCGCCGTAATAACTTTGAATATTCGTGCCACATGGCCCGCTGGGCCATGCGCCGCAACGCCCGTTTCATTTATGCCAGCTCGGCGGCGACGTACGGTAACGGTGAGAACGGCTATAAGGATACGATCGAGGCCATCCGCGCGTGCAAGCCCCTGAATTATTACGGCGAATCAAAGCAGATGTTTGACGAGTGGGTCATTGACAATCAGCTCTACGACAAGGTTGTGGGGCTCAAATTCTTCAATGTCTTCGGGCCCAATGAATACCACAAGGGTGACATGAAAAGCGTCATCGCGAAGGCCTACGACAGGGTCGTTGCCGACGGAAAGATGATGCTGTTCAAGTCCCATCGCGCGGACTACAAGGATGGCGCGCAGATGCGCGATTTCATCTATGTCAAGGACGTGGTCGATGTCATGCTGTATCTGCTGGACCACAACAGGATCAACGGGATCTATAACGTGGGCACGGGCCATGCCAGGACATGGAACGACGTGGCGGCCGCCCTGTTCACGGCGGTGGGCAGGCCTTTGAACATTGAATATTTTGATATGCCCGAGATACTGCGCGACAAGTATCAGTATTTCACGGAGGCGGATATGTCGCGCTTGCGCAAGGCTGGTTACGAAAAGCCGTTCACATCGCTGGAAGACGCGGTGCGGGATTATGCGGGTTATTTAAAAGGGCATTCTTACATGTGAGGAGGGGCGTTCTATGCTGGTCATTGTGATGCTGGGCCTGATCCTTGTTGCGGCAGCGGCGGTGGTCGCGTGGCTTTGGCTGCAGCTTCAACAGGAAGCGCAGTCCGTTCAGGAAAAGAGCGCGGAGCCTGTTACGGACATCAAGGCCATGTCGGCGGACGTTTTTGACGAGGAGCGTGATGCCCTGCAGCAGCAGGTCGCGGCGTTGACCCAGGAGTTATCCGCGGCGAAGGAGCGCGCCAGGGAACAGGAGAAGATCTCGGGCCAGGCGGTGACGGATCTGTATGCCCAATGCGAGGAGTTCCGGCGCCGTGTGGCCGAGCTTGAAGCCGGGGCGGCGCACGCGCCCGCCGCGGCGCAGGACGCGGCCACGGTCGATCACTGGCGCGCGGAGAGCGCGGCGCTCAAGGAAAGACTTGATGAGTCATCCGCCGAGATCGCCAGGCTCAACCAAGTCATCGCCGGCATGCAGGAACAGGCGCGCAGCGGTAAGGACCAGGCCGACGCGCAGGCGGCCGCGCAGCAGCTTGTTGATGCGGCCAAGCAGGAGTATCAAGAGCAGATGACGAACTTCTACGCGCAGATCGAGCAGTTGCGCGCCGAGAACGCGCAGCTGCAGCAGCAGGCGTCCGACGAGGCTCAGGCGTCCTCCTTGCGCCGGGCATTGGATGAATTCACGGCCAGGGTCCGGGAGCTTGAGGCGTCCGGCGCGCTGATCATGGAGAAGAACGAGTATCTTCAATATGAGCTGACCAAAAGCCGCGCCGAGGTTGCCGGGTTGGAGCGCTTGTGCGAGAATGCGGCCATGCTCGAACGCGACCCGCAGGCCGAGGCGGGCATTGCGGCGCGCTAAGATCCGGATTGAAAAAAGAAATCTTTTTGTTATAATGCGTTCTCTATGAAAAAAACATCCTTCCTGCTTGTTCTGGTTGTTCTGTGTTGCGGGTGCGCCGCCCTGAAAGATGCGCCTTTGTGCATTGCAGGCGTCTCGACGCGATCGCTGGAGAGTGGCAAAAAGGATTCCATTTATCAGGTGTATCCCTGCGGATTGACCGAATGTTTTCAGTCGGTCGTTGATATTTCCGCGAAGAACGGGTTCCTTGTCTTCAGAAAAGATCCGGTCCGCGGGCTTGTAGTCGTCATGGACATCCCGGGGCAGGTCAATACGACCGAAGTCGGGATATTCCTGACAGAGCTTTCCAATGATCAGGGCGTTCGCATCGACCTTTCTTCACGCAGCACTCCTGCCAAAAGAGCTGTGGCTAAAGCCCTGTTCAGCGAACTGAACGACCTTTACAAGAAATAACAGCACTCCGCCCCCTCATCAGCCTTTTTTCATGAAAAATAAGACTTCTTGAAAAAAATCCGTATAAATAATACAATTAAATATAATGAAATATATAAAGCAGCGTGATGAGCTTATTGAGCTCGGCCGCCTGATGTGGGATAAGGGCCTGGTTTGCGGATATAACGGCAATATCAGCGTGCGCGCGGATGATGCGCACATCCTGATGACGGCGAGCGGCACGTGCCTGGGGCGTTTGACGCGCGAGGACATTGTTCTTGTGACAGAGAAAGGCGTTGTCATCGGCGGCGGGAAGCCGACGAGCGAGTGGCTGCTGCATGTTGATATTTACCGCAGCCTCCCGAAGGTCATGGCCGTGGTCCATACGCATACGCCCTGCATTAATGCGTTCTTCCTTAATAAGGAGGTCTTTCATCCGGCCACCCTTGAGGCGGAATATGTGCTGGGCGATGTTCACGGCATTGCGCAGGATACGATCAACGTGGCGAACACGGCGCCCGTCATTGAGCGCCTGCGCTCGGGGAAGCTCGTGGCCTTGCGGCGTCACGGGGTCGTGGCTGCCGGTGCAAATTTGTTCGATTGTTTTACGAGGATCCAGGTGCTGGAAGAGCAGCTCTGGACCGAGGCTTTGGGGAAAATATTTAAGGTTTGATCAGGGCTTTGTCCTAACAGGGAGGGCGCGATGGATAAGACAGTGGCGGTTTTTCAGAAGAACAAGTTCCAGGAGATCCGCATCGGCATCCGGGAGTTCAAGGGCAATGACCTTATTGACATCCGGACATGGACCATGACCCAGGGCTCCGAGGAGATGGTCCCGACGGCAAAAGGCGTGACCATGAACATCAGCCTCCTGGGGGACCTGAAGAAGGCCCTGGAAGCGGCGGAGGTCATCCTTAAAGAGAACAAGATGCTCTGAAGCTTTGCCCGAAAAAAAGCGGCATCATGGTACTTGACAAGACAGGGATCATGGTGTATATTTCCTTCACATTTCCTGCAGTAGGTCGCGTGATGTTCTGCAGCAGTTAAAAACCAAAAAGCGTTCTAAGTCTTTAATAACAGAAAACCCGGCGACGTTCGCCCTTTGTGAAGCGGCAAAAGGCGCAGCCATCAGGCATCCGGAAAGCGGTCTTCGTTGACCCTGGAATTTATTTTCAGATAAATGAAGAATTCGCTTGACAGGATTTTGTTGTCTGTTAATATTGTGGTTCTTCTGTAGAGCAGAATTTTTGCAACACCCGTTCTTTGACAATCTTATTGCCCATCAGCAATTTTTATTATTTAGCCAAGTTCATTTTTGGAGAGTTTGATCCTGGCTCAGAGTGAACGCTGGCGGCGTGGATTAGGCATGCAAGTCGAGCGAACCCGCAAGGGTTAGCGGCAAAAGGGTGAGTAACACGTAAGTAATTTTCCTTTAAAACGGGGATAGCACCGTGAAAACGGTGGTAATACCCGATAATATAAGAGATCCGCATGGATTTCTTATTAAAGACGGGGACCGCAAGGCCTGTCGTTTAGAGATGAGCTTGCGTACCATCAGCTAGTTGGTAGGGTAATGGCCTACCAAGGCTAAGACGGTTAGCTGGTCTGAGAGGACGACCAGCCACATTGGGACTGAGACACTGCCCAGACTCCTACGGGAGGCTGCAGTC
>CAZXSE010000005.1:0-50917 GCA_964643325.1 uncultured Planctomycetales bacterium
CTTCCTCTTGTCCGGGATTTTGTGGTCAAGACGGACATGGAGCGCTTTGCGCGCACGCTTGGCCTGCTTCTGGAAAGCGGCATCCCGATCCTCAAGGCTCTTGAGATCGCAGTCCCGACGTTGGACCATGAACCTTTGCGGCTGGAGCTGGGCCTTTGCCAGGAGCGCGTGGCCGGAGGCGCCTCCTTCGGCGAATGCCTGCGTGATTGCGCGCATGTGCCGGATATCGTGGCCCAGCAGATCGCCGTCGGGGAGGAGTCTGGTGCGCTGCCGGGCTCATTGCGTGATATCGCGGATGCTTATGAGCAGGAAGTGTCGGAGGCGACCAAGGCGGCAACCACACTCTTGGAGCCCCTGCTGATCCTTGCCGTCGGAGCCGTTGTCGGATTTATTGTTTTTGCCATGCTCATGCCGATCTTCCAGATGGACATGTTCACCCAGTGAGAAGGGCCATGAAGTATCTTGCGTTGATAGCGATCCTGATCGCCGTTGTTTTTCTCTTCGGGCGGGAAGCGCCTGCTGCCAGCGCCGGGGATGCCTTTATCGAGGCCGCGGGAGAGCACTTTCGCGTGCGCTATACCGCGCCGGGGGAGGAGCCGCAGGCAAAGTCCATCTTGCGCCGCGCCGAGGAATATTACCGGCGCGTGGCAGATGATATCGGCTATAGCCGGTATGAGGATTTCTGGACATGGGAGAACAGGGTGGTGATCACGCTGTATCCTGACGCGTATGCATACGCGCGTTTTACGGGGATCCCCGCGTGGTCCAAAGGGTTCGCCAGCCGGGATACGCGCATGTTCCGCGACCGCATGATCGTTTCTTATGAAGGACAGGACCGTTTTCTTGACGAGGTCCTGCCTCACGAGATCACGCATCTGATGCTGTGGGACTACCTGCACCGCAGCCGGGCGGTCCCGGTATGGTTCGAGGAAGGGGTTGCCCAGCTCGAGGAGGCGGGGGTCCGTGATGTGGTGCAGGAGGCGATGCAGCCGCTAGTCGCGGCGCGCCGGCATATCCCGTTAGCCGCGCTTCAGTCGATGACGGTCACGGGAGAAAAGGACCCTGTAAAAGTTTCTCTTTTTTACGCTCAAAGCTTGTCGATTGTGGTATTTTTAATAGAAAAGCACGGCAGGGATGCGTTCCATCGGCTGTGCAGGGAGTTGCGGGGCGGACGCCCGTTCGAGGATGCGCTGGCGCACGCGTATCCCGGATCCATTACATCGCTCACGCAGCTGGAAGGCCGTTGGGTAAGATCTTTTTCGGATGAATGATCCACTGGAGGGGATGTTTATGCATGCAAGAACACGGAGTTTTGCCGGAGGTTTTACGCTGATCGAGATCATGCTGGTCGTGATCATCATCAGCGCGCTGGCCGCCATTGTTGTGCCGAATCTTGGCGGGCGTTCCGAGCAGGCCAAGGTCGCGGTCGCGAAAGCCGATATCAGCAATATCGCGACAGCCCTGAAACTTTATGAGCTGGACAACGGCACATTCCCGACGACATCGCAGGGGCTCGCGGCCCTTCGGGAAAAGCCGTCATCGTCCCCGACGCCCAGGAACTGGAACGGCCCCTATCTTGAGAAGGACCCTCTCGACCCGTGGGGCGAGGCATATGTGTACGCATCCCCGGGGGCTCACCGCACCGATTATGACCTTTCCTCGCGGGGGAAGGACCTGAATGCCGCCGGAGATGACATTGCCAACTGGTAGCACGCCGTCACGCAGGCGCCGCCTGGGCATCACGTTCATTGAAGTGATGCTGACCGTCATTGTCCTTTCGTCGGGGCTTGTGGCGCTCTACCGTGTTTTCTTTTCCGCCATTGACCAGCTTGAACATCTATCCGCCCGTTCCTGCGCGAACATGCTCATTGACAGCCGTATCGCCGTCATTGAACGGGATTTCCGGTCGCTCAAGGATTTTGATATCGGGGAGCTTTCCGAGGAGGTTGTTCTCAACGGCCGGCCGTTCGTTTTTCAGTACACTGTCCGTTTGAACCCCGTCGGAACGCTGTTGTCCGTTTTTGAGCTGGACGTGGTCCTTTCCTGGCAGGAACGCGGCCGCGCCGTGAGCATCGCCCGTCAGGCGTATTTCTCGGGGATCACATCCCTGGCGCCGGGAGGGCAGGGTTGATGCGCCGCCGGGCCTTCACATTGGTCGAGATCATGCTCGTTGCCGCCATCTTTGCCACGCTCTCCGTCGCGGTATTTACCTGCCTGTCGAACGGGATCAAGCTTTGGGACAGGGCCAACAGCCTTCAGGGCGACGGGGATGTATTGATCTTCATTGACCGTTTTTCGGCGGACCTGCGCAATACATTCACGCATTCCAAGCTCGAATTCTCTGGCACGGAAATGCGTTTTGCTTTTCCGACGGTGGTGGTGACCAGCGCTGACCGCGTCAGCGTCAGGGCCGATGAGGTCCTGGTTGACCAGCTCGGCCGCGTCATGTACGCGTATGACCCGGAGCGCGCGCTCTTGCTGCGCCGCCAGGCGAATTATTCCCAGGCCCTCGGCGAGGTGTGGGGCCCGGAGGAGATCGTTGCGGCGCGCGTGGCGGGCGTCAGGTTCCATTATTTCTACGCGGGCTCGCGCGACCCGCGGGCCGAGGCGGACCCGGATGACGGGATCCCTTCCGGCGTCGAGATCGAGATCATGCTCATGCAGCGCGCAGGTGCCGAGGCCGGGGCTTTCCGGCGGTATGTAGCTGTTCCGACGGGGGTATAGGATGGTCCATTACCGGCAGCGTGCATTCATCCTGGTCGCGGCATTATGGACCATGACATTCCTGACCGTGCTGGCCGTCACGCTCTTGGCCGGGATACGCCAGCAGATCATGCTGTTCAAGCGCATCGAGGGGCGCAGCCGCGCCCAGTTCGCCGCCGAGGCCGGCGTGAAGAAAGCCATGGCCGTGATGCTGGACGATCTCGAGGAGAGTCAGTTCGTCCTGACGGCCAAGGCCAAGCAGCGGCGGATGAACGACCCTGAGGAATTTGCGAACATCGCCCTCGGGGAGTTGCGCGTGGAGGTGGTGTATCAGGCGCCCGACGAGCGGACCGGCGCCATGGGCACATTCTGGGGCATGGCCGCAGAACAGGCCAAGATCGACCTGAACACGGCCTCGACCGCGACCGTTATGCGCCTGATCGTCGAGGTGCTGGGCTGGGGCGGGGCCGAGGCGCAGGGGCTTGCCGAAGCGATCACGGACTGGCGCGATTACGGCCAGCATGACGCCGAGGGGTTCTTTAGCGATGATTATTACCAGAGCCTTGAGTTCCCGTACGCCATGAAAGACCGGCCTTTCGAGCGGATCGATGAATTGCTTCTTGTGAAAGGCGTTGACCGCGACATTTATGAAGCCCTGCTGCCGTTCGTGACCGTGTACGGTGACGGGCGGGTGGATATCAATACCGCGTCAAAGAAAGTGCTTGTGGCGCTGGGCCTTGACGGGGGCGTGGCGGACAAGGTCCTGAGGGCGCGCCGGGGAGCGGATAATGTCGAAGCCACGGCGGATGATCATATCTTTGCCCGCACTTTTGATGTGGCGGCCGAGACGGCGAAGATCGTTCCGTTGGAGCACAAGGATGCGCGGCAGATCGATGAGCTTAACGCCCAGGGCCTCTTGACAACGGGGTCCAGCGCTTATTCCCTTGTCAGCCGCGTTCTGGGAGACCATGGATACCAGCGCGAGATCATGGTCATCTTCAGCGCGCTTGATAGCCGCATCCTTTATTGGTATGAAAAATAATTCATTTTATGTTGGCGTTTCAAGATCATCGTTTATAATGTAGCCATAAACGTTTGAGGAGAGGGATGCTAAAACAATCCAGGTATATTTCCGTATTTCTTTCTTCGTCGCTGGTTAAGGCCGCCCAGGTCACGCAGGCCGGTGTGGTGGAAAAGCTGGCGATGAAAGCGGTCGCTGCCGGAGCGGCGGATGCCGCGCTCAAGGATGCGCTCGCCGGGTTCCAACTCAAGGGCTCCGGCGTTGTATGCGTTCTGCCCGGGGATGTGGCCACGACCAAGCGCCTCGAGGTCCCGTCCGTTGACCGTGAAGAGATCGAATCCATCATTGCCCTTCAGGCGACACGCCACACGCCTTTCAACAAAGACGAGATCCTGACAAGTTATATCAAGCTCGGGACACCGCGCCCCAATTTCTCGAGCGTCCTGTTGATCGTGGTCAAGCGCGATGTCGTGAAGGAGAAGCTTGATGTCATGCGCGCGGCAGGCTTGAGCATTGCGGCGGTCCTGTTCGTTCCCGAAAGCCTGTCGTATTTTTACGCGCGGGCGGTCAATCCCAAAAAAGGCGAACGGACGGCGATCCTGGATGCGGGATCGCAGAACACGAGTTTTATTGTCATGAACGATGGCGTGCCGGTCATGGCCCGCAATATTCCCGTCGGGATCGAGGGTATTGCCGCGGACCCGGCTGCGCTCACGCAGGTTGTTGACGAGGTCAAGGCCTCTGTCGAGGCGTTCGAGCAGGAGAACGGGGCAAAACCCGCGCGGATCATCCTGACGAGCGCGCACAGGGCCCTGTCGGGGATCGACAAGGCGCTCCTGGAGGCCGTGGCCATACGGGTCGAGACGGTCCCTTACGCAACGATCGTCAAAGCAACCCCGGGTGTCAAGGCGCAATTGGCGAAGGATTTTGCAGATGAGCCCGTATTGGATGTGATCGCAACTGCGGCCACGGCTGTCAAATGCGCGGCCGACCTTGTGCCTCAGGAGATCAAGGACCAGCGTTCTGTGATCGAAAAAGGGCGCGAGGTCATGAAAGCAGGGATCTTCATCCTGCTGATCCTTGTGTTCCTTGGCGCGGGGCTGCTCAGCCGTGTTTATTTCAAGGACCTTTTCCTGAAAAAGAACCTCGTCGAGAAGTATGCTGACCAGAAACAGGAGGTTGGCATGCTTGAGGGGATGATCAATAAGACGCGGGTCCTGCGCGAGTACCTTCAGGCACGCCAGGTCCCTCTTGAGGCGATCCGCGAACTTTACAGCGTCATTCCGGATGAGATGTACCTTTCGAGCGTGAGCATGGATGAGGCCGGCAATGTGGCCATCCAGGGCATTTCCGAGTCCATGTCGCGGGTGTTCGCGCTGGTCACCGCCCTTGAGGAGTCGCCTCTGTTCGAGAATGTGAAGACAAAATCCACGACTGCCAAGAAAGAGCGTGGCAAGGATATGGCCGCATTCGAGATCGTGTTCAGGATCTCCGGATCGTCGCCGGCTCCGGCCGAGGCCGTTGAAGGCGCCGCCGCGCAGCAGGGAAAACAAGGAGCAGGCCTTGATCAGTAAATTCATTTCCGGGCTTTCCAAGAACGAAAAACAGATGCTTGTTGTCGCGTCGCTTTTTGTCTTGTTGGCGCTGTTCTACCGCCTTTTGCTCGGGCCGTCACTGGCGCGCATGAAAGAACTTGATGAGAGCATTGCCAAGGAAGAGGATGTGATCAGGCAGAACATGCGGTTCTTGGAGTATCGTGAACGCATCCTGCAGGAAGCTTCCACGTTCAATGATTTTTACACCCGGGATGTGCGCGCCGAGGAAGAGATCATTGCTGACCTGCTCAAGCAGCTTGAGCTGATGGGGACCCGATCCAAGGTGGAGCTTTCCAAGATATCTCCGGCGGGGCAGGAAGCCCAGAAGGACCGGGTCAAATACTTTGCGACCATGGATTGTTCCGGGAAGCTTGAGGATGTCACCAGTTTTGTGTACGCGATCAACAATTCCAAGGAGTTGATCCGCGTCGAGAAAATGACGCTCTCCGGGAATACCCGCAATGCCGATGTTGTTCAGGCAAGCCTGACCGTCTCCAAGATGATCGTGGCGGCGGACCCTGCGGTCGATCCCAAAGACCTTGTCCGCGTCCAGTCGGGTGAGGCGGCTACGGAAGTCAAGACGGATACAAAAAAATGACCTCTTTCTGGCGCAGGGTCCTGGCGCCGACAGCAGTCCTCCTGTTACTTTCCTCGACCAGCACCCTTGCGGCACCCGCGCTCAATAAAGAACAGATATTCCAGCTGGCCACCCTGGCGGCCAAGGACGGCGAGTTCGACCGGTCTGTCGAGCTTTTCCAGAAAGTCATCGAACTTGACCCGGATTTTGTTCCGGCTTACAACAGCCTCGGGTTGTTGTACCAGGACCCGGAGCAGGGGGATATCAATGAAGCGATCCGTTATTTCAGGATCGCGTCGGACCTGGCGCCGCAGCAGGTCGAGGGCTGGAACAATCTCGGGCGCGCCTACTACACGAACGGGCGTTTCGTGGATGCTGAAAAAGCTTTCTTGCGGTCATTGCAGATAAAGCCCGGGCAGGATGATATCAACTTTGTCCTGGCGTGGGATTATCTGCTCGGCCAGTCACGCCCGGAAGAGGCGTTGCGGTCCTTCAACATTGTTTTACCGACGCCGGTCGGCCAAGCCAATCCCATGATCCATTACGGGATGGGGCTGGCTTATATGATCCAGGGCGACAGGTTCAAGGTCCTTGATGCGGTGACCCAATTGCGCCGGCATCAGAAGGAGCCGGAGGCTGCCCGCCTGGAGGCGATGGTGCGTGACAATGTCCGGCTATCATCCAAGCCGGGAACGCCGCTCGTCACGGGGAATGCGCCGGAGGAATCCCTGTTCGATAAACAGTTGAAGGCATTGGGGGCTGATGCCAACGCTTCCGGTAAAGAAAATATCAAGGTGAGATTGAAGGGGCCGTTATTGTGATGAAGCGATCCGTGATAGGCGTGGCCATGGGGACCCGCCCCGAGGTGATCAAGCTTGCGCCGGTCATTAAGGCGCTGCGCACGCTGTCCGGCGTCAAGGTCATCGTGCTTGTCACGGGGCAGCATCGCAGCATGATGGATGAGGCATTGCGGGTATTCGGGATCACGCCGGACATTGACCTAAAGGTGATGCGCAAAGGCCAGACATTGTTCGATGTCACATCCCGCATTCTTGCCGGCATGGCAAAAGTCCTTAAGGAACGGCATTTTGATCTGATGGTCGTCCAGGGGGATACGGCCACGACGTTCGCGTGCGCGCTGGCCGCGTATTACCAGCGCATTCCTGTGGCCCATGTCGAAGCTGGATTACGTACCGCTGATAAATACCGGCCGTTCCCCGAGGAAATGAACCGCCGCATGACCACGGCCCTGGCGGACCTGCATTTTCCGCCGACGCCCAAGGCCAGGCAGGACCTTCTTAAAGAAGGCATTGATGCCCGGCGGATCGTGATGACGGGCAATACCGTTGTTGATGCGCTCAGGATGGTTGACGCACAAGGGCATCAATTCAAGAGCCCTCTGCTGCGGCGCATCAGCAAAGATGGCGGCAAACTTGTCCTGGTGACCTTGCATCGCCGTGAAAGTTTTGGCAGCGGATTGCGCCAGGTACTGTTGGCACTGCGCGATATCAGCCTGTTGCCTGGCGTGCAGGTTGTTTATCCGGTGCACATGAACCCGAATGTCCGCGCCCAGGTCGCATCCGTTCTGGCCGGAGGCCGGGTCCATTTGCTGGAGCCTTTGGGGTATGACGATTTCGTGCCGCTCATGAAGAAGGCGCATATCATTGTAACGGATTCGGGCGGCATCCAGGAAGAGGCATGCGCGTTCAGGAAGCCTGTGATCATTGCCCGCGAGAGGACCGAACGCCCCGAGGCTGTTGAGGCCGGGTTTGCCGAACTTCTGGGCTTTGACCGCGCTCGCATCGTGGCGGCCGCGACCAAACTTCTGTGTGACGCCTCGTATTATCGCCGTCGCTGCTGCCATAAGAACCCTTTTGGCGACGGTAGGGCTGCGCCAAGGATCGCGGCGGCGTGCCAGCGTTATTTGAAGGAAACAGCAAAGGGCCGCGCATGATATCGATCGTTGTTCCCGCGTATAATGAAGAAGAGGTCATCGGGAAGTTCCTGGATGCCTGCGTCCGGGATGTAAAGTTGGATGAGCCTCTTGAGATCGTGATCGTCAATGACGGCAGCGCTGACGCGACCCAGAAAATAGTTCGTGAGTACGCGCAAAGATATCCGTTCATCCGCCTGGTCGACCATCAGGTCAACCGGGGGCTGGGCAAGGCGCTTGAGACCGGGTTCGCCGCGGCTAACGGGGATATTGTGGTGACCATGGATTCTGACCTGACCCATCCGCCGGCCATGATCAAGGGGCTTGTGGACGGAATGAAGGATGCTGACATCTGCATTGCCTCGCGTTATGTCAAGGGCGGCGGCATGAAAGATGTCCCGATGTGGCGCGTTCTTGTCAGCCGCCTGGCAAACCTTTTCTTTGACCTTATCCTGTGGACCGGCATTCAGGACCTCTCGTCGGGGTTCAAAGCCTATCGCGGCGCTCACATCAAGCAGGTGCGCATCCAGGCGAGCGGTTTTGAGTGCCAGATGGAGATCATGCTTTATTTCATCAAGCATCATTTGAAGTATCGTGAGGTCCCGCTGATGCTGGCCAACCGCTCTCTCGGGACATCCAAGTTCCGTTTTGTGAAGATGGGCAGGACATATGTTGCCAGCCTCTGGCGTTTTCTTGTTTACCGCTGGTCTTAAAATGATGAATATCTTACGCGCAAGTTTCTGGACGGGGCCTGGGATGCAGACAGGGCTGATCATTCTTGGCATCATGCTGCGCCTGCGGCATTATGCCGAGAACAGGTCTTTCTGGCAGGATGAGATCTGCCTGGCGCTGAGCATCGTTAACCGCTCCTGGCAGGAGATATGGCAGCACGTCCTTCTTTTTCCTGACTTTGCGCAAGCCCCGCTTTTTTTCCAGTTGATCGAGAAAGCCGTTGTTGCTCTGCTGGGGAACTCCGAGCTCGCCCTTCGATTCTTTCCCCTGGCCGCCGGCATCGGCGCTCTCTTCTTGGCCAGACGCTTTTTCCGCCGGACGCTGGACCCGGCCGCCGCAACCCTGGCCTTGGCGCTCTTTGCCGTTATCGAACCTCCGGTTTATTTTGCCGCGGAACTCAAGCCTTACGGTGTGGATCTGCTTGCTGCGCTGGCCGTCTATGAGATGTTCCTTGGCCTTAAGGAGAACTGGACCGCCAGAAGGATCGTTCTTTTTGCTCTGGGCGGTGCGTTGATCATCTGGCTTTCTAACGCCATGCTTTTTATCCTGGCGGGGTGCGGGGCTGTGATGTTTGTTGAGAAAACCTGTGAGCGCGATCTGAAGAAAGCCGTCCAGCTCTTGTTGTGCTACGCGCTTTGGGCCGCCAGCTTCTTCTTGCTGTATCATCTTTCCGTCGGGCGCATGCTTAATCCGGACCTTCTCAAGAACTGGCGGTTGACCGGTGGCTTTGCGCCGGCGCCGATCTGGACCCTGGAAGGGGTCAGGTGGGCGTGGCGTGTCTTTATCGATATGTTCCGCTCGCCGCTAGGGCTTGGCTGGCCGTATCTGATGGCAGTTTTTTTTGGTGCGGGTTGTTATGGCCTTTGGCGGCGGGATAAAAGGATGGTCGCTTTATTGCTGACGCCTTTTGCACTGACCTTGCTGGCCGCGGCTTTCGAGAAATATCCATTCTTCGAGCGGCTGGTCCTTTTTCTTGTTCCGGCTCTTCTGGTCGTTATCGCGCAAGGGGCCAGGGATATCGCGGTCAAGGCAGGAGGCTGGAAGTCGTGGATGGCGGCAGCTGTGGTCGCTGTGGTCCTCGCGCTGCCCGTTGTTGAGGCGGCCCGGCATGTTGTGACGCCCCGCGGACAGGAAGAGAATCGCGAGGCCATGATATACCTTGCGGCGCATTATCAGCCGGGGGACATGATCGCCGTCAGTCCGCAGGCGCAGTATCCGTTCTGGTATTACGGACAGCGTTTCGGCCTTAACCAGCGCCTGCCGATGCATCGTGTCGGGCCTGAAGGCGCGGCAGCAACCCCCGTGATACAGCTGTTCCCTGATATTATTGTTAATGGGGGCGCAAGATCGCTGGCATTGCGAAGGACATTGAGCATTTACGACGCCGCGGGGCATTACCGCAAATTCATGGTCGTCGGCAGGGGCGAGGCGGTCATGGTCTCGGCTGCGTCCCCGCAGCAGCTTCAGGGCATGGGGCGCGTGTGGGTCTTCTTGTCGCATCATAATGATCCGGAATATCCCGCTTTTGTCCAGGGCGTCTTTTCGGCCGCCGGTTCTAAGATAGATGATTTTCAGCGCCCTGGCGTGGCGCTGATGTTGTATAATATACCCAAAGGGAGTTGATATGGAACGATCGGACCGCATGGCGGTTGTGGTAATGCTCCGGGAACCTGTGATCGATTGGATCAACAGTGTCTCGCCGGATGATCCTGTATGGCTTGACGAGCTCGCCGGCCGCACCAATGTTTATTTGATCCCGCGTTACGACACCGTCGAGGATGCCGAGGAATACGTGCGCGGATATTTCGATCAGATCTTCTGCAATGAACTTGGCGAATGGATCGATGATGAATCTCACTGGCCGCAGAAGAGGACTTATGAGATGTTCGAGGAATGGTTTGATGTTCTCTACGATGTCTCTGTTTTTGATACCCAGCCCAAGAAGACGATAGGGCATCAGAATTAAGAATGATCAAAAGAAAATTGTAGGGGCGGACTTTATGTCCGCCCTTTTTTATGCCGCTGTGGACTTCTGGATACCTTCCTTAAGACAGAGAAGAGAGACCAATAAATATTTCTTTAGTTTTTTTTGGGACTCTGGGAAGAATCCTTCCCAGAGTCCACCATTCTTTCCCTAATAAAAGCAAAAAACCTGCCCCTTACGGGTTGCAGGTTTTTTGCAATATGGAAAGAATGGTGGACCGGATGAGAGTCGAACTCACGACCTCCTCATTGCGAACGAGGCGCTCTCCCAAACTGAGCTACCGGCCCAAAAAATAACGTTGCCTATAGTAACAAAAGATCCCTAAAAAAACAAGTGTATCAAAAGTCTTTTGGCCAGGCTACTTGATAGACGAACACTTTGGTCCGTCCGGTGATGTCCTGTTCTTTGGCGAATTGGCGGAAATGTTCCAGCCCTTTTCCGTCGAAATAATAGAGTTTTACGATGAGGGAATTCGCCAGGGACTGGTCCATCAGGACCGCGCGCGGGGCATGGTCCCTGTCATGGAAAAAGACCACGGAATAACCTAGGGTGGCGTCAGGGAAGGTCTTTTCCGTGACACGGCCTGCCGTCTCGTCAAGGTAGATCAGGCTCCTGGGGATGCCGCGGCCGAACGTGCCGGAATCGATCTTGACGGACATTTCCGCTGTGTTGACGGCAACCCCCTGATCGAAAAGGATAAGGGCGTCTTTTCTTCCGACGGGCGCAAGCGTTTCGCTCTGGCGCAAGGGGCCGCCGACGAGGCTCCAGAGAAAATCAATGTAGCGGGATGAGCGTTTTGACGGGATGCGGCGCAGGGCGGCGGCATTTATGTTCAGGGCTTCGATCTTTTTGAAGTCCCATTTGCCGACATAACCCAGGAGCACGTTCCCCTCGACAAGTTCCTGGTAAATGAGGATATAGGATGGCGGCGGCGCTCCATGGGTCAGGTCCAACAGTTCTTTGGCAAGTTCCGGCGGCAGATCTTTCTTAAGCCGCTCGGCAGCCGCAGGTCGCGGCAGGGCCGTGATCTGTGTCAGCAAAGGGACTGCGCGGGAGAGCGGCCAGCCATGCCGCTGCAGGAATTCGGCGGCTTTGTTAGAGCTTGTGTTGAGCATGCGCAGAATGCCAAGGGCTTCGTTCTCGCTGCGGCTTAGATAGACTTTGGTCAGCCAGTAGGCCTGTTCGCCCTTGATCGAAGCTCCGTCGAATGTGACGCGGCGGTCCGCAATGGCTTTGACAAAATGCCCCGGGGACCACCAGGTATTGATCACGCTGTCTTTGGGGGAACTTTCGCGCAGTCTGGTCAGGGCGCGGTCCCACGCCGAGTTGAAGATCGGGCACATCAGCGTGTCAATGGACCTTTGGGCGGCATATACGGGGATCATGGCCAGGAGTAAAAAGGCCGTGAGAAGAAGTTTCTGTATAACAGGGGTTTTGAGCGGAGAACGGCTGGCGAGGCCAGGTGCTGCTTGCCAGAGCATTTCCAGTCCGAACGCAAAGATCAGGGCAACGGGCGTCAAGAGGAGAATGGTGAAGCGTTGCGCGCTCAAGGCCAGGAGGAATGTGATGTACGCAAAAGCGCCGAGAAGGATGAGTGCGTCCGGCGGGCTCTTGCGCTGGGCCCATGACTTGCGCAACAGGGCTGCCAGGGTCAGTCCGGCACCCAGGAACATGAACCAGCCTCCGGCGAGGGATACGGCCTCGCGCCAGGAGGTGGCGTGAAGCTCTCCGACGATAATGAACATGTCGGGCCAGCCGTTAACAGCCGGCAGGAGGAATTTCTTGAGTTCGCCCAGGGCAAAAGGGATCAGCTCGAGGAATTGCCCGATGCCAATGAAGGCGATCAGGCACAACAATGGCGTGAGAGCGACGGTTGCCCAGAGACCCGCCAGTATGAGCCGGTTCTTTTCATGGAGGATGAACGAGCGCAGGCAGATCAATGCCAGGGTCGCGAGCGCAACGGCCCAGGATGATCCCCAACCCGTCCAGAAGCGCGCGTACAGGGCGAATGAGACTCCCGCCAAAAGCCCCCACAATAGGGTCTTTTGCAGGCTGTTGCCGGGCCGCAGGGCGAAAGACAAAAGCCCCAGGTTCAGCAAGGGGAACAGGACGCTGTAGGCGTCATTGTCATACCAGGCATAGGTGCTGCGCTGGAGGTAGATGCTGGCAAGGATAAAGAAGATCGAACCGGTGAAAGCGCTTGGCCATCCGCAGCCGAGGCTTCGGCAGGCCATGAAGAACGCGGCCAGGACAAAAGCAAAAAGGACCAGGGGGGTGAATCCCAGGCCGGCCATCAGGTCTATGGTGGGATCAAAGAACTTTGCGGCCCTATAGACCCAGGCGCCGATGTAAGGATGCCACGTCTGCGGCTCCCAGTATCCGACGGGGGCGAGCATCTTTTTATTGAAATACCGGCTGCCGTCCACTGTTGCGCTGACATCGCCGGATTCCAGGATATTCCGGGTCAGGTCGAGGAAATAATAGGAATCCGATTCCTGCAGGTAACGCTTGTGTTGCGGGTCTTTCTTCAGGAGCTCAAGGCTGACCTGGTCAAAGGCTTTATTGAGCATTGTCTTGTTCGTCCGCAAGGCCGCATTGAAACCCGCCTGGATGCGCTGCTCGCGTTCTGACAGCGGGGCAGCGGGAAGTTTGGCGTTCACTTCGGCGGCAATGCCGTTGCGGACCTTGTTGAGCACCAGCATGGTCGCCTGCTGGTAAGCGTCCGAGGAACGGTCATGCGCGAGTGGGTAGAGGCGGAAATGAATGCCTATACCAAAAGCGACAAGGCCGCACAGAAGCCACGGGATGAAAACGGGATAGCGGTGCTGTGTGTTATCAGGCATAGGCCATACTCTATCGTTTTTGAAAACCGGTTGCAACATTTAAGTAGGCAAAATGTATCTTGTTGGCGGGAACAACGAGGCAGGATCGGTCCCGGGTGAGGCGTTTTGCATTCATGAGCCCCAGCAGGCGCCCCTCGCGGTCAAAGACGGGTCCGCCGCTGTCGCCTTCATAATGGTTGATGTTCAGTTCAAAGAACTCGGGGGTTTGCGCCGGATCGTTCTTGCGGATTCCGATGGACTTGATGTTCCCGCCGGAAATAGTCGACTTCAAGAGAGGCGAGTGCCCGATGGTCACGACCTCATCCTGCAGCCGGGCGAGATCTGAATCCGCCCAGGTAACGGGCGTCAAAGGCCCCGGAGGCGTGATCCTTATAATAGAGAAGTCGTTCTGCGGGGAGACAAAAAGGACTGTTGCCGGAAAAGTTCCCTGGGCCGGCAGGGTCACTTCAATGATCCTCGAGCCGTAAATGATGTGTGTGTTCGTGGCAATGGTCCCCGCGGCATCGAGGATGACGCCCGCTCCGGAAGTTTCGTAGATGCCGGCGCGCCCCTCCTCTGACCTGACGGCCGAGCGGCAGGTCACTGTTACGATCGATGCCTGCAGCGCATTGTAGATGGCGAGCCCATCCGTCGCAACAGCCTTGCCTGCCGCCAGCAGCAGGAATAAGAAAACCAGTAGTGGACGCATGCTGCTATTTTAGTACAATGACCGCATGAGCACACCTTCTTTTGAGATAGAAAAGACCCCTGAATTCCTGCGCGCTTTTGATCTTTTTGAACATTCTTCTAAAAGTATTTTTCTGACGGGGCGCGCGGGGACGGGGAAGTCCACGCTCCTGCAGTATTTTCGTTCGAGCACGCGCAAGAACGTGGCGGTCGTCGCGCCGACGGGAGTTGCGGCGATCAACATCAAGGGCCAGACCATTCATGCTTTCTTTGGGTTCAAGCCGGACATCACGCCGGACGCCGCGAAGGAGCTGCGCGTGCGCCGCGCCAAACGTGAGCTGTACCGCCATCTTGATGCCGTTATCATCGACGAAATATCCATGGTGCGCGCGGACCTTCTTGATTGCATCGATACTTTTCTCAGGCATAATGGCCCGGACAAGAAGAAGCCTTTTGGCGGCGTGCAGATGGTGCTGATCGGGGATTTATACCAGCTTCCGCCTGTTGTCCGGTCATCGGAGCGGGAAATGTTCGCGCAGGCATACCCGAGCCCGTATTTTTTTTCCGCCAGGGTCTTTGCAGGATGCGCGTTCGAGTTCCTTGAACTTGAGAAGATCTATCGTCAGACCGAGGACCGCTTCATCCGCCTGCTCAATGCCGTTCGGGACAATGTTCTTACGGCCGAGGATATAGGCCTGTTGAACACGCGCTGCCGTCCTGATTTTGAGCCGCCGCCTGACGATTTCTATGTGCATTTGACAACGACCAATGACCTGGCGGACGCGATCAACCGCGACCGCCTCGCCGCTATCAAGGGGAAAGCATTCACTTATGCCGGTGATGTTGAGGGTGCGTTCGAACAGAAGAACCTGCCGACGCATGAGCAGCTTCAACTGAAGATCGGGGCGCAGGTCATGCTGCTTAATAATGACCCGATGGGCCGCTGGGTCAATGGCTCGATCGCGCATGTGCGGGACATCATTCACGCCGGGGAAGACGTGATCCGCGTCCGCCTTGCGGACGGCCATGATGTTGATATCGAGCCGTTCACCTGGGAGATGTTCCGTTTCGTGTACGACAAGGAGCTCGATCACGTTGCCTCTGAGACAGTGGGCTCGTTCCGTCAGTATCCGTTGCGCCTGGCCTGGGCCGTGACCATTCACAAGTCGCAGGGCAAGACGTTCACGCGAGTGTCCATTGATCTTGGCCGCGGCGCTTTCTCGCACGGCCAGGCCTATGTGGCATTGTCGCGCTGCACCACACTGGAGGGGATCGTCCTGAAGCGCCCGCTGACGCGCCAGGACATCCTTCTGGACGAGAGGATCAGGTCTTTTCTGGAAAATTTTAAAAAACAGGTGCGGAATAGGCATCTTGTTCTAGAATAAGTCGTGGGTGTTCTTGTTATCATCCGGGAGAAAGCATTATGTCCAAAAGAATATTGATCGTTGATGATGAGCCGACGGTAGTGGCGCTGGCCCGTCAGAAGCTCGAGGAGCATCACTATACGGTCGCGACCGCGCGTAACGGCAAAGAGGCCTGGGACATCATCCAGCACGCGCCCGTGGACCTGATCGTGACGGATGTCGTGATGCCCGTCATGGACGGTGTTGATCTTTATAAAGAGATCAAGAAGGTCCCGAAATTCTCCCAGATCCCGATCGTCATCATCACGGACAATAATATCTTCCGCGAGTCGTTCCAGACCCTGGGCGTCGAGCATTTCCTGCCAAAGCCCATGGATGCCGAGAAGCTGATCCATAAGGTCGAGTACATCTTTACCTGCGCGGAACTTGACCGCAAGAACAAGCAGGCCCTTGTTCTGGGGGCGAACGCCGAGGTAAGCAAAGAGATCGCCAAGATACTCCAGGCGCAGGGATGCGTTGTCGGCGGCGTGAACGATCCGATCGAGTTTGTTTCGAACTGCCTGATCCTGACGCCCAAAGTCGTCCTGATCGACGTGCTTGTTAAGGGCGACGTTTCCAGCCGTGATGTGATCAAGGCCTTGAGGTGTTTTACGCGTCTGCAGGGGATGGAGATCCTGATCTACACGCAGTTTGCGCCCGAGGATATCGGCAGCATGCAGGGGATCGAGGACCTGCGTCAGGCGAAGAACGACTGCATTGAGGCGGGCGCGTCAAAGTACATTGGCCGCTTCACGCCAGCCACGTTCTGGGATATGGTCAAGGACCATTTTATTTAGAGAGTTCTTCGAGGACGATCCGGGCTGCGCGAAAGCTTGCGCCCGGCGAGCCCAGCAGCTGTTTGACCTGTTCCAGGTCTTTTTGGATGGACGCGGTATGCGCCGGGTCAAAGAGCCGCAGCGTTTCCCGGGCGATGTTCTTCACGGACGCGTCATTCTGCAGCAATTCTTCGACGACTTTCCTGCCCGCAAGGATGTTCACCAGCGCGACACGCGAGATCTTGATCAGCATCCTTCCGATGAGCCAGGTCGCCCAGGATGTCTTGTACACAACGACCATGGGCTTCTTCAGCAACCCCGTCTCGAGAGTGGCTGTTCCCGAGCAAACGATGGCCGCGGAACAGGCATTTAGCGCGTTGTAATAATCTTCCGAAACTTTCAACCCTTCAGGAGTATCGCCAAGATGCCGGGAGAACATTGTCCCATCGAGGTTTTTGGCCTTGAGCACGAGAAGCTGCAGATCAGGCATGGTTTTCTTGACGAGCGCTGCCGCACGGAGCATGAGCCCCAGGAGGTTGGCGACCTCGCGGGGCCTTGATCCGGGCAGGATGCCGAGTACCGGTTTTCGGGGATCAAGGCCGATGCTTGCAAGGAATGTATCACGGGGCGTGGCGGCAAAAGTTTCATCGACGAGCGGATGGCCCACGAAATCCGCGCAGTAGCCATGGCGCGCGTAAACATCTTTCTCAAAGGGGAACAGGACCATCATGCGGTCAACGACCTGTTTGATGGTGTTGACGCGCGATTCTTTCCAGGCCCATATCTGGGGGCTGACATAATAGATGACCTTGATGCCACGCTTTTTCAGTTCCCGGGCGAGCCTCAGGTTGAACCCGGGATAATCAACAAGGATGGCCATCGTCGGGCGCTGGGCCTCAACTTGCGCGATCGTCAGGTCAAAGACGCGCTTGATCCGCCGGATATTGAACAGGACCTCCGCAAATCCGAAAACGGCAAGTTCTGTGATGTCCGCGAATGTGTCAACGCCGGCCTTACGGCAATGATCGCCGCCGATCCCGAAGAAAGAAACGTTAGTGCTGGCGGCCCTGATCGCGTGTACCAGGGATGCGGCGCGCATGTCGCCGGATTGTTCTCCGGTGACGATCAGGACATGTCGGGGGCGTGTATCCATAACAGGGCTTAAGGATAACAAAGCACAGTTCAAAAGTCAAACACGAGTGACGTAGAAGGGGTTTTCTGTTAAAATAAGATCATGAACATATTCCTAGAACACATGGACTATCCTTTTCTTTCCTGCGGCGTTGTTTTCTTTCTTTTCGCCCTGGTGTGTTTTCTTCTTTTTTATCACGAGCGCCATCGGGGCCTGTGGAAATGGCTGGGTATCTTTGGATGCCTGCAAGGGGGCCACGAGCTGATCCATCTGGTCGAGCCGCTTCTCAAGGAACCCGGCCTTCTGGCCTTGATCTGCAGCCTGGTGTGGGGTGCGTCGCTGCTGGTCTTTCTTGAGATCATGGCGCTGCCTTTAGGCAAGGGCTTGCGCCGGTCTTTCAGGGGCAGGCATATGATCTTTGCAGCCTGCTTGCTCGCGGCAGGGGCTATGACCGGAGGCAGAGCAGGCGTCGGGATCCTGTTCTCTTATGTGATAGCATTCTGCGCCATGGGCTGGTTGATATGGAGGGTCCCGCTGATCGTGAAAGATCATGAGAAGCGCGAGGACAGGATCTTTTTGTGGGCCAGCATGGTGCTGGTGGGCGTGTATACGCTGACGTTGACGGTGATCTCCGTGGCTGACGGAGAGGCCGGCTACGTCCTCAACGATGGCGATTTCAGAAAGATATTCGGTTATTCCATCCATGTCGTGCGCAGCGCCCTGATATTTGCGGCGGCCGTCGTGTTGTGGTTCTACCATCACAGGGTCTTAAGGTCCAGGTTTACGCAAAAAAGCAGGGTTCTTATCCTGCGCGGGCAAAGAATATTCCTCGTGTGCCTGGCCGTGGTCTTTCTTGCCGGATGGATATTTGTTTCCTGGGCCGGCGAGAAGGCCCGCATCCGGCAGGAGCATGATCTTTTGGGGATGGCGCGGATCGTGACGGCCGGCGTGAACCCGGCGACGGCTGCCGTGATCAAGGGGGCAAGGGAAGACCGGCAGACTGCTGCATATATGCGGCTGCGTGAACAGCAGATCGCGTTCGCGCGCGCGGCTTTATTGTGGGGGGATGTCCGCTGGTTCTACCAGATGGTCATGCGCGACGGCAGGATCGTGTTCACTGTTGATTCGATACCCCTTGATGATAAGGACCATTCGGAGCCCGGGGATATTTATGCGGACGCGCCGCCTGGGCTTTATGATATTTTTCGTGACGGGAAGGCCGGGCTTGTGGGTCCCTATACAGACCAGTGGGGAACATTCATATCGGCATTTGTCCCCATCCTGGATCCTGGGACGGGCGCCGTTCTCGGGGTTCAGGGCATTGACGTGGATAACCGGGTGTTCCTGATGACGGTGGTTGAACAAAAGATCGCCGCTGTTCTTATTGTCATGCTGGTCGTTATCCTGATCAGCGGCCTGTTCTTGTGGCAGGTGCGCGCGCGTGAGACGGCGGATGCGCTCAAGATCGCTTTCGACGGGCTGCGGCAGGCGAACGTCCTCAGGTCCGAGGCAGAGGTCCAGATGATCGACTTTGTAGAGGCCATGCCCAGTCCTGTGTATTTCAAGGATGAGAATTTTGTTTATCAGAAATGCAATCAGGCGTTCGCGGATTATATCGGCCTTCCCAAAAAGAAGATCATTGGCGCGACCATCCATGATGTGGCGCCCCGAGAGCTGGCCGAGCGTTATCATGCGGCAGACCTGGAAGCTATGACCCGCGGGGGGCGGCAGGAATATGAGGGCCGCATGTCCAATGTCAATGGCACGGACCGGGACGTTATCTTTTATAAATCAGTTTTACGCCATGCGGACGGCAGGGCCAGGGGCATTATCGGGGTTGTTCTGGATATTACCGGACGCAAGAAGATGGAGCGTGACCTTCGGGAGAATCAGGAGCGGGTCGTTGCCGCGCTGGAAGAATTGGAAAAGATCAACACTGAGTTGAAAAGGGCCCAGCAACAGCTGGTCCAGTCCGAGAAGCTGGCCGCTGTGGGAACCCTTGCCGCGGGCGTAGCGCACGAGATCAACAACCCTCTCGGATTCGTTCAGAGCAATGTTTCGGTCCTTCGTGAGTACATGCATGTCTTCCTTGATATCCTCGCTGAATATGACAAGTTGACAGCGGCCCTGGAGGCGCGTAACACGGAAGGGGCAAAAGCCCTGCAGGCGTCGATCAAGACCCTGGAACATGGTTCAAAGTTCGCGCTCTTCAGGAAAGATGTTCCGTCGCTGTTGGAAGAGAGCGAGAACGGGCTTGACCGGATCAAAAGGATCGTGGCGGGCCTGCAGAACTTTGCCGCGGCGGAGCGGGGCGTGATGGCGCGTGTCGATATGAATGCCCTTCTTGACGGGATCTTCAATATCGTCGGCAATGATGCCAGGGGCAGGGTCGAGTTCGTTAAGGAATACGGCAAGGACCTTTTTGTCGAGGCAGACGAGCAGCGGCTTGGGCAGGTCTTCATCAATCTTATTGTCAATGCCGTGCAGGCCATTGAAAACAAAGGGACCGTTCGCCTGAGGACATATCGGCAGGAGGGTCAGGTCGTTGTCGAGGTTGCTGATACCGGATGCGGGATCCCCGAACAGGACATCCCGAAACTTTTTGTCCCGTTCTTCACGACCAAGGGCCCAGGCAAAGGCACAGGGCTCGGGCTGCCGATCAGTTATGATATTATCAAGAAGCATAACGGTGCGATCCTGGTGGAGAGCCAGGTTGGTAAAGGAACGACCTTTCGTGTGGTCCTGCCGGCCTTCAAAGCCGCCTGACCAAAAGACTTCCCGTATAAAATAGTTGCATTTATCCGACCCTTTGTTATACTAACCCGAACTTTTTAATATCCTGCGGCCATGAAGGCCGGCAGGGCACTGTTAACGGGTCGTGCGGTCGTGGAAAGAAGTGAAGAGACCGCAAGGCTCAACCGGGGCAATCCCGGGGACGATCGCCACCGCCTTCACTTCTTCGAACACACGGCGGGGCAGACATCAAAGGAGAGCGTATGAGCATGGAATTGATCAAGCAGCTTCTCGACGCCGGTGTGCATTTCGGACATCAGACCCGCCGGTGGAACCCGAAGATGAAGAAGTTCATTTTCGGTGAACGCAGTGGCATTTATGTCATTGATCTTGAGAAGACAGAGGCGTGCCTGGCAGAGGCCCGTGATTTCGCGCGCAGCATTGCGGCGAAAGGCGGGCGTTTTCTTTTTGTGGGCACTAAGAAGCAGGCCCAGGAGGTCATGCAGCAGGAAGCTGCCCGTGCGGGGATGTTCTTTGTGAACAATCGCTGGATGGGTGGATTGCTGACGAACTTCGAGACCGTGAAGAAGTCCATCCGCAAGCTCCAGGAGATCGAGCGCATGGAGAAGGACGGGATCTTTGCCCGTTTGACCAAGAAAGAGATCGCGCTCCTCAATAAGGAAAGAACGCGCCTGATCAGCGACCTGGGCGGCATCCGCGAGATGACGCGTCTGCCGGACGCTATTTTTGTCGTTGATGTCAAGAAAGAAGATATTGCCATCAAGGAATGCAAGAGGCTGAATATCCCGGTCATTGCCATGATCGATACCAACAGCGACCCTGACCCTATCGACCGTCCGATCCCGGCCAACGACGACGCGGTGAAGTCCATCCGCCTGATCGCGGGACTTGTTACGGACAGCATCATTGAAGGGAAGAAGGAATTCTCGGGCGAGCAGCCGGTACAGCCCGCAGAGGCTGCGGCGGCGGAAGTTGCGGCGCCGGCGGCGGTGGTCGAAGGGCTTGTGCCAGAGGTCATTGTTGAAAGCCTGGCCGAGGGCCTTGTTGAGTATGATGAGCTTGGCGTTGCCAAGGAAACACCCAAGAAGAAGCCTGTCAAGAAAGCCGTTGCGGAAAAGGAGTGATCTGTCATGTCAGTTGATCTTATCAAGGAACTTCGTGAAGTTACCAGTTGCGGGATCATTGATTGCAAAAAAGCCCTCGAGCAGGCAGGCGGGGACATGAACAAGGCCAAGGAGATCCTTCGCGAGAAGGGCCTGCAGATGGCGCTCAAGAAAGCATCGCGCGCGGCCCGTGAAGGTCGTGTCGAGGCGTATATCCATAACGGCAGTAAGATCGGCGTTCTCGTCGAGGTCAATTGCGAGACGGACTTTGTCGCCCGCAATGAGGCGTTCATCCAGTTCACCAAGGACCTGTCCATGCACATTGCGGCCATGGCCCCTTTGTATGTGAAGAAAGAGGACGTTCCGGCGGATGCGCTTGCGGGCGGGGCTGACGTCAAGGCTGTCTGCCTTCTGGAACAGCCCTTTGTCAAGGACGGGTCAAAGTCCGTGCAGGATTTGCTGAATGAACTTGTGGCCAAGATCGGCGAGAATATCGTGATCGGCCGTTTCATGCGTTACAAGATCGGCGAAGCTGCCTGATCCGGACATTGTCGTAACAAGCGTTGATCAAGGAGGTCTTGTGCCTTCCAAAAAGCCTGTTTATAAAAGGATACTCCTGAAGCTCAGCGGCGAGGCGCTGCAGGGCAAACAGGGGCATGGTATTGACGCGGACGTATGCGCGGGGTTTGCGGCGCAGATCAAGGAAGTGCACGCCATGGGCGTGCAGGTGGCGCTTGTCGTCGGGGCCGGGAACATCTTCCGCGGGCAGTTCGAATCCAAGCGTTTCGACCTTGACCGTTCTGTGGCAGATTACATGGGCATGCTGGCTACGGTCCTTAACGGCCTGGCCTTGCAGAACGCCCTCGAGCATCTGGGTGTCCCGACGCGGGTCATGACGGCCATTGCCATGCATGCCATTGCCGAGCCGTATATCGTGCGGCGCGCGCTCCGTCATCTTGAGAAAGGGCGGGCGGTCATTTTTGTGGCAGGTACGGGAAATCCGTTCTTTACCACCGATACGGCGGCGGCCCTGCGGGCGAGCGAGATCAAGGCCGAGGTCATCATGAAGGCCACGAAGGTCGATGGGATCTATTCGGCCGATCCCATGAAGGATAAGAACGCGGTCAAGTATGACCGCCTTAAGTTCATGGATGTCCTGAAGAAGAACCTGAAGGTCATGGATTCGACGGCGATCAGCATGTGCATGGATAACGCACTGCCGATCCATGTGTTCAATCTGATGCAGGAAGGCAATATCAAGAAGGCCGTCCTGGGCGAGGATATAGGAACGCTGGTCAGTTGACCCGGGAGCGGGTCTGAAAAGGGGGACTGTATGGGCGTCAAAGAGACCATTACCGAGACGGAAACAAGGATGAAGAAGGCGCTGGACTCCGTTGTCCGTGAGTTCGGCGAGGTGCGTACGGGCCGCGCGCATCCCGGGCTTGTCGAGGACATGCAGGTCGATTATTATGGGACCATGACGCCGCTTAAGCAGATGGCCGCGGTATCATCGCCGGACGCCAGTTGCCTGATCATTCAGCCGTGGGACCCGAGCGCTCTTGCCGAGATCGAGAAGGCGGTGTTGAATTCTAAATTGGGGATCACGCCCAACAATGATGGTAAGGTCATCCGCCTGGTCGTTCCCGCGCTTTCCGAGGAGCGACGCAAGGAAATGGCAAAAGTGACCAAGGACATTGCGGAGAAGGGGCGGGTATCGCTGCGCATGATCCGCCGTGAAGCGAACGACAAGATCTCTAAGATGAAGAAAGATAACAGTATTTCTGAGGATGATAATACCAAAGGGCAGGAAGTCATCCAGAAGTTGACCGATAAGTACATCAAGGATGTTGACACGCTTCTTGAAAAGAAGAATAAAGAGCTTTTGAATATTTGACGCGCCTGTTCTTTTATATTTTGACCCACTAGCTCATCTGGTAGAGCACAGCCCTTTTAAGGCTGGTGTGCCGCGTTCGAGTCGCGGGTGGGTCACCATTCTTTCCATAGCGCGCAAAACATTTTACCCGTAAGGGAGAATGTTTTGCGCTTATGGGAGAAAGAATGGTGACTCTGAAATTGCTCCGTCAATTTCAGAGCACCGTTTATTTAATTAATTTTTGTTCTTTGAAGCAAATTATGGTGGAAGCTCCGAAGAAGTGGGGTGCCGTAGGCACCCAGCACATTCTTCGGAGCGATTTGCCAAGAATTCTCTTTTAGCGGAAGCTTCGAAAGAGTGGGGCGCTGAAAGCGCCCGGCACATTTTTCGAAGTGATCGTTAAAGAATTCTTTAACGATCAGGGCGGGTGGCGGAATTGGGAGACGCGCCAGACTTAGGATCTGGTCCCGCAAGGGATGGAGGTTCAAGTCCTCTCTCGCCCATGATTTGGATCTTGCGTTTGTTCTTGGCAAGAGAGGACTTGAAGGAGCCTCGCTGGACGCGACGAATAGGAGCGTCCATAGGCGAGGCGGATGGCCGACCCCGAAGGGGTGCCAAGTCCTCTCCCGCCCACGGTTTTGCTCTTAAGGGTTGACTAACTTGTTCGGGATGCTAGAATATTGCATCATTTTCGTTCTTTTTGATATTTGTTCGCTTATCTGCGGCGGTAATTCAGTTGGCTAGAATGCCACCTTGCCAAGGTGGATGTCGAGGGTTCGAACCCCTTCCGCCGCTTAATTTTATTCCGCTCCGCGGAATAAAATTATCCTTGAGGCCCCGGGCCGAATGGGATAATTCCTTCCTCGGAGTAACCCAGAATGGAGTCTCGTTTATGAAGATCACCGACTTTCTTTGTTGCGATGCTGTTGCCGCCGACCTGAAATCCACTACAAAAAAAGATCTTATCGAAGAAATGGTGACCATGATGGTCGAGGCCGGTGCTTTTGAAAAAAAGAACAAGGCCAAGATCATTGACGTCCTCATGGCCCGTGAAGCCCTTGGCTCCACCGCGATCGGGCAGGGCATTGCTATCCCGCACGGCAAGACCGATTGCGTGGACAAGCTTGTCGCCGGGCTTGCCATCAGCAAGAAAGGCATCGACTTTGACGCTCTCGACGGAGAGCCCGCTTATATTTTCTTTCTTCTTGCCGCCCCGATGGATTCGGCCGGCCCGCATCTCAAGGCGCTCGCGCGCGTGTCCAGGCTCCTGAAGGACAAGTATTTCCGCGAGAGCCTCAAGTCCGTCAAGGACAAGAAAGAGATCCTCGAGCTTATTGCGCGCGAAGACGCACAGATCGGCTGACCCTGCCGCTCTGGCGGCGTGTAACAATCTGGTAGAACGATAATGTCCAGCAATCTGTTCAAGTGGCTGTATCCCGGCATGCAGGTCAAGCGGTGGGTGTTCATATCGCTGATCGGGATCTGCATTGTGGCCCTGGGCGCGTATTTTGCTGCGTATCCGGACCCTTTTGTCAGCAGTTTTGGCGTTATTATTGTCCTGTGCGGCATCATTTTTACGGCCATGGGCATTGGCAAGATGACGATCTCGCTGATCACGATCTTTTTGCCCAGGCGTGAACAGGATCTTGTCAACATTTTGTACCAGAAGCGCTTCTTGGAGCGCGGCCCGAAGATCGTGGCGATCGGCGGAGGACACGGGCTTTCGAATCTGTTGTTGGCGCTCAAGGAATATACGGCCAATATTACGGCGATCGTGACGGTCGCTGACAGCGGCGGGTCGTCGGGGCGGCTGCGTGAGCAGTTCGACATCGTGGCCCCGGGTGATATCCGTAACTGCCTGGTCGCCCTTGCCGACGCGCCGGGTATCATGGGGGAGCTCTTTCAGTACCGTTTTCCCGAGACCTCGGAGCTCAAGGGGCACAATTTTGGCAATCTTTTTCTGACGGCTCTTTTTGAGGTGGGCAACCGGGATTTTCGTCAGGCGGTCGAACTGACCAGCAAGGTCCTTGCGATCCGCGGTAAGGTTGTCCCGTCCACTGTTTCGAACGTGCATCTGGTGGCGCGTTACCGTGACGGCAAGGAAGCGCAGGGTGAAGCCAGGATCCCGCGTTCAGGCGTGCCGATCGAGCGGGTTTTTCTGAACCCGGCGGACGCTGCGCCGACCGAAGAGGCGATCGAGGCGATCAAGGAGGCGGATGTCATCATTCTTGGCCCCGGGAGTTTGTACACGAGCGTGCTGCCGAATCTGGTCATCCGGGGCGTTCCGGAGGCGATCGCGGCATCAACGGCGTTCAAGATCTATGTGTGCAACGTGATGACCCAGCAGGGCGAGACGGAATCATATACGGCCAGCGATCATGTCAAGGCGCTGGTGGAGCACACCAGCCGGGATATTATTGACGGCGTTGTTGTCAACGGCAGCGATGTCAGCAGCAGCGAGGCCCTGGCGCGTTATCGCCGGGAGAATTCGATCCCCGTGGAAGCGGACGCGGAGCGGATCAGGGAAATGGGGTACAAGGTGTTCCTGGAGGACATTGTCGGGGTCAATGATTATGTCCGCCATGATTCGCATAAATTGACCAAAGCATTGATCGGCGCGATCGAACAGAACCGGGTGATCAGGCGTTAATATGCCCAAGATAGAAAAGACGATAATCATCAAGTGCAAGCAAGGGCTTCATGCCCGGCCGGCGGCCATGTTCGTGCAGATCGCCCACAAGTACGCGGCGAATGTCATGATCCGCAAGGGCGCGGAGCAGGTCAACGGCAAGTCGATCATGGGGATCCTCATGCTCGGAGCGGACCATGGCAGCGAGGTCTTCATGAGCGTTGACGGCGAGGATGCCGCAAAGATGTTCGCCGAACTGGAGGCGTATCTTGTTAAAGAAGAATAGGCCCGAAGTCGTTCTCAAAGGGATACCCGCGGCGCCGGGGATCTCCATTGGCCCGGCGTTCCTGATGGACCAGCAGGATTTCATTGTGCCCGAGCGCGACATCCTGCAGGAAGAGGTTGCTGTCGAGATCGCCCGCTTCGAGGAGGCTGTCAGCCATACCAAGCAGGAGATCCAGACGATCAAGGAGAAGATCGCCCTTCAAGTCGGGAGCATGGATGCTCAGATCTTCGATGCGCATCTGCTCGTCCTTGAGGACTGCATGCTCATCGATGAGGTCAAGAAGCAGATCCAGTCGGAGAAGTCCAGCGCCGAAAGCATTTTTCACCGCGTTATCAAGCGCTACGTCGAGGTCTTTGAGAAGATCCAGGATGATTATATCAAGGAGCGTTCCGCCGACGTCGAGGATGTCGGCCGCCGCGTCCTCAAGCACCTGATGGGCGAGAGCCACAGCTGTGATTTTGACCAGCTTTCTGATGATATCATCATCGTGGCCCACGATGTCTCTCCGTCGGACGCGGTCATGATGTACAACAAAAAGATCCTCGGTTTTGTGACCGATGTCGGCGGCAGGACCGCGCATACGGCGATCATCGCGAAAGCATTGGGCGTTCCGGCGGTCCTGGGATTGAAGGATGCGACGCTTCGGATCAGCAACCAGGATCCTATGATCATTGACGGCCGCAAGGGCGTGGTGATCGTTAACCCGTCGGAAGAGACCGTTCTGTTGTACCAGAAAGAGCGGGATAAGATCGCGCAGTTCGAGGGGTCGTTCTCCAACCTCAATGATGTTCCGCCCGAGACCCAGGACGGTAGGCGCATCGCGCTGATGGCGAATTTCGAGATGGATGATGAGCTTCCTTTTGTCAAGAAGTACCGGGCGGAAGGGATAGGGCTTTACCGCACCGAGTTCTTCTACATGAACCGCCTGGACCTTCCTTCCGAGGAGGAACAGTACAGGGCCTATCGCAAGATCGCGGAAGAGATGGCCCCGAACCCGGTCATTATCAGGACCCTTGACCTTGGCGGCGACAAATTCCTTTCGAGCGGGATCCAGCTGCCGAGAGAGATGGCCCCTTTTCTGGGCGCGCGGGCCATCCGCTTATGCCTTGAGGAGACGGATGTTTTTCGCACCCAGCTGCGCGCGATCCTGCGCGCTTCCGCCCATGGTAATGTGGGGATGATGTACCCGATGATCGCGGGCCCCGGTGAGCTGCGCGCGGCCAACAGCATCCTCAAGGGCGTCAAACAGCGCCTTCGCGAAAAGAATGTTCCCTTTAACGAGAATATGCCGATCGGCGTGATGATCGAGGTTCCTTCGGCCGCCATGACGGCGGACCTTTTGGCCAAGGAATGTAACTTTTTCAGCATTGGGACGAATGACCTGATCCAGTACACGCTGGCGGTCGATCGCACCAATGAAAAGATGGCGCAATTCTATGAGCCTGGCCATCCGGCGGTCTTGCGCCTGATCCGCCGGACCATCAGCGCGGCCCATGATGCCAACATCAAGGTCAGCCTTTGCGGAGAGATGGCCAGTGATCCGACCCTGGCCGTGGTCCTTCTCGGGCTTGGGCTCGATTCGTTCAGCATGTCACCGGCGAGCATTCCGGCCATCAAGAGGGCGATCCGCAGCATCCGCTTCTCGGACGCCCAGGAGCTGGCGCGCCAGGCGCTCAGGTTGAGCACCGGGCAGGAGGTCGAAGAGTTCATGACCGGCGAATTGACCAAGCTGGCGCCGGACATCTATAATTACGACGGTCAGCCCAAATGAAGGTCCTGATCCTTGCCGGCGGTTATGGCACGCGGCTGTATCCTGTGGTGAAGGATACACCAAAGGCGCTCTTGGAAGTTTGCGGCAAGACACTGATCGATCATGTTCTTGAAAAGATCGTTCCTGTCGCGGGGGTTGAGGAAGTTTGCATCGTTACCAATGATAAATTTTATGGCCAGCTTAAGGCCTGGGCTGACGCCAAAGCCGGGCTGCCTTTTGCATTGAGGGTGATCAACGACGGGACGAAAGCCCCCGAAGAGCGCCTGGGGGCCGTGGGCGATATTTTGTTTGTGATCGAAAAAGAAAAGGATCGCGGCGACTGGCTGGTCGTCGGCAGCGACAATCTGTTCGACCAGGGGATCGTTGGGTTCATGGTGCAGGCTGTGAAGAATGCGCCTCATGTGACCATTGGCGCCTATGATATCCGGGATATTGCGCTGGCATCGAAATACGGGGTGGTGGCTGTGGACCCCAACGGCTTGATCCTGTCGCTGGAGGAAAAGCCCAAAGAGCCCCGGACCAGCCTGATCTCGATGTGCCTGTATTATTTTCCCAAGGAGGCGCTCAGGTTCATCCGTCGTTATGTGGATGAAACGCAGGCCACGGACACGACCGGTGGGTTCATTCAGTGGCTGTATCGCAAAAACCCGGTTTATGGTTTTAAATTTTCCGGAAAATGGTATGATATCGGAAGTTTGCAGTCGTATGACGAGGCTCAAAAGGATTTTCTGACAAAGTCCTGAATAAAAATCCCAAACGGAAAGATCAACGAAAGGAAGGAACACGTGAAAGGCAATTATTTCATTACATCAGAATCGGTCGGTAACGGCCATCCGGATAAGGTCTGCGATCAGATCTCCGACGCGGTGCTGGATGCAGTGCTCAAGGATGACCCCAAGGGGCGCGTGGCGTGCGAAACGTTCATCAGCGCCGGGCTTGTCATCGTCGGCGGCGAGATCACAACAACGACCTATGTTGACGTGCACAAGCTGGTGCGCGGCGTGTTGAGCGATATCGGCTATACGGACCAGGTGTACGGTTTTGACGCGTCCACCTGTGCGATCCTCAATGCCATCAATCGTCAGTCGCCGGATATCGCGCAGGGCGTTGACGCGGGCGGCGCGGGTGACCAGGGGATCATGTATGGTTACGCGACGGACGAGACTAAAGAACTGATGCCGCTGCCGATCAAGCTTGCGCATGCCATCGTCAAGCGCATTGAGGATGTGCGCAAGAGCAAGGTCCTTGATTATCTCGGTCCGGACTGCAAGAGCCAGGTGACCGTGGAATATGTCAACGGCAAGCCCCGGCGCATTGATACGGTTGTTATCGCGGCGCAGCACACCGAAAAGATCCTCGACAAGACGGGCATGAAGATCACCGAAGCGGCGCGTCAGCAGATCATTAAAGTCGTGGCCATGCCCATCGTCGGCAAGTTGATCGATAAGAAGACCAAGTTCTATATCAACCAGACGGGTAAGTTCGTGGTGGGCGGCCCGCAGTCGGATACCGGCGTCACGGGGCGCAAGATCATCGTTGATACCTACGGCGGGATCGTTCCGCACGGTGGCGGCGCTTTCTCCGGCAAGGATCCGACCAAGGTCGACCGTTCGGCGGCTTACATGGCGCGTTATATCACCAAGAACATCGTTGCGGCGGGCCTGGCCAACAAGTGCCTGATCCAGTTAAGTTATGTTATCGGCAAAGCCGAGCCGCTCAGTATCTTTGTGGATACATTCGGCACGGGCAAGGTGAGCGAGGAGAAGCTTGTCAAGCTGATCCGCAAGCACTTTGATCTGACACCGGCAGGGATCATCAAGACGCTCGAGCTGCGCAAGCCGGTTTTCCGCCGCACGGCAGCTTACGGGCATTTCGGCAATGCCGCATTCCGCTGGGAAAAGACGGACATGGCCGCAAAATTAAAGAAAGATGCAGGTATCTGACATGGGAGCAGCAGAATACAAGGTCAGGGACATGTCCCTGGCGGAGCTTGGCCACAAGCAGATCGCGATGGCCGAGAAAGAAATGCCGGGGTTGATGTCATTACGCCGTAAGTACGGCGCCAAAAAGCCTTTGAAAGGCGCGCGGATCATGGGGTCATTGCACATGACCATCGAGACCGCGGTGCTCATCAAGACGCTGGTCGCCCTCGGCGCGAACGTGCGCTGGGCGAGTTGTAACATCTTCTCGACGCAGGATCAGGCTGCGGCCGCGATCGCGGACCTTGGCGTGCCTGTGTTTGCGTGGAAGGGCGAAACCCTCAAGGAATACTGGTGGTGCACGCACAAGGCCCTGGTGTTCCCGGATGGCAAGGGGCCGGACCTGATCGTCGATGATGGCGGGGATGCGACCATGATGGTCCATCTTGGCCTTGCGGCGGAGAAGGACCCGAAGGTCCTTGATCGCAAAGCGGGTGGCGACGATGAGAAAGAACTCCTGCTGTGCCTTAAAGGAATCCTGAAACAGACGCCGCGGCTTTGGCATGGCATCACGCCGAAGATCAAGGGTGTTTCTGAAGAAACAACAACAGGCGTTCACCGCCTGTACCAGATGATGCAGGAGAAAAAGCTCCTGTTCCCGGCGTTCAATGTGAACGATTCCGTGACCAAGTCCAAGTTTGACAACCTTTACGGCTGCCGCGAGTCGCTGGCCGACGGCATCAAGCGCGCGACGGACATCATGCTCGCGGGCAAGGTGGCGGTGGTGTGCGGTTATGGTGATGTGGGTAAGGGTTGCGCGCATTCCTTGCGTTCCTACGGCGCGCGCGTTATCGTGACGGAGATCGACCCGATCTGTGCATTGCAGGCCGCGATGGAGGGTTTTGAGGTCAAGACCGTCGAGGAAGCCCTGCCGGAGGCCAACCTTTTTGTGACGGCCACGGGCAATTGCGAGATCATCACGGCGCAGCATATGAAGAAGATGAACGATCACGCGATCGTTTGCAATATCGGGCATTTTGACAACGAGATCGATGTTGGCGGCCTTTTGAAGATCAAGGGCGTCAAGCGCGTGAATATCAAACCCCAGGTGGACAAGTATATCTTTCCCGACGGGCATTGCATCATCCTGTTGGCCGAAGGGCGGCTGGTGAACCTTGGCTGCGCGACAGGGCATCCGTCGTTCGTCATGTCCAATTCGTTCACGAACCAGACGCTGGCCCAGCTGGAATTGTGGCAGAAGAAATATCCGGTCGGTGTTTACCGCCTGCCCAAGCGCCTGGATGAGGAAGTGGCGCGGTTGCATCTTGAGAATGTCGGGGTGACGCTGACCCGGCTTTCGACGAAGCAGGCGAAGTATCTGGGCATTGATGCCGACGGTCCGTATAAACCCGAGCATTACAGGTATTGATCTGATGGTCAAGAAGATCCGGAAGGTCAGTAAGATCGGCGTGCTTTGTTCCGGCGGGGATGGCCCTGGGATGAACGCCGCCGTTCGCGCGGTGGTGCGTACCGGGATCTTCAACGGCCTTAAGGTAGAAGGCATCATGCGCGGTTACCAGGGTCTGATCGACAATGATCTGGTCGATATGGGGCCTCGTTCTGTTTCCAATATCATCAATCGCGGCGGCACGATCTTGAAGACCGCCAGATCTCCCGAGTTCCGTTCTGTCAAAGGCCAGGCGAAAGCGGTCGCGACGATCAAGAAGCACAAGATCGACGCGCTGGTCGTGATCGGCGGCGACGGGTCATATCTGGGGGCCAGCGAGCTTTATTCCAAGTGGGGCGTTCCCACCGTCGGCATTCCGGGAACGATCGATAATGACCTGCACGGCACGGACCAGACCATTGGTTGTCATACGGCCATGGACACCGCGCTTGAAGCTATTGATAAGGTGCGTGATACGGCGCACAGCATGGAACGCATCTTTGTCATTGAGGTGATGGGCAACCGCTCCGGGTATATTGCCATGGAAGTGGCGCTCGCGGCCGGTGCCGAGGATGTGATCGTTCCCGAGTTCAAGCCGGATTATCAGGCCATGTGCGCGAGCATCAAGACGGGGAACAAAAAGGGCAAGGTCAGCTGGATGATCATTGTGGCCGAAGGCGGCGCGAAAGCGCAGGTCGTGGCTGACACCATCCATAATATGACCGGCCTTGAGACCCGTTCTGTTGTCCTGGGGCATGTGATGCGCGGCGGCACGCCGTGCGCGGCTGACCGGCTCTTGTCGACGAGGTTGGGCGTTGCGGCGGTCGAGGAGCTTTTGAAGGGTAATTTTGGGGTTGCATTAGGCGTAATGCGTGATAAATTAAACGTTATTCCTTTGGCTGACGCCAGGAAGCGGGACAACGATATTTATCAGGAACGCCTGCGTTTGATCAAAATGTTGCGATAATTCACATAAATCAAAGAAGGGGAAGTTATGGCAAAGATCTATTATGACAAGGATGCTGACCTTAACGTGCTCAAAGGAAAGACCGTTGCCATCATCGGCTACGGCATCCAGGGCCGCGGGCAGGCGCTTAACCTGCGCGACAGCGGGGTCAGCGTTATTGTTTCCGAGCGCGAGGACAGCCCGAATTTCCAGAAGGCGATCGACGACGGGTTCAAGCCCATGGACGCGGGCAAGGCCGCGCAAAAAGCGGATATCATCCAGGTCCTGACGCAGGACCATCTTCAGGCTGAGATCTACAAAAAGCATTTGCGCCGCCACATGAAGCCGGGCAAGGCGCTTGTTTTTTCGCACGGGTTCAATATTCACTTTGGACAGATCAAGCCGCCCGCTGATGTTGACGTGTGGATGATTGCGCCCAAGGGTCCAGGTTCATTTGTCCGCCGTCAGTATGAAGAAGGTAAGGGCGTTCCGTGCCTGGTGGCGATCCATCAGAACGCTTCCGGCAATGCGCTTAAGGAGGCCCTGGCCTATGCGAAGGGTTTGGGCGGCACGCGCGCGGGCGTTTTTGAGACAACATTCAAGGAAGAGACCGAGACGGACCTTTTTGGCGAGCAGGCGGTCCTTTGCGGCGGTACGAGTGAGCTGGTCAAGGCGGGTTTTGACACGCTGGTCGCAGCGGGTTACGCGCCGGAGATGGCGTATTTCGAGTGCCTGCACGAGCTCAAGCTTATCGTCGATATTATTTATGAAGAAGGTATCGCGGGCATGCGCAAACGCGTTTCTGATACCGCGGAATACGGGGATTATACCCGCGGCCCGCGCATCATCAACGCCAAGACGCGCAAGGAAATGCAAAAGATCCTCAAGGAGGTTCAGTCCGGTAAATTCGCGCGCGAGTGGATGAAGGAGAACAAGAAGGGTCGTCCTAACTTCTCGCAGATGCGCATCGATGCGGATAAGCATCCGATCGAGGAGACGGGCAAGCGACTTCGTGGCATGATGTCCTGGATCAAGAAATAAGGTAATGCGTTTGGCAGTTACAAAGACGCATGCCCCAAGCATGCGTTTTTTGTTTTGAAAAGGATCCTTTTCAAAACATCCCGAGCTTACGATGGCGGCCTTAGCCGCCCGAAGCGAGTGGGGGTTTAACAAGGAGCTGTTATGAAGAAGCAAGACAAGGTCCTGATATTCGATACTACATTGCGCGACGGGGAGCAGGCGCCGGGCGCGAGCATGAACCAGCGTGAAAAGCTGGAAGTGGCGCTGGCCCTCGAGCGTCTGGGTGTGGACATCATTGAAGCCGGGTTCCCGGTCATTTCCAAGGGGGACTTTGAGTCCGTGCAGATGATCGCGAAGAAGGTCAAAACTTCTGCGGTAGCGGGGCTCGCGCGCTCGGTCAAGAAGGACATTGAGGCTGCGGCCGAGGCATTGAAGCCCGCGAAGCATCCGCGTATCCATGTTTTTCTGGCAACATCAAAGATCCACTTGGAGCATAAACTGCGCAAGACCCGCGATGAGGTCGTTCAGATGGCCGTGGACGCGGTCAAGATGGCCCGCAAGCATGTGGACATGGTGGAGTTCTCGCCCGAGGATGCCTCGCGTTCCGAGAAGGAATTCCTGTATCGCGTGCTGGAAGCGGTCATTAAGGCCGGGGCACGCACCCTCAACATTCCGGACACCGTCGGGTATGCCATGCCCGAGCAATACGGCAAACTGATCACGGACATCCGCAATAATGTCCCTAATATCGACAAGGCTGTCATCTCCGTTCATTGCCACAATGATCTTGGTATGGCTGTGGCCAATTCCCTTGCCGCTGTCAAGGCCGGAGCGCGCCAGGTCGAGTGCACGATCAACGGCATCGGCGAGCGGGCAGGCAATGCGGCCATGGAAGAGATCGTGATGGCCTTGCGCACGCGCCAGGATTATTTCGGGTTAACAACGGGTATCAATACGACCGAGATCTCGCGCGTATCGCGCCTGGTCAGTAAGTACACGGGCTTTGCGATCGCGCCCAACAAGGCGATCGTCGGCGGCAATGCGTTCCGTCATGAATCCGGCATCCATCAGGACGGCATGCTGAAAGAGCCGACCACCTACGAGATCATGCGGCCCGAGGACGTGGGCTTTACGGGCACGGGACTGGTGTTGGGAAAACATTCCGGGCGCCACGCGCTCAAGGTAAGGCTGAAATTGCTGGGCATTGAGCTGGGCGAGGCCGAGATGGCCCGCGCGTTCGACCGATTTAAGGACCTTTGTGACAAGAAGAAAGAGGTCTTTGACGAGGATCTGGTCGCCATTGTTGAGGATGAAGTGCAGGAGGTCAAGGATATCTGGACGCTGGATTCACTGACCGTGACCAGCGGCACGAATATAGCGCCTGATGTGACCGTGTGCCTGAAGTCCGCCGGAAGATCTTTTGTCAAGAAGGCGACGGGGGACGGCCCCATTGACGCCTGTTACCGCGCGATCGATGAGATCACGGGCGTTACGGGCAAGCTGCTCAACTATGGCATTCAGTCCGTGACCGAAGGTCAGGACGCCATGGGCGAGGTGCGCGTGCGCGTGAACTTTGACGGGCACAAGGTCATCGGGCTTGGCGCTTCAACGGACGTTATTGAAGCCTCGGTCAAGGCGTACTTGAACGCGGTCAACAAGGCCTGCGTCCTGTCATCTTCGAAGAGGGGCAAGGGCAAGACCATGGACCTGGGCTTATAAAGGATATATGTCAGAGACCCAACGCGCCACCTACGGCCTTGTCGGTTATCCGCTTGGCCATAGTCTTTCGCCGGTAATGCACAATACGGCTTTTGCCGCGCTCGGTGTTGATGCCGTTTACACTCTTTTTCCCATGAAGCAGGAAGAACTGCTTTCTTTCTTTAAGACGCTCAAAGAAAAAGACAGTCATATTTTCGGACTGAATGTCACGGTGCCGCACAAGGAGAACGTCCTTCCCATGCTGGATGCCCTTGCGCCGTTCGCCCAGAAGGTCGGTGCGGTCAACACGATCGTTATTACGCCGGATCGCAGGCTGATCGGGCATAATACCGACGGTCCGGGATTCCTGGCGCATATGACCGAAGAAGGTTTTGATCCGCATGATAAGCGTGTGGCCATCATGGGGGCAGGCGGCGCGGCGCGGGCCATCATCAGCGCCTTGTGCCTGTTACCGCAACGGCCGCGTTCGATAAAACTTTTTGATATCGATCACGAGCGCGCCCATGTGCTGGCGCATGATCTGGCGTTACGTATGGATACGGCCTGCCTTGAGGTTGTCGGCAGCATCGATGATCTTCAGATGGAGCTGGCTCACATGCTCATCAACGCGACCCCCGTCGGGATGAAGCCCACGGACCCGTGTCTGGTCAGCGAGGAATTGCTGCAGCCCGGTATGCTGGTCTATGACCTGGTCTATAATCCGCCGGAAACAAAACTCCTGGCCATGGCCAAGGCGCGCGGCGCCCGTCCGGTGAATGGGCTCAAGATGCTTTTTTATCAGGGTGTCCTGGCGTTTCAGCACTGGTCAGAAGCGGAGTTGCCGCCGCAGATCAAGACTAAAATGTGGACGGCGCTTGCCAGGGCCGCCGAAGGCGGGAAGAAATGATGGCCTTGGATCCTTTTGTTCTGATGCCGGTGTTCTTTTTTATCGCCGGGGCGATCATCGGGAGTTTCCTTAATGTTTGTATCGTGCGCTTGCCGCAGAATGCGTCGGTCGTATTTCCCTCATCGCATTGTCCCGCGTGTAAGGCGCCTATTGCGTGGTTCGACAATATTCCGCTTATCAGTTTCCTTGTATTAAAAGCCAAATGCCGCGCCTGCAAAGAGAAGATCGCGTGGCGTTACTTTGTCGTCGAGCTTCTGACGGCCTGCATTTTTACTTTTTCTTATTTCTGGATGGGACTTTCCCTTGCGCTGGTGCCTGCGCTTGTGCTGATGTGCTGTCTTATTGTGGCGTCATGGGTCGATCTGGAGTGGCGCATCATCCCGGATGAAATCAGCGTGGGCGGGATGTGGGCGGGGCTGGCGCTTGCCATGTTCATCCCCGGGCTTCACGGGGCGGCGGATGCGGATGTCCTGGGGATCGGCTCTGTGGTTTCTTTTATCATGGCCGCGGCTTGTGCCTTGCTTTACAGCGTCAAGATCCTGTACAAGAAATTGCCATTTGAGAAAGAAGACAGGGATGTTTTCCTGCTGGGCGCGGCGTTCCTTGTGTTGCAGTGGGCGGCGCAGGTGTTGGCTCGCTTTCTTCCGTCGTATGATGCGCCGTTAAGCGCGCTGGCTGATGCGCTGCAGGGCGTGATCATCGGCGGATGCTCGTTATGGGTGACCGGGCTTATCGGAGAGATCCTGATCACCAAAAGGGTTGTGACCGTGTTTGATTTCAAGGGCATGGTGGATGATCCGGCCGGCCTGATGAAGGTTTTGTGCCAGGCGGGATATGTGGATGACAGAGGCAACCTTCAGGCCTGCTTTCGGGATGTGAAGGATGTGGCGGCATTGAAATTGTCCGGCGCGTTCGAGGACCAGCGTAAAGATATTTTTGAGATGCTTCAGGCCGTCGATGAGGGCGGGGTCATGGGCTGGGGGGATGTCAAGCTGTTGGCCATGGCCGGGGCTTTCCTGGGATGGCAGCTGGCGGTCGCGGCGTTCTTTATCGCGCCGTTCTTCGGGGCGGCCGTCGGGGTTGTGAAGATCCTGCGCCGTCAGGATACGGCGATCGCCTACGGGCCTTTTCTGGCCATCGGCATCGTGATCAGTCTTTACGGCGGCAGCGCCCTTATTCGCCGGCTTTTGATGTTGTATGGCGTGAATTAAGTATTTCGTGCTTGTTGCAAGCCCGAAACCTTAGTATATTGAATGCCCGGTGGATGGTGTCCATCGGGGGCTAAAGATCAATCAATAAAGGAGAGCGTATGGTTGCATACAAGGAATTAGGTTTGTCCAACACGCGGGAAATGTTCAAGGGCGCGGTCAAGGGCGGCTATGCTGTTCCGGCCTATAACTTTAATAACATGGAACAGATCCAGGCTATCATCACGGCCTGCGTCGAGACAGGGTCGCCGGTCATTCTCCAAGTATCTTCCGGCGCGCGCAAGTATGCCAATCCGACCTTGTTGCGCTGGATGGGGCAGGGCGCTGTCGAGATGATGAAGGAGATCGCGAAGGCCAAGGGGCTGAAAGAGATCCCGATCGCGCTGCATCTGGACCATGGCGACACCTTTGAGCTGGCCAAGTCCTGCATCGAGACGGGCTTCTCGTCGGTCATGATCGACGGGTCCCATCACACGTATGAGAAAAATGTCGAGCTGACCAAGCAGGTCGTCGAGTATGCGCATAAATATGATGTTACGGTCGAGGGCGAGCTCGGGGTCCTTTCCGGGATCGAGGATGATGTGGTTGCCGCGAAGTCGATCTACACCCAGCCTGAGCAGGTCGAGGATTTCGTGAAAAAGACCGGCGTTGATTCGTTGGCCATTTCCATCGGCACATCGCACGGCGCCTACAAGTTCAAGCCGGCGCAGTGTACCAAGGATCCCGCGACGGGCGTGCTTGTTCCGCCGCCACTGCGCTTTGACATCCTTGAAGAGATCGAGAAGCGCATTCCCGGGTTCCCGATCGTGTTGCATGGCGCGAGTTCCGTGGCGACCGAGTATGTGGATATGATCAACAAGTTCGGCGGCAAGCTGGAAGCGGCCGTCGGCATCCCTGAAGAGCAGTTGCGCCGCGCGGCAAAGTCCGCGGTGTGCAAGATCAATATTGATTCCGACGGGCGTTTGGCCATGACCGCGCTGATCCGCAAGGTTTTCGCGGAGAGCCCGGGCGAGTTCGACCCGCGCAAGTATCTGGGTCCGGCGCGCGATGCTTTGGTCAAGGTTTACAAGCACAAGAACGAGAACGTCGTCGGGTCAGCCGGCAGGGCGTGAGTTTGGGGACACACACTTAATTACCCTGCTGTTGCAGGGCAATTAAGTGTGTGTCCCCTGTAATCTACCCCGTGTTCTCCGGCAAGGAGAGCGCGGGGTTTTTTCTTGGGAGGTGGCTATGGAATGTTTAAAAGAAAAGAACCTGAAAGATTGCACGTGCTCGTATCCGGGCTGTTCGCGCAAGGGGATCTGTTGCGAGTGCGTGCGGTATCACCGCGATAAGGGCGCGATCCCGGGGTGTTTTTTCCCGAAGGACGCCGAAAAGACCTATGACCGCAGTATCGCCGCGTTCATCAGGGCTGTGAAGCCATGACGAAGAAAGAGCACATTCAGTTCTGGCACAAGAAACAGGGCAAAGAGGCGGGTGTGAACGCCCTGGCCGTGCGCGGAACGCTTAAGGGCGCGAAGCCCGTCGGCCCGCAGGCCAAGCTGACCCCGGCGCAGAAGTTCATGAAAGAATTGCGCGCCCAGGCGCGTCAGGCAGTGCGTGAAGCGGTGTAGGCAGGGGATTTATGTTTGACAAATCATCAACGCAGTGTTACTGTTTTCTTATATTGGAGAAAGCGTTATGGCATTAGGGAATAAGAACATTGTTTTCATCGGCTTCATGGCTTGCGGCAAGACCATGATCTCGCGCGAGGTTGCGCGCCGCCTGGGCATGCGGCGCGTGTCCACGGATGAGCTGATCGAGGAGCGCGAAGGCCTTCCCATTACGCAGATCTTTGCGCGTTCCGGCGAGGCGTATTTCCGGCGCGTGGAGGCGGCTGTGGTCAAGGAATGCGCAGCCCTCTCAGGTGTCGTCATTGATTGCGGCGGTGGCGTTGCCATGAACGAGGAAAATATGCAGGCCCTGAACGCCACGGGCGTGACATTTTATCTGAACGCTTCCCCCGAAGCGATCTATCGCAGGACAAAGGGCAGGACGGACAGGCCGCTGTTGAACGTGCCGAACCCGCTTGCCAGGATCAAGGAATTGCTGGCCGTGCGCGACCCCCATTACCGCAAGGCCCAGCACGTCGTCGATTCAAGCAATGACGATGTTGCCAGGGTTGCCCATGGGATCCTTCTCATCCTCGACATTCACGGAAAATGAAGCGCTGGCGGTCCTGAACGGGATCAACGGCTTTGGCATCAAGCGCATCAGCCAGCTGATCGAACGTTTCGGGTCCGCGTCCGCGACGTTGCGCGCGCCCGTCGAGGCGCTGGCTTCTTTCCCTGAATTGCATCAGGCCACGCGGGTCAATCTTCAGAGTTTCTCGGCGGAAAAATTCCTTAAGAAAGATGACGAGGCGTGCCGGAAGTTCGGCGCGCGCCGGGTCACTTTCCTTGATGAAGAATATCCTGCCAGACTGCATACGATACCGGACAAGCCGGTCGTGCTTTATGTCGCCGGAGAATTTCCTAAACAGCTGGAATGCGGCGTGGCGATCGTGGGTTCGCGGCGGGCATCACTATACGGGTTGGGCATTGCGGAGCGCTTCGCTCTTGAACTGGCGGAGCTTGGGGTCTGCATCATTTCGGGCGTGGCCCGGGGCATTGACACAGCCGCGCACAACGGGGCTTTGCGCGCGGGCGGCAGGACGGTCGGGGTCCTCGGTTGCGGCCTTGATGTTGTTTATCCGCCGGAGAACGGAGGGCTGTATCAGCGTATCAAGGAGAACGGCTGTCTTATTTCCGAATTTCCTTTTGGCACGCCTCCGGAAACTTTTAACTTTCCGCGGCGCAATCGCATTGTCAGCGGCTTGTCGCTCGGAGTTGTTGTCGTCGAGGCGGGGATCAAGAGTGGCGCGCTTGTCACGGCCGGGCTTGCGCTAGGCCAGGGCAGAGATGTGTTCGCAGTGCCCGGGCGTATCGATAGCACTGTTTCTGACGGACCGCACGCGCTCATTAAACAGGGCGCCAAGCCGGTCCTTTGCGTGGCGGATATTCTTGAGGACTTGCCGTTAAAGGCCCAGCAACCCGTGGGCCGGAAAGAGGCGCCGGGCGCTTGCGCCACTGATGCCTTGTCAGCGGAAGAAAAAGCGGTGCTTGGGTTCTTGGGTGATGACGACACATCTTATGAAACGCTTGAGGCCGCGACTGGTTTTGGTCCGGCAACCCTAATGTCCGCGTTGCTGGCTTTGGAGATATCAGGCCGGATCGTGCACAAGCCTGGGCAGGTCTATGGCCGCGCCGTTGACAGGGCATAGCAAACATTTCTCAAAAACAGTTGCATTTTGGCTGTTTTCATGGAAAGTATGAGTGCGGCTTGCGTAAGGGTCCTTTAATCCTGTCTTCCTTATATATATGTCAAAAGCGCTGGTCATCGTAGAATCGCCCGCCAAAGTCAAGACGATCAATAAGATCCTTGGGCCCAAGTATAAGGTCACATCCTCCATGGGGCATCTGATCGACCTGCCGCGCTCTACGCTTGGTGTTGACCTGGAGAAGGATTTTGAGCCGAAACTTATCATTGTGCGGGCCAAGCAGAAAGTGCTCAAGAAACTCAAGAAAGAGGCCGAGGGCAAGAAGGAAGTTTATTTCGCGACTGACCCTGACCGTGAAGGGGAGGCGATCGGGTGGAACCTTGTGCCGCACCTGGCTGCTGACAAGAAGGTCTATCGCGTGGTGTTCCACGAGATCACCAAGGAAGCGGTCCTTAAGGCCTTCAAGGAAAAACATCAGTTCGACCGCAAGAAGATCGACGCGCAGAACGCGCGGCGCATCCTTGACCGCATTGTGGGGTATATGATCAGCCCCATCCTCTGGAAAAAGGTCGGCAGCCGCCTGAGCGCGGGGCGCGTGCAGTCGGTGGCATTGCGGCTTGTCGTTGAACGTGAGCGCGAGATCGAGAAGTTCGTTCCGGATGAGTATTGGCAGATCGGTGTTATCCTCAAGAAGGATAGCGGCCAGGAACTTCAGGCCCAGCTTGAGAAGGTTGACGGTGAAAAGAAAGACCTTAAGACGCAAGCCGACGCCGGATCTGTAGCCGAGGAGCTTTCCAGTAAACTCTTTAGGGTGTCCGCGGTAACGACGCGCGAGGTGCGGCGCAATGCATTGCCGCCGTTCATCACGAGCACCTTGCAGCAGGAGGCGTTCTCCAAGCTCGGGTTCAACGCCCAGCGCACCATGATGATCGCCCAGGAACTTTATGAAGGCGTTGAGGTCGGCGAAGAGGACCCCGTGGGTCTGATCACCTACATGCGCACGGACTCCGTGAACCTTGCTAACGAGGCTATTGAGAAAGTCCGCGGTTTTATCACCAAAGAATTCGGTAGTGAATACCTTCCCGAAGAGCCTAATAAATTCAAATCCAAGAAGTCGGCCCAGGAGGCGCATGAGGCGATCCGTCCGACGGACGTTAGCCGCGCGCCGCAGGCGCTCAAGAAATACTTGACCGAGGAGCAGTTGAAACTTTACGAGCTTATTTGGAAACGTTTTGTCAGTTGCCAGATGATGCCGGCCATATTTGAGAACAAGAAGGTCGAGATCATGGCCGGCGATCGTTACCAGTTCGGCGCCTCCGGGTCCACCCTTGTTTTTCCGGGATGCCTCTCGGTGTACAAGGCCGGCGAGGATGAGGAGGAAAAACAGGACCTGACCCCTTATCAGGAGAACGACATCCTCCAGATGACCGCGGTCAACCCGACGCAGCATTTTACAAAACCGCCGGCGCGGTATTCAGAAGCCAGCTTGGTCAAGGCCCTGGAAGAGGATGGCATCGGCCGCCCGAGCACGTACGCGGCGATCATCCAGACGCTGTTGTTGCGCAACTATGTGACGCGCGAGCGCGGGTATTTTACGGCCACACAGCTCGGTTTTCTGATCTGCGATCTTCTGGTGGCCAATTTCCCCAGGATCCTTGATGTGACATTCACGGCGCAGATGGAAGAGCGCCTTGACATGGTCGAGGAAGGGGAGCTTGATTCTGTCGGACTGCTCAAGGATTTTTATGCGCCGTTCCGTCAGGAATTGGACGCGGCCATGGGTTCTATTGAAAAGACCAGCATTGCTTTTAACAAAGCTTGCCCTATATGCAAAGGCGAGATGATCGTGAAATGGGGCAAGAACGGCCGCTTCATCAGTTGCGCCGCTTTCCCGGAGTGCAAGCATGCCGAGCCGTATCCCGTCGGTGTCAAATGCCCCGAACCGGGCTGCGATGGCGAGCTCGTGGAACGCCGCAACCGCCGCGGCGGTGTTTTCTACGGCTGCAGCAAATATCCCGCCTGCAAGCATATTTCCAACAAGCTGCCTGCCGCAGACCAGCCCAAGGCCGCGTAGCTCCGACATTCCGCTGATGCGGATTCTTTCCACTTTTCCGTTTAATAATTCTAGTATTAGTTATATTATATTGACGCCTTATGAATACTCATATTGAAGGCTTTCTGAACAAATTGTCAGTCGAAAAGAATTACTCGGAACATACCCTGTTGAATTACAGGCTGGATCTGGAAGAATTCTTTTGTTTTCTCGGTCATCAGGATGTTAAGGCCGTTGATTATCCGTCTCTGCGGCGCTTCCTGGCGGATTTGCGGATCAAGGAACGCAAGCCGCGCAGTGTGGCCCGGAAACTTTCGGCGTTGCGCTCCTTCTTCAAGCATCTTCAGCGTGAGGGTGTTGTCGATAAGAATCCGGCGGCGCTGGTGCAGACCCCGAAGCTTGATAAGACATTGCCGCATTTCATGACCGAGCAGGATGCGGTCAGGCTCATTGAGTCGCCGGAAGAAGGCAAGGCCGCCGGCCTGCGGGACAAGGCTATTTTTGAGACGCTTTATTCGACGGGGATCCGCGTTGGCGAGCTGGTGGGCTTGAGCCTTGCGGATGTGGACCTGATCGGCAATATCATCAAGGTCTTTGGCAAGGGCAAAAAGCAAAGGGTCGTGCCGATAGGCAACAAGGCGTGTGAGGCGATACAGGCCTATCTCGACGCGCGGGGCGTGAAGGCGGACGCGGTCTTTTTGAACAAGTCAGGCGGCAGGCTTACGGCGCGCAGCGTGCGCAATATCATCAATAAACACATTGCATTGCAGGCCATGGCCCAGAAAGTCCACCCGCACACGTTCAGGCATTCGTTCGCCACGCATATGCTTGATCATGGAGCTGACCTGCGTTCGATCCAAGAGCTTCTCGGTCATGTGAACCTCTCGACCACGCAGATCTACACGCATTTGACGATGGACAGGCTTAAGAGTGTTTATGAAAAGGCGCATCCCAGGGCATGATCTATGATGCTTGACATCCTGTACTGCATAGCGGCCTTGTTCTATTTTCCGCTGCTTCTCGTGCGCGGCAAATGGCATGGCGGTTTTCGCCAGCGGCTGGGTTTCTTTCCGAAGCCGCTCGCGCAGGAACTTGCTGCTCGCGAGAATATTTGGGTCCACGCGGTCAGTGTCGGCGAGGTAGCCCTGGTGGAAGGCGTCATCAAGGGGCTGCAACAAAGGCATCCGGGGCTGCGCATCGTCCTTTCGGTGACCACCAAGACCGGGCACGCGTTCGCGCTCAAGAAATACGCGCCCAGCGGCGTTTGTGTGATCTGGTCGCCGCTCGATATCAGCGCGGCGGTGCGTTCGTTCGTCGCTGTGATACGGCCGAAGATGTATGTTGTTGCCGAGACCGAGCTCTGGCCGCATCTTTTTTCCTGCCTGGAAGCTGCCGGCACGCCGATCTTTCTTGTTAATGGCAGGATATCTGACGCTTCTTACGGCCGTTATCGCCTGATGCGCCCGTGGGTCGAGGCAATGCTGCGCCAGATCAGGCTCTTGTGCGTGCAAAGCCGTCTGGATGCTGACAGGTTCATCGAGCTGGGCGCGCTGTCCGCGCACGTGAAGATCGTCGGGAATGTGAAGTTCGATGTCATGTTGCCGGCGATCCCTTTGGATGGGGCGGGGTCCAAGAAAGCTTTTGGCCTGGAGGACGGTGAAAAACTTTTTATTGCGGCCAGCACGCATCCTGGCGAAGAAGCTGTGGTGTGTGACGCATTCCTTGCATTAAAGGCGGAGTTTGCGCGCCTAAGGCTGGCCATTGTGCCGCGCCATCCCGAGCGGGCCAAAGAAGTGTCTTCTGTTGTGAAGAACAGGGGCATGGAGCCTGTTCTGTGGACGCAGGCCAACGGCCGCCGGCTTGGGCCGCACGATGTGCTTGTGATGGATGCTGTTGGTTATCTGATCGATCTTTATCGTGCGGCAGATGTTGTCTTTGTGGGCAAAAGCCTCGGGATCCCGCGCCGCGGAGGACAGAACCCTATTGAGCCCGCGGCATTCGGGAGGCCGGTCATCGTCGGGCCTCACATGGAGAATTTCCGGGATGTCATGCGCCTGTTCACGGAAGCCGGGGCCATGATCGTGATCTCAAAGAGCGAGGATCTTGCGGGTGCGGTCACGGATGTGCTGGCGCATCCGCAGCGCATGGCCGGCCTTTCGGTCAGGGCCAGGACCGTCGTTGATCAGAACAGGGGCGCCGCAGAGCGCAGTGTTGATCTGATGATGGAGGCTTTATGAGCCGGTTCCTGAAAGACATTGCCATGGGCCGGAGCCGCGGTCTTCCGGGAGAGCTTGCCAAGCCCGTGCTGATGATCCTGTCGTTCATTTACGGCGGCGCGGTCGTTCTTTGCGCCTGGCTTTATCGCAGGGGGATCCTGTTCTCGTACCGTGCCGGGCGCCCCGTGATCAGCGTCGGGAACATTACGGCCGGCGGCGCCGGAAAAACGCCGCTGGTGATCTTTCTGGCAAGGGTCTTGCAGCGCAGGGGCTTGCATCCCGTGATCCTGACGCGAGGCTATATGCCGGACGGGTCCGCAAGCGATGAGGCGCGCATGGTCGCCGAGGTCCTGACAGATGTCGAGATCGCGGTCGATCCTGACCGTATTGCCGCCGTAAGAAGGACACAGCATAAGGCCGATGTTTTTATCCTGGACGACGGGTTCCAGCATTGGCGCCTGAGAAGGGACCTGAACATTGTTGTTATTGACGCGACGAGGCCTTTTGGTAACGGGCATCTGTTGCCGCGCGGGACATTGCGCGAGCCTTTGTTCGCGCTCAAGAGGGCCCGTATCGTTGTCCTGACAAGGACGGACCTTGGCGCGGGCAATGTGGAAGATATCCGCTGCCGGCTCAAACGGTATTGTCCGAAGGCGCTTGTTGTTGAGACCGTGCACGCGCCGGTGGCCGTGCGCGACCTTGTGACCGGCGTTCACGCCAGCCTTGAGGGGATCAAGGGGCAGGTTGCGGTCGTTTCTGCGATCGGCGCGCCGCAGGCTTTTGAGGACATGCTCGTCCGCGAAGGTGTTCGCGTCGGCCGCAGATCCGTGTTCGACGATCATCATGTTTATAGTATTGACGATATCCGTCAGATCGTCGCTGCTTGCCGTGAGCAGGGGATCAGCAAGGTCCTTACGACGCATAAGGATGCTGTCAAGATCGGGGAGTTCCGGGAGTCCTTCCAGGGAGTGGACTTTCTTGTTGTCGAGATCGAAATAAAGGTGGTGCATGGGCAAATTGAATTCTTTTCAAGGCTGGACAGGCTCTTTCGTCCTTAGGTGTTTTTCGGCCGCCATCAGGATCATGCCGCTTGAGATGGCGTTGGCCATAGGGCGTTTTTTTGGCGATATGGCCATGCTCCTTAGCCCCCGTCAGCGTTTTATTGTCATCGGACATCTGAAGGTGGCGTTCGGCAAGACCCGGCCCATCGCCGAGATCATGCGCATGGCACGGGGTTTTTATCATGCTTACGGCCAGAGCATTATCGAGCTTGCGCGCCTGCCGTTGATCGCCCGCCACGGGTACGCGCCCCTTATCGAACTTCACGGGACGGAACACGTTCACGCAGCCATGAAGCAGGGGCGGGGCTGCCTCTTTCTGGCGATCCACTCGGGCAATTGGGAGCTATCCAATGTCGTCGGGAGCATGCTCGGGTATCCCTACAACATGGTGGCCAACGACCTTAAGCATATTAACAAGGTCGCGGAGTTCCTTAACGAGCTGCGCAGCAGCGCCGGATGCCGCATCATCAATCCCGGCATTGGGGGCAGGGAGATCATCCGCCGCCTTCTCAAGAACGAGATCGTGACCCTGGTGGCGGATCAGGGCGGGGCCGAGGGGGCTCAGGTGCCGTTCTTCGGTAAGGATGCGTCCATGTCGACGGGTGCGGTGAGGATCGCCCTTAAATATAATGTGCCGCTGATGCTGGTGAGCATGCGCCGCATGGAGCACGGGCATCATAAGCTCATGGCCCTTCCGTTCGCCCTTGAGGATACAGGGAATATGGAAAAGGACCTGGAGAGCAACTTAAGATGCATGATGCGCCAGTATGAGACCTGGGTCGCGGAACAGCCTCAGGAATACATTTGGTTCTACAAAACATGGAAATACGCCAAGGACCGGCTGGCGCTTATCCTTGACGACGGGCGCGTCGGACATTTGAGGCAGTCCCAGGCCGTGGTCCGCGCCTATGCGGCCGCGGCGGCAGAGCGCGGGCTCAAGGTCGCTGTAGAGACGGTGCCTGTTAAATTCAAGAATGCGCTGGCCGCCAGGGCATTGCCGTTCATTTCCGGCGGGCGCGTGTTGTTCGCGGGCATGGATATGGATTTCCTGCGGCACTTTCTCGACAAGGACTCTCTGGCAGCCTTGCATCGGATCCGGCCCGATATTGTTGTTTCGTGCGGAGCCCGGAACACGTCGGTCAACTGGTGGGTGTCGCAAGAGGCGCGCGCCCGTTCGGTCGCCGTTCTGCCTGACAGGCTTGTTGATGCCGCTGCCTTTGATCTTACCCTTATGCATCAGCATGATCTGAAAGGCCGCAAGGCTTCGCCGAACAGGGTTGTCACCAAGGGCGCCTTGAACCTGATGGATAAGGCGTATCTCGACGAGAATGGGAGCGCGTTCCTCGCGAGGTACCAGCACCTGCGTCACAACCCCAGGACAAAGATAGCGCTTTTGATCGGCGGAGATGCTCGCGGTGTCGTTATGTCAGAAGCTTCAATGAAGACCGTCCTGTGCCAGGTCAGGGATGCCGCCGGAGAATGCGGCGGTGATCTTTTGATCACGACATCACGGCGAACGCCGCCGGCCATCGAGCAGATGGTAACGGATGTGTTCAAAGACCATCCGCGTGTCGCGGCCCTTGTGGTGGCCAGCAAGGGAAACTTTCCGGAAGCGGTCGGGGGCATCCTGGCCCTGGCTGATATCGTTGTGGTTTCGGGGGAAAGCGTATCCATGGTCTCTGAAGCGGCTTCTTCCGGCAAGCAGACGATCGTCTTTCCCGTCGGGCCGTGCCGTCATAATAAGTATCAGAAGTTCTGCGACCTGCTTGCGGCGCAGGGGCATATCATTCATGTTGCGCCTGAAGGGATCGCCGCGGCCGTAGACAGCGTCTTGAAGAAGAAGGCCGTGACAACCCCTGTGCACGACGGTGAGGCGCTGACAGCCGTCATGCGGAAGATCATCCGATGAAAGTCCTTCAGATCCTGCCAGAACTTAATGTGGGGGGCGTTGAACGCGGGACCGTTGACCTGGCCCGTTATCTTGTCGAGCACGGGCACGCATCGGTCGTTGTTTCGAACGGAGGCGGGCTTGTTGCCCAGCTTCAGGCGCAAGGGTCAACGCATTACACACTGCCGGTCCATCGCAAGAATATCCTGACCGCCTGGTATTGCATGAAACAATTGCGGCGCATCATCATCAGGGAGAAGATCGATGTGGTGCATGCCCGTTCGCGCGTCCCGGCGTGGATCGCGTATTTTGCCGTTCTTAAGACCGACGCGCAGTTCGTGACGACATGCCACGGGTATTATTCCCGGAATCTGGTCAGTCATATCATGGGGTGGGGCAAGCGCGTCATTGTTATCAGCGAGGTCATTGGCAGGCACATGATCGAACATTTCGGCGTGCCTGTTCAGAATATCCGCTTGATCCCGCGCAGCGTTGACCTTGATAAGTTCAGGTTCCGTGAACGGGAGCCCGGGCGTTCGTCGGCCGTCGTGTCGATCATCGGGCGCATCACGCCGCTCAAGGGGCACGATCATTTCCTGCATGCCATGGCAAAGGTGATCCGTTCGATGCCGTTCGTGCGCGTGCGGATCATCGGGGACGCGCCTTCAAGCAAGAAAGAATACAAGGAAGGCCTTGTCCTTCTGGCGCGCCGGCTGGGGATCCTGGAGAATGTCGATTTCATGGGCAATCGCCGGGACATTCCGGAGTTGTTGGCTTCAAGCGATGTTCTGGTCCTGGCTACGGTCACGCAAGAGGCTTTCGGGCGCGTCGTGATCGAGGCGCAGGCCGTGGGCGTCCCCGTCGTGGCGACCAAGGTCGGCGGGGTTGTTGATGTGGTGGAGCATGAGAAGACGGGCCTGCTGGTGCTTCCGAAGGACCCTGAAGGCATGGCTGCTGCCGTGATGCGCCTGATCGGCGACCGCGCGCTGGGTGATACGATGGCCGTTGAAGCGCGTAAGCGCGTCGAGGAGAAATATACAATTGAACAAATGGCGTCAAGGACGCTGGAAGTTTATGAGGAGGTGCGCCGCTCCGCCGCCATCCTGATCATCAAGCTGGGAGCTGTGGGTGATGTCATCCTCTCGAGCGCGGCGTTCAAGGCCTTGCGCGAAAGGTTCCCGTGCGCCACGATATCCTGCCTGACGGGCCGGCAGACCGCGCCGTTGTTGTACGGCTGTCCGTACGTCGACGACGTTATTGTTTATGACCACAGGGACAAGGACAAAGGCGCCGGAGGTTTCTTGCGGGTGCTGGGCCAGCTGCGGCGGTATCGTTTTGACAAGGTCATTGACCTGCAGAATAACAATCGCAGCCACCTGTTGGCTGCCTTGTGCATGCCGCGATCCAGTTATGGCTACGCGAACGGCAAGTCGGGGATGTTGCTGACCGACGGTGTCAGGGATGACGGCGTGGCCATGGCGCCGGTGCCGCATCAGTTCAGGATCCTTGAGAAGCTGGGGATCCCCTTGCCCGCGGACGTTCGTTTGCAGATGTGGCCCCGGCAGGATGATATGGCCTACGCGAAAGAGCTTTTGCACGGGGAATGGATCGACGAGAAGTCCCATGTCATTGTCGGGATCAATATCGCGGCGTCTGACCGCTGGCCTTCGAAGAACTGGCCCGCGCAGGCAATGTCGGAATTGTGCGACCGGCTGGCCGCTGACAGCGTCCGTGTTGTGATCACGGGCATGGAGAAGGACCGCGCGCTTGTCAGGGAGCTTATGACCAAGGCCAGGTCCAAGCCGGCCGTGATCCTTGGGAAGACAAATATCCTGCAGCTTGCCGCGCTCATTGCTCAGTGCCGTGTCTTTGTGACGCCCGATTCAGCGCCGCTGCATATCGCCGCGGCCATGGGTGTCCCGGCTATCGCGCTCTTTGGCCCGACAAATCCCGACCGGCATCTTCCGCCGGGCGAGAACATCAAGGTCATGACCAAAGAAATGGAGTGCCGCCCGTGCTACCTGACCCGCTGCCGTTCGGCGAACCATGCGTGCCTGGCGGATATCAGCTCTTATGATGTGTATCTTGAGATCAAGGCCTTTTTGAAAAAGACGGGGGCTGCGCGATGAAGATCATGCTGCTGGCCAATCATTTTAATACCGGCGGCATTACCACGTATTTGTTAACACTGGCAAAAGGCCATCTCGGCCGCGGGCATGAGGTCTTGATCGCGTCTTCAGGCGGGGAATGTGTGGCGCAAGCCGAAGCCATGGGCGCGCGCCATATCCTGGTCCCGGGGCTTGCGGTCAAGAACGCACTGCATCCCGGGCTTGTTGCGGCAGGCTTCCGTCTGGCGCGCCTCATCAAGCAAGAACATGTTGATATCCTGCACGCCCATACGAGGGTCACGCAATGCGTTGCCGCGCTGGCCGGGGGGCTGTCGCGCAGGCCTTATGTGGCCACATGTCACGGGTTCTTCAAGCCGCATCTCGGCAGGATCCTTTTTCCGTTGTGGGGTTCGCGGGCGATCGCCATCAGTAATGCTGTTGCGGCGCATTTGACCCGGGACTTGCGTGTTGCGCCAGTGAAGGTTGCGGTGGTCCCAACCGGCGTTGACTGCGCACGTTTTACGCCTATGGAGCCTTTGCAACGGCAAGTGTTGCGCGCCCGTTTCGGCGTTGATATGCAGACGCCACTCGTTGGCATGGTCGCGCGGCTTTCGGATGTTAAGGGGCATCGTTATCTGATCGCGGCGATGCAGGGTCTTTTGCGGCGTATGCCGCAGGCCAGGTGCCTGATCATCGGCGACGGGCCCATGGAAGCAGAACTTAAAGCGCAGGCGCAAGAGTGCGGCCTTGGAGAGAGCATTGTTTTTGCCGCGGTCAACGGCGTACCCGAAAAGCTTTTGCCCATGTTCGATGTTGTTGCCGTCCCGTCGGTGCAGGAAGGGCTCGGCCTTTCGGCCATGGAGGCTTTGGCGTGCGGGATCCCTGTTGTGGCGTCACGCGTCGGCGGATTGCCCGAGGTGGTCAAGGATGGCGCGACAGGGTTTCTTGTGCCGCCGCAGGACCCCGCGGCGCTGGCCGATGCCATGCACAAACTCCTGGCGGACAGGATCCTGGCGTCAGATATGGGCGGGCGGGGGCGTGAATGGATCAGAGAGCGGTTTGCCATCGACCGGATGATCGACGGCATTCTGGCCGTGTACCAGGAGGCATTGACAGCGTATGCGTAACATCCTGGTCGTTTCCGTCAATTGGCTGGGCGATACGGTATTTACAACGCCCGTGTACCGCGCGCTCAAGCAGCGGTATCCGCAGGCGCGCTTGAGCGTCCTGGCCGTCGCGCGCGTCAAGTCGGCGACCTTGGTCAGCAGCGGCGTGTTGACATCCACGCCGACGCCGAAGGTGAAGATGCGCCGCTGGTGCGGGTTGGCTTTCACCGCCAGCTCGCGGATGACCGATTCGGCCGTCTG
>CAZXSE010000005.1:50927-85554 GCA_964643325.1 uncultured Planctomycetales bacterium
CCGGAGCGCGCGTCAAGGAGGTCCTTGAACTTTGTCCTGATGTGGACGAGGTCATTGTTTACGACGAGGGTTCGGGGCTCAAAGGATCCTTCGGGAAGATCGGGACGGGCATTGTTCTTAGAAAGAAACATTTTGATGCGGCTTTTATTTTACGCCGTTCTGCGTCCCGGTCATTGATCACATGGCTGGCCGGCATTCCGGTGCGCGTTGGGTTTGCGCAGCAGAGCTGGCGCTGGCTGCTGACCCATGTGGTGGATGATACCGGATGCGGCGCGATCCATCGCAGTGATGTTTATTTGCGCGTTATTGAGTCTTTCGGCGTCAAAGTCAAGGACCGCTCCAATTATCTTGTGGTGAGCCGCGATGCCGATGAACGCATGGCCGCAGCCTTGCGCGCGAAAGGCATCGGCGAGGGGGAACGGTTCATTGTGCTTAACACCGGCGGGAACTGGGGGCCGAAGCAATGGCCGCAGGCGTCTTTTGCCGAGCTGACAACCCGTCTGACGCGCGAGATCGGCGTCAAGGTCGTGTTTTCAGGCGCGGCAGCTGACCTTGCCCGCGTGAGGGCGATCGCGCAGGCGTCAGGCGTTGATCCTGTCATCCTGGCTGGTGAAACAGACATCAAGGGATTGGCAGCGTTGTTCAAGCATGCTTATAGCGTGATCTCGGCGGATTCGGGGCCCTTGCATTTGGCGAACGCCGTCGGGGCGAACGTGGTCGCACTGTTCGGGCCGACACAGCCGGACATTACCGGCCCGCGCGGCCAGGGGCGCATCAGGGTCCTTTCGCAGGATGTGGAGTGCAACCGCGCGCCCTGTTATGTTGACGGGTGCGCGGACAACAAATGCATGAAAGCCATAACGGTCGATAATGTCATTCAAACTTTCAAAGTCCTCAAAAGTTAAGGATATCCTGCTGGTGACGCTCAGCAATATCGGGGATGTTGTCCTGACATTCCCTGTGATCGACCAGCTGTGCGCCGCGTTCCCTGATGCCCGGATCCATTGTATCGTCGGGCCAAAGGCCGCGAGCCTGCTGGAGGGCAATCCCTGCATCGCGCGTGTGATCCCTTATGACAAGAAGATGCCGTGGCAGCGCCAGGTTTCCTGGATCATGGCGCTTCGCGGCACGCGCTTCGGCCTGGTCGTTGACTTGCGTAATTCCATGATGCCTTTCTTCATGAACGCCGCCACTATCACGGCGCCCGTGCTCGGCGCCGATCAAGAGCATCGCCGTGACAAACATCTTGCCCGCCTGGTCTCTTTAGGAATGGCGTTAAGACCTGATGCACCCAGAAAGGCTGTCTTCTTCTCACCAGGTATGCGTGAGCGGGCCGCGCAGTTGGTCAACGGAGCGGATGGGTATGTGCTTGTGGCGCCGGGCGCGGCAGATCACAGGAAAAGATGGCGCGAGGATGGTTTCTTGGAGGTTGTCCGGCACATTCTCGCTCGCGGCAAGAAGGTTGTACTTGTGGGCGACAGCCATGACGCGGCTGAGGCGGGGCGTATCGCGGCTCTCGGAGGGGATGGCGTGACCGACGTGTGCGGACGAACAGGGCTTTTGGAGCTGGCCGCTGTTATTGACCGCGCCGAACTGGCCTTGACCAATGATAGCGGGATCATGCATGTGGCCAGCTATCTGGACAAACCCGTGGTGGCGCTTTTTGGCCCGACCGACCCGTCGGTTTACGGGCCGTGGAGCAGCCGCTGTTCCGCCTTGCGCCAAGGGAGCAGCATGGAAGGCATTCTTGCGGCTGATGTGATCGCCGAGGTTGATCAATGGCTTTAAGTGAATTCAGGAATATCCTTGTTATTCGCGCGGACCGCATGGGCGATGTGGTCTTGACCGTGCCTGCCATTAGAGCACTCAAGAGGGCATTCCCAGGAGCGAGGATCTCGGTATGGCTTGATGCGTCAACGCGACCTTTGCTGCAGGGATTGCCTTTTATCGACGAGGTCCTTAGCGAGGATCGCGCCCGCGGATGGAGCGGGTATTTTTCTTTCATCAGCCTTTTACGCCGCAAGAAGTTCGATCTGGCTATTGTGTACAACACCAAGCGCCGGGTGAACGCCGCCTGCTGGCTGGCCGGCATTCCCATGCGTCTTGGGTACAAGAACAATAAATACGGCTGGATGTTGACGCATCCGGTGGAGGACCGCCGGCATTTCGGCGAGAAGCATGAAACACAATATTGCATGGACCTTTTGGCGAGCCTCGGCGTAGTATCGCAAGATCTGTCGCTTGAGCTTGCCCGCGATCCTGAAGCGGAGCGTTGGGTGGATGAACGGCTGGCGCGCGAGCTCCATGGAGCGCCTTTTCTGGCCATTCATCCGGATGCCAGCTGTCCGACGCGCTGCTGGCCCGCGGCATCTTATGCGGCCCTCATTGACCGTCTTGCCGGCAGGGGATTGAAAATATTACTGGTGGGGCGCGGGGAGGCGGGTCCCTGCGCGCGCGAGATCGTCGCAAGGACAAAGGTGGGTGTGATCGACATGACAGGAACGACCACGCTGCCGCAGCTGATCGCTCTTTTTCGCCGGGCGCGGGCTGTTGTTTCTAATGATTCGGGCCCTGTTCATCTTGCGGCTGGCGTTGGCACGCCGATCGTGTCGATCTTTTTAAGGCGCCAGCCGGGCATCAATCCCGAGCGCTGGCATCCGCTGGGGCCCAATAGCCGCATTGTCCTGCCGCCCTTGGGCCAGGAGATCGTTGTTGACCGTCACAGCCGGGTCATTCGCGGTTCTTTTGACGCCATCACGCCCGATCAGGTCGTTGCCGCGCTGGATGAGCTTCTGGCTTAACTTGCGTTGACAACCCATACCCCCTTTTGTATAATCATGCACCCCATTCCCATTAAATAGTATTATTGGAGGTTTTGTATGACGGAAGCAAAGAAGATGACGGCTGGCGAGCTGGATAATCGCAAGAAAGCGCTGGATCTGGCGCTTACGCAGATCGAGAAGCAGTTCGGGAAAGGGGCCATCATGAAGCTGGACGGGCACGTGCGGGTGGATGTTGATGTCATCCCGTCGGGCTCGCTGGGGCTGGACATCGCCCTCGGTATCGGCGGCATTCCGCGGGGCCGGGTCATTGAGATCTACGGGCCTGAATCATCCGGCAAAACGACATTGACCTTGAGCATTATCCGTCAGGTCCAGAAAAAAGGCGGTACCGCGGCGTTCATTGACGCGGAGCACGCATTCGACGCGACCTATGCCGAGAAGATCGGCGTGAAGCTGGATGATCTTCTGGTGTCCCAGCCGGATACCGGAGAACAGGCGCTCGAGATCGCCGAGACGCTGGTCCGTTCCAGCGCAGTGGACCTTGTGGTCGTTGACTCGGTAGCGGCGCTCACGCCCAAGGCCGAGATCGAAGGTGATATGGGTGACAGCCACATGGGCTTGCACGCGCGGCTCATGTCGCAGGCACTGCGCAAGTTGACGGCCATCACCAGCAAGTCCAACACATGCATCATTTTCATCAACCAGATCCGCATGAAGATCGGCGTTATGTTCGGCAACCCCGAAACAACGACGGGCGGCAATGCGCTCAAGTTCTATTCATCCGTTCGTATTGATCTGCGGCGCATCGAGACCTTAAAGCGCGGCGATGAGGTCATCGGTAATCGCGTCAGGGCCAAGGTCGTCAAGAACAAGGTGGCCGCGCCGTTCAAGGAGGCTCAGTTCGAGATCCATTTTGACGAGGGCATCTCGCACGCGAGCGACCTTGTTGATCTGGGAAGTCAATACAATGTCATCGAGAAGTCCGGGGCCTGGTTCGCTTTTGAAGGCGAGCGCATTGGCCAGGGCAGGGATAATGTCCGCAAGTATTTTCAGGATAATCCCAAAGTGGCGCAGAAGGTCGAAAAACTGATCCTGGAGAAAGCCAAGGTCGTTGCTGCGCCGGTGAAGAAAGCAGAATAGTTGTTCATGGCTGCACAAGATGCAAAAAAGGCGAAGAGTTACGCTCTTCGCCTTTTAAAATTACGGCCCCGCAGTGCGGCTGAGATCCGCGGCAAGATGGCGGATAAAGGCCACGCGGCGGCGGCCATTGATGCGACGGTGGAGGCGCTGACACAGGCGGGCCTCTTGGACGATGCGGTCTTTGCAAAGGCCTGGATGCGCTCCCGCTTGAACCGTCCGATGGGTTTGCGGCGAGTGTCGCGCGAGTTGATGGATAAGGGCATTTCCAAAGACCTTGTCCGCGCCGCGTGGGATGAGCTTAAAGAAGATTACGACGAGTTGGATGTCGTTTGCCGGCTGGCGAACAAGAGAGCGGCGAAATACAACAACATTGATCCTCTGAAGCGCAAGAAACGGGTGATGGATTATCTTGCCCGTCGCGGTTTTCAGCTGGATGCCATTATGAAAGCGATAAGAGCGTTATGACAGGTCACCAGATCCGCAGCAAGTTCCTGGAGTTCTTCAAGTCCAAAGGCCATAAGGTCATTGCCAGTGATTCGCTGGTACCCAAGGACGATCCGACCGTGCTTTTTACGACGGCGGGCATGCAGCAGTTCAAGCAGCAGTTCATGGGGCATATCACGGACTTTAAGAGCGCAACTACATCGCAGAAATGCCTGCGTACGGACGACTTGACCGAGGTCGGGGTCACGGATTTTCATCACACCATGTTCGAGATGCTCGGGAATTTCTCGTTCGGTGATTATTTCAAGAAAGAGGCCATTGCCTGGGCGTGGGAATTCCTGACAAAGGTCATGGGCATCCCGGCGGAGAAGTTGTGGGTGTCGGTCAACAAGGACGATGATGAGGCGTACGGGATCTGGCTCAATGATATCAAGATCCCTGCAGGGCGTATCGTCAAGCTGGGCGACAAGTCGAACTTCTGGCCGTCGAACGCGCGTCTTAACGGGCCTAACGGCCCGTGCGGCCCGTGTTCCGAGATCTTTTTTGACTGGGGCGTAAAAGACTGCAAGGATCCGCACTGCAACCCGGATTGTAATTGCGGGCGGTTCTGCGAAGTGTGGAATCTGGTGTTCACGCAATACAACCGCAAGGACGGCGGACTTCTGGAGCCGCTGCCGGCGAAGAATATTGATACGGGCATGGGCCTGGAGCGTTTGACCGCTGTGATGCAGGGCAAGCATAACAATTTTGAATCCGATCTTTTTGCGCCTATCGTTGACGCTGTCGCGCGGGCTGTTGCGGCCGAGGGCGCCAAGATCACACTGCGTGAAACGCGCGTTGTGGCTGACCATGTGCGCGCCGTGACCTTTGGCGTGAGCGACGGGGTCATGCCGTCGAATGAAGGCCGCGGTTATGTCATGCGCAAGCTGATCGTTGATATGACCAATATCCTTGGGCAGGCCGGGGTAAAGAAGCCGCTGGTGCATACATTCGTGCCGGCCGTTGTCGAGCTGATGCGCGGGCCGTATCCCGAACTTGCGGCGAAGCAGAAGGAAGTCAGTGAGATCGTCCGGCGCATCGAAGAGGCGGTCATTAAATTGAACGCCGAACAGGTCCCGCAATTCCTGGCGGAGATCGATCGTGAAAAGAAAAGCAAAAGTAATGATCCGGACCGACTCGGCGAGATCATGTTCCGCTATCGGGATACGTACGGCCTTCCTTTGAGTTTGATCGAAACAAAGGTCAAGGAAGTCTTTGGAGAAGATGTTGCCGTCCAGGCGAGCGCTGTTGCCGGGAAGCTGATGAACGAACAGAAAGAGCGCTCCCGGTCATCCAGTAAGATGCAGGGCGACGTGTTCCTTTCCGGCACTGTTGATGTGAAAGGCATTGTTGCGACGAAATTTGTCGGCCATGAGCAGCCGAGCGCGGATGCCCGTATTGTAAAACTGTTCGTCAATGGGCAGAGTGTTGATGAGGCCAAAGAAGGCGCGAACGTTGCCGCGGTGCTTGATGCGACACCGTTCTATGCCGAACAGGGCGGCCAGTGCGCAGACACAGGTGTCATTGCCGGCAAGGCCGGTTCCATTGATGTGCAGGATGTTCACAAGGTCACGGATGTTTTTGTGCATCAGGGCATTGTTGCCAAAGGCTGTGTGAAGGTCAATGATCCGGTCAAGGCGTCCATTGACGGCGAGCGGCGCATGGCCGTTGCCCGCAATCATACAGCAACACATCTTTTACAGGCGGCACTCCGGACGGTGCTTGGCGAACACGTGAAACAGCAGGGATCGCTCGTCGATGCCGGCCGTTTGCGTTTTGATTTCACGCATCCCAAGGCCCTCGGGAAAGATGAGCTTGAGAAGGTTGAGGACATGGTCAATGTCTTCATCCGCCGTTGCGATAGTGTTTCCAAGCAGGAAATGACCCAGGCCCAGGCCAAAGATACGGGCGCGCTCGCATTTTTTGCCGAGAAATACGGCGAGAAGGTGCGCGTGGTCGGTGTCGGTGAATATTCCAGGGAATTCTGCGGCGGCACCCATCTTGATTCAACGGGGCAGATCGGATCGTTCAGGATCGTATCCGAGGGCGCTGTGGCGCAAGGCATTCGCCGCATCGAGGCCGTGACAGGGGCGGGAGCTGACGCGTTGACGCGCGGGCGTGAACGGATATTGGAAAAAGCAGCGGCAGCGCTCAAAACAGCGCCCGAGGATCTGGCGGTGCGCCTTGAACAGCAGATCAAGCGCGCTAAAGAATTGCAAAAAGAAGTGAGCGACCTTAATTTTAATTTGATCAAGACCGGGCTCGACGGGATCATTGCCGGCGGGCATAAGGTCGGCGGCAGTCTTATCGTGGGCCATGTGTTCAAATGTGTTGATATGGATACACTGCGGCGGATATCTGATCTTGTTAAGCAAAAGTGTCCGTCATCGGTCCATATCCTGGGCGCTGTGAACGGCGCGGATGAAGCTGCACTTCTGGTCGCCGTGACCGAGGACCTTGTGGGTAAGGGCGTCAAGGCCGGCGATGTCATCCAGAAAGTGGCGGGCATGATCAAAGGTTCCGGCGGCGGCAGGCCCAATATGGCCCAGGCGGGCGGCAAGGACCCGGCAAAACTCGCCGAGGCGGTGGGTAAAGCGCAAGAGATCGTGAAAGGTTTGTTATGAAACTTTTGAAACTCAACAGCAAGAACATCCAGCAGCTCTACGACCGCAATCTTTATTATCGCCGCAAGAGCACGGTGGCAAAAGTGGCGGGGATCATCGAGGATATCCGGACGCATGGCGACGACGCGGTGCTCAAATACACCCGCCGTTTTGACCATGTCAAGCTCGCGGCGAAGGACTTGCGCGTGGCCGAGAGCGAGATCAGCGGCGCGTTCCAGAACATCAAGCCTGAATTTGTGGCAACGCTCAAGCTCGTCATCAACAATGTGACGACATTTTATCGCAGCCAGATCAAGAAGCCCTGTTGCGTCAAGAGCGAGGATGGCGTGCTCCTGAAAGAGGAGTTCCGTCCGATCGATACGGTCGGTGTATATATCCCGGCGGGGACAGCGCCTCTGGTCTCGTCCGTTTATATGACGGTCATTCCGGCGAAGATCGCGGGGGTCAAGCGCATTGTGATCGTGACGCCTCCGGGCAAGGACGGGCATGTCAATCCGTATATCCTGGCCGTGGCAAACCTTCTTAATGTCAGCGAGGTTTACAAGATCGGCGGGGCGCAGGCCATTGCTGCGCTGGCGTTCGGCACGAAGACGGTCCCGCGGGTGGACAAGATCGTGGGCCCGGGCAATTCTTATGTAACGGAAGCAAAACGCCAGCTTTTCGGTTATGTGGACATTGACATGCTTGCGGGTCCGACGGAGTTGGTCGTGATCGCCAACCGCTACAGCGATCCGGATTTCGTGGTCGCTGATTTTGAGTCACAGGTCGAACACGCGGGCGGCATTTCCATCCTTATTTCGACATCCAAACAGCTGATCCGCCAGGTCCGTGGGCGCGTGCAGGGCGGGTATGTGATCTATGCCAAGAATATGGAAGAGGCCATCGAGATCGCCAACAGGATAGCCCCTGAACATTTACAGATATTGACCAGCAATCCGGCGAGTGTGGCCAAGAAGATCCGGCATGCGGGTGCTATTTTCCTGGGGCCTTACAGCCCAACGCCCCTGGGGGATTATATCGCGGGCCCGAGCCATGTGCTGCCGACGCTTGGAACGGCCAAGTTCTCGTCGGGCTTGAGTATCTCGAGCTTCATGAAGACGAGCCATATTATTTCGTATTCCAGGAAAGCGCTTGAGAAGGTGCGTGAACCGCTGGAGCGGATCGCGCTGATCGAGGGCTTGGTCAAGCACGCTGGATCTGTTAACGTCAGGTTCAAATAAGGGAGAACATCATGAGAACAGCTGTCGTTGAACGCAAAAGCAAGGAAACGCACATCAAGGTAGGCCTTAACATTGACGGCAGGGGCGATCGGACGGAGATCAAGACAGGGATCGCCTTTCTTGACCACATGATCACGCTCTTTGCCTTTCACGGACTTTTTGATCTTGAGCTTGAGGTTGTCGCGTCGGATACGGCCATTGATATCCATCACACTAATGAGGATATCGGTATTGTCCTGGGCAAGGCGTTCAAGGAGGCTTTGGCGGACAAGGCGGGCATCCGGCGTTTTGGTTGTGCCGGGGCGCCCATGGAGGGCACGGTCGCGCGCGCGATCATTGATATCAGCGGGCGCGGGTATTTCCGGCTGAATCTTGAGGCGGATAAGGTCCTCAAGGTCAAGGACAAGGAAGAATATTCGCTGACCTATCTCGAGCATTTCATGGAATCGTTCGCGCATGCGCTGGGCGCAACGATGAGCATCACGTTGCAGAATGTTTCGGATGATGTGCATACGAATGTCGAGGCTGTGTTTAAAGCGCTGGGTTTGGCGCTGGACCAGGCCACACAGGTTGATCTTCGGCGTGAGGGCATTGTTCCGTCGACAAAAGGAATTATTGATTAACTGCGCTTTTGGTCAGCTCGCGGCGTGTTCGAGTCGCGAAATATCAAGCGCTCGTGATCAGCTTTGGCATGTTGTAGCCGCGAATTAGAGAGCGGCCTTCCTTCATTAGACAGGGACGCTCTCTGCTGAGCGGCGGAAACATGCCAAGGGCTGATCAGAAGAGCGCTTGTGATTTGTTCAATATCAGGGATTAACATGATCGCAATTATTGATTATGGCATGGGAAATTTGCGCAGTGTGCAGAAGGCATTGGAGAATGTCGGCGGCAAGACGTGTATCGTTGCTGCCCCTGACGGGATCATGAAGGCTGACAAGCTGGTGCTTCCTGGCGTCGGGGCCATGAAACCGGCCATGGATAAACTGCAGGCATCAGGGCTGGACGTGGCTATCAAGCTGTTCGCTGCTTCGGGCAAGCCGTTCTTGGGGATTTGCTTGGGGTTTCAGCTTTTGTTCGATGAGAGCAGTGAAGGCGGCAGCGTCAAAGGGCTTGGGATGTTGCCCGGCAGGGTTGAACGGTTCCCGGATACGGTCAAGGTCCCGCAGATGGGTTGGAATAATTTGAAGATCGTTCAGCCGGGTTGCCCCATGTATCGCGGCGTGGGGGATGGTCGGCATGTTTATTTTTGTCATTCGTACTATGCCGCACCCAAGGATCAGGCGGTCATTGCAACAACGACCGAGCACGGCATTGCCTATGCTTCGTCGGTGTGCAAGGGTAATATCTGGGGCGTGCAGTTCCACCCGGAAAAGAGCCAGGCCGCGGGCTTGCGCATCCTGGAGAACTTTGTCCAATGTTGATCATCCCTGCTATTGATATCAAGGACGGCAAGGTCGTGCGCCTGTTCCAGGGGCGTTTTGACCAGGTCACGGAATACGGCGCCGATCCCGTGGAGATGGCCAAACACTGGGAAGGCCTTGGGGCGAAATACCTGCATGTGGTCGATCTTGACGGGGCTGTGTCCGGCGAGCGGCGCAATCAGGATATTATCAAGAGGATCATCAAAGCCATCGCCATTCCGATCGAGACGGGCGGCGGCATCCGTTCGCGTGAGGTTGTGGAAGATTTTATGGATGCCGGCATTGGCCGCGTCATCCTTGGCACCAAGGTCGTGGATGATCGCGAGCTTTTGGCTGATGTGCTCAAGAGATGGCGTGCGCGCATTGCGGTCAGCCTTGATTGTTCCAAGGGATTTGTGGCCCAGCGTGGCTGGGTCGCCACATCGACGGTCAAGGGTGTGGATATGGCGCGTGAGCTGGCGGCCATGGGACTTGAATATATCATTTATACGGATATCGCGCGCGACGGAACATTGGCTGGGCCGAACATCGATGGGTTAAAAGAGGTCCTTGAGACCGGATGTCCCCATGTGATCGCGTCCGGCGGGGTCAAGTCGCTCGACGATGTCAGGGCTCTTCTGGCGCTCAAACATCCAAGCTTGTACGGCATGATCACGGGCAGGGCGGTCTATGAAGGAACGCTGGATATTAAGGAAGCTCTGAAGCTATGTTAACGAAACGCATCATCCCATGCCTGGATGTCAAGGACGGGCGCGTTGTCAAAGGTGTCAACTTTGTCAATCTGCGCGATGCCGGGGACCCGGTCGCTGTTGCTAATGTTTACAACAATGCGCGCGCGGATGAACTTGTTTTTCTGGATATTACGGCGAGCCACGAGGGCCGCAAGACCTTCATTGATGTTGTGCGCCGCACGGCCGAGCAGGTCTTTATGCCGCTGACCGTTGGCGGCGGGATCAACTCTGTTGAAGATATCCGCAATCTGCTCAATGCCGGCGCGGACAAGGTGTCGATCAACACTTCGGCGTTGAACGATCCGGACCTTGTGCGTGAAGCGGCCGAGCGTTTTGGCAGCCAGTGCATTGTCGTGGCCATTGACGCCAAGAAGATCGGACCTTCATGGAAAGTTTTTACGCACGGCGGGCGCAATCAGGTGGACAAGGATGCCATCGCGTGGGCCCGCGAGGTCCAGGCGCTGGGCGCGGGTGAGATCTTATTGACGAGCATGGATGCCGACGGGACCAAGAACGGATTTGATCTGCCGCTGACAAAAGCGGTAACGGATGCGGTCAATATCCCGGTCATTGCTTCCGGCGGGGCAGGGGATGCGCTGCACTTCGCGGAGCTGTTCATTAAGACCGGCGCGGACGCCGGTCTTGCGGCGTCGATCTTTCATTATGGAGAGATCGCTGTTCCTGAAGTGAAGCGTTATCTGGATGCCCGGGGCATCCCGGTCAGATTGACTTAAATGGCAGTACGGGGTTAAAAGCGATGAAGTGCGTTACAGAAAAAGAATTCCTGGCATATGCGAAACAGGGCAACCTGATCCCCGTGTTCCGGGATATTTACGGCGACCTTGAGACGCCGGTGGCGGCTTATATGAAACTGGCTGCCCGGTCGCGGTATTCTTTTCTGTTAGAGTCCGTGGAAGGCGGCGAGAAATTGGCGCGGTATTCCTTCCTGGCCCGCGATCCGGAACTGGTTGTGCGCGTCAAAGGGCGTCATGCCCAAATCATTCGTTTTGTCAAAGGCAAGCCCGTCGCAGAGAAGGTTGATTTCAAGAAGTCGCCGCTCGAGATCGTTCGCGCCCTGGTCCGTAATTACAAGTTCGTGAATATCCCCGGCCTCCCGCAGATCTGCGGCGGTTTCGTCGGGTATTTGAGTTATGACGCGGTGCGGTTCTTCGAAGATATTCCTGATCAAAGACCGGATGACCTTGATCTGCCTGATGTTGTTTTGATGATGGCCAAAGAAATGGTCATCTTCGATCATTTGCATCACACGATCAAGATCGTTTGTTGTGTGGGGACGGATAAGAAAGACACAATTGCCATCCTCAAGCGCAAATATCGCGAGGCCATGGTACGCATTGACGGCCTCGTCGCTGGTATGGCTGCGCCACTAAGACTGCCCAAGGCCGTGGCCGGGAAGTTTTCCGGCATGAAGGTCCGTTCGAACTGCACGCGCAGGATGTATGAGGATATGGTCGTTAAGACTAAAGAACAGATCCGCGCCGGGGAGATCATCCAGGCGGTCATTTCCCAGCGCTTTGAAGTGAAGATCAAGACATCGCCTATGAATGTGTACCGGACATTGAGAACGCTCAATCCGTCACCTTACATGTATCTCTTGAATCTTGATGGGGTTTCTATCGTCGGGTCTTCGCCCGAACTTTTGGTCCGTTGCGAGAAAGGAATGGTCGAGACGCGGCCGATCGCGGGCACGCGTCCGCGCGGCAAGACGCTCGAGGAGGACGCGGCACTGGAAAAAGAGCTTCTGGCGGACCCTAAGGAAGTAGCGGAACATGTGATGCTTGTCGATCTCGGGCGCAATGACCTGGGGCGCGTGTGTGAGCCTGGAACGGTCAAGGTGACGGAATTGATGGGTGTGGAGAGGTATTCTCATGTGATGCATATCGTCTCAAGCGTGCAGGGGAAATTGCGCCCGGATCAGGACGTGATCGCGGCCTTGGAGGCTACTTTTCCGGCGGGAACTCTCTCGGGCGCGCCCAAGATCCGCGCTATGGAGATCATCGAGGCCCTGGAGCCTTCGCACAGGGGGCCTTACGGCGGATGCATTGGATACATAAGTTTCTCGCAAGATATTGACACTTGTATTACAATACGCACTATTGTCATCAAGGGTGACACGGCGTATGTCCAGGCAGGGGCCGGCATTGTGGCGGATTCTGACCCGGTCAGTGAATATACCGAGACGGTAAACAAGGCAAAAGCGCAGATCAGGGCCCTTGAACTGGCTCATCAGCGCTAGAGCAAAAAAGAACAGAACGCAGAAAGGAAACACGGGCAATGGAAGTTAAGATCAGAATGCAGCGAGCGGGGGATCCGGCGCAGAAAAGTCACAACTGGAGGATCGTCGCCATCAGCAAATGCAAGGCGCGCGACGGCAGGGTCCTTGAGATCATGGGGCATTATGACCCGGCGAAGAAGCCCGCGGTCTATAAGCTTGATATTTCCAAGATCGAGAAATGGCTTAAGAACGGCGCGCAGATGTCGGATACGGTCCGCACGCTCTACAACAAGACCAAAAGACAGAAATAAGATCATAGATGCGGCCTTGCGCCGCGGAAGGATTATTGTATGGCGCCTCAACAGACACCTTTGCTGGTGCAGCTGGTCCCGATGGTCATTATTTTCGGGATATTCTATTTCCTGGTGATCCGCCCGGAGAAGCAGAAGCAGAAGGACCATCAGGACATGGTCAAGAACCTGAAAAAGAACGATGAGGTCGTCACCTCCGGCGGCATGCACGGCGTTGTGGTGAATATCAAGGATGACACCGTTGTGGTCCGCCTTGATGAGAATGTCCGCGTCGAGTTCGACAAGGCGGCGATCCTTGTCGTGAAGAAAAAGAGCGAGTGATCCATAAAACTTCCTAATACAGGGGCATCTCATGAGCAAGAATCTTCGTACCCGCTTTCTGATCATCCTTGGCGTCATCATTGGCTGCATCGCTTTTGTCTGGCCTATCAGCAAGCGCATCAATCTCGGGCTTGACCTTAAGGGGGGGATGCACCTGATCCTGAAGGTCGATACGTCCAAGCTTTCATCCGAGAAGACGAAAGAGGACGCGGTCCTGCGCGCTATCGAGATCCTGCGTAACCGCATTGACAGCATGGGCGTCGGGGAGACCACGATCCAGCGTCAGGGCGGCGAGCAGATCCTCGTGCAGTTGCCTGGCATTACCGACCGTGATCAAGCGGTTGATATGGTCAAGCGGGTGGCGCACCTTGAGTTCAAGCTGGTCGAGAGCGATCCGGTGAAGGTCAAGGAGGCGCTTGCCGGGGCCGTGGCCGAAGGCTATGAGCTTAAGCAGACAAAAGGCGAGGATAAGGATACCGTGCTCGTCAAGAGCGAGGCCGTCTTGCAGGGCGACGCGATCTCCGACGCGAAGGTTGATTTTGATTCATCGTCCATGCTGCCCAAGATATCATTGACCTTTAATACCAAAGGCACAAAAGAGTTTGGCGACTTGACCAGCAAGCATGTGGGCGAGCGGCTGGCTATTGTGATGGATGGCGAGGTCCTTTCCGCGCCCAACATCCGCGAGGCGATCACCACGGGAACGGCCGAGATCACGGGGCAGTTCTCTTTTGATGAGGCGTCCGTCCTTTCGTTGGCGCTGCGTTCGGGGTCATTGCCGGCGCCTATGTATATTGAAGAAGAGCGGACCATCGGGCCGCTGCTCGGTAAGGATTCCATTGACGCGGGCATCATGGCGACCATCGTCGGCATCCTTCTGGTCTTTGTTTTCATGATCATGTACTACAGGGTCGGCGGGGTCATTGCGTCGATCGGGATCCTGCTGAACCTTGGGATCATTCTTGGGGTCATGGGGTTCCTGAATGTGATGCTGCCGGGCAATCAGGTCACGTTGACGTTGCCGGGTATTGCAGGCATTGTGCTCACGCTGGGCATGGCTGTTGACGCGAACGTGCTGATCAATGAGCGCATCCGTGAAGAGCTTGATAACGGCCGGACGCTTGCGGCCGCGATCGACAGCGGTTATACCCGGGCATTTTCGGCGATCCTGGATTCGAACGTCACGACGATCATTGCCGCGATCCTTTTGTTCCAGTTCGGGTCAGGGCCCATCAAAGGATTTGCGATCACACTGACCATCGGTCTTCTGGCGAGCTTGTTCACGGCGGTGTATGTGTCGCGCACCCTGTTCATGTATCTTCTGGAGAACAGGATGATCAAGGACCTGCACATGATGCGCCTGATCGGAAAGACCGCCATTGATTTTATCAAGCCTATGTATATTTGCTGTTTCTTGTCGCTCGTCGTCATCGCGGCAGGGACTTTTTCCATCATCACGAAGAAAGATCAGGCTTACGGTATTGATTTTGCCGGCGGTCAGGTGCAGGAGTACCGTTTTGCCAAAGCTGTTTCGGCTGAGGATATCCGTAAAGCGCTCAAGGATGGCGGCGTTAAGGATGCCAGCATCCAGCAGTTCGATAAAACGCCTGAGACGGTCATCATTCGTACTGGTGAGGATACCTACGATCAGGTTGCGGCCGTTTTCAAGAAAGATCTGAAGGATAACAGTTTTGAGATCCTTCGTATTGAGAAGGTGGGGCCCGTGGTCGGCAAGCTCTTGCGCGAGCGCGCTATCTGGGCGATCCTTTTGGCCATGGCCGGCATCATGATCTACGTCGGGATCCGTTTCAAGCACATGGGTTTTGCCGTTGCCGGTATTATTGCGCTTATTCACGACATCCTGATCGCGCTGGGCATCTCCGTCATGATGGGCAGGCAGATCGATCTTCTGGTGGTGACGGCCCTGTTGACCATCGCGGGTTATTCCATCAATGATACGATCGTCATCTACGATCGTGTGCGCGAGAACATGGCGCGCAACCGGAAGATGACCATAGCGGAAGTGATCAATCTCAGCGTCAATCAGACCCTGGGCAGGACCATCCTGACGACCTTTGTGACGCTTCTGGTGGTCGTTGCCCTGCTTGTTTTCGGCGGGGAAGTGCTCAATACGTTCGCGCTGGTCCTTTTGATCGGATTCATTTGCGGCGTGTATTCGACCGTGTATATTGTCACGCCGCTGGTCCTGGTCTTTCAGAAGAAGTGGTGACGGGGATCAGGGTAAGTTTGTTGGAGCGCCGGACACATCAGGCCTGATGGTCCGGCGCGTTCTTTTATCGCGCTTTGTATCCGTAACAGAGGTGAAAGATGACCGGTCTGCTCCTGAAACGGCCTGTTGTGATGTATGCTTTCCTCCTGGCGGCGGCATGCCTGGCCGTTCTTTTTCCTCTTTTATCCGCCGGGTATCTCCACATTGACGATCCTCAGCATTTTTTTCATAATCCTCTGATCCTTGACCCGTCACCGAATCCGCTGCAGGCGTTCTTCTTTACGCCAGACAGTGTCAACAGGACCTACGTTCCGTTGACACTGTGGTCTTTTTATGTAGAGCTTTTCTTTTTTAAGGTAAACCCGTTCGCATCTCATGCCATTAATTTGTTACTGCATTACATGACGGTCCTGATGGTGATGGCCCTGGGGCGCCGCCTGGGCCTGTCATTGAAGGCCGCGTTCGCGGCAGCTTTTCTTTTTGCCGTGCATCCCATGCACGTTGAGTCTGTCGCCTGGATCACGGAGAGAAAAGATGTTCTTTACAGCTTCTTTTATCTTGCGGCGCTGGTCTTTTATTGCGACTATCTGGAAAGCAGGGAAGGCAGGAAGTATATCGCCGCTCTTCTTGCCGCGGCCTTAAGCGTCTTTGCCAAGCCCATGGCGCTCAGCCTGCCGCTGGTGCTGTTCATTATCGATATCTTCAAAGGGCGAAAGGTCTCATTGGGGATGTTCCTGGACAAGGCTCCGTTCTTTTTAGTCGTTGAGCCTATTGCGCTGGTCACGTATTCCATGAACGCCAGGGGACTCTCGTCCATGGACGCTTCTTCGCCTTTTATTATCATCTGGTGCCTTGTGTTCTATATCCAGAAATTCATTGTTCCGACGGATATTTCATTCTTCTTTTATAAGGCTCCCTGGCCGGTCTGGGAGTATCAGCAGCAATATGCCCAGGCCGCGGCAGTGTTCGGCCTTATTATTGTTGTCCTTTTTCTTCTCAGAAAGAACCGCTGGGTCCTGTTCGCATTCTTCTTTTACGCGTTGTCCACATTCTTTTTGTGGCGCCCCGATGCGGAGCATGACTCTCACTTTGTCGCGGACCGGTTCATGTACCTTCCCAGCGCCGGATTTTGTTTCCTTGCGGGGTATTTGCTGGAGAAGGCCCTGGACCGATGGCCTTTACGCAGGCGCCCGCTGATCGTGATCACCGTTGCGCTGGCAGGCATCCTGGCGGTGGTGTCATTCACGAAAGCGAAAGTATGGCACAGCACTTTCTCCATGTACATGGAAGTGCATCAGCGTAAGAATAATAGTTTCGAGCTTGCCAGGGCCATGACAGCATGTCTTTTATCCGACTGGTGCGTCGACGCGTCATGTTCTGATATCAGGAAGGTTTATTTTTCGGACAAAGCCAGGTTTGGCCCTTACGACCTTCCATGCGACGGCAAGATCAAGATCGCTGCGCAAATATTGAGCATGAAGCAGTTCCGCCGGATCCTGGCCTCTTATCCGGGAAATATTGTTTCGATCGTCGAGGTTGGAGGCATTTACTGGCAATGGAAAGCTTATGATAAGGCGATAGCATATTTTTCGCGTTCTGTGGCACGGCTCCCTTACGAGGCCGGCGGGTATTATATGCTTGGCCTTTGTTATGAAGGCAAGAAGGACCTTAATGAGGCAATGATCTTGCTCGATAAGGCGGCCCGGCTGGACCCGTCGATGTCCGAGGTCTATATGGCAAGGTCCAGGGTCGCGGCATCATTGGGAGATAAGAAAAAGGCGATCGACGATGCGTTGAGATATATTGAGATGCAGCCTTTGAACGAAGCTTCCTATGATCATGCGATCGATGTCTTGACGCGGATCAAGGAAGAGTCTTTTGTCAGGGCGGTCCAGGAAATGAAACGGAAGACGTTCTCTCTGGCGGTCATGAAATAGCGCAGGGAGGGGCATGTTCCAGTCCTTGAAGTATTTTACAGCACAGACAGTCTCTCTGGATGCTGTGATCCGTGACCTGACGGGGTTTGGCTACACTCGCGCGGCGCGCGTGGCCCAGGCGGGCGAATTTGCCGTCAGGGGCGGGGTCATTGATATCTTTCCCGTCAATTTTGACGCCCCTATCCGCATGGACCTCGACGACGATCGCCTGCACCGCATCGATACGTTCAATCTTCTTACCGGCAAGAACATCTGGGAACATAAAGCGGTCATCATCCTTCCGGCGCGCCAGAAAGGGCGTGAGGCCGTTTTTACGGCGAGCATGCCGCTCAATAACTTTGTGGATATCGAGAAGGGTGATTATGTTGTCCACAATATCCACGGGGTCGGGCGTTTCCTGGGCGTCCGGGACCTTGATACCGGCAGCGAGCGGCCCGAACATTTTGTCATTGAATACGCGGGCGGCGACAAGCTCTTTGTGCCGCGGCACGATCTGCACCTCGTGCAGAAATACATCAGCTTCACGAAGAAGCCGCCGCGGCTGTTCACGCTGGGCAGCCGTGAATGGGCCAGGGTCAAGCGTCAGATCGAGAAGCGCCTGCAGCACCTGGCGGCAGAGCTTTTGCATGTGCAGGCCGTGCGCGCAAGCCTGAATGGTTTTGTTTTCGCGCCGGACACGCCCTGGCAGGCCGAGTTCGAGAAGAGATTCCCTTTTGTAGAGACGCCCGACCAGGCCAAGGCCGCAGAGGAGGTCAAGGCGGACATGGAGGCGCCGCGGCCCATGGACCGGTTGTTGTGCGGGGATGTGGGTTATGGCAAGACCGAAGTGGCCATGCGCGCCGCGTTCAAGGCGGTCATGGGCGGCAAGCAGGTCGCGGTCCTTGTTCCGACGACCGTCCTCGCGGAACAGCACTACTACAATTTCTGCAAACGCATGCAGGATTTTCCAGTACGCGTGGGCATGCTGTCGCGCTTTCGCAGTAAGGGCGAGCAGGCTTTTATCATTAAGGAAGCGGCCGAAGGCAGGGTCGATATCCTTATCGGCACGCACCGTCTTTTGTCGAAAGACGTGTCGTTCAAGGACCTGGGCCTCATCATCATTGACGAGGAGCAGCGTTTTGGCGTGGCCGCGAAAGAGCGCCTTAAGCACATGAAACTTTTGGCGGATGTGTTGATACTGACCGCCACGCCGATCCCGCGCACCCTTTATATGGCCATGGCCGGAGGCCGGGACATGTCGGTCATTTCAACGCCTCCGCAGAACAGGGTCCCTGTTGCCACGCATGTGATCCATTTTGACGAGGACATCATTGCCGAAGCGTTGACGCGGGAGTTCAATCGCGGCGGGCAGGTCTTTTTCCTGCACAATCATGTCGAGGACATTGAGCCTGTGGCGCAACTCATACGGCGCCTTGCGCCCAAGGCCAGGCTTGCGATCGGACACGGGCAGATGCCGGGGCGTCAGCTGGAAGAGGTGATGCTCAAGTTTCTTAAGGGCGAGATTGATTGTTTGGTGTGCACCACTATAATAGAATCCGGTATAGACATCCCCAACGCGAATACGCTGATCGTCAATCGGGCGGATCGTTTTGGGCTTGCCGATCTTCATCAGTTGCGCGGCAGGGTCGGGCGTATGGATGTTAAAGCTTACGCCTATTTCATCATGCCCGGGCATGGGCTTTTGTCGGGGGTCGCGAAGCAGCGGCTTGAAGCGCTGGAGAAGTTCAGCGATCTTGGCGCCGGGTTCAATATTGCTTTTGAGGACCTGCAGATCCGCGGGGCGGGGAACATCCTCGGAGAACAGCAGCACGGTTATATTGCGGCAGTAGGTTTTGATCTGTACTGCCGCATGCTCAAGGAATCCATTGCAAACATCAAAGCGGGAACGCAAAAGAAGGGGTGACAGATGGCATTGAGGCTGATATTGGGTCTTTGGTTCGTTGTTGGCGCCTGCTCAGGTCTTTTTGCGCCTGATGCACTAGCGATCGATGACGGGATCCTGGCGGTCGTTGACACTGAGGTCATCACCGCCAAAGACGTTCAGGATTACCTGCGAGGCATCTATTCCCAGCTGCGGCTTGAAGGGCGGCCCAAGTCGGAGATCGCCCAGATCATGGGTCAGTACGAGACCAGGGGCGTGGAACAGCTCGTGGAAGACCGGCTTATCCTTGCCGAGGCGAACCGTCAGGGCATGACCATCCGGTCCAGGGCCATTGATGAGAGGATGGAGGAGATCAAGGCGCGTTACGCTTCGCCGCAGGAATTCCTGAAGGAGATCAACAAGGAGGGTGTTACGATCTCCGATATACGCAAGAAGATCGAGGATCAGTTCAAGGCGCAGTATGTCGTCGATAAAGATGTACGGGACAAGATCTATGTGAATCCTCAGGATGTGACGGCTTATTATAATGCCCACCTTCAGGATTACCGGCGCAAGGCCCGGGTCTATCTCCAGTCGATCGTTGTCAAGGGGTCGAAGTTCGATCAGGAGGCCAGGAAAAAGGCCGGCGAGGCGCTGGCAAGGGTCAAGCGCGGAGAAGATTTTCAGGCTGTGGCAAAGGAGTGCTCGGACCTGCCTTATATCGGCGAGGTTGAGGAAGAGAGTCTTGGCCCGGCGTTCAAGGCCGCCGTGGACAAGATGCAGGTCGGCGGGCTGTCCGATGTCGTGAGCACCGGTGAAGGTTTCTATATCCTGAAGCTTACGGGCAGGATGCCGGCCGGAGAGCCGCTGCTCAATGATGTCAAGGAAGAGATCTACCAGTCCCTCTTTGAAGAGAAGTTCAAGGTTGCTTTTAAGGCGTGGCTTGAGAAATTACGAAAGAAGTCGTATGTCGAGATCAGGCAATAAGATCATTGCTGTCACCATGGGTGATCCGTGCGGGGTGGGGCCTGAGGTGACGGCCGCGGCACTGGCGCGTTTTTCCCGGACGCGCGGCGTTGAATTTGTTGTTATTGGCAATGAAGATATTTTTATGCGCTGCTGGCCGCGAAAGGCCGCGGCCCCAAGGGTCATTGATATCACCGAGAAAAAACGCAAGCTTCACAAGCCGGGCAGCCCGACGCCGGAGTCGGGGTTGGATTCTCTTTTGTATCTTGAACACGCTGCGGACCTTTTAAGGTTGGGGACTGTGCACGGGCTGGTGACGGCGCCGGTATCAAAGGAGGCGGTGATCCCTTTTTGCCCCGGGTTCAAGGGGCATACGACATTTCTGGCGCAGGCATTTTCCGTCAAGAATGTTGAAATGCTATTTATTGCAGAAAAACTCAGGGTGGTCCTTGTCACGCGGCATGTTCCGGTCAAGGACCTTGCAGGGCTTATCACGGCGCAAAAAGTATGTTCTGTGATCGACACCACAGCGGCGTTTGTCCGGTCCCGTTTTAAGATCGCCAGCCCGCGCATTGCGGTGTGCGGCCTTAATCCGCACGCGGGAGAAGGCGGCCACATGGGCACTGAAGAGATCACCCAGATCATTCCCGCGCTTGGCAGGCTTCGCCGTAAAGGCTGGCGCGTGACAGGGCCATTGCCCGCAGATACGCTTTTTGAGCCGCGCATTCGGGCGGGGTATGACCTGATCGCGGCCATGTACCATGACCAGGCGTTGACAGCGTTAAAGGCCCAGTATTTTGATGAACTGGTCAATGTGACTGTCGGGTTGCCGTTCATCCGGACGTCGCCGGCGCATGGCACGGCTTTTGCCATCGCAGGTAAGGGCATTGCCAGCCCGGGCTCCATGTGCGCGGCCGTCAAACTTGCCGCGGAGCTTGCGTGAAGAAGGAACAGGCGCCCGCGCAGGGGTTCTTTGCGAAAAAGAGGCTGGGGCAGAACTTTCTTGTTGATGCGCGGATCATCGACCGGATCATCGATGCCTGCGAACTTTCTTGTGAAGAGGACATTCTTGAGATAGGCCCCGGGCAGGGGGCTTTGACGCGCGCAGCGCTGCCGAAGGTCAGGCATGTACATGCGGTCGAGGCGGACGCGCGGTTCGCCGGGCGGCTGCAAGAGGAATTCGCGCAACAGAACCTGACGGTTTACCGGGATGATATCCTGAAGTTTGACCTTGATCGTTTGCCGCCGGGGATCAAGGTCATCGGGAATATCCCGTACAACATTTCGACGCCGATCATCACGCGCATTATTGAGAACAGACGGCGTTTCACGACGTTCTTTATCACGGCGCAGCACGAGTTTGGGGTGCGGCTGGTCGCAAGCCCGGGGAGCAGGGATTATTCATCGCTCAGTTGTTTTGTGCAGATGTTCGCGCGGCCGCGCATGCTTTTCAAGATCAGCCCCGGGGCCTTTCGCCCGATGCCGAAGGTCACCTCCTGTTTCATGAGGGTCGATCTTCGCAAGGAGCCCGCCGAGAAGGTCGCGGATGAGGGGCTTTTTACCAGGATCGTCAGGCAGGCTTTCCAGCAGAGGCGCAAGACCCTGTTGAATTCCCTGGCGTCCTTGGGCGCGAAGAACGAACTTGCCGTTATGCTGGCAGAGGCCGGGATTGACGGAAAAATGCGGGCAGAAGACCTGTCCGTCGCTGATTACGCAAGGATCACCAATGTCTATCATCGAACGACAGATCTATTATCACGACACTGATGCCGGCGGGGTCGTCTATTACGCCAATTACCTCAAATTCCTCGAGGAGGCCAGGACGCGCGTATTCGAGGACCTGGGGCTCGGCGTCAAGGCGTTCGCCGAAAGAGGCCTCATTTACGCGGTCCGTTATTGCAATGTGGCGTATAAAAGCCCGGCGCGTTATGGGGATGTTGTGGTTTGCGATGCCAGGGTCATTAAAGTGACGGGCGCGCAGGTCGTCTTTGCGCAGCGCGTCTGGCACAAAGCCGATAGCAGGACGCTTGTTGAGGCCGATGTTGGCCTGGTATGCCTGGACAGGGATTTCAAACCGCATCCGTTGCCGGATGACCTGCGTGAAAGGCTGGTGAAGGCATGAAGATCTCTTCCAAGGTCATTGTACTGATCTCCCTGCTGCTGACCGTCCTCGTGGTCAACGGGCTTATCAGCAGCGCCCTGCTCAAGGGCGTTGCCAGGGAACTTCAGGATGTGGTGAAGAAAGACGTTGTCCTGATGGAGACCGCGACGGCCGTGACCAAGCATCAGCTGCAGAAGGCGATCATCTTCGAACGCCTGCGCCGGATCGCCGAGGAGCTTGCCTATCAGCCTGTCACGCCCGCCCGTAAGGAACATCTGCTTTTTCACACGCAGCTGGCGCGTAATGATTTTGACAGGCTGGCCAAGGAAGGCGCGGTCAATATCGTCAACGCGAAGGTCCTGGTGGGCGAGTCCGTGCGCGCGTTGACCGATGAGAAGGCCAGGAAAGAGTTCGAGCGCGTGGCCGCGACCCTGAAGGAGATCGAAAGGGCCCATATCCATTATGATGCCATGTCGGGGGATATTTTTGATATGATCAAAGGCGGGCGTTACGAGATATCGCCGGAGGAGATCAACCAGATCCATATGGACGAGCGCAAATTGTCCACGGAACTGGAAAACCTTTTGAGCGAGGTCCAGGCGTTCACGCAGGCGTCGGTCCAGACGGCCCGGAAATACGAGCGCATGACCGAAAGGGTCCTCTGGGGCGTGTCGTTGCTCAGCCTGCTCATCAGCATGGTGCTGGCCGCTTCGATCATTAGCAGCATTAACCGTCCCTTGTCAAAGCTTTTAAAGGCAACGGACGAGATCGCCGCCGGGAACCTTGCCATTAAGCTGGAAACATCTTCCCGTAATGAGTTTGGCATCTTGAGCCGTGAATTCAATCGCATGGCTCTTCATTTATCGGAAGCCAGGACAAAGCTCGAGGAGCAGAGCAAGGCGCTGCAGAACACGCTTGACCTGACCGACCGGCAGAAAAAGGACCTGGAGAAGGTCAATCATGAACTTGACCGTTTTGTGCACACGGTCAGCCATGACATCCGTTCGCCGTTGATGGGCATTGCCTGGTACGCGGAATTCCTTAAGACGCATCATTACGCAGGGCTGGATAAGAAAGGGCAGGACAGCATCAACGGTGTGTGCCGCGGAGTGGAGCGCGCCAATGCCCTGATCAAGGACCTTCTGGCCCTGACCCGCATCTCCCGCGTGCGCAATCCTTATCAGCGCGTATCGGTCCAGGCCATGATCGATGATGTGGTCGCGACGCTGGATTACAAGATCAAGCAGAACAAGGTTGACCTGCGCATCCAGATGCCCATGCCCGTGATCGTGTGCGATCCGATCAAGCTTAAAGAGGTCTTCCTGAATTTATTGACCAATGCGATCAAGTTCGCATCCAACCGTCCGGATGTCCAGCCGCAGATCCGCGTCGATGTAAGGGAAGCCGATGGCGCTTACGAGTTCATTGTCAAGGATAACGGGATCGGCATTGCTCCCGAGCATCACGAAGAAATATTCGCGATGTTCAAGCGCCTGGACACGTCCGAACAGTATGAAGGGACGGGGGCCGGATTGAGCATCGTCAAAAGTGTTGTGGATGATCACGGGGGCAGGATCTGGGTGGTCTCTGATATTGGACAGGGGGCGGAATTCCATTTCACCGTTCCCATGGGGCTGGAAGTCTCCGGCGCATGATCTTTTTCGCGTCTTTTGCGCTTGTATCCTTTAACGACGGGTGTTAAAATCGCTGACTTATGATCGACCAGAAAACTGTTAATTACATTGGCGCGCTGGCGCGCCTGCACATCACGCCCGCCGAGTCCGCGAAGTTCGCGAAAGACCTTGAGGCGGTCTTGCAGTATGTCCGCAAGCTTGAAGACCTTGATGTCACTGCGGTCACGCCGACAAGCCATGTATTGCAGGTCGAGAATGTCTATCGGGACGATATTGTCAGGCCCGGCCTGTCCCAGGATGAGGCGCTGGCATTTGCCGTCGAGAAAAAGAACGGTTCCTACAAAGTCCCCAAGGTCATCGAATGAACATCTTCCATCAGACGGTCCATGAGATGAAGGATGGCATTGCCGGCGGCACAACGACGCCGCAGGCCCTGCTGGCGGCCGTGAAGGCGCGTGCGCATGCGGTCAATCCGCAGACGAACGCCCTTGTCCGCATCGATGATGCTGCCGATGCTGGTGAGAGCGGCCTGCCCGTGCCGGTCGCTGTCAAAGACAATATTTGCATCAAAGGCCAGTTGACCACTTGCGGATCAAAGATACTCCAGGGGTTCAGGCCGCCGTATGATGCCTGCGTCGTGGAGAAGATCAAGGCTTCGGGCGGCATCCTGTTCGCCGGCGCCAACATGGATGAATTTGCTTTCGGGTCATCTTGCGAGACATCTTTTTACGGTCCTGTCAGGAACCCCTGGGAGCTGGACCGGGTCCCTGGCGGATCTTCGGGAGGGTCTGCCGCGGCTGTGGCCGCGGGCCAGGCGCCGTGGGCTTTGGGCAGTGATACAGGCGGCTCCATCCGTCAGCCAGCCTCTTTTTGCGGCGTTGTGGGGCTCAAGCCGACCTACGGGAGAGTGTCCCGTTACGGGCTTATCGCGTTCGCGTCCAGCCTTGACCAGATCGGGCCTTTTACCAGGGATGTTACGGATTGCGCAATGCTCTTGAACATCATCGCGGGGTTTGATGGGCGCGACTCAACCTCTGTTGATGTTCCTGTTCCGGATCACACCAAAGAACTTTCCGGCGATCTTAAAGGCGTGAGGGTCGGATTGCCAAGGGAATATTTCATCGACGGGATCGAGCCGGATGTTCTGGCTGCGGTCAGGGCAGCGGTAGAGGTTTTCAGAAAAAAAGGCGCTCTCGTAACGGAAATATCGCTGCCGCATACCGCGTATGCCGTAGCAACGTATTACATCCTCGCGACCGCCGAGGCCAGCTCCAATCTTGCCCGTTTTGACGGGGTTGAGTACGGCCTGCGCGCGACCCCTGAGAAGCCGCGCAAGAGCGCTCTTGTTGATATGTATGAAGAGACACGGGCCGCAGGGTTCGGTGATGAGGCCAAAAGGCGCATCATGCTGGGCACTTATGTCCTCTCGTCGGGGTATTACGATGCTTATTATCTGCGCGCCCAGAAAGTGCGCACGCTCATCAAGCAGGATTTCGACAGGGCGTTTGAGGGTTGTGATGTGATCCTTTCGCCAACATCCCCGACGACCGCGTTCCGGATCGGCGAAAAGATGAACGATCCTCTGGCCATGTATCTTTCGGATATCTTTACGATCCCCGCGAACATGGCGGGTATTCCCGCGATCTCGGTCCCGTGCGGATTTGACAAGGCCGGGCTTCCGGTCGGGCTTCAATTGATGGCCAGGCCTTTTGCCGAGGGGATGCTTTTGCGCGCCGCCCATGGCTATGAACAGGCGGCGGGGTGGCATCAGGAAAGGCCTTCCTTATGACACAGTTCGAGACGGTCATCGGCCTTGAGGTGCACCTTCAGTTCAAAACAAAGACCAAGATCTTCTGCGGCTGCCGCAATGCGTTCGGCGACGGGCCGAACACGAATGTTTGCCCTGTCTGCCTGGGCCTTCCCGGAACACTGCCGGTGCTTAACCGCCAGGTCCTGCTGAACGGGATCAAGGTCGGCCTTGCGCTCAATTGCCGCATCAATCCGTTCATCAAGTTCGACAGGAAAAACTATTTTTATCCGGACCTTCCCAAAGATTATCAGATATCCCAGTTCGCCCTGCCTCTGGCGCAGGACGGCCATCTTGATATTGTTGTCGACGGAAAAGAAAAAAGGGTCGGCATCACACGCGCGCACCTGGAAGAGGACGCGGGGAAGCTCGTCCACGACGCGCCGGGCAATTGCTCTCTGGTGGATTATAACCGTACGGGCACGCCGCTCATCGAGATCGTTTCCGAGCCGGACATGCGTTCGGCCGAGGAGGCCCATGCCTATTTGACAGCCCTTAAGCTCACGCTGTCGTATCTGGGTGTTTCGGATTGCGATATGGAAAAGGGAAGCCTGCGCTGCGACGCGAACGTTTCCATCCGTCCCGTCGGGCAGAAAGAGTTCGGGACCAGGGCGGAATTGAAGAACCTGAATTCTTTCAGCGCCGTCAAGCGCGCGATCGATTTTGAGGTGGGGCGGCAAACGGGCATTGTCCTTGCCGGCGGAAAGGTCGTCCAGGAAACATTATTATGGGATGAGGCGGCAGGCCGGACCTCGTCGATGCGCGGCAAGGAAGAGGCGCATGATTACCGCTATTTCCCGGAGCCGGACCTTGTGCCCCTGAGGATCAGCGATGATATGATCAGAACGGTCAGGGAGGCGCTTCCGGAACTGCCTTATGCCAAACTGGCGCGTTTCATGCAGCGCTACGGGCTTAATCAGTATGACGCGTTCATTCTGGTCCAGGACCCGGACCTCGCTGTTTTCTTTGAACAGTGCGCGGCTCTTTTTCCCGACGCCAAGAAGGTGGCAAACTGGCTTAACGGGCCGCTCATGAAGGAATTGAAAGAGCGCAAGGTCCCGTTCACCGGCCTTCGTTTGCCGGCGCAGGAAATGGCGCAGCTCATGCGCAAGGTTGATGACGGGACGGTGAGCAACCTCGCGGGAAAAGATATCCTGACAACGGTCCTGGATACGGGCAAGGGCGTGGATGCGGTCATTCTTGAGAAGGGCCTTGGCCAGGCCGTTGATGATGCAGCCCTGGAGAAGGCCGTAGATGAGGTGCTTGCGGCGAATCCGAAGATCATTGAGCAGATCAAAGGCGGAAAAAAAGAAGCGGCCGGAGCTCTCGTCGGCCAGGCCATGAAAAAGATGCAGGGAAAAGCAAATCCCAAAAAGATCAATGAGATCATAGCAAGGAGATTGCAGGATGTTTAAGAAAATGATCCTGGCCGTTACATTTTTCATAATGACGGGAACTGTTATCCCGGCCGCGGCGCGGGCACAGGAGGCTCCGTCATTGAACACGGCGGCTGTAAGCGCGGATGCGCCGGATAAGAACAAGGCACCGGAAGACCTTTATTCCCAGGTCGAGCTCTTCAGCTACGCGTTGACGACCATCATGGGCGAGTATGTTGAGGAAAAGAAGCCGAAGGATGTGATCTATGGGGCTTTGTCGGGAATGCTGAGTTCGCTCGACCCGCACAGCCAGTTCCTTCCGCCGGACGAGTATGATGAGCTTAAGACCGAGACCCAGGGAAAATTCGGCGGGTTGGGCATCGAGATATCCATCCGCGACGGGCTTTTGACGATCGTTACGCCCATCGAGGATACGCCGGCATGGAAAGCGGGCCTCAAGCCGGGGGACAGGATCGTCAAGATCGAAAAGGACCTGACGCGTGACATGACGCTCAGCCAGGCGGTCAAGAAATTAAGAGGCGATCCGGGGACCAAGGTGCACATCACGGTCCTGCGTGAGTCGGAGGGTAAGATCCTTGAGTTCGACATTATCCGGGAGGTCATTCATACTCAGGATATCAAGGACCCTCACATCATCACGGACAATATCGCGTACTTGCGGCTGGTGGAATTTCGCGAAGACACTTACGAGCAATTGAAGAAGGCTTTGGAGAAGCTGAAGGGCGAAGGGGCGAATGCCCTGATACTCGACTTGCGCAATAATCCCGGCGGGTTGCTGCACGCGGCGATCAAGGCCAGCGAGATCTTTCTGGCTGAAGGCAAGACCATTGTATCGACAAAAGGGCGCCATCCGTCGCAGAACACGATGAGCGTTTCGCATAACGCCAAGGATGTTTTTGCGGAATGGCCGATCGTTGTCATGATCAATGAGGGCAGCGCTTCCGGCAGTGAGATCCTTGCCGGCGCTCTTAAGGATAATAACCGCGCGGTCACTCTCGGGGCCAAGTCTTTCGGCAAGGGGTCGGTGCAGTCGGTCATCCCCATGCCCGACGGGTCGGGGTTGCGCCTGACAACAGCGAAATATTTCACCCCTTCCGGCGTGTGTATCCATGATGTCGGGATCGTTCCGGATATTGTCATTGAACGCATTTATCCCAAAGGAGAGAGTGAGGAGGACGGAGATCCTCTTGACGCGGAAGCTGCTGCCGCTCCGAAGAAAAAAGACAAGGTCATCAAAGAGGTCTTTGAAAAGGTTGCGGGTGAAGAGGCTCTTGACCCCGTCGAACTTGAGAAGCGCAAACGCGAAGAAGCCATGGACCAGCGCCTAAAGGAAGACAATCAGGTCCAGGGCGCGATCAGCGTCTTAAAGGGGATCCGCGTTTATAAGAAGCTGCAAATGTCAGGGAATTGAGCGCTGTATTATGGCTTTGCCAAAGAACAACAGGAAGTCTTTCTGGCCGGCTCTTGTCATTGCCGGTATCGTCGGGATCGTGTGCCTGGGGGGATACTTCCTGGTGCGCAAGCCCGGGGCCGTGCCGGCGCCAAAGCCGGTTGTCAAGCCGGTCAAGCCCGCAGCGGTCACCGGCAGGATGGCGGTCGTTCTTGACGATTGGGGTTACAACCGTTCGCATTGCAAGCAGCTTGCTGCGTTCCCCGTGCCTGTAGCTGCGGCCATTTTGCCGGGCCTTGATTATTCCAGTGATGTCCTGCAGTGCGCCAGGGCCGCGGGTAAAGAAGCGCTCTTGCATTTGCCCGTCGAGCCGCAGGTTGTCCGCGAGAAGCATGAGCGCGGGTATTTCCTGACGACGGAAATGTCCCAGCGCGAGGTCAGGAAGCTGTTGAAGAAGACGCTTGATGAATTTCCGGGCATCGCGGGCGTGAACAATCATGAAGGGTCCCGGGGGACGGAGAACGTTGCGCTGATGACCACGATCCTTGGCGAGCTTAAACGCCGGGGGCTTTTTTTTGTGGACAGCGTGACCAGCGCCAAGACCGTGTGCGCCGATGTGGCCGCCAAGGTCAAGGTCCCGTTTGCCCGGCGTAACGTGTTCCTGGACAACCGTAATGACAGGGAATACATCGAGAAACAGTTTGCCTTGGCCGCGAAGATCGCAAAGGAAAAGGGGTATGTTCTGGTCATCGGCCACGACCGGATCATGACATTAAAGGTACTTGCGGAACAGATACCCAGGCTGCGCAAGCAGGGGTATCAGTTCTTGAGCGTCAAAGAATATATCAAGGCACAAAAATAATGAATATCCTTGGCATCGAAACATCGTGTGACGAGACTTCCGCCAGCATCGTGCGTGACGGCAGGGAGGTCCTTTCGAATGTTGTGGCCACCAGCCTTGGGGAGCATCAGCGCTTCGGCGGGGTCATTCCCGAGATAGCCTCACGCCGCCAACTCGAGTATATCAATATGGTCACGGCAAAAGCTCTTGCGGATGCAGACCTTGGCCTCAAAGATGTCGACGCGGTCGCGGTCACCAAAGGGCCGGGCCTTGTCGGGTCGCTTCTGGTCGGCATTACATTTGCGCACGCGCTGGCGTACGCGCTGAAGAAGCCGCTTATCAAGGTCAATCATATCCATGCGCATCTTTACGCGAATTATCTTGTGGCGCGCGGGTCCGTGGAGTTCGCCACGATCTACAGGCGCCTGGCCGTGCCGGCGATCGGGCTTGTTGTTTCCGGCGGGCATTCGAGCATTTTCGCGATCCGCGACCTGGCGCATTTTCATGTGATCGGGCAGACGCGGGATGATGCCGCGGGCGAGGCGTACGACAAGGTGGCCAGGATCCTTGACCTTGGTTATCCCGGCGGACCGGTGATCGACGGCCTGGCTCGCGCCGAAGGCGCTCCGTCGGGGCTTGTTTTTCCCCGGGCAGCGCTGGAGGGCACGCACGATTTCAGCTTCAGCGGCGTTAAGACCGCAGTCCTTTATCACGCGCGCAAATACGCGGGCACCGACGGGTATTCTGTCGGGAAGGTTGCGGCGGCGTTCCAGGAGAGCGTGATCTCGGTCCTTGCGCAAAAAAGTATTGCGGCTTGCCTCAAGCGCAAATGCACGACATTGCTGGTGGGTGGCGGCGTTGCGGCCAACGCGGGGCTGCGCCAGCGCCTCAAGGAGCTTGCGCATGGCACGGATGTGACGGTCAGTTTTCCGTCCATGTCTTTCTGTACGGATAATGCGGCCATGGTGGCAGGCCTTGGGGGATATGCCGCCATGCATTCTTCCTGATTGACGCAGGGGCAGGCTTTTGTTATAAGACAGTATACTTCAAGGAGTCCTTATGGCTTTCGGTGACAAGAGATCCTCAAAAGTTCCGTCGGAACCGGCGCTCAATTTGATCGAACTCAACGCGGAGATGAATGGTACCCTTTCTTTCAAGGAGCCGGTGGACTTGCGCATCAACGGCTTGTTCGCAGGAAAGCTCGACGTGCGAGGGTCACTGACCATCGGAAGCAAGGCATCGGTCGAGGCTGATGTGACAGGGGATTATGTTGTCATTGCCGGTAAGGTGAAGGGCAATGTTCATGCCACCCGGCTTTTGACACTCATGCCTACGGCAAGCCTGTTGGGTGATATCCATGCCCCCAAGCTCAATGTTGTCGAAGGGGCCATCTTTCAGGGCGTGTGTCACATGACGATCAATGAGGTCCCGACCGGGGACTGGTTCAATGTCAAGGAGCTGGCTGTGTACCTTGAGCTTGAAGAGGGCGCCATCTGGGAGCTGGTCAATTCAGGGAAGATCCCCGTCGTTCGTGAAGGGGATAATGTGAAATTCGAGCGTGTCCAGATAGATCACTGGGCCGCGACAGGGGTCATGAAATGATGCCGAGCCCGTATGTGACCGTGCGTGAGGCGGCGCAAAGCCTGGGTGTCAGCGAGGGGAAATTGATGGCGCTCGTTGACGAGAAGAAACTGCAGGCATACCGCATTGCCGGGCAATACCTGCGGTTCAAGCGCGCGGACATCCTTAAGCTCAGGAATTCGGGTCACGTTGAGTCGGAGACCGTAAAGTTCCCATACACCGTTCAGGAGCGTGCGCAGGATTTTCTGGCGTATAATGACTTTTATATTGCGGCGTTTGTTGTGATCGTGGCTCTGTTGAGCATCATTTTCTTTACTTCTTAAGATCCCTCTTGAATTTTGTTCGCGTTTAGCCTATAATTCCGCAACATTTTGGCGGTGTAGCTCAGTCCGATAGAGCAAGCGGTTCATACCCGCTGTGTCACTGGTTTAAATCCAGTCGCCGCCACCATTCTTTTCCAAAGCGCGAAAAACCTGCTTCCCGAATGGGGCAGGTTTTTCGCTTTTTTTTAGAGAGAAGAATGGTGCTCCGGGAAGGATTCTTCCCGGAGCACGTGCACAGCATGATAGCGCTTTACAGAATCAAAACTTCGACCATAATAAACAAAGAACCTCAACTATTTCCTTTGGAGACCTGGTCATGCAGAAAATAATATTAAGTACTATTCTTTTATTATTCGTATATCCTGGCGCCCAGGCCGCCAGCCTGGACCCGTTCTTCAGCTCATCGGAGAGATACGAGGATATCAGGGTCGCGCGCGTGCAGGCGGTGGACCGCATCCTCCTTGAGAACGACAAGAAGGTGGCGCTGATCGGCATCAAAGGGCCCCGCGCTCCCAGGCGCGAGGAGGTCAATTACGACAAGTACGGACGGATCATCCTTGATGATGATCCGACCACGCCTTTTGCTGTTGAGGCGATGCGTTTTGCGTGCGCGCTGGCGGAGGGGAAACCTGTCCGTCTTGAATTTGATACGACGCGCCGCGACAGCGACGGCAATATGCTGGCCTATGTTTTTCTTCCCGATGGAAAGATGCTCAACGCGGAACTGGTGCGCAACGGTTATGCTGACCTGAAACTGGTCCCGCCGAACATGAAGCATGCCGATGAATTGCGGGCCGCCTACCAGGAGGCCCGCCGTGAGAAGCGGGGGATGCAGGGTGACCTTTGACCGGCGTTTCCAGCGGGATATCCTTCCTTACGGCGCTAGGGTCCTGGTCGGCGTTTCCGGCGGGGCGGACTCGACGCTCTTGCTCCACATCCTGTTCGACCTCCGGCATGAACTGGCGCTCGATCTTGTTGTTGCCCACTACGACCACGCATTGCGCCGCGGATCCCCGCGCGACCGGTCTTTCGTCCGCGCCATGGCACAAGGCCTGGGCCTAAGATTTGTTTCGGAACGCAATCGTTCAAAATGCCCCGCGGGAACATCCCTGGAAGATTTTGCCCGTCAGAAACGGCTCGATTTCTTTGTGCGTCAGGCCGATGCCTTAAAGGCTGCCGCCGTCGTTCTGGCGCACACCCGGGATGATCTTGCGGAAACGGTCCTGATGCGGATCCTGCGCGGCACGGGCCTCTCAGGTTTAAGGAGCATTCTTCCCGAGAAAACCCTGCACGGGGTGACATTCTTGCGGCCCATGCTTGCGATGAGCCGCCGTGATGTCGAGAGGTCGATGCGAAGAAGGCGCCTTGACCATATTGAGGATCCGACGAACGCTTCCAATGATCTTCTACGCAATCGCATCAGGCACAGGCTGATCCCTTATATCGCGCGCGGATTCGCTCCTGCCGTTAAGGAAAAACTGACGGAACTGGCCTTGAATGCGGCCGTGGACCACGCGTTCCTTGAAGATGAATTGCACAAGATCCTGCCGCGCGTCTCTAGCGTTCGTTGTGGTATCCCAAGGATCGCGGTCCGCCCGTGGCGCAAACTTCCCCAGGCGCTGCGCCGGATGGCCTTGCGCGAAGCCTTTAAGGCAAAAGGCTTGCCGGCCCCTTCGTTCGACAGGATCGTTGCCATCGAGCGCGCCGGCCTGGATGCAACGAAGCGGTCGATCGTCATTTCCCCGGCTGTTAAAGTTGTGTTTTCTGATAAATTCATAACTCTTTCTTGAGATTAAAAATCAATACATATACAATAGACACAAACAATCTCTGGAGAGGATGATCTTGAAGAAGTTCGCATTGGCGGCGCTGTCTTTTTTATTTGTTTCTTCTGCCTGGCCGCAGGAGTTTCCTGACGGCATTGTGAAGGAATATTTTGAGGACGGTGCCACGCGCGTCGAGAAAACATACGCCCGTAACAAACTGAACGGCACCTTCCGTGAGTATTATCCTAACGGCAGGATCATGAGCGTCGGGGCGTATAAGGACGGGCTTTTGGAAGGTCCGCACAAATCGTATTACGAGGACGGCACGCTTTTTATAGAAAAGAATTATGTCAACGGCCTGGCCCATGGCGCAAGCAGGGAATTCTATGAGAGCGGGGCGCCCAAGAGCATTGAAAGTTACCGTTACGACAATCTTGCGGGGCTGTGCAAGTATTTTTACGAGGACGGAACGCTCAAATACACGCTTGAGTTCGCGGAAGGCCAGCTTAACGGCGAAAGCCGCGAGTACGACCCCGCCGGCGTCCTGACCAGCGCGGTCCGTTACCGGGACAATGAACTTAACGGCGAGGCCCGTGAATACCGCAACAACGGCGTCCTGTACGCGGTATGGAATTACGAGAACGGCCAGAAGGCGGGCCCGTCGCGCACATTTTATGACAATGGCCAGGAAGAATGGGAGCTGAATTTCAGGGACGGAGAGATCTCGGGGCCCGGGAAAAAGTTCTCGAAGGACGGGAAACTTCTCCTTGAGGCGGAATACCTGCAGAACCAGTATAACGGCCTGGTGAAGGAATACCATGAGAACGGCCGCCCGAAAAGCGAATGCTATTACAAGCAGGGGCAGAAGGACGGCTCGTGCCGGGAGTATTATCCCGACGGGAAGCCCTGGCTTGACTGGAGCTATAAGGCCGGGGAAAAGCAGGGGCTGGCGCGCGAGTTCAATGAGGCCGGCGGCATCTGGATGGAAGTGACCTATGACAAGGGCCGCCAGAACGGGCAGATGCGGGAATTCTTTCCCAACGGCAACATCAAGCGGCAATGGGAGATCGTCAACGGGATCCAGGGCGGCCCGGCCAAGTCGTTCTACGAGGATGGCGTCCTGCTTAGCGAGGAGAATTATGTGAGCGGCAAGATCGAGGGCGATGTCAGGATCCATCATCAGGATGGCAGCCTGGCCTATATCGATACCTATGCCGGCGGGATAAAGATGAAACGCAAGGCTTTTGACGAGCGCGGCAAGCTCGAGTTCGAACAGGATTACTAGGAGTTGTTATGGCAGGAAAAGCCCCTTCACAGAAGAAGCAGCCTTTTCGTCCTCCCAAGGATGGCAGCGGCGCCTGGATATTCTGGGTTATCATCGCCTGCATCTTTTTGATCATCGCGAGCCAGCCGACATCAACGACGGGAAAAGTTCCGTCCAAGAAGTCCTATGGCCAGTTCTTCACGGAACTGAAGACCAATAAAGAAACAGGCGCCATCACCAGGATCACTCTTTCCGAGGG
>CAZXSE010000006.1:0-15248 GCA_964643325.1 uncultured Planctomycetales bacterium
TGGTCCCTGGTTCGAGTCCAGGCGGGCCCAGTATTATTTAAATAGCTTTTGCCTGGACGAGAATTGAGGCCCGCTGCATCCGACGAATAGGAGGATGCTTGAGGCGGGCCGAATGGCCGACCCGAAGCCCGAAAGGCGTGAGGGCGCCGAGTCCAGGCGGGCCCAGTTGTTTTAATATAAGTTCTTTTATATAAAGATTATATTTGGTCCCGTTCGCCGATGGGATGCCGGCTCACGGGACTCCGCATTGCTTTTCTCGGAAGGGATTGTAGAAGCAATGCTACGGACGCATAGCTCAGCTGGTTAGAGCGCTGCCCTCACATGGCAGAGGTCGAAGGTTCAAGTCCTTCTGCGTCCACCATTTTCTTCCTCTAGCGTTAAATGTTCCTACCAGAATTGGCGGAACATTTAACGCAATTTTAGAGAAGAAAATGGTGCTCTGGGTCGAGCTCCGCGAGACCAAGAGCACGAGTCTTTTAAGTGAGTGCTCTGAAGCGAGCTTCGCGAGCAAAGAGCACCATTAGAAATTACGAAGCGTCCAGTTCTTACAAAAGAAAGGTTTTTTTGTGCCAGTCGAGAATGTAAAGGAATTGTTGAGAAAGCTTGTTGCTCTTCAGAAGATCGATGCCGAGGTTTATGAATTCAAGCGCGGGATCAAGGAATTACCAGAGCAGCTTAACGATGTGAGGGCCAAATACGAAAAGAAGCAGGCCCGTTACCATGAGATCGAACAGCGCGTCAGAGAGATCGAGCTTGCGCGCAAGGCCAAAGAGCTTGACTTGAAGGCCAGAGAGCAGGACATCATCAAGGCGAACAACGTCCTGATGACCTTAAAGACCAACAAGGAATATCAGGCAAAACTTTTCGAGATCGAGAACATCAAGGCCGACCAGTCGGTCCTTGAAGAGGAAATATTGAAGTCGTTCGACGAGTCGTCGAAATGCATGGAAGAGATGACCAAGGAGAAGGCTGTTGTCGACGAGGCCGAGAAGGCTTATCTTGCCGAGAAGGAAAAGGTTGATGCCGCGGTCAAGGCCTTAATGGAGAAGGTCGCAACTTTTGAAGCGGCGCGCACGGCGGCCCTTGAAGGGATCGATCCGGCGACATTGAATATGTATGAGCGCCTTCTGGAGAACCGTCACGGCACGGCGATCGTCCCGATCGTCAACGACGCTTGCGGCGGGTGTTTCATGAAGCAGACGGAGCAGATGATCAACCAGCAGAAGATGTGCACGCAGATCTCGCGCTGTGAGATGTGCGCCCGCATCCTGTACCTGGAGAGCGAGCTTTGATGCCGGAATTCGAGATCTTTTCTGACGGGGCATGCAGCGGCAATCCCGGTCCGGCGGCGATCGGGGTCGTTATCCGCAAGGACGGCGTGAAGGTCAAAGAAGTTTCTGAAACGATCGGCGAGGCGACCAACAATATCGCGGAATACAAGGCATTCATCCGCGGCCTCGAGGAGGCGAAGGCGCTGGGCGCGGAACATGTCAGGCTTCGTACGGATAGTCAGCTTTTGTTCTATCAGATCAAAGGCACGTACAAGGTCAAGCACGCGAACATGAAGCCTTTGCATGAACAGGCCTTGCAGTTGTTAAAGGGTTTTAAGAAAGTTGAATGTAAGGTGGTCCCGCGGGAAGAGAACACGGACGCGGACCTTTTGGCCACCTCCGCTCTTAAACATAAAGTTTCACAGAAAGAAAGCCCAGACGACCGCCCCGATGTGTTCATCATGGGGGAGGAAAGTCCGAGCTCCAAAGGATGACGCACCCGGGTAATTCCGGGGACATTCCGCCTTCGGGCGGGGTGGGCGAAAAGAGCCACAGAGACGAGCCCCTTGAGCGGGGAGTGAAACGAGGCATCTCTGCGTGGAGCAAGGCCAAATAGAGGAAGAATCCCGGCGGTGCAAGCTGTCGGGATGCGTGGTGATCCGCTGCGCTGTATTCCTGGGTAGGCCGCAAGAGTCCCAAAGGCAACTTTGGGAGTGAGTTGGATGGTCGTCAGCCGCTTCGGCGGCGAACAGAACTCGGCTTATTGGGAACTCCTTTCTGTGCTTTTAGCATGTCCGTAAGGACATTTCAGGATAAATTTGTTGGCACATAGGATGCCGGCTACGGGGATCAACCAAGGAGAGTTTCAATGTCAGGTCATTCAAAATGGGCGAAGATCAAGCATAAAAAAGGTATTACGGATGCCAAGCGCGGCGCGGCATTCACGAAGATCACGCGCGAGATCGTGACCGCGGCGAAAGAAAGCGGCGGCGATCCGGATACGAATCCCCGTTTGCGTACGGCGATGCTGCGCGCCAGGGGTTTGGGCATGCCATCGACCAACGTCGAGAATGCCATCAAGAAAGGCACGGGCGGCATCGAGGGTGTTACGTATGAATCGTTCACTTTTGACGCGTACGCGCCTGGCGGGGTCGCGATCTTCATTGAAGGATTGACGGATAACAAGAACCGCACGACCGCTGAGGTCCGCAACATCCTGACGCGCAAGAACGGGGCCCTGGCATCGCCTGGGTCCACCGCGTTCCTTTTTAACAAGAAGGGCCTGATCGAGATTGAGACCAAGGCGATCGCGGAAGATGCCCTCATGGATATCATCCTTGAGGCCGGCGCTGAGGATATGACGACGCAGGGCGATGTTTACGAGGTCACGACCGATCCTTTGTCGCTCGAGGCGGTAAGAAAAGCCATTGAAAGCAAGAAGGTCCCGATGAAGTCGGCCGAGGTCACGATGATCCCGACGACAACAAAGCAGGTGTCGGGCCATGAGGCGAAGAACGTGCTCGCTCTGATCGAAGCGCTGGAGGATTATGAAGATGTCCAGAACGTCTACGCGAATTTTGACATTTCCGACGAAGACATGGCCGCGCTCGGCGAATGAAGCGGCGGGACCAGGCGATGCCGATGAAGATCATGGGCATTGATCCGGGCCTGAAGGCCACGGGTTACGGCGTGGTTGAAGGTTCTGCCAACGGGCGCGTGCGGGCCGTTGAAGCGGGGTCGATCGAGCCCAGGGCAAAAGATCCTCTGGTGCAGAAATTGTTGAAGATCCATAAGCATTTGAGCGACATCCTGGACGCTCACAAACCGGATGTTGTTGTTCTTGAGAAACTTTATTCCCATAGCGCGCATCCGATGACGGCGGCGGTGATGGGGCATGCGCGCGGCGTCATTTGCCTGGTTTGCGCCCAGAAAAGTATCCCGCTGGTCGAGGAGAGCCCCAAGCGGGTGCGCAAGGCGGTGGTCGGCAACGGCAACGCCTCCAAGGAGCAGACGCGGCGCGTGGTAGCGGACATTCTGAAGATCGATGCGGCGCAATTGACACTGGACGCGTCCGACGCGCTGGCGCTGGCGTTGGGGCATGTCCGCATGGGTTGCGCGCTGCGTTCAATGCCGGCCTGATAAGCCGGCCGGGAAAAGGCCATGATCTCCCACCTCAAAGGCAAGGTTGTTGCGCATAAGGAAAGCGCGGTCATCATCGAGGCCAACGGCATCGGCTACGAGGTGCTTGTACCCGCATCCGTGTCCCAGCGCCTTGATGCGCTTAAGGATGCCGACGGGAACATCGCCCTTGTCACGTACCATTATTTCCTGATGACGCCCTCGAGCGCCACGCCGGTCTTGGTGGGGTTTTTGAGCGACCTTGAAAAAGATTTCTTCCTTCAGTTCATTTCGGTTTCGGGCATCGGGCCAAAGGCCGCGGTGCGGGCGCTGGACCGTTCGATCGCCGAGATCGCGCAGGCCATTGACCGGGCTGACGCGGCGTTCCTTAAGACGCTGCCCGGCATCGGCCAGCAGAAAGCGAAAGATATCATTGCCAGGCTGCAGGGCAAGGTCGGGCGTTTTGGCCTGATACCCGACCAGGCGGTGACGGGATCTCCGGCGGCGAAAGCGGGCCCTTTCCGCGAAGAGGCGCTGGCCGTGCTCTTGCAGTTACAATACAAGAGGCCCGAGGCGCTGGCCATGATCGAGAAGGCCATGGGCCGTCAGGGAACGATCGGCACGGCGGAAGAATTGTTGAACGAAATATACCGGCAAAGGACCCAGGCGTAATGGACCAGGCACAGTTGGAACATTTAAAAGGGGCTGTGGAGGCGCTTTTGTTCGTCAGCGAACGGCCAGTGACCGTCGATCAGATCAAGGACGCGGTCGCGGGCTCTGTAACGGCGGACATCAAGGCCGTCCTTGAACAGCTTAAGAGTGATTACGACAATAGTCCGCGCGGCATGGCCGTGGCCGAGGTTGCGGGCGGATGGCAGATGCTTTCCGCGCCGGCGTTCGCGGAATATATCCGCGAATTCTACAAGACCCGGCACAAGGAAAAGCTTTCGCGCGCAGGGCTTGAGGTCCTGGCGATCATTGCGTATAAACAGCCGGTCTCGCGCACGGATGTCGAGATGATCCGCGGCGTGAATTCGGACGGGACGGTCATGCACCTGCTGAACAAGGGATTGATCAGGATCGCGGGGCGCAAGGAAGTGCCGGGGCGGCCGTATGTTTATGCTACGACCACGCAATTCCTGGAATATTTCGGTTTGCGCGCGCTTGAGGACCTTCCGAAGCTGGAAGATTTTCCCGCGCTGATGGCAAAGGCCAATGAGGTCGGCGACCCGTCTGCCGGGCCGTCGCCGGATGTTTCCGGTGAGAATTCCATCGAGGACCTTGCGCAGGCGCGCACGCGATCGGATATTGAAGAGCTGCAGAAGGCCGCCAATATGCCCGAAGTGCAGGACATGGGCGAGCCCAGCGGGCAGTCAAGGATCATGGCAGAAGAGCCGGCCCCGGAAGGAGACAGCAATGAGCCTGAACAAGCTGCGTAATAAGATCGACGCTATTGATACGACGCTCGTCGGGCTTTTGAACAAGCGGGCGGAAGTTTCCCTTGAGATCGGCAAGACCAAGATCAAGGCGAGCAAGGGTGTTTACGCGCCGGAGCGCGAACGCCAGGTGCTCGAGCGCGTCCGGACGCTTAACAAGGGGCCGATGGCCGCGAGCGCTTTTGAGGCGATCTATCGCGAGATCATGTCCTCATCCCTGTCGCTGGAAAAACCCCTGCGCATCGCGTATCTCGGGGCGGAAGGGTCTAATTCGCATTCTGCGGCTGTGAAGAAGTTTGGTTCGCAATTGGCGTATGTGGGGTGCGACAGCATCGCGGAAGTTTTTCGCCGGGTCGAGCAGGGTGATTGCGATCATGGCGTGGTGCCGATCGAGAATTCCGTGGAGGGCGCAGTGACGCCGACGGCGGACCTTCTGGTCGAGAGCGATCTTCAGGTGTGCGCGCAATTGACGCTGAAGATCGCGCACGCACTGTTATCCAACACGCCGATGGAAAAGATCAGGAAGATCTATTCCAATCCGCAGGTCCTGGCGCAGTGCCGGCAGTGGCTGATGGCGCATTTGCCTTCGGCGAAGGTCCGGCAGATCAGCGTGGCCTCGACGACCGACGCGGCAAAGATGGCGGCCCGGGAAAAAGGGGCAGGAGCCCTGGCATCGTTGGAGTGCGCGCGCATCTACGGGCTTTCGCTGATCAAGAGCAATGTTCAGGATATCGCGCACAATTCAACGCGGTTCTTCGTGATCGCCGGCCAGGACGCGCGTCCGACGGGCAAGGACCGCACCTCGATCGTCTTTTCGATCAAGGACCGGGTGGGCGTGCTGTATGCCATGCTCGCGCCTTTTGCGAAGAACGGCATCAACTTGACGCGCATTGAATCCCGGCCGATCAAGAAGAAGGCCTGGGATTATTATTTCTTCGTGGACCTGGAAGGCCATCGCGCGGACCCGAAAGTCGCGCGCGCCCTTGGGCAGCTGGAAGGGATGTGTAAATTCTTGAAAATACTGGGGTCATACCCGGAGGCGATATGAAGACGAGAGCCAATAAGAATGTATTGAAGATCAAGCCGTATGTGCCGGGCAAGCCCATTGACGAGGTCAGGCGCGAGTTCGGTTTGAAGTCCGTGATCAAGCTTGCCTCGAACGAGAATCCGTTCGGGCCGTCGCCCAAAGTAGTGAAGGCGATCATACGGTCCGCCGCGACCGTGAACCGGTATCCCGACGGGTCCTGTTATGAATTGCGCCGGCTCATTGCCCGCCGCATGAAGGTGGCGCCCGAGCAGCTGGTGTTCGGCTGCGGGTCCGACGAGGTGATCGTGCTGGCGTTGCGCGCGTTCATTAACGCGGGCGATGAGGTGGTCATGGCCAAGCCCTCGTTCCTGGTCTATTCCATTGCTTCGATCGCGGCAGGCGCGAAGGTCATTGAAGTGCCTTTGCAGGGGGTTCGGTATGATCTGGCGGCCATGAAAAAAGCCATTACTTCAAGGACAAAGATCGTTTTTATCGGTAATCCTGACAATCCGTCGGGCCAATACGCGACCAGGGCTGAGATCGCGGCGTTCATGAAAGGCCTTCCTGACGGGGTCCTGGTCTTTTTTGACGAGGCTTATGCCGAGTTCGTGGATGAGAAAGATTATCCGGATACGCTGGCGATCCTCAAGAGGCGCAAGAATGTCATTGTGGCCCGGACTTTTTCCAAACTGTTCGGCTTGGCCGGTCTTCGCGTGGGCTACGCGGCGGCGAGCATGGAAGTGGCGGACCTTATGAACCGTGCCCGCGAGCCGTTCAATGTGACTTCCATTGCCCAGGATGCGGCCGTGGCCGCGCTCAAGGATGAGGCGTATTACAAGCGGCAGCTGAACATCCTCAGGCGTGAACGCGAGGTGGTATGCGCCGGCCTTGAGATGCTTGCGTTCAGGGGCGTGAGTTACAGCAAGGGCAGTACTAATTTTATCCAGGTGCGTGTGCCGGGTGATAGCAAGGCAGTGGCCCTGGCGCTCCTTAAGAAGGGCGTTATTGTGCGTGATATGAGCGTGTGGGGGCTGCGGAATTATTTGCGCGTGACCATTGGAACACCGCCGGAGAATAAGCGTTTTCTGAAAGCGCTGGGAGAGGTCCTATGATCATTGTTCTAAGACCGGATGCCACGGAAGAAAATGTCGCGCATATTGTTGCCAAGGCTGATAAGTTAGGCTTAAAGACCAATGTTTCCCGCGGCACGGAACGCACGATCATCGGATTGATCGGCCCTGAGGATAAACTTCAGGTCATGCCGCTGGAAGTGTTCCCCGGCGTTGAAAAGGTCATGCCGGTCTTGGCGCCTTACAAGCTTGTTTCGCGCGAGATCAAGAAAGAGGGCTCGATCATCACGATCAAGGATGATGTGACGGTCGGGGGCAAGAAACTTTTCGTCATGGCAGGGCCGTGCGCCATCGAGGGCTACGATATGCTTCTATCCGTGGCGCGGAAGGTCAAGGCCGCGGGCGCGACCGCCTTGCGCGCCGGGGCGTTCAAGCCGCGCACGTCGCCTTATGATTTCCAGGGATTGGGCGAAGAGGGCCTGAAGATGCTTTTGGCCGTCGGGAAAGAGACCGGCCTCGCCACCGTGACCGAGGTCATGGACCCTCGGGATGTTGATCTGGTGTGCCGCTACGCGGATGTGCTGCAGGTGGGCGCGCGCAACATGCAGAACTTCTCGCTTCTGAAAGAGGTGGGTAAGGCCCGCAAGCCGGTCGTGCTCAAGCGCGGCATCAGTTCGACCATCAAGGAATGGTTGATGTCCGCCGAGTATGTGATGGCCAACGGCAATCATGATGTGATGTTGTGCGAGCGCGGCATCCGCACGTTCGAGACGGAGACGCGCAATACGGTGGATATCAACGCGGTCCCTGTTGTGAAATTAAAGTCGCATCTTCCCGTCATCCTGGACCCGAGCCATGGCACGGGGCGTTCGGCGCTCGTGGGCAGCGTTGCGAAAGCGGGCATTGCGGCAGGCGCGGACGGGCTTTTGATCGAAGTGCACGATAATCCTGAAGAAGCATGGTCGGACGGCGAACAGTCGCTGTGCCCGGAAAAATTCAAGCAATTGATGCAGCAGTTGGCGCGCATCGCGCAATCGGTCGACAGACAGATATAGGAGAGCACATGTTCCACAGGTATATGTTCAGGCGCGCGGTCATTTTGGGAACGGGCATGATCGGCGGCTCTATCGCGTTGGCGCTCAGGAAGCACAAGCTCGCGGAGTTCATCGTGGGGGCATCCCGTCAGGAGGCGTCGCTGCGGGCGGCGAAAGAAATGAAAGCTATCGACGAGGGCACAACCGATATCCGCAAGGCCATTCAGGGGGCGGACCTGCTGATCCTCGCGGCGCCTGTGAAGGTCATCCTTGATCATATCGAGGATGTTTCCAAGCATCTGCGTCGCGGCTGCATCGTGACGGACGTGGGCAGCACCAAGGCGGTGATCGTTGACGCGGCCGAGAAGCAGTTCCCGGCGCACGTCCTGTTCGTGGGGTCGCACCCGATGGCGGGATCGGAGAAAAGCGGCGTGGCGCACGCGACCGCGGACCTTTTCAAGGGGGCTGACTGCATTATGACCCCGACGGAAAAGACGAACCGCGCGGCCCGCGACAAGGTCAAGCAGCTGTGGACCATCATGGGGGCGAACGTCAGGTTCATGGAGCCGGGCCAGCATGACGAGGCCCTGGCGTACGCGAGCCATTTGCCGCACCTTCTTTCGTTCGCTCTTGCGCGCGCGGTCCCGGATAACTTTTTGCAGCACGGCGCGGGCGGCCTGAGGGATACCATGCGCCTGGCCGGATCATCGCCGGAAATGTGGGCTGATATATGTTCCTCCAACTACCGTCATATCCTGAAGGCGCTTGACGAGTCAGCAAAGTCTTTGGCGGAGATCCGCAAGGCGGTCGTGGACCGCGATGACGCGGCGCTCATCCAGATGTTCAATCAGGCCAAAGCCAAGCGCGATACCCTGGAGAAGAAAAGTCATGCCTGATATCGTGACGATCGACGGTCCCGCGGGCGCCGGCAAAAGCACGATCGCCAAAACCCTTGCGAAAAAGCTGGGCTGCGCGTTCATGGATACGGGGGCGATGTACCGGGCGTTTACTGTCAAGGCCATGCGCCGGAAGATGCCGCTGGATGATGAACAGGCCCTGATCGATCTCGCGCACGCGACGGTCATCGAGTTGGTGGAAGAACCGGGCAAGCCGCTTAAGGTCCTTCTGGACGGCGAGGATGTCAGCGAGGCGATCCGTTCAACGGATGTGACCAATCATACATTTTATGTGGCGCGCGTGCCGGGCGTCCGGCATGTCATGGTCGAATGGCAGCGCGCGATGGGAGAGAAGCAGTCCATGGTCGGCGAGGGCAGGGACCTCGGGACCGTTGTTTTTCCGTCGGCAAAATACAAGTTCTATCTGGACGCGGATTTCAAGGTGCGCTGTCAGCGGCGCATCGACGAGCTTAAAGCCAAGGGCCAGGCCGTGGATGAAGCGGCGCTGGCAAAGGACCTGGCCGAGCGTGACGAGAAAGATTACACGCGCAAGGTCGGCCCGCTGAAAAAGGCCGCGGATGCCCTCGTTGTTGATTCGACGAACATGACCATTGATCAGGTGGTGGACTATTTGTTCACTTATATAAAGAACCACTGATGGACCAGTCACTCATCCGCAACTTTTCGATCATCGCCCATATTGACCACGGCAAATCCACGCTCGCGGACCGCATCATGCTCCATTGCGGGGCCATCGACGAGCGCAGTTTTAAGAACCAGCTTCTCGACGACATGGACCTTGAGCGCGAGCGCGGCATCACCATCAAGGCATCCGCCGTGCGCCTGAATTACAAGGCCAAAGACGGCAAAGACTACCTGTTCAACCTTATTGATACACCCGGCCATGTGGATTTTACCTATGAGGTCGAGAAATCCCTCAAGGCTTGCGAGGGCGCGCTCCTTTTGATCGACGCGTCCCAGGGGGTCGAGTCGCAGACGGTCGCCAATTACCATTTGGCGATCAATAACAATCTAGAGATACTGCCGGTCATCAACAAGATCGATATCGCCAACATCGATCCGAACGAGGCCGTGCGCCAGTTCAAGGAGATCCTCAAGTTCAAGGAAGAGGATATTCAGAAGGTCTCGGCCAAGGAAGGGCTGAATATCGACGCGCTTTTCGAGAAGATCGTGTCTTTTATCCCGTCCCCCTATGGTGAGACGGACAAGCCTTTGAAGGCGTTCATCTTTGACATGAAGTACGACGTGTACAAGGGCGTTATCATTTTTATCCGCGTGATCGACGGCAAAGTAGCCGTGGGCACGCGCATCCGCCTGATGCACATGAACAAGGAATTTACCGTCGAGGGCATGGGTTATTACACACCCTTTGACACCAAGACCAAAGAGCTCGGCGCGGGCGAGGTCGGCTATATCACGTGCAATGTGCGCGACCCGAAAGAGGTCCATGTCGGCGACACCATTACCGACGTGACGAACCCGTGCGACGCGGCCATGGAAGGTTACCGCCAGCTCAAGCCCCTTGTCTTTTGCGGGGTGTACCCGGTCACGGCTGATGAATATATGGAACTGCGCGAGGCTATCGATAAGCTGCGCCTGAGCGATCCGAGCTTCACGTACGAACAGGAAACATCGCAATCGTTCGGCCACGGGTTCCGCTGCGGGTTCCTGGGGCTTTTGCATATGGAGGTCGTTCAGGAGCGGCTTGAGCGTGAATATAATCTCAACCTGGTCCTGACCACGCCGAATGTCGGTTACCGTTACGAGACCAAGGATGGCGTGATGACGGATATCGAGAACCCGTCGCAGCTGCCCGAGATGAGCGCGGTGCGTTCGGTCGAGGAGCCGCACCTGAAAGTTTCGGTCTTGACGCCTGTCAATTGCATGGACGCGGTGATGGAACTGGCCAAGCGCAAGCGAGGGATCTATCTTAAGAGCGAATATGTCTCCGACCGCATGCGCATCATTTATGATATCCCCCTTTCCGAGGTCATTGTTGATTTCAATGACATGATCAAATCCGCCACGCGCGGGTACGGCTCCATTGATTATGAGTTCAGCGGTTATCGCGCGGCGCCTATTGCCCGGCTTGATATCCTTATCAATGACGAGGCTTGTGACGCTTTTGCCTGCCTGGTGCATAAGGATCATGCCTATGAGAAAGGGTCGGCCCTGTGCGGCAAGCTCAAGGAGCTTATCCCGGCGCAGCTCTTCGAGATCCGCATCCAGGCGACTTGCGACGGGCGCATCATCGCGTCCTCGCGCATCAAATCCGTTGGCAAGAACGTGACCGCCAAGTGTTACGGGGGCGACATCTCGCGCAAAAGAAAACTTTGGGAGAAGCAGAAGGAAGGCAAGAAGAAACTCAAGCAGATCGGGCGGGTGGAAGTGCCGCAGGAGGCATTCTTTGCGGCGCTCAAGATATAAGGAGCTTATGTTAAGCAAATTCATGACTGAAGAGAACAAGAAGGTTGTCTGGGAATGGGTCGAATCGCTGTTGGTCGCGTTCATCCTGGCCATGCTCATCCGCACATTCCTGGTTCAGCCGTTCAAGATCCCGTCGGGCTCCATGCGCCCGACCTTGATCGAGCGCGACCGCCTGTTCGTGAACAAGCTGGCCTACGGCCCGCAGGTACCGTTGACCGCGTACCGCCTGCCGGGGTTCACGCAGCCGCAGCGCGGGGATGTGGTGGTCTTTAAATATCCGCGCGAACGGCGCAAGGATTTCATCAAGCGCCTTATTGCCTTCGGGGGAGAAACGGTCGAGATCAAAGACGGCAAAGTCTATATCAATGACAAGCCTGTCACGGAGACCGCGATCGCGACAACGTATTATTACAATGACGGCAACGCCCTTCCCGGCGTGAAGATCACGGTCCCTGATGGGCAGTTCTTCGTGATGGGGGACAATAGCCGCTCCAGTCATGACAGCCGTTACTGGGGTTTTGTGCCCGAAGCGTTTCTCGTAGGCAAGGCGGAGGTCATTTTCTGGCCGCTTGACAGGATACGATGGATAAAATGAAACTCTTCAGGATGGGGCTGGTCTTTTGTTGTCTTTGGTGCGCCGGATGCGCCGCGGCATCTTCCGGCGTGAAGCCGTCCGAGCCTGTTCGCGAGCAGATCGACGCGGCGCGTAAGGTTGTCGGGGCCATGGCCCCGGCGCAGGGCGTGGTCGAGAAATATTCACCGGCTACGGGCAGGCATTACAGCGGCGCGCTGGAATACGAGCCTGGCACCGGCGTGAAACTTATCCCCGTCGAGGAATGATCATGATGCTCACGCTGGCCAACAAGATCACCATTGCGCGCATCATTGCCGTGCCGGTATTCATTGCGGTCATGATGTATTACCAGATGGGGCACCGGGAATTCCTCTGGATCGCGCTCGGGGTCTATGTGCTGGCCGAGGTCTCGGATGTTGTTGACGGGTACGTGGCGCGCCATTTTCGCCAGAAGACGCGGGCCGGTTCGATCCTCGACCCTTTGGCCGACAAAGCTCTTTTTATCAGTGTTTTGTTGTGCCTGTATCACGCAGGGCATGGCGCGGGGTGGGCGGTGCAGTTGCCGCTGTGGCTGGTGATCGCATTCATTTCGCGTGATGTCATTCTGGTGCTTGGTTCGCTCCTGCTTCAGGTCCATTTCGGTTCGCTTGAGATCAAGCCCAACATCTGGGGCAAGATGACAGCGCTTTTGCAGGTGGTGTGCGTTGTGGCGGTCTTTCTTCAATTTCCCATGGCGCTGGTCATGTGGTGGGCGGCGCTGGCGGTCACGGTGATATCAGGGATCATTTACGTGCAGGAAGGGATAAAGAAATTAAATGACGGACATCATTAATTTCATCGGGCTTATCGCGGTAAGTTATTTGATCGGGGCCATTCCGACCGGATATATCTTTGGAAAACTTCTCAAAGGTATTGATATCCGTCAGCATGGTTCAGGCAATATGGGCGCGACCAATGTTTTCCGCGTCCTTGGCAAGGGGCCGGGGGCGGCGGTCCTTATCATTGATATCATCAAGGGCATCATCCCGGTCGTTGTGGTGGCGGGTTTTCTGGCGCCGTCGATCCCGGGGCGTATCGTCGCAGCCGCGGCCGCTGTATGCGGGCATAACTGGACATGCTTCCTGAATTTCAAAGGCGGCAAAGGCATTGCCACGACCCTGGGCGTTCTCATCGGCTTGACCATGGTCGTTCCGGAGGCGCGCGTGCCCGTTCTTTTATGCGTCCTTGCCTGGGGCGTATGTTTTGTGATCACGGGCATTGTTTCCATATCTTCCATGATCGCCGGGATTCTGCTGCCGGTCCTGATGCTCGTTTTCGGCGCCCCTACCAGTATTGTGCTGTTGAGTGTTGTTTTCTGCATTTTTGTTGTGTTCAAGCACAAGCCCAACATCCACCGCCTGTGCATGGGCACGGAACCGCGCGTGCGCATGCCATGGAGCAGGGGGCAATAGATCGCATTTCCGATCTTTTTTACAGCCCTCCTGTTATATACCCGTCGTAGATAACGTTTCCTTAAGACCCGCCTGCCTGCCTTGTTTCTGCTTCCTCTGGATGTTATCCTTGGAACATGGAGGTGGGTCCCATGAGGCAGGTGGCGTATAGCAAACAGGAGCTTGATCGCAACAGAGGGCGCGTTATTTCCGTTCGCGAAAGCATGGCGGATAATAACAGCGAGACCTTTGTGACCAAGAATTTTGTGTATCTGGTGGCCCGCGTGGATTCCTGCCCCAAGGATATCCCTCAGCCTGAGATCCGTATCGTCAAAAAGATCGATCGTCAGGAGAATCATGAGGGGTTTGTGTTCAGGGTCAAGGGTGTTGTTTTTGTGAAGAAGAACCGGTTCATGTATCAGATCCGGTATGCGCATAGCCTGAACATCAAGGTTTTATGGAAAACCCATGTTCTCTCCATGGATAATCCGGTTGCGTTAGCCTAGACGCAACTGATATCCAGGTGAGAATTTTTACATTACGGCGGCTTGAGGAAGCCGCCGTATTTATTTTGGCAAGGAATTGAAGTTTTATATAGGCCAATGGGTTTCACGGTCCTTTGACACGAAATTTTTTGCCGTTTCCTTTGGTTTATGTCGATCTTGCAAAGCACTACGTCGCAAGCTCGACATAAACCTTCGGAAACTTTTGCCAAAAAATTTCTGATTGTGTCTAAAGGACCGTGAAACCCATTGGCCTAAAGATGACCTTTTTAGCGCTCCCTTGCCTTGACAATGCCTCATTTACCGTATATATTTCCAGTATTCTTTTCCATTACAGACAATAAAAACGCCATAAAATCCTGAAAAAGAGGAGTTTTTGTATGTTTCAGCGTTCTTTCAGTGTTTATTCCATGATCTGCAGGAAATGCCTGTCAGCCTTTGTTGGCGCGGCATTTCTTGCCACCAGCATTATTTCTCCGGCCTATGCGCAGGCGGTTTTCAATCTGCCGCAGCCTGGTGCCATGGTAGGCCTTTCCGAAATGTTTGCGCCCGTTGTACTTAAAGGCGTGACCATCCATCCTGAAGATCCTCTCTTGTTTGATTTCATTGTTGATAACGGCCAAAGCGCCCTTAAGGGTCAGGCCCTGACCGATGAAACGACCAAGCTGGTCAAATATTTCCTGGCTGGCCTGGCTGTTCCGGAAAAAGATCTTTGGGTCAACCTGTCTCCCAAAGAGCAGGATCGCGTCATGGCGGATGAGTTGAGCCATACGGATGTTGGCCGCGATATGCTGGCGCAGGATTATATCCTTAAGCAGGTGACCGCGAGTTTGATGTATCCTGAGAAAGACCTTGGCCGCAAATTCTGGGATGAGGTTTACAAGCGTTCTTACGAGCAGTTCGGCAGTACGGATGTGCCGGTCGATACGTTCAATAAAGTGTGGATCATGCCCTCTCAGGCCACGGTCTATCAGAATGGCAATAATGCGTTCGTGGCAGGCGCTGCGCTTAAGGTCATGCTGGAAAGTGATTATGCGGCAGCCAAAGGAATGAATGCTGCGGCGAGTACGGATGTCATCGAAATGAGCAAGGACGTTGTCCGTTCCGTGATCCTCCCTGTATTAGAGAAGGAAGTCAATGAAGGCAGGAATTTCGCGAGCCTGCGGCAGGTGTTCAGCTCCATGATCCTGGCCGGATGGTACAAGAGCGCGCTCAAGGAAAGCCTGCTCGCCAAAGTTTATTCCAATACGAACAAGGTGGGCGGCATCGAGATCGCTGAGAAAGACGCGCGCGAAAAGGTTTACGCGCAGTATCTTCAGGCGTACCAGAAGGGCGTTTACAATTATGTGAAGGAAGAGTTCGATCGCAATACACAGCAGACCACGCCGCGCAAGTATTTCTCGGGCGGTGTGACGTGGGATAAGGCCATGACGCCGGAGGT
>CAZXSE010000006.1:15348-42432 GCA_964643325.1 uncultured Planctomycetales bacterium
CAACACCGGTCCCTGTGTTGGCGTATTTGACGCGCAGCGACAAGAATGCCGCGGGTTTTGTTGCTTATACGGCCAGCCACAGTCCTTATACGGACGGCGGCATTAAATATTCTCCGCCGCATGGCGGCGCTGCGCCTTCCAAGGTCACCGACCTGATCACGGCCTATGCCAATGGTACGGATGAGAGCTTGATGGCGGAAGATTATAGAGAAGCCATTGAGGCGGGCGCTATTGAGGAGCTCAGTCCTGAACAGGCCGTCGGGATGTATGTGAATGAATACATTATTCCCAAACTCAAGTCTTTGGGGGCGTGGCAAAGCATTGTTGATCACATCAAGGCCAACCCTGATTTTCGTTTAGTTCTTGATCCTATGCAGGGTTCTGCCGTGAGGTATTTTCAGAGTTTATATGGAGCGCTTGCCAAAGATGCCGGACGGGATTTCTTCACTATTATCAATGCTGACAACAGTGATCCTACATTCAGTCAGGTGAACAAGGAGCCCAATCCGACCAAGGAAAAAAGCCGTGCCGGGTTGATCAGTAAAGTAAAAGAGGGCGCCGGGCGCTGGATGGGCAGTTCCGCGGATGCCGACAGCGACCGCTTCGGGAATATTGACCTTAACGGGGATTTCATGTCCGCGAATGATATGATCGCCATGATCGCTTATTTCCTGAACAAGGAGATCGGCGTCAAGGGGCGCATCGGCAAGACAGTGGCGACGAGCAATTTTGTCAATGCCATTGCCCGTCATTTGGGGTTGGAGGTTGATGAATTTGCTGTTGGCTTTAAGAATATCGTTGCTTCCGCCCTTGAGGGTAGAGAGTATGTGGTCGGCGGCGAGGAAAGTTCGCATGTCATGGTCGGGCCGTTCCAGGATTCCTGGGATGACGGTATTGTTGTCGGGGTCATGGGGTTGTGGATGTTGGCCAAAACAGGCAAGTCATTGACCGAGTATAAAAAAGAGATCCAGAAGGCTCTGGGGCAGAAGTTCCTTATCGAGACGCTGACCATCAGAGGGGCGGACGATTCTATTAAGCGGCCGGTGCTGGATATCATTGCCAGGACCAAGGAGGAGCTGGCGTCGGGTAAAACCCGCGAGGACCTTACCGTTGTCCGGGATATCGAGCGCATCACAGGCGAGACCGTGCAGGATCTGATCACCAAGGATGGCGTCAAGCTTGTTCTTCCGTCGGGCTGGATCCTCTTGCGGCCATCAGGGACCGAGCCGGCCATCAAGTTCTATGTTGAAGTGGCGAGCCCGTTCACCGCCGATGACGATCAGATGAAGGCGCAATTCGATAACCTGGTCAAGTCAGGCAAGATCCTGATGTTCGGTGATGCCGATCATGCGATGTCGGTTGATGATGGGTCGGCGATCGACGATGATGCGGTGGCGCCGGACGTGACCGGAATGATCAGGTATCAAGGCGCCCCCTTGCCTGCGGAGATTCTCAAGCGAGAGGTTGACAGGATCAAAGCGGCATTCGATTTTGAGAAGAATCTGCCGGACACGTCGTGGAGAGCCATGACCTGGACCGTTCTTTTCAGCGGGAATAAGAAAGAGGTGGACCTTGTTCAGGCGGATATCAGCGCGGTCGTTAATGACCTGAGCCGGCATGCGCCGCTGCTCATGAAGTCCAGGCCCCGCTGGACACCTGAGGGCAAGATCTTTTTTGAGATCGTTCTTGGCATCAGGCACAATCTTCCTAAAGAGACCGTGCCGGCCCGGAGGCTTCCTTTTGCGGAGCGCAAGAAACAGGAACTTAAGGAGCAAAAGAGGCGGGAGTACGATGTCGCTTCGGTGCAAGTGACCGTGGACACATGGGTCAGGAACACCGAACGGATGTTGAACGCGGCCGCCGCGCCTGCGGTGGAAGAGAAAGCTCCTGAGCAGGTTGCGCAGACGATCGCTTACAAAGATCTTGAAGCGCCCCGGCAGGATTGGGTCGCCGCGGAGAGGATCGTTCAGGAAGCTTTTGACAGGGTCATCTCACAGGAATCCAAGAGGCCGGAAGATGTGTTGCCGGACCTTTCGGACGTTTTTCTCGCGCGCGTCAATCAAAAGTCGCCCCTTGAAGTTCAAAGGTCTTTTGGCAAGATCGTCGAACTTCTTGTGCGCGGCCTTGGCGAAACAACATTAAGGTCCAAAGTGTATGTTGACGATCATGCCAATACCGAGACTGCTTTTGTATTGCGCATCAAGCATATCAATAAAACATCGCACAAGAAGAACCTTGAGGACATCAAGAGCAAGCAGAAAATGGCGTCGCAATGGTTCCAGGACCGCCTGAAACAGCCTGTTGCCACGGCAGAGGAGACTGCGGACCCCGCCGAGAAGATGGTCACGATCAAGGGTGTGACGGCGTCTGTTTCGGATTGGCTTGCCGCTGTCTGGGTCATTGATAATCAGTTCATCAACAAATTGGACAAGCTCTTAACGCATACAAATCAGGTCGGTTTTGACCACAGGGTTGAACGCCTGAAAGTTGTTGCGCCGCTGAAACGCATCCAGACGCGGCTGGCGCAATGGCCGATCAGGGTCCATTTTGGTCCCGTTGATCAGGGAACGCCGCGGGGCAGGGCCTTTGTGAATATCGTCGACGCTTTGGCCGCGGAGCTGGGCGTTAGCGCGGAGCCTATCGTGATCCATGACGATAGTGATGATTTCGTTGCTTCTTATATGGTCACTATCCTGCCTGTAAGCGCGCGTTCGGGCGTCATGAACTTTGTGGATATTTCTGCGAAGGTGGACAAGTGGTGTGATGATATTCGCGCGCAGGTTACGGGCCTGTCATCCGACAAGGCTGAGATCACGATCAATGGCGTAACGATGTCCGACAGGCAATGGCTTGAAGCAGCCGCGACCCTGGAGGATGTCCTTAAGGAAGGGGATATCAAGAAGGACTTCTGGCCCGGATCGGACATTGCGATCGATCTTTTCAAGGTTCGTGAAGGCCGCACGTCCGCCGAGCAGGACAGGGTCCTTGCGGTTGCCAGGATCCTGGCGCCCGAGATCAATGCTTCGGTGGCGGAAGTACGCGAGGGCGATTATGCCCCGACGCTCGTCGCCTGGCAGCTGCATATCAGGCATGATCAGAGGGTCTATGCGATCGATCGTTGGTCAGAATGGCCTGACAGGAAAGAACGGGCATTGAACCGGCTCGATGAGATCAAGGCCTCGGTGATCGATCGCTCGCGCGCCACAGCGGCGGAAGAAGGCTCTTTTTATCAGGCGCCGGTCACGCATGAGAGTGTTACGTTGTTCGAAGAGGATTGGAATGGCGTGATCGCGGCGCTCGAAAGAGCGTTCGCGAAGGAGCCGGCCTGGTCCAATGCCGGTGGGGTCATTGTCGAGGTTGTGAACATTGATGAGCGCGGGACATTCGCGTTGAAAGACAAGATCATCAGGGTTGCCAGGGCCATGGCGGCTGATATGAAGAAGACCGTCGTGCAGGTCAGAGAAGACGGGCGCATGGCGCAGTTGTATGCAGAGCCCGATCTTTTCAAGTACGGGCTTGATCCGTTGAAACAGTGGCCTGACAGGCAGGCCGAGGCAATGGCATGGCTGGAAGGGGCCAAGGCCGCGGTTGCGGCAGCGCGTAACGAAACATTGTCCGAAGAGCCGGCGTATCTTCGCGCGCAGAAAGATGCCGCTGAATTCGTCAAGGGTGGTATCGACCTTGGCACGGGGAATTATCTGACGGTCATCGCGCGTGACGCGGCGGGCATGCCGCAGTTCGACCCGGCGCAATTAAAGGCGCTGCAGCATGATCTGCGGGGCATCGTGCCGGTCGCGGTGGGCGCGCCCGTTCCTGCCGACCTCCAGCTGCTGTTGGGAAAATAAGGGCCGGAACGATCTGGCCGTAATTCAGCCGGGGTGTGTTGTCCTGTAGAACAGGCCGGCACACTCCGGCTTTTTAATTTCTCAAGATTTCTTTCCCACATCCCGCGGTTTTTGCTACACTACACGCATCTGATCAAAAGGATTCCAATTATATTCAAAGGAGGCGTAACGTGGCTATTCGGTTCTTGATGATCGCTGTATTTGCTTTTCTCCTGTCGGGTTGCGCGACAACATCCAAAACATCTCCGGTCAATCAACTGCAGATCCAGGTCACGGAAATGCAGCAGCGCATGGAAGACCAGGAAAAAGAGATCGTTGACCTTAAGTATGAGGTCAAGGAATTGGCAGGGAGCGTGGCGGAGCAGGAGCCCGAGGACGTTACGGTGATCGCGCTGGATGAAACGGCCAAGATGTCCGCCCCGGTCTCGTTGGAGCCTAAGAATCTGGACATCATCCGTGTGGGCATCACGGGCCGCGAACTGCAGAAGGCATTGAAGGTGGCCGGGTTCTATACCGGCAAACTCGACGGCAAGGTCGGCCCGAAGACCAAGGCGGCCGTTGTTGATTTCCAGAAGTCGCACGGGCTTACGGCCGACGGCATTGTGGGCCAGAAGACGTGGAGCGAGCTTAAGGTTTATATCGCTCCGGCGGCAGCATCGACGGATACTGCAGCTCAGGAATAATACGGAATATTGACGGGCAACATCAGGACCGCGGCGCTTTCGGGCGCCGCGGTCATTATATTTATGAGAAATAGCATCCTTACCGTTACGCTCAACCCTGCCATTGACCGGATCGTTCACATTAGCCACGGGCATAAGCCTGGCCTGGGTAATTTCTTCGCCGGCGGCAAAGGCATCAATGTGGCGCGCGCCGCGCGCCGCCTGGGCGCGCCTGTCAAGGCCACGGGTGTGGAGGGCGGTGTTACGGGATGGATGCTGGAGGAACTTCTTTCCAAAGAAGGCCTGCCTCACGATCTTTTCATCATCGGCGCGGAAACGCGGGTGAATACCACCCGTGTCACTTCGGACGGCCGCGTGGAGCGCGTCCTTCATCCGGGCCCGCGGATGACGCGCGTTGAGCACAAGGCTTTTGAAGCGTTCTTTGCCCGTCAGACCCGCGGTTACGGGACCATTGTCTTTTCCGGCAGCCTGCCACCGGGGTTCCCGCTGGCATTCTGGATGCGCCTGCTGAAGATCGCCCGCCGGGCTGGTGCCTGCGTAGTGGTCGACACATCGGCCGCGGCGCTTGCGGCGGCACTCAAGTGCGGCGTCGATATCATCAAGCCCAATCGGGCCGAGGCTGAGGAAGTCCTGGGAAGGCGCCTGCGCTCGAAGGCCGCCATCAAGAAGGCATTGCATACTTTCCTTGGATACGGTATAAAGAAGGTCCTTATTTCGCTGGGGCATGAAGGCCTGGCCGCGTGTGAAGAGGGCCGGGATGTTACGGTACGCGTTCCGTGTATCAAGGAAGGGCATGCTGTCGGCTGCGGGGACGCGGCGTTGGCGGGCTTCCTCGTCGCGGACAGGAGCGGCAAGGGCCTGCGGGCAAGCGCGTGTTTTGCGGCCGCATGCGGCACGGCCAATCTGTTGTGCGTCAAGCCCGGTGATATCACGAAAAAAGACATTCAAAGGATCGGACAGAAAGTCCGCCTGGAGAAGGAGTAGGCAATGGCAGCTTTGGAACACGAAGAACGCGTGATCAAATTAAAACAGTTCGACAATCTCAACAGCAAGGAAATGCGCGCGCTTGTTCAGGAAGGCGCCCGGGAGTTTAAGACCTGTTGGCTCAAGCTGGCGCAGGCGCTCTTTGTGGTCGATCGCGACAAGCTTTATGAATATTGGGGATATGAGAAGTTCGAGCATTACCTGGAGCGCGAGGTCGGGATCAAGAAGACCATGGGTTTGCGGCTGGTCAAGACCTATCAATTCGTCGAGGAAAAGGAGCCGCAGTGCCTGCGCGCTGAATTTTTCGAGGAAAAAGAGACCGCGGTCATGCCCGAGTTCGAATCGGTCAATGTCCTGCGCATGGCGCATAACAACAAGGAATTGACCAAAGAGGATTATCAGCAGCTGCGCAAGGATGTCATGGATGAGGGCCGTCCGGCGGTGGAAGTGCGCAAGGACCTGACCGCCCTGATCAAGGAGCGCAAGCAGATCGACCCGAATGAAGAGCGCGAACAGCGCAATATCGCGACCGTGCGGCGGTTCCTCAATGCGATCCGTTCGTTCAAGAAAGACGCGGAAACGCTCAAGCTTCTTCCGGCGGGGATCATCAAGAAGGCGGTTGACCTTTTCAAGGAACTTGAATCCGAGATCGAGGAGCATTCCTGATGAAACTTAGCCGTCCGCTGGTGGTCTTTGATCTTGAAACGACAGGGACCTGGATCGAGAAGGACCGCATCATTGAGATCGCCATGGTCAAGGTCCTGCCCTCGGGAAAGAAAGAAACATATCACAGCCGCGTCAATCCCCTGATGCCGGTGCCCGCCGCGGTGCAGGAGCTGACAGGCATCACGGACGCGGACCTGGTGAACGCGCCGGTCTTTAAGAAGATCGCCCGCGACGTGGCCGCGTTCCTGGAAGGAGCGGATATCGGCGGGTTCAATGTTGACAAGTTCGATCTGCCGTTGTTGGAGCGCGAGATGAAGGACGCGGATGTTGTTTTTACGGCGGGCGCGTTCAAGGTGTACGATGCGCAGAAAGTTTATCACATCAACGAGAAAAGGGACCTGACCGCGGCGTATGCTTTTTATTGCGGCAAGCCCCTGGAAGGCGCGCACGGCGCCCTGGCGGACACGGAAGCGACCCTGGAAGTCTTGCAGGAGCAGGTCGCGCGTTACGGCCAGGGCGATGATGCCGTCGAGACGCTCGGGCAGTTCCAGTACCGCGAACAGCCGGAGTTCTATGACGTCGACAGGAAGTTCCGCTGGTGGAACGGCGAATTGTATATGATGTTCGGGAAATACGCGCGCAAGGAAAGCCTGCGCGAGATCGCGAAGAAAGACCCCGGTTATCTGGCGTGGATCCTGGGCAAGGACTTCAGCGAGGACATCAAGCTTCTTGTCGAGAACGCGCTCAAAGGCCAGTTCCCGCAGGACCCCGCGAAGCAGGCAGTGTGAATTTTTTATTGAGCAGTGTTGTCAAACACGCTACAATGACAGGCAATGAATTGGTGCAATATTAAAGGAGGAGCGCATGGCTGTTAAGAATGAAACATGGCTTATCGTGGCGATCGTTGTTATCGCGGGAGTGCTTATCGCGCTTTCGTTCACCAAGGACAGGTCCGTGAAGCCCGTGACCGTTGCGGCCGAGGCGATCAAGCCCGACCACAGCACGGCTGACATGGCCAAGATCGCGGCGGAGCAGCCGAAGTCTGACGTGGTCGGGTCCTCGACCTCCGCGGTCAACAAGCCGGCTTTTGCGGTCCAGGTCTTTTCGTTCAAGGAGAAGTCGCGGGCGGATGTTTCGCTGCAGCAGCTCAAGGACAAGGGGTATCCCGCGTATGTCATGATGAGCGATCTCGGGCCGCGCGGCGTTTTCTACCGCGTCCGGGTCGGTTCATTCGCCACCGAGCAGGAGGCCAAGCAGAGCCTTGAGTCGGTCACCAGGGATTTCAAGAGCGGCATCATTGTCGCCGAGTAAGAAGGAACTGCCATGAAGAATATCGTTGTTGTTCTGTGCTTTGTGATGTTAGGTTGCGCCGGTTGCGCCACGGAGGTCATCCGCAAGGACGTGAAGGATCAGATCGATCTTTCCGGCCGCTGGAACGACACCGACGCGCGGATGACGGCGGAAGAGATGGTCAAGGCCTGCACGGAAAGCGCGTGGGTCGCTGATTTCAACAAGGCGAAGGGGCGCGATCCTGTCGTGATCGTGGGTACCGTGGCCAACCGGACCCATGAGCATATTGATGCGGATGTGTTCGTTCAGGACCTTGAGACGGCCCTGGTCAATGCCGGTAAAGTGAAGTTCGTCGCGTCCAAGGGCGAGCGCGGCGAGGTCCGTGAAGAGCGGGCAGACCAGCAGCAGAATGCCGCGCCCGAGACGCGGGCCAGGCTGGTGCGCGAGACCGGGGCGGATTTCATGCTCGCCGGGAGCATTAATTCCGTCAAGGATGAGACCAAAGGGCAGTACGCCATCATGTTCCAGGCGAACCTGGAGCTTATTGACCTGACCACGAACGAGAAAGTATGGCTGGGACAGAAGAAGATCAAGAAGCTTGTCAAACGTCCGCAGTATTCGATGTGAGGTATATGTTCGCGATGAGGGTTTTTTTCAAGAACGCCGCAAGGCGTTCTTTTTTTTGTGCGGGAGCCGCGGCCCTTGTCCTGGGGTGCGCGTCCTGCGCTTCCGTCGGAGGGCCGGCGCTGCAGCCCGAGATCAACGGGCTTTTGATATCAGGGCACGCCCCGCTTGCGGCGCAAAAGATCGAGGCCGGGGAAGCGGGCTACGGCAGCGGCAATTATGTGCTCTATCATCTGGACCGCGCCATGGTCCTTGCGATGACGGGCGATCATGCCGGCAGTGCCGCATCGCTGGAGAAGGCCAGGGACCGCAATGAACAGCTTTATACGCGCTCGGCGGGCAAAGAGGCCATGACCTGGCTGGTCAATGATAATATGGAACCCTACCGGGCGCCTGATTATGAGCGCGTGTTGATGAATGTGTTCCAGGCATTCAATTATCTGGACATGGGGAAGCCGGATGAAGCGCTGGTCGAAGCGCGCGATCTGGATTCCCGGTTCCCCGTTACCGACGGGTATCAGGACGCGGGGCGCACACCCGAGGACAACGGGTTTGCGCGGCTTCTTTTTGGCATCCTCTATGAAGCGGCCGGCACACGGCAGGACCGCAATGACGCGCTCATTTCCTACCGGCAGGCGCTGACGGTATATGACGCGTATTATGACGGGAAATATGTCCCGCATATCCTGCAAGAGGGACTGTTGCGCCTGGCCGCTGAATTCAATGATCCGGACCTGCCGGCATATCGCCGCCGTTTTAGCGGCGTCCGGGAAACTGTTCCCGAGGACGGCGCTGCCGTGGTCTATTTGTTCGAGTCCGTCGGTTTTTCTCCGGTGAAGGTGCCGGAGATCATCCCTGTTCCCGCGGACAGAGGGTTCGTCACCAAGATCGCTTTCCCGAAATTCATGGACCGCGTCTATGACACGGGCGGGGCGCGGCTCGTCCTTCAGGACGCGTCGGGCCGGCAGTTGATGAAAGATGCCGAGCTGGGCGTTGATATCGGGGAGCTTGCGCACAGGGACCTGAAGGCGCGCAAGGCGCTGGTCCTTGCCAAGTCCATTGCGCGCCCGGCGCTGAAATACCTGGCCCAGCGCAGCGAGAAAGAGGCGTTGCGCAAAGAGCATGGCGCCGCGGCCGCCGAGGTGTTCGGGCTTTTCAGCAATCTTTATAATTTTTACACCGAGCAGGCGGACCTGCGCAGCTGGCAGTCCCTGCCGGCAAAGGTGTTCGCGGCGCGCCTTGTTGTCAGGCCCGGGCCTTATCAGGCGGGTATCGAGAGCCTTGACGCGGCTGGAGGCGTTTTGGCGCGCGAAGAAGCCGGTGCCCTTGACCTTAAGGCGGGGGAGACATATTTCCTCATCCGCCGGAGCACACGCTGAGTTTCGGACTTTCCTGTTGCGAACTTCCCCGTATTGTTTATAATACGACTATATTTTAAGACATTGATTGATATTAGTAAGGGCCGGATCCGGAATGAAAATATTGATCGTTGATGATTCTTTACTGGACCGCAAGCTTCTTGCCAAGACGCTGGTGAACGCGCGCGTAGCCAATGAGATCCTGCAGGCTGACAGCGGAGAGGCGGCGCTGGCCGTTATCGGCGCGAACCTTGGCGAGATCGACCTTGTGTTCCTGGATTATCAGATGCCGAACATGACAGGGCTTGAACTGATGCAGGGGCTTGTCAAGGTCCCTGCAACGGCGGGGCTGCCGATCATCATGTTGACCGCGTCCGCCGCGGAAGACAGCCGGCAGGCGGCGTACAATGTCAATCCCCGGCTCGCGGGGTATATCATCAAGCCTTTCAAACTGGACCAGCTCCTGGCGGCCATCAGGCCGTACGTGCAGTTCAATGCCTGAAACAAAACCCTATCCCAATGACCTTCACGGCCTTTCCCGGATCCTGTGCGTGGCCTTGCGCAAGATGCTCATGGACAAAGGCGAGATCGGCCTTTCGCGCGAACCCCTGATCCGTCAGAAGAATATTGTCGCGTTCCAGGGGCGGCTGCGCGTTGACGCTCTCGAGAAGTTCAACACACGCGCGGTGTTTTCCGCCGTGAAGTTCTACGTTGACGCGGCGCATCTCGAGGCCGATCAGCCCGTCGGCGTCCTCATCATCTTTGCCGAGGTCGAGGAGATCGGGCGGCTTTTGTGGAAGATGGAATACCCGCGCATCGATGATGACGACGAGGCGGCGATCCTTGACGGATGCGGCACGCTCGCGAACCTGGTCGCGGGTTATTTTGTCAAGGAGCTCGGCGACCGCGGTTATATCCATTTGCAAATGTCCCATTTCGAGAGTCATATCAACACGGCGCTCAACGGTATCGCGTTCGCGTCCGGCGAGAACAAGAAGGCCGAAATGACCTTCTGGATCAACGGCGAGAAGCGCCTGGTCGCGGAACTGACCATGACGCCTTTGCCGAAAGCCAACGAGGAGAATTATGTTAAAGACAGTCCTGATCGCTGATGACGATCGCGCGCTGGTCCATGGCCTGGAGCAGATCATCCGCAAGGCCGGATACCATACTGTTGTCGCCTATGACGGGGCAGAGGCCCTGCAAAAGGCCCGTGATGAGCATGTTGATCTGATCGTGCTGGACATCCATATGCCCAAGGTGCATGGTTATGATTTCCTGTTCGACCTGCGCAAGATCGACGGTACGGAGCAGATGCCCATTTTGGTATTGACATCCAATCAGGATATGGGTGATATTTTCAAGGCCGAGGGCGTTAAGGAATACATCATCAAGCCCTGTTCTCCGCAGATCGTTCTCGAGAAGATCAGGAAATATGTGCAGCTTTAACGATACGTCATGGAAAAAAGCCGCGGCGGCGGTTGTTGTCGTTGCCGGCATCATCGCGGCGGTGACAGGCGCCAGGGGCCTGTTCAGGCCGGCTCCTGTGCCGGTGGCTGTTCCCGTCGTATCGGGGCGCACGCTCGGGCCTGCTGACGCGCGCGTGCGGATCGTTGAATTCACGGATTTTCAGTGCCCGGCATGCGCGGTGGCGGCGGGCAAGCTTCATGACGAGATCAGCCGCAACGGCGCGGGCATCTTCCTTGAACTGAAACATTTCCCGCTGGCCAGCCACAAGAACGCTCGCCGGGCCGCCGTGGCCGCCGAATGCGCGCTGGAGCAGGGCAGGTTCTGGCCCATGCACGATGCTTTATTTCAGACCCAGCGGCAGTGGGAGATGCTGACCGATCCCAGTGATCATTTCCTGAGCCTGGCGCGGGGCCTGGGGGTTGACAGCGAGAAAATGATGCGTTGCATGGTGCGCCCGGACGCGGATGCGCGCGTCAGCGCTGACGCGGCCGAGGGCGCGGCCCGCAAGGTCGCGGCCACGCCGACGTTCTTTATCAACGGGACAATGGTCGTCGGGGGCGCGCAATTGGTGGGGACGATCACGGAGGCGTTGAAATAATATGACGGACAATATCCTGCTGGCCCTGCGTTTTGTGATGGCCTTGATCTTTGTCGTATCAGGTTTCGAGAAGGCTGTCAGCCCGCCCGAGAATTTCCTTTATCTGCTGCAAGCTTATGATTTCCTTCCGGGCGCTCTGGTCAGGCCCGCGGCGCTGGTATTCCCCTGGATCGAGCTGGCGATCGGCGTCTTTTTGACGCTGGGACTGTGGACGCGGCTGGCCCTAACGGGATTGTTGTGCATGTCGGGATCCCTGATCCTTGTCGTCGGACAGGCGATCATGCGCCGGCTTCCGATCGAGAGTTGCGGCTGTTTTGGCGATCTGGTGCATCTGCCGCTGCGCGGGGTTATCATTCTTGATATGGCGGTCTTTGCCGGCGCTCTGTACTGCTCGTTGAACATCGCCGCGGTCCGCCGTTTCAGCCTTGATAATCTCTTTGACCGTCAGCGGCCATGAAAAGCATCCTTTTGTTGTGGATGGTCCTTGGGGGCGTGATGATGGGGCAGGCGTGCGCGGATGAACATAACAAGGTGAAAGAGGCCCGTCTCGCCGGAAGCTGGTATCCGGGGGACAAGGCCGGGCTTTCCCGGATGCTTGATGGTTTCTTTACCGAAGCTCCGGATGGCCCCGCGGATGCGGATATCGGGGTGATCGTTTCCCCTCACGCCGGGTATGCTTTCTCAGGAGCTGTGGCAGCGCACGGTTTCAAGACGGCAATGCCGCAGAAGATCGCCACGGTCATTATCCTGGCGCCCACGCATCATTATTCTTTCGCGGGAGCTTCGGTCTGGGCTGAAGGTTCCTGGGCAACACCTCTTGGGAGCGTTGCCGTGGATACGGAGCTCGCCGGAAAGATCCTTGCTGCCGACGGCTTGTTCAGTTTGCGCCGTGATGTGTTCGACGGAAAGCCCGGACGGCCGGAGAATTCCGTCGAGACGCAGGTCCCTTTCATCCAGAAGGCATTCCCGCAGGCAAAGATCGTCCCCATTATCATGGGGTATCCTCCGGACATCCGCACAGCCCGGGCCGTGGCCGATGCCCTGGTCAAGGCCGTCGGGAGCCGTGATGATGTCCTTCTTGTTGTCAGCGTGGACCAGTCGCATTTCCATCCGCTGGCCGAAGCCCGGGCCATTGATGCCAGAGGGCTTGCCGTGATCGGGGCCATGGATATCGACGGGTTGTGGCAGGGGCATCGCGACGGGCAGATGGAGGTCGACGGGTTCCATGCGGTGACGGCCGGGATATTGTACGCACGCGCACGCGGGTATGCCCAGGCGCGCGTGCTCAAGTACGGCACGTCAGCGGATACGACCGCTGACGCTTCCAGCGTCGTGGGGTACGCTTCGGTTGCGTTCTACAGAACAGTACATGCGGCGGGGGCGCCGTTGACGGACGCGCAAAAAGCGCAGCTGCTCGCGATCGCCCGTACAACGCTCGATGCTTTTGTTACGACGGGGAAAGCCCCCGCGGCCGCGCCGGCAGACCCGCGCCTGCTGGAGGAAGAGGGCGCTTTTGTGACGCTTAAAGCACGCGGCGCGCTGCGCGGATGTATTGGCCATATCATCGGGCGGGGCCCGCTGGCATCGACGGTGCGCGAGATGGCCATTGCCGCGGCAAGTCAGGACCCGCGCTTTCAACCGGTCACGGCCAGGGAGCTCAAGGATATTGATGTGGAGATATCCGTCCTGTCAAAACCCCGCGTGACAAAGGATCCGGGTGAGATCGTCATGGGCACGCACGGCGTGATCGTGACCCGGGGCGGCAGGGGCGGTGTTTTCCTGCCCCAGGTGGCGACGGAAACAGGATGGAGCAGGGAGCGGTTCCTGGCCGAGCTTTGCACCCAGAAGGCGGGATTGCCGGCGGATTGCTGGAAGGACGCGGCGACCCGGCTGGAGATATTCACGGCCGACGTGTTCGGCGAAAAGGAGAAATGATATGGGGCACAAGAAGAAAGAACCCAAGGGCGCGAAGGCAGCGAAAAAGGCATTGCTCTCGGACCGGCAGCGGCATGTGCTGTTGATCGTGCTGGCGGTGCTGCTGCTCGCGGTCCCGGTCGTTGAGAATATCCGCTGCAAGGCGGCGTGCATGCAGCGCGTCAAGACGCCGTATCCCGAGATCGCGTGCGGATACGAATGTCCCTGGCCCTGGCAGAAGTCCCGGTAGGCCGGGTATCATGGTGAGGGTGGCTCCATGAGGATCTCGCATGAGGCGCGGGATATCTGGGTGGCGACGGTCCTGATCATGTCCGTCGGACTGGTGACCCTGTACAGCGCTTCTTATGATAACGTTCGGGTGGACCGGCAGGTCTTTTACGACCAGCTTGGCTGCGCGCTGCTGGCGCTCGCGGTCATGTTCTTCTTAAGCCGCATCCATTACCGCAGGTTCTTTGACGCGGCCTATCCTGTTTATGTCATCAGCATCCTGCTGCTCATTTTCGTTCTTGTCGCCGGGCGTTCCGCGCTGGGCGCTACGCGCTGGTTCAATGTGGCAGGGGTCACGTTCCAGCCCTCCGAAGTTTCCAAGGTCGCGATCATCCTCATGCTTGGCCGGTATTTCAGCAAACGCAACCTGAAATTGTCGTTCAATGTACGCAGTTCCTTCTACGCGCTCATCCGCGATCTTTTGTATCCTTTTTTCCTGGTCATGCTGAGCCTTGTCTTGATCTTCAAACAGCCGGACCTTGGTACGGCCATCCTGTTGATGGGCATCTTCGTGGTCATGGTCTATGCCAGCGGCCTGAGCGGTAAGGCGTTCGCGTGGTTCCTGGGGGCCTGCGCCATGGTGGTCCCTTTTGCCTGGCATGTCCTTAAGCCTTACCAGAAGGACAGGCTCCTGGTCTTCCTCAATCCGAATGTGGACCCTTTGGGCGCGGGTTATACCATCATCCAGTCGAGGATCGCCATTGGTTCGGGGCAGATCTTCGGCAAGGGGTGGCTCGCGGGCACGCAGAACCAGCTTAATTTCCTGCCGGAGCGCCATACGGATTTCATCTTTTCGGTGATCGGCGAGGAGTGGGGGTTCGTCGGCGCGCTCTTTCTTCTGGGGTGTTATGCGGTCCTGATCTATACCGGCACGCTCATCGCGGGGCGCATCAAGGACAAGTTCGGTTATCTTGTCGCGGTCGGGATCGTTTCCATCCTGACCCTGCAGGTGGTCATCAACATGAGCATGACCATGGGTCTGAGTCCCGTGGTGGGGATCACTCTGCCGTTCGTCAGTTACGGCCGCACGTCCTTTTTGGTGTTCGCGGTCATGATGGGCTTCTTGCTCAACCTCAGCCAGCAGCGGCGTTCAACTTTATGATGTTTTACTGTGGTCAAATAAAGAATATTGATCTATATTACACCTATGAAAATGGAACGGGCGACCAATAAGCACCTGGGCGAGCTTCTTATTGAGCGCGGCGTCATCATTCGCGCGCAACTGGACGCGGCCCTGGACTACCAGAAAGAGCACAAGGGCGTTTTGATCGGCGAGGCGCTGATCACGCTCGGGTACGCGACGGAAGAGGATATCGCGCAGGCGCTGACATGCCAGTACGGGTTCCCTTATCTGCCCCTGTCCAATTATGAGATCGACCCTGAGGTCGTGGCTTCGGTCCCGGGCCATATCTGCGCGCAATTCTGCCTGATCCCGATCGATAAGGTCGGTAATAATATAACCCTGTCCATGGCCAATCCGCTCAACGCCCAGGCCGTCGAGAACGTCGAGCTCCTTTCCGGATGCACCGTGCAGATCTTTGTGAGCACGCTCAGCGACGTGCGCGGCGCCATCCAGCGATATTACGGGTCCGCCTGATGGCATCCCTCAAAGACCGCGTCAAGGATATCCTGTTGCGCGATAAGGTCATTTCTCCCGAGGACCTCGAGCGCGCCCTTGCGGAGCAGTTGGCTTCCGGCGGGGACCTTTCCCGGATCCTCGTTCGCATGGGGCTTATCGACGAGGATCAGCTGGCGGTGCTGCTCAGCGAGGCGCTGCAGTTGCCCATCATCAATATCGCGCGGCTTAAGATCGACCCGGCCGTTGTCGCCGGGATCCCGCTCGACGTCCTGAAGAAATATCAGATCCTTCCCGTATCGCGCATCGGCGACAGCCTGGCGCTGGCCATGGCAGACCCGCTCAATATCCTGGTCATGGACAATATCAAGGCGCTGACCGGGCTTAATGTTTCGCCCGTGATCGGCCGGCTTAAGGACATCCAGGAGGCGATCGAACTTTACAGCGCGCCGAAATCCCACGATTCTTTCGAGAAGATCAAGCAGGACATCAAGGAGGCGGAGGACCTGGAGCTCGTCACGGACGGGCCCGAGAAGATGGATGCCGCCCAGATCGAGCATCTGACGCAGGAAGCGCCGATCATCCGCCTGACCACGACGATCATCCGTCAGGCCGTGACGGCAAAAGCCAGCGACGTGTTCATCGAGCCCCAGGAAAAATACCTGGGCATCCGCTATCGCGTTGACGGCCTCCTGCGGGAGATCGACCGCATGCCCAAAGCCCTGCATTTTTCGATCGTTTCGCGCCTGAAGGTCGTGGCCAATCTTGATATTTCCGAGCATCGCCTGCCGCAGGATGGACGGTTCAAGACCGTTCTCGACGGCGGGAAAGAGGTGGATTTCCGCGTCAGCGTCCTGCCGACCGCGCACGGCGAGAAGATCGTGCTCAGGGTCCTGGACAAGAACCTTGATCGGGTGGATGTCGAGAAGATCGGGTTCGAGGTCAAGCCCCTGGAAAAGGTCAAGGAGGCCTGCCTCAGGCCCCACGGCATGGTCCTGGTCTGCGGCCCGACGGGCAGCGGTAAGACCACCACGCTCTACGCGGTGCTCAAGTTCATTGATTCCGTGGGCAAGAATATTGTTACCGTCGAGGATCCTGTTGAATACCAGATGAAGGGCATGAACCAGGTCAATATCCGTTTCGAGGTGGGGCTGACGTTCACATCGACCCTGCGTTCGATCCTGCGCCAGGACCCGGATGTCATCATGATCGGCGAGATCCGTGATTCCGAAACACTGGAGACCGCGGTCAAGGCGGCGCTGACCGGGCATTTGGTCTTAAGCTCCCTGCACACCACGACGGCAGCGGGGTCCATTGTCCGCATGGTCAATATGGGGATCGAGCCGTTCCTTTTGTGCTCCGCGGTCAATTGCGTCGTGGCCCAGCGGCTGCTGCGCCGGATCTGTCCGGCGTGTCAGGAGGAGATCGAGATCCCGCAGGTCCTTTACGACAAACTTCAGATCGGCAAGGTCCTTCCCAAGAAGGACCGGATCTTTTTCCGCGGCAAGGGGTGTGGCCATTGCCTTAATACCGGTTACAGCGGCCGGGTGGGCATCAACGAGGTCCTGCCGCTGACAAGCAGCATCAAGAAGCTCGTGCTGACCAAGGCCGGCGAGATCGCGATCAAGGCGCAGGCCCGGCGCGAGGGCATGATGACCATGCGCGAGGATGCGTTGATCAAGGCGGCCAAAGGCTTGACGACGCTGGAAGAGGTGGTACGCGTGACCGCACAGGACGAGAATGCGTCGCGCGAGAAAGACCCCGGGGCTTAATACCATGCAGAGCGTTCGTGAAAGGATATTTGCGGCATTGCTCCAGAGGCCTGAGGTTACCCAGGCCGCTCTGGACGAGGCCATGGCCCTGCACCGCGAGGAAGGCGTTCCCGTCGGCGAAGCGCTGATGCGCAAGGCCCTCATCCAGGAAAAGGATTTCTTGCAACTTTTGGTCAGGGAGCTTCACATCCCGTCACTTGACCTGAGGCGTTTCAAGATCGATGAAAAGCTTAAGGACCTGGTGCCTGAGCGCGTCGCACGGCAGTATCAGTTCGTGCCCGTGTCAGCCCTGGGCGAGAGCCTGACCGTGGCCTTTGCCGATCCGTTCAATATTTTTGCCATCGACGATCTTACCGGGCTGACCGGCAAGAGGATCGAGGCGGTCATGGGGGCTGCGTCCCAGATCCGCGAGGCGATCGACAATCTTTACCGGGCGGATGCCCAGACTACGGTCGCTGAAGTGAGCAAGAACATGGATGTCGGCGATTTTGAGATCATCAGTGACAATGCCAGGGATGAAAGCGCCGACGTGGACATTAGCGAGCAGGCGCCCATCATCCGCATGGTGAATCTGGTCATCAAGGAGGCCTTGCGCCAGCGGGCCTCGGACATTCACATGGAGCCGAGTGAGGGCGACATGCGGGTGCGTTACCGCATTGACGGCGTCCTGCAGGATGTGCTTGATATCCCGCGCGAGAACCAGGGCGCGGTCGTGGTGCGCCTGAAGATCATGGCCCGCATGGATATCACCGTGACGCAAACACCGCAGGACGGGCGCTTTAAGATGCGCGTGCCGGGCAAGGAGGTCGATTTCCGCGTGTCGATCCTGCCGACATGTTACGGCTCCAAGATCGTCATGCGCGTGCTCGACAAGGCCAGTCTTTCCGTGGGCCTCGAACATCTCGGTTTTTCGCCGCGGGCGGTCGGGATCCTCAACGAGTACATGCTCAAGCCCTACGGCATGATCCTGGTGACCGGGCCTACCGGCAGCGGCAAGTCAACGACCTTGTATTCCATGATCAGCAAGCTTAATACAGTTGACAAGAACATCATCACGGTCGAGGATCCCGTGGAATACCTTGTCGAAGGGCTTACGCAGATCGAAGTGCGCGCGGATATCGGGTTGACGTTCGCGGCGGGGCTGCGCTCCATCCTGCGCCAGAGCCCGGATATTGTGATGGTCGGTGAGATCCGTGACAATGAGACGGCCGACATCGCGATCAAAGCGTCCTTGACCGGGCAACTGGTATTCTCGACTTTGCACACGAATGACGCGGCAGGGGCCCTGACGCGCCTTGTTGATATGGACGTGGAGCCTTTTCTGGTGGCATCAAGCTTGTTGTTGGTATGCGCGCAGCGGCTGGTGCGCAAAACGTGCCCGCATTGCAAGCAAGAGATCGAGGTCCCGAAGGAGGCGCTCAAGCGCCTCGACGGACATCTTGACCTGAAGATGAAATTCTATGAAGGTAAGGGGTGCGATCGCTGCCGCGGTACGGGTTATCTGGGGCGTTTCGGCCTGACCGAATTATTGGTCGTGGACGATCGCGTCCGGGAAATGCTTTTGGAGGGGCGTTCGTCCGACGAGATCAAGCGTTACGTGCGGGATGAGCAGGGCATGCGCACCCTTTGGGACGATGCCATGGAGCGCCTGGCACAGGGGCAAACGACCGTGGCCGAGATCCTGCGTGTGGCCGCGGCGGAAGAATAATAATCATTTTTTGATTGTTCATGGAGCGGGCGCTCTCATATAATAAAAAGTGTTATCGGGAGGCGGCATGAAGAAGGGGCGGCACGAGCGTCGTTTGATCGGGGAGATCCTGCTCGAGCGGGGGCTGATCAGAGAGTCCCAGCTCAAGGAGGCCCTGGCCCTGCAAAAGTCTGCGGGCGGACCGGCGTTCCTCGGCGAGGTCCTGGTCGGCCTGGGCTATGTCAGCGAGACCGACGTGGTGACCGCGTTGGTCGTGCAGTGCAATCTGCCGTATATCGCGGTCATGAAACATGAGATCGACCCGGGGGTCGTTTGCCTTGTTCCGGCGGATGTGGCGCGCCGCAACCGGCTGGTGCCCCTGGAGCGGATCGGCAACATCCTGAGCGTTGTCATGCAGAACCCCCTTGATGATGCCACGCGCCACGAGATCGAGCAATTGACGGGCTGCCGCATTGCGGTGTTCATCGCGACCCGTTCGGAAATAGAACAGGCGCTCGCGCGCCTTTATCCGGAGAAAGCCTAGTGCCCACATTCCGTTATGCCGCCAAGGACCAGGATTCCCGTGATGTGACGGGCAAGATCGAGGCCAGCGATATCAACATGGTCATCGAGGAGCTGCGCAAGAGGCGGCTTGTCATTATTTCCGTCGATGAAGAAAAGAAGTCAGCGCTCTTTTCCGTGTCGCGCGGGGAGCGGGGCGGGGCGATCAAGTCCGAGGACATCATCCTGTTCGCCCGCCAGATGGCCACCATGGTGGACGCCGGGATCCCGATCATGCAGACCATGGAGGCCCTTCAGGACCAGGCTTCCAGCGGGTCGCTCAAGAAGGTGCTTGGCCAGGTGCATGATGATATCCGCCTGGGCGTAAGTCTTTCCGCGGCCTTCGCAAAACACCCGAAGGTCTTCGACAATCTTTTTGTGAACATGATCAAGGTCGGTGAGAGCGGCGGCGTGCTGACAACGGTCCTCGAGCGCCTTTCCACTTATATGGAAAAGACCGAGAAGCTCAAGCAGAAGGTCGGGTCCGCCCTGGTCTATCCGATCGTCATTGTTTCCATGGCGTTCATCATCACGACGGTCCTGATCATCAAGGTTGTTCCGGCGTTCAAGGAGATCTATTCGTCGCTGGGCAAGGACCTGCCGCCCATGACGCAGGCGCTGTTGAATTTCAGCGATGCCATGCAGCATCAGTTCTTTCTTTGGGTTGGTGTGGTGTTCTGCGTTGCGATGGCTTTGGTCTGGTACAAGAAGACCGACCTCGGCGCCTATCAGATCGACGCCTGGAAATTGAAGATGCCGATCTTCGGCCCCTTGATCTGCAAGGTCGCGGTCAGCCGCTTTTGCCGTACGCTTTCGGTCCTGGTCCAGAGCGGCGTCCCGATCCTCGACGGGCTTGATATTGTCCGCAAGACCATCGGCAATCGCGTCCTTGAAAAGGTTGTTGAAGGCGTTATCCAGAGCGTTCAGGAGGGCGAGAGCATTGCCGCCCCGCTGTCGCGCAGCCCGGTGTTCCCGGTCATGGTCACCAAGATGGTCGCCATCGGCGAGCAGGCCGGCCAGCTTGACAAGATGCTGGTGAAGGTCGCTGAGTTCTTTGATGAACAGGTGGATGCGGCGGTCAACGGATTGACCAGCATGATCGAGCCCGTGATCATCGGCTTCCTGGGCATTGTCGTTGGTTTTATTGTCATAGCGCTCTTTCTGCCGATCCTTAACATGACGCAGGCGCTCCAATAGAGGGGGATGTATGAAGATGATGCTACGGATCGTTCTGGTATGGGCCCTGATTGCGCTGCCGGCGTTTGCCGGTGAGCAGCCGTTGGGGACATTTGACGCGACGCTCGCGACATTGCGCGCGAGCGTGGCAGGCCTGGTTAAGGCGAATCAGGACCTGAACGAGCACAACAGGCAGATGCGCGAGCGTATCAAGGCCCTCGAAGGGGATGTGCGCGCGCTTGAGGCGGAAGCAGGCCGCCTTGAGGTCAAGAAGACGGCCCAGGAAAAGAAGGCCCGTCAGCATGAGGATGATGCGGCGCCGTTCAAGGCCAAACTCGCCCAGGCTGATGCCGCGCTCGGGAAGGTCGTTGGCGAAAAAGCCATGATCGAGGAAAGGATCAGAGCTGTTGAGGAACAGGACCAGGCCTTGCAGCAGAAGGCCGCCCAACTGAATGCCGATATCACGGCGCTGGATACGGGCGCAGCCGGCGGAGAATTGGGACAGGATATTGCGCGGACCCGGGCCGAGCGCGATCAACTGGCGCGCCAGCTTGATGATGTTCTTAAGGCCCTTCAGGAACAGAAGAATGCGTGGCAGGAGATGAACACGCTCGTCAGCGCGGGGCCGCAGCAGCTTGATGTGCTCAAGGCGCAAGAGGATGCTTTCGAGAAGGACATTCCCCAGGCCGAAGCAGAGCTGGCGTCGGCCAATGCCCGGCTTGTCGAGGCCAAGGCCGCGCTTGAACAGCTGGCGTCCGGGGATCACAGTGATGTCCGGATTGCCCGGCTCGAGAGCGAGGTCAAGGAATTGGTCGAGCGCAACCGTAAGCTTGCCGCGGATATGAGCGTTGCCCAGAAATCCCGGGACGAGAGGCTTAAGCGTATCGCGCAGGAGAACGCGGCGCTTCTTCAGAAATATGAGGCCCGAAAAACAGAACTTTCACGCCGTAACAGCGAATTGCGCGATGAACTTGATCAGCTCCGCAAGCAGATGGTGGCGCTGGACAAGAAGAAAGTCGTGATCGAGCAGGGGCTTTATACCCAGCCCTGATGATTGACACAGGGTGTTGTTCGGTGGTATAGTTGCATTGGAACATTGTTCTTTGATCGCGCCCGGATGTTGTTGGCTGAGGCTATAAATATCATACAATACGCTGGCTTTTGCCTCGCACCGTGCGGAACATGTTCGGAAAGGAGGTCATGGCAGCGTTGTTGTTAATGGATGATGCCGTTACGCGGGGACAGGGATAGGGATCTGTTATCATATCTTTCCTTCAAGTGCCTCCTTACGGACGGATCATCCGCCTGCGCGCATATATGTGTGCGCGCACAATCAGAGGAGGAGTTATGAGAAAGAGCAAAGGTTTTACGCTTGTTGAGATCATGATCGTGGTCGCTATCATCGCGCTTCTCGCAGCTATCGCCATCCCGAACCTGTTAAGGGCCAAGATCTCGGCGAATGACGCGCTCGCCAAGGGCAGATTGCGCACCCTTTCCACGGCTTCGGAAACGTATGCCACCACCAACAACGGTAACTATCCGGCCAACCTCGCTGCGCTGACGGGCGCAACACCTCCGTTCGTGACGGACAACCATCTTTGCGATGGCGTTGCCGTTGCCGGGTTCACGTATGGTTGCACCTTTGGCGCTGGCGGGTATACCTTCACGGCCACGCCGGTCACGGTCGGGACATCAGGTACGGCTGTTTTCACGATCACGACAGGTGGTGTTCTTCAGTAACTTCTGGATGAATATCTGCGGTTGTTTGATGAAGGGGGCCTTTTGGCCCCCTTCGTATTTATTCAAGAAAATCATTTTTTCCCGCCGTTTCTTTGTTATATTAATCATGTTGAATATCATTCTTATTTATGCACCCACTACTTGAAGCATATTTTAAATTCATTAAAAGAACGGTCCTTTCCAGGCCCGAGGACACGGTCATTGGCCTGGATATCGGGGCATCGGCCTGTCGCGCGCTTGAATTGCGCCGGAAACAGGACGGCTTCGAGGTCGTTTCCCGCTGCGTGCAGTCCATGGACGGCATGGATGAACGTACCGCCTTGGCCCAGGCCATTGCCAAGCTTGGCCCGTCGGCGCGCACCAGCCCTGTCATTGTTGCTGTCAGCGGTAAAGGCACCCTGATCCGTCATATTGATATGCCGCGCATGAGCAGCGCGGACCTGAACAAGGCGTTCGCGATGGAGGCGGACAAGTATTTTCCGTTCCCCAGGGACACCGTTTATATCGATTGCTTTATCCTTGATCCCAAAGGCAAGGACAAGAAGATGCCGGTCCTGATCGCGGCGGTCAAGCGCGATATTGTGGACGCGCGCTGCAAGCTTTTGAAAGATTGCGGTATTGAACCCGCGGCGCTTACGCTGTCCTCGGTCGCGCTGGCCAATGCGTTCACGGCTTTTCCTCCGTCCACATGCGCGATCACCGAGCTCGGCGGCAAGGCCGTGGCGGTCATTGATGTGGGCGAACTTTCGACCAACCTGATGATCATTGCCGACGGGATGCCGCGGTTCACGCGCGATATCTTTATCGGCACCATGGACGCGGCGCGCCGCCTGGCGAACATGACGGGCTTGTCCGTGGGCGATGCGCGGGCCTTGTGCCTGAAAGGCGTTGCGGCTGACGGTAATGCCGCTCACGCGGCCGCCCTCAAGGGAAGCATGGAGGCCGTGCTGACAAGCATTGTTGCCGAGATCCGGCTTTCCTTTGATTATTTCACGACAGAAAAGAACATGCCCATCTCCCGCGTCTGCCTGACCGGAGAGGGCGCGTGCGTTCCCGGAGCTGAGGCTGTGTTCGCCCAGCATATTGATATCCCTCTGGTCGCATGGGACCCGCTGGCCGGGATCCCTGTGGCCAAGACCACCAACGGCCCTTCCGCCGCGGGGGATATGACGGCCGAGGATCGCCGCATGGTGGTGGCTTTAGGGCTCGCGCTTTTGTAATGAACGGTTGATGGAAAGAAATATGCAGATCAAGCTTAATTTCATACCCCAGCAGTCGCGCCGCCAGCAGACGGACCTTGTCGGTGAGGAGATCTGCGGTATGCCCGGCGAGATCGTCATCGGATGCGGGGCGGCCCTGATCGGTCTTTTGCTGGTCATCCATGTTCTTCTGGCCGGTGTTACGGTCTGGAAGTTCGCGGCGCAGAAGGTCCTTCAGGTCCGTTGGAGCGCCATGGCCGAGGACAAAAAGATCTTTGACGGCATATCGACCGAGCTGAACGCGATCCAGGCGAAGATGGCGGTATTGCGGCCTATCACATCATTGCAGGAATTGCGCTGGTCGCGGTTGCTGAACGATCTTTCCGACAGTGTTCCCAAGGGCGTGTGGCTGCGCAGTATTGTTTTTGAAAAAGGCGTGTTGACCGTCAGCGGCAGCGCCGTCTCCAAGATCAATAACGAGATGGCCGAGGCCGGGAACTTTGTGGCCGCGATCCGGGACAAGGATATGGTCAAGGCCCATTTCACGGGGCTTGATATCGATTCGATCCAGCGCCGGGAAAATGTCGCGGTTTCCGTGGCCGACTTTGTATTGAAGGCAAAACAGAAATGAAGAACATTGATATCCAACAACTGCTGGGACGGCTCCGGTCCCTGGACCCGCGGACACTGCTGGCGCTTTTGATCGCGGCCGCGGTCTTGGTGACGGCGGTGGATGTTCTGGTGATCATGCGGCTGCAGGTCGCCCTGATCAGCCATTTGGATAAGGGCTCGGTGCAGTTTAAGACGAATATTGACACGCTGGCGGCGAACAAACAGCGCATGGCGCAATTCAGGACCGGGCTTGATCAGGCGCGCGCCAGGATGCAGGCGTTCAAGGCCATGGTCCATCAGGAGGGCAGCGTGCCCGTGGTCCTTAAGACCATATCGACCATTGCCAATCAGTCCGGGATCAAGATCGACCAGCTTGTGCCGCAAAAGAGCGACGGCAAGGTCATTGTTCAGAACGAGGACGGCAGTTATACGGGCCTTGCCATTCTTGTTCGCGCTCGCGGCGGATATCATAATCTCGGCCGGTTCCTTGGCCGGCTTGAGCAGGATGGCGTTTTCTGGCAGGTCGATGCGCTGGATATTACGGCGGACAAGATCGACCCGCTGTGGCATGTGATCACGCTGCAGCTGAAGATACTGATCCTCGGGGGGAAATGATGAGATCCTGTGCCTTGGCATTGGCAGTGCTGATAACGGGAGCCGTGGTGACGTATGCCGCCTCCGGCGACTTCGCCGCCGACGCAGCCTACGACGATCATGGCGTGCGCGATCCTTTGTTGCCGCTGGTTACGGCCGCAGGAGCGATCGTGACCTATGACGCGAATTTTTCTGTTGATGAAATGGCCCTGGAGGGCATCATTACCGATGGCGAAGGCCGTGTTGCTATTATTAACGGCAATATTGTTGAACAGGGCAAGATGATCGGGCTTTACACGGTCGGCCGCATCGACGACGATCGTGTGATCCTTCTCAAGGACGGCCAGGAATCCGTTCTCCAGTTAAAAAAGGAGGAATAAATGTCAAGGTTCTTCATGATAATAGCATTGTGCATTGCCTTTGCGGGGCAGTCCCTGGCACAGGAAGCACCGGCGCCGGCTGCCGCGACCGCAGCGCCCGTTGAAGCCGCGAAGCCCAAGAGCGCGGCCCTTGACCTTGAAGTGAATGAGGCGGGGAATGTTACGTTTGATTTTCGCGACGCGGACATCAAGAACGTGCTCAAGGTCCTGGCTTACAAGAGCAAGGTCAATATCATCGCGGGCCCCGAGGTCGTCGGGCTTGTGAATATCCAGCTCAAGAATGTTCCCTGGCAAAGAGCGCTGGACGTGATCCTTTCGACCTATGGTTACAGCTATGAACAGCGTGGCACCATCATTACGGTCACGACCATTGCCAATATGAAGAAACGCCGTGAGGATGCCAAGGAGCTTGCCGACCAGCAGGCACTTGCGACACAGACCTTCGTGTTGAATTTCTCGAAAGCCGAGGATGTGGTCAAGTCCATCGACAAGATGAAAAGCCTTCGCGGCAGCATCACTTTCGACCAGAGGACCAACTCGGTCATTGTGACCGACGTGGACAATGTCCTTGATTCGGTCGAGGATGTTATTGCGAGGCTTGATGCGGTCACGCCCCAGATCCTGATCGAGGCGCGCATCATCGAGACGGGGCTTAGCAATTCGGAAGCGCTGGGGATCCAGTGGCCGTCGAGCATCAGCGGCGCGGCAACATTCCCTGTCAGGACGCACTCGGCCCCCTGGAACGCGAGAGCGAACCAGTATATGCCGGCCGGAGCATGGGTCAATCCGTCGATCGGTGCTGATGGCGCCATTGCCAAGACCATTGATGCTACATCCGCATACTCGATGACCTATGGGACGCTGAGCTTGAGCGCTTTGAGCGCGACCTTGGATATGCTCCAGAGCCGCACGAATACGAATGTGCTTTCCAATCCGAAGATCGTTACGCTGGATAATCAACCTGCCACGATCATTGTGGGTAACAAGTATCCGTTGCCGAAGTACACGTACAGCAATACGCAGGACAAGGTCATTATTTCCGGCTGGGAATATCTTGATTACGGCCTTACGTTCAAGGTGACCCCGCATATCAATGGCAAGGGTGTTATCACGCTTGACGTTGAACCCGAGATCGTGGATTCTTCGTCCACCGTTCCTTTTATTTTTGCGGACGGGGCAGAGCCGACGAACATTCCCGTGCTGACCAAGGAATCCGCGAAAACGAATGTCATGATCCGCGACGGCGAGACCCTGGTCATCGCCGGGCTGATCAAGGATAAGAAGACCAAGACCACGCAAAAAGTGCCGATCCTGGGGAGTATTCCTTTGGTGGGTCTATTGTTCCAGCATAAGGAAGACACCATTATCAAGACCGAGATCGTGATATTTATAACCCCGCACATCATCACCATTGACTCGAACCAGGCTGCCGCGGAGGCGCCGGTCAAGTAACGCGGGGCAGAAATCTTTTTTAATTTAAGGAGTTAGTGTGTCCAGAGAGATCCTCATTCACGTGGGCGACGGCGAACGCCGCGTCGCGATCGTCGATAACAAGCGCCTCGACGATTTTTACATCGAGCTTGACCGCCACCGTTCCAGCCTGAGCAACATTTACAAAGGCAAGGTTGAGTCCATCCTTCCGTCGATCAATGGCGCGTTCGTCAATATCGGCCAGGAGAAGAACGGATTCCTTTACCTGACTGACGCGGATCATCCGTATGTCCAGGATTTTGATAACCTCAACGGCCCCGGCACCGGGGTGCAGGGGTTCTTTGATAAATTGCTCAATCGCAAGCCCAAGGCACCGGCGCCTGTTGAAGGTGCGGTGCCGCCCGCGGAAGGCGCGCCTGCTGTTGAAGGCGCCAAACCCCCGCAGACGGACCAGCAGCGCCAGGGCGGCCGCGGCCGCGGGCGCGGCGGGCGTCCGCAACCTGGCAAGGACCGGCCGATCCCTTTGAAGAATAACCAGGAGGTCCTGGTCCAGGTCGAGAAAGATCCTTTTGGTAACAAAGGTGCCCGCCTGACAACGCATCTGTCCATTCCCGGGCGTTTCGTGGTCTATATGCC
>CAZXSE010000006.1:42532-46257 GCA_964643325.1 uncultured Planctomycetales bacterium
GAGCCGACGGAAGGTGTGACCGTCATTGATGTTAACAGCGGCCGCTACAAGACATCGGCCTCGCCCGAGGAGGCTGCCTTTAATGTCAACATGGAGGCGGCGCCCGAGATCGCACGCCAGTTGCGCCTTCGGGACTTGGGAGGCATTATTGTCATTGATTTCATTGATATGTCGCGCGAGGATCACAAGCGCAAGGTCCTGGATATCCTGCGCGCGGAACTGTCCAAGGACCTGGCCAAGACCGAGGTGAACAAGATCTCGAGCCTGGGGCTTGTCGAGATGACCCGTGAACGGGCGGGCAAGACCATTGAATCATTGAAATTCGCGGAATGCCCGTATTGCCATGGCCGCGGCCGCGTGCAGATCGATTGAGGTAATATTATTTACTGGTAAAACAAACGCTTTTATATATAATACAGCGTCTTTCAGGCAAAGAATTATTTTATAGATCGTAGGGGCCGAGCTGGTCTCGGCCCGTAATGTAGGGTTCAAGGACAATACCGGAGGTAGTTTATGTACGCAGTTATTCAGGTGGGCTCTTTTCAGTTCAAGGTCGCAGAAGGCGATATGATCGATGCCCCCAAGCTTGATAGCGAGATCGGCAAGACATTCGACGTGACGGATGTGCTCCTTGTTGCCGACGGAGACACGGTCCTCGTGGGCGATCCTTTCGTCAAGGGCGCCAAGGTCGCGGTCAAGGTCGTCCGGCATCTTCTTGATGAGAAAGACATCAGCTTCAAGTTCAAGAAGCGCAAGGACGCGCGCAAGACCATCGGTCATCGCCAGCAGTTAACGGCGCTCAATATCGTCAAGATCACGGCGAAGTAAGCCTCGCCCATGGCCTTCGTCGATACCGCACGGATCCAGGTCAAAGCAGGCGGCGGCGGCAAAGGTTGCGAAAGCCACTACCGCGACCTGTGGATGCGTTATCCGCGCGCGGACGGCGGCGATGGCGGCAACGGCGGCAGCATTATCTTCGTCGCCGATCCTCACATTCAAACACTTCTGGACTACCGGTTCAAACAGCATTATCAGGGCGAGCGCGGCGGTCATGGTTCGAGCAAGGGCAAGACAGGCCGCTCGGGCGATGACTGCATCCTGCGCGTGCCCGTGGGCACGGTGTTATGGGATGACGAGACAGGCCTGCTGATCAGGGACTTTTCGACGCCCGGCGAGCAGGTCATTGTGGCCAAAGGCGGCAAGGGCGGCATCGGCAACCAGCGCCGCAAGACCGTTGTCCCTCCGACGGCGCCCGAAGAGAAAACGATCCGGCTCGAGCTGAAGCTCATCGCGGACGCGGGCCTGGTGGGTTTTCCGAACGCCGGAAAATCGACGATCATCAATAATATTTCCAAGGTAAAGTCCAAGATCGCCAATTATCCGTTCACCACCAAGAGCCCGGTGCTGGGGATCGTGGAGACGGATGAGTTCAATTTCATCGTTGCTGACCTTCCCGGGCTCATCGAAGGCGCGCATCTGGGCAAGGGCCTGGGGCACAAGTTCCTCAAGCACGCCGAGCGCACCAAGATCCTGGTGCAGGTCATTGACATGGCCGGCACCGAGGAAAGGGACCCGCTGGAGGATTACGAGAACATCGTGTTCGAGCTCGAGCAGTACAGCGATCTGTTGGCGCACAAAAAACGCATTGTCGTAGCCAACAAGATGGACCTGCCGGACGCAAAAAAACATTTAAAGCGTTTTAAAAAGAAGTATGATGTGAATATCATCCAGGTCTCGGCGCTTGAGCATAAGGGCATCGAAGCGTTGGTCGAGGAAATGGTGCGGATCCTTAAAACAACGGTGCAGGCCGCTGACTAGGCTTGCCGCGACAGGGTTGTTGTCATGAAAAGAGAATTCCCCCGCAAACTACAGCGCGTTGTTATCAAGGTGGGTTCCAGCCTTCTGGCGGATGCCATGATGAAGCCGCATACGGCATCGCTCAAGTCCCTGGTCACGCAGATCTGCGACCTTCAGGATAAAGGGATCGAGGCGGTGTTCGTCAGTTCCGGCGCGATCGCGCTGGGCCTGGGCGAGTTGGGCGAACGCGCGCGTCCGACGGATACGCCGTCATTGCAGGCCGCGGCGTCCATCGGGCAGGCGCTCCTCATGCGGCTTTACGGCGATCTTTTCAAGAAAAGGGACCGTACCTGCGCGCAGATCCTTTTGACCTGGGACGATTTTAATACGGATGTGCGCCGGCGCAACGCGCGTAATACGCTCAATGTCCTTTTAGGGCGCGGGGTGACACCGGTCATCAATGAGAACGACACGATCGCGACCGAAGAGATCAAGTTCGGCGATAATGACAAACTTTCCGCCATGGTGGCGGCGATGGTGAAGGCGGATCTGTTGATCATGCTTTCGGATGTGGACGGGCTTTACAAGAAAGAAGGCGGCAAGCTGACCGCCAAGTTCGATGAGGTGGGGGCGATCACCGACGATATCAGGCGCATGGCGGGCGGCGCGCGCGATCATAATATCTCCAAAGGCGGCATGATCACCAAGATCAACGCGGTCGAGATCGCGGCGCAGGCGTCCGTGCCGTGTGTTATTGCCAACGGGCAGACGCCTGATGTTATCCGCCGGATCGTGCTGGAGCGGGAAGTGCTGGGCACCTATTTTGCCGGGAACAAAAGCAAATGAACATTCAAGAACTCATCTTAAGACAGGTTAAAGAAGCCAAAGCCGCGGCTTTGCAGCTGGCCCTTGTTGCGACGAAGGACAAGGATGCCGCGCTTAAAGGCATGGCCCGGGCTTTATGGGCGCAGCGCGCCTCTATTATTAGAGAGAATGCCAAAGACGTGGCGGCAGGCAAGAAGGCCGGGATGTCCGCCGCGCTTATTGACCGCCTGACGCTCAACGAAGGCCGCGTCAAGGCCATGGTCAACGGGATCCTGGATGCCGTGAAGCTTAAAGATCCGGTGGGCAAGGTGCTGGAGCTGCGCAAGCGCCCTAACGGCCTGCGCATCGCGAAAGTGTCAACGCCCATCGGCGTGGTCGGCATCATTTATGAGTCGCGTCCGAATGTGACCGCGGATTGCGCCGCACTGTGCCTGAAATCCGGCAATGCGGTCATTCTTAGAGGCGGCAAAGAAGCCATCCATTCGAACAATGCCATTTACAAGGCCTTGCGCTCGGCGCTGGCAAGAACCAAGGTCCCGTCCGGGGCGCTTCAGTTCATTGCCGTGACAGACCGCGCGGCCGTGACAGAATTATTGAAGATGGACGCGTGGGTTGATGTGATCGTTCCCAGAGGCGGCGAGGGGCTGATCCGTTTTGTGGCAGAGAACTCGCGCATTCCCGTCGTGAAACATTACAAGGGCGTGTGCCATATTTATGTGAGCGATAAGGCGGACTTAAAGAAGGCCGCGGATATCTGCATGAACGCGAAGGTCCAGCGTCCGGGTGTGTGTAATGCCATGGAAAAGATGCTGGTCCATGAGAAGGTGGCGAAGGCATTCCTGCCTGTCATGATCGCGCGCCTGCGTGCGGCGAACGTCGAGATCCGCGGCGATGAAGCCGTGCGCCGCATTGTCACGGATGTGAAGAAGGCGTCCGCACAGGACTGGTATGAAGAATACCTGGACCTTATCCTGACGGTCAAGGTCGTCAAGAATGTCAGCGAGGCCGTTGCGCATATCAATAAATACGGTTCACGTCATTCGGATGCGATCGTGACGAAAGACAAGAAAGAAGCCGAGGCGTTCCTGGATGGCGTTGACGCG
>CAZXSE010000006.1:46357-64082 GCA_964643325.1 uncultured Planctomycetales bacterium
CAGCCGCCGCACAAGCGCACTTCGACATTTTTTTCGGTCGAGGATCGCATTGCCATGGTGCGCCTGGCTGTGGCTTATAATTCGTCGTTCGAGGTCTCGGATTACGAGGTTAACAAGGGCGGCCGTTCGTATTCGGTCGATACGGTCAGGCATTTCAAAGAACTTTATCCCGCGCCCGCGAAACTTTATTTCATCGTCGGAGGGGATGCGATCAACCAGATCCACACCTGGAAGGACATTGAGCTGATCAAGAAGATGTGCACGTTCGTCTCGGTCAACCGGCCAGGGTATCCGCGGGGGCTGGCCAAGCTCAAGTATCGCGCGGTGACCATGCACGGGATCGACATGTCATCGACCGAGATCCGCAAACGGCTCGAGCAAGAGCGCTCGATACAATATCTTGTTCCTGAGAGCGTCCTGGGTTATATCAGGGAACACCGCCTGGCCAAGACATAAGGAGATCCGTTATGACCCTAAGCGCATCCAATATGAAGGTTTCCGAGATCATGTCCAAGACCGTGCTGACGGCGCTGGGCGATAGTTCCATTTATACAGTTGCGGCCAAGATGGCGGCGCTCAATGTCGGGGCGATCGTGATCACCGGTCCCGGGGATGAGGTGATCGGAATACTGACCGAGCGCGACCTGATGAACAAGGTCGTTGCCAAGGGCGTCAATACCCACCTGGTCCAGATCAAGGGGGTCATGACAAAAGCGCCGACCGTTATCGATGCTGATGAGAGCGTTGCGACGGCTTATAAGATGTTCCAGGAAAGTTCGTTCCGCCATCTGCCTGTTGTTGACAAGAACAATAAACTGGTCGGGATGTTGTCGTTGAAGGACATCGCCAAGGCTGGTGTTGAGTTGCTGGGAAAACCAAAAGGAGAGTAACGGTATATGAGCAGTAATTTCAAGGATGTCATCAAGTTCGGCACCGACGGCTGGAGGGCGGTCATTGCCGATACGTTCACTTTCGAAAATCTCGAATTCCTGGCTCAGGCATTCGCCGTATGGGTCAAGAAAGACGCGAAGCGTATCGCCGGAGAGCCGCTGCGCGTGGTCATCGGTTATGACAACCGTTTTCTTTCAAAAGAATTTTCCGAGACGACCGCGTGCGTTCTGGTCGCCAATGGCATTGATGTTATCCTTGCCGATTCTTCATTGCCGACACCGGCCGTGAGCCTGGCCGGTCGTGACAGGAAATGCGTGGCCGGTGTTGTGATCACCGCGAGCCACAATCCGCCGGAGTACAACGGCTTCAAGATCAAAACCGCCGAGGGCGGCGGTGCGGGCAAGAACATCACGGACGTGGTCGAAGGGTATCTTGGTGTTGAACCTGTGCAGAAGATGGCGTTCAAGAAAGCTGTTGCCGACGGGAAGATCACGGTCGTGGACCTGAAAAAAGATTATCTGAAATTCATCAAGGGGTATGTGAACCTAAAGAAGATCAAGGCCGCGAAGTTCCGCGTGGTGCAGGATGTCATGCACGGCTCGGGCGGGACATTGCTGGCGCAGGTGCTGGAAGGTTCAAAGATCCGCCTGGAACTTTTACGCTCGGATGTTAACCCGGGTTTCGGGAATTCCCGTCCCGAGCCTTTGCCGCAGTATCTTGGCGGGCTTATCGCGAAGATGAAGAAAGAAAAGATCGACCTGGGCCTGGTGCTCGACGGGGACGCGGACCGCATCGCGGCGGTGCTTCCCGGCGGGGAATTCCTTTCGCCCCAGAAGATCCTGGCGCTATTGGCGCTCCATTTGCACAAGAACCGCGGCATCAAGGGCGGGGTGGTCAAGACCATTTGCGGCACGGCCATGATCGACAATATGTGCAAGGACAAGGGCATTAAGTTGTATGAAACCCCGGTCGGGTTCAAATATATTTCAGACCTGATGCTTAATGAGAAGATCATTGCCGGCGGTGAAGAGGCTGGCGGCATGGGCCTTCCGAACTATATTCCCGAGCGTGACGGCATCCTGGCTGGATTGCTGCTCTTGGAGATGATGGTCTATGAAAAGAAGAACATCGGCAAGATCCTCGCCGAGGTTGAGAAGAAATACGGCCGTTATTATTACGACAAGACCAGCATTTCGCTGAAACAAAAGGTTAAGACCCTTGACCCTGTCAAGAAGATGACGTCGGTCATGGGCAAGAAGGTCGTGGCCGTGAAGGATTATGACGGCGTGAAGCTTGAACTCGCTGATGACAGCTGGATCATGGTGCGCGCCTCCGGCACCGAGCCGATCCTGCGCGCTTACGCGGAGTCTAAAAGCCCGAAGCGCACCAAAGCACTTTTGAATTACGCGCTGGAGTTGGCGAAGACCCTGTAAGTGCGGCTTTGCTTTGGAAAGGATTGCATAGCCCCTTTGCCGAGCGCTTGGCTCGCCCCAGCCGGCTCGCCTGCGCTCGGGATCTCGCTCGCTCGTCCCGACCTAAAGGTCGGGACACCATGCCCGCGAGCTCGATCAATGTCGGCCAAGGGGCTATGCAAACCTTTCCGCAAAGCCGTAACGAAGGTCAAAATATGGTCGAATTCCTCAGATCCATTTATTACTGGCTTGTTACAGGCCTGGCATCTGTTGCCAGTATGCTTTTTTATCCGGCTCGCGTTATCGGCCGGGCGAATGTGCCGCGCCAGGGCGGTTTTATCCTGGCATCCAATCATCAGAGCAATATCGATCCTGTCCTTCTTCCCGTAGTTTGTCCGCGCCAGATGCGCTTCATGGCCAAGGATTCCCTCTTTAAGAACCCGGTCTTGGGCGCGCTGATCCGCACGGGCGGCGGATTCCCTATTAAGCGCGGCACCGCGGACCGGGGCGCGCTGGCCGAGTTCCTGCGCCAGCTTGTGCTGGGATATCCGGTCCTTATTTTCCCGCAAGGGACGCGCGGCGGAGAGAAGCCGCAGGCCGGGGTGGGGTTTTTGGCGGTCAAAAGCAACAAGCCCGTGCTGCCTGTTTATATAGAAGGCACAGAGAAAGTTCTGCCTAAGGGGGCCTCATTTCCCGTGAGGTCAGCGGTCAGGGTCGTGTTCGGCCAGCCCATGGCCTTTGGCCCTGATGAAGACCCGCAGGCCGTTGCTGAGAAGGTCATGTCCGCGATATGGGATCTTAAGAAAGAGAACGCATGAACGGCTGGCTGCGACAGATGGTGTTGCTGCTCTTCATTCTTGCTGCCGCACCCGCACATGCTGATATTGTGACCGGGCTGGTGGGGTGGTGGCGCTTTGATGAAATGACCGGCACATCGACGCGCGATGCGTCGGGGCGGGGGAATACCGGCACCTTGAGCGGTTTTGCGGATCCTGCGACATCGACCAGCGGCTGGAATGCTGGTAAATTCAACGGGGCTTTGGCGTTTGATGGGCTTAATGATTATATAACGATCGATCTAGGGGGTATTACAACAACACAGTTAACACAATCTTATTGGATAAAGAAGACTGCCGGTGCGGATATTCATAGATTGACTACGGTCGGTGGGGCGCTGCAATGCGGCTTTACTAATGCGACATTCTTTGTGCATACGGCATCTTCTTCAGGATCAGATGTAAATACTCCTTTTGCTGCTTTCTCGGGAAGCGGCGATGGTCAGTGGCATTTGCTTGTTGTGACCCGGGATACTGCCAGTGATAATAAAGTAAAGGTTTATTTTGATGGTAATTTGGCAGCCACAGGCAATCTTGTCAATGCGGCTAATGGGGTTATGACTTTAGGTGCTTTGCGAATTGGGTCTGCAACAACACAGTCTTTTGATGGGTTGATTGATGATGTGCGTGTTTACAAGCGTATTTTAAGCGCAGCCGATATGTCGGAACTTCTTAACAATGGTGGGCCTTCAACCGTTATCCGCAACGCCACTATCCCCAATCTTTTGATCGAATAAATACGCGGGCGGACCTAAAGTTTGCCTTCACACACAGATATATCTTTGATATATAGATTTCCATTGACAAAAGACGCTATTTTTGGATAATTGAACACCTTGCACCGGGCAGAGAGCTGCTTCGGGCGGCAAGAATACTAACTCCTCTAACTCCTGCAGTCAGAGCATCACCAAGGAAAAAAAGATCATGAGCGAATCACAGAAATCCGTCATGGAAGAACTGTACAACAGCACATTAAAGACATTTGCCGAGGGGCAGATCGTTCAGGGCAAGATCGTTGCCAAGAACAATACCGAAGCGATCGTTGATATCGGGTTCAAGTCCGAGGGCTTTGTGCCGCTCGTCGAATTCCGTAATCCCGAGGCGGTCGAGATCGGCCAGGCCATCGATGTCCTCATTGAGAATATCGAGGACGAGGATGGTAAGCTGATCCTTTCGCACAGCAAGGCCGAGAAGATGAAGGGCTGGCAGAAGATCGCCGACGTGATCAACGAGGGCGATGTGGTCGATGGTAATGTTGTCCGCGTGGTCAAGGGCGGGTATATCGTCGATGTTCAGGGCGTCGAGGCGTTTTTGCCGATGTCGCTGTCATCGTTCAAGGGTTTCCATACCGACGACATCATGGCGCGTTCCTACAAGTTCATGGTCGCGAAGATGAACAAACAGCGCCGCAACCTGATCCTGTCCCGCCGCGAGGTGGTGCAGAAAGAGCGCGAAGCGAATCGCGAGGTCCTCTGGGCCAAGCTCGAAAAGGGCCAGCGCCGCACCGGCGTGGTCAAGGGCATCACGGATTTCGGCGCGTTCATCGACCTGGGCGGCGTCGACGGATTGTTGCACATCACGGACATGAGCTGGTCGCGCATCAGCCATCCCTCCGAGATCGTCCGTTTGGGCGATAGGCTTGAGATCATCATCCTTGATTTCGACAAGGAGAACTCCAAGGTATCCCTGGGCTTGAAGCAGATCACGGCCAATCCCTGGGAAGGCGTTTACGATAAGTATCCGACGGGAACGGTCGTCAAGGGCAAGGTCGTCAACATCATGCCTTACGGTGTTTTTGTTGAGATCGACAAGGGCATCGAGGGCCTGCTGCACGCCTCCGAGATCACCTGGCAGAAGAAGATGGTCAATCCTCAGGAGATGTTCACGCCCGGCCAGCAGGTCGAGGTGCAGATCATCAATGTGGACAAGGATTCCAAGCGTATATCGCTCAGCATGAAACAGCTCGAGGAGAACCCCTGGCTCAAGGCCGAGGAGAAGTTCCCGGTCGGCAGCCGCGTCAAGGGCACGGTCCGCGGCTTCGCGGATTACGGCGCTTTCGTTGAGCTTGAGCACGGGCTTGAGGGCATGATCCACGTATCTGACATGTCCTGGACCCGCAAGGTCAATCATCCGCAGGATGTCCTGCAGAAGGGCCAGCAGATCGAGGTCATTGTGCTCGCCGTTGATGGCAAGAACCGCAAGATCACGCTCGGTCTTAAGCAGCTGCAGCCCAATCCCTGGGCGGAAATTGCCCAGAAGTTCCCGATCGATACCATCGTCGATTCCGAGGTCATCATGAACTCGAACTTCGGCGTTTTTGTGAAGCTTGAACAGGATGTCGAGGCGCTGATCTATTCTTCCGAGATCGACAAGGAAGAGGCCGCGAAGCTCAAGGCGGGCGACAAGATCCGCGTCAAGGTCATCAAGGTCGATGTGGACCAGATGAAGATCGGCGTGAGCGCGAAAGTAGCATAACAGGCGCTTGAGGCGTTTATGGACATTCAGGATACCATCCGGACCATTGCCCGCGGCACGAGCGAGATCATCAGCGTCGAGCTGTTGACCGCGAAGCTGGCAACGGGAAAGCCGCTGGTGGTCAAGGCCGGTTTCGATCCGACGGCGCCTGATATCCATCTTGGCCATGTGGTCCTGCTGCGCAAGATGCGGCAGTTCCAGGACCTGGGGCACAAGGTTGTTTTTCTGATCGGCGATTTTACCGCCCAGGTGGGCGATCCGACGGGGCGCAACGAGCTTCGCAAGAAGATGTCGCGTGAGGATATCGAGAAGAACGCGGCGACATACAAGGACCAGGTCTTTAAAGTACTGGACCCGCAGAAGACCGAAGTTGTTTTTAACAGCCACTGGTTCGGGAAGTTCAGCGCCCAGCAGCTCATGGAGCTTGCGGCGCACGCAACTGTGGCCCAGACGCTGGCGCGGGCTGATTTCAAGAAGCGTTTTGACGAAGGCCGCGAGATCAGTCTTTTGGAATTCATTTATCCGCTGCTTCAGGGATATGATTCGGTGCATCTGAAGGCGGATGTGGAGCTCGGCGGGTCCGATCAGAAGTTCAATCTTCTGATGGGGCGCCAGGTCCAGGAAGCGTTCGGACAGCCGCCGCAGGCCGTTGTGATGACACCGCTCCTGGAGGGGCTCGACGGCACGCAAAAGATGTCCAAGTCATTGGGCAATTATATCGGCATCAACGAGCCGCCGCGTGAGATCTTCGGCAAGGTGATGTCGGTGAGCGATGAATTGATGATAAGGTACTTCGAGCTTCTGACCGACGCGGATATTGCCGCGGTCCGTCAGATGCATCCGAAGGAGGCGAAGATGAGATTGGCCGAGGAGATCGTCCGGCAATTTCACGGCGCCGACGCAGCCCGGGACAGCCGCGCGCATTTTGAGAGCGTTTTCTCTCAGAAGCAGGTCCCGGACGATGTTCAAACATGGGCCCTGGCCAAGGGCAAAGGACCGATCGTTGACATCCTGGTCAACGCGGGGATCGCGCCATCGAAGAACGAGGCGCGCCGGTTGATCAAGCAGGGGGCCGTGACATTTGACGGTGCGCCTGTAGCTGATGAGAACTGGTCAGCGGTCCCGGGGGTCCTTAAGGTCGGCAAGCGCCGTTTCCTCAAGTTTGAATAAAGGTTGCGTCGAGCTCCCGCAGGCGGCCTTGCCTTATTAACAACAGATCATCTATTTACTTGACAAAGATAGGGGTATTGGATATACTTTCGGTTCATTTGTCCGCCCTTGTAGCTCAGTTGGTAGAGCACGTCCTTGGTAAGGACGAGGTCACCGGTTCGATCCCGGTCGAGGGCTCCAGATTGAGGGCCTAACACACAACAGGAACTTATGCGCGAGATCATCCATTTCCAGTGCACTGAATGTCAGCGGATCAATTATTCCAACATGAAGGACAAGAAAAAGAAGCCCGACCGTATGGAGCTTTCGAAATATTGTCCTTTTTGCAAGAAGCATACTCCGCATAAAGAAATGAAGAAATAAAACCCCGCGGCCGCAAGGCCGCGTCGGGAGTTCTTGAAAATATAGGCCAGTAGCTCTAACTGGTAGAGCGACGGTCTCCAAAACCGCAGGTTGCAGGTTCGAATCCTGCCTGGCCTGTGTTTTTTGACAGCGGTAAACAATAGGGACAGGGCACAGCAATGTTCACGCAGGTCAAGGTATTCATCGAAGAGGTCATCGCGGAAATGAAAAAGGTCTCCTGGACCCCGCGCAAGGATCTTCTCAACGCGACCTGGATCGTCCTGATCAGCGCGATCTGCCTGGGCCTTGTCATCACGCTGATCGACCTGATCCTTTCGCGCGGCATGAACGCGATCATTAAATAGGAAATTATGGACTGGTACGTCATTCACACACAAACAGGCGCTGAAGAGCGCGCAAAAGCGGGCATCGACCGCCGCATTGCCACGACCGAGCTCAAGAATTATGTCGAGGAGATCGTTGTCCCGACGGAGCAGGTGTCGGAAGTGCGCGGCGGCAAGAAGCGCATCACCACCCGCAAGTTTTTCCCGGGCTATATCCTGATCAAGATGAACATGACCAAAGAGAGCTGGTACCTGATCAAGACCACGCCGGGCGTGACCAGTTTTATCGGCCCCGGCCGCCAGCCGCAAAAACTTTCCGAAGAAGAAGTGAACAACATCCTCAAAAGAACGGTCGAGACGGAATCCAAGCCCTCTCCCAAGATCGTTTTTGATATCAATGAGCCGATCCGCATCACCCAGGGGCCGTTCGCGAACTTCAACGGTTCCGTGACCGAAGTCTATCCCGACCGAGGGAAGCTCAAGGTCAGCGTCCCGGTCTTCGGGCGCGCCACGCTTGTTGAGCTGGAGTACTGGCAGGTCGAGAAAATCTAACCATTACGATCAGGTAGGATTATGGCAAAAGAACAGGTTGCGAAGGTCAATCTTTATGTAACAGCAGGTCAGGCGAACCCGGCGCCGCCCGTCGGCCCCGCGCTCGGCCAGCACGGCGTCAACATCATGGATTTCTGCAAGAAATTCAATGAGCAGACCAAGGGCAAGGACCCGATGCCGCTGCCGGTGATCATCAATATTTACAAGGACAAGTCGTTCGATTTCACGATCAAGACCCCGCCCAGTTCGGCTTTATTGAAGAAGGCGGCCAAGATCGCGACAGCTTCGGGTGAGGCCGGTAAGCAGATCGTGGCCACCATCACGCGCGCCCAGGTCGAGGAGATCGCGAAGCAGAAGATGGAAGACCTTAATACGGCTGACCTGCCGCAGGCGTTGCGCGTGGTCATGGGCACTGCTCGCAGCATGGGCATTGCGATAAAGGACTGATAACATGGCAACAAAGACCAGCAAACGCATCAAAGAAGCTCACCAGAAGGTTGACGTCGAGAAGACATATCCGCTCAAGGACGCTGTGGCGGCCTTGCAGCAGGCGCCGAAGGTCAAATTCGATGAGACCGTCGAGCTGCATTTCAATCTGAATCTTGACGTGAAGGCGTCCGACCAGAATGTCCGCGGCACGGTGGTGTTGCCGCACGGGACCGGTAAGTCCCTCAAGGTCGCGGTCGTCTGTCAGGGCGAGAATGTCAACAAGGCCAAGGACGCCGGCGCGGATTTTGTCGGCAGCCAGGACTTGATCGACAAGATCGACAAAGGGTTCCTGGGTTTCGATTGCCTCATCGCCACCCCGGACATGATGAGAGACCTGAGCAAGCTTGGCAAAGTCCTCGGCCCCCGCGGTTTGATGCCCAGCCCCAAAGCTGGCACGGTCACGGCGGATGTCGAGCGCGCGCTCAGGGAAGTGAAGGCCGGTCGCGTCGAGTTCAAGAACGACAAGCAGGGCGGCATCCATCTGGGTGTCGGCAAGCGCTCGTTCAATACGGACCAGCTGTACGAGAACGCGAAGCATGTCATCGAAGCGGTCGAGCACGCGAAGCCCGCTTCGGTCAAAGGTATTTTTGTTAAAAGCATTTATCTGTCCACAACCATGGGCGTAGGGGTCAGGGTGGCGATATGATGAAGATAGGAAAGATCTACAGAAAAAAGATCACCGCGAAGGTCCACGACGGCGTCGTCAATGAGTCGAGCGCTTTCGTTATCAATTTCCGCAATGTTCCGTCGAGCGATATCTGCACACTCCGCAAGAACCTCAAGCAGAAGAACGCGAAGGTCTATCTGTCGCGCAATTCGCTGGCGCGCGTCGGCATCCAGGGAACGCTGTTGGCGCCCCTGACCGAGAAGCTCGACGGCCAGACGCTTTTTGTCTGGACCAGCGCGGACGCGGTCGACATTGCGAAGGCCCTGATGCAATTTGCGGGCAAGAACGAGAACATCATCATCCGCGGCGGGGTGGTGAGCAGTCAGTTGCTGCTGCAGAACGATGTCAAACGCCTTTCTGATCTGCCGTCCAGGGAAGTCCTGCTGGCGCAGCTCTTGGGCACGTTGCAATCGCCGATGACACGTTTGGCCAGGACATTGAATGGGAAAACAGTCGAACTGCTTTCGATATTGAAACAAATAAGTGAAAAAAGGGGAGGTAACTGATCATGTCTGACAACGCAAACGCTCTTTCTCCGAAGCTCGAGGAGCTCATGAAGTCCATAGAGACGCTGACGGCGCTTGAGCTGTCCGATCTCGTTAAGGCTCTTGAGACGAAATTCGGCATCTCGGCCGCCGCGCCGATGATGATGGCCGGCCCGATGGCCGGTGGTGCCGCTGCCGCAGCGCCTGCCGAGGCCAAAACCTCGTTCAAGGTCGTCCTTAAGGATGCCGGCGCGAACAAGATCAACGTTATTAAGGAAGTCCGTGCCATCACGAACCTCGGCTTGAAAGAAGCCAAGGACCTCGTCGAGGGTGCCCCGAAGACCGTCAAGGAAGACGCGTCCAAGGAAGAAGCTGAAGAGCTCAAGAAGAAGCTCGAGGCTGTCGGCGCCAAGGTCGAGCTCCAGTAACGCAAGGCCCTTCGGGGTTTTGAGGTCGTTCGGGTCCAAGCCGTTCTTTGTCCCTTCTCTAATAAGGAGGAGGGACCAACATTTAACAGAGAATGCTGTCAGGATATGGCTAAATTGAACATCAGAGAGTTCAGCAAGTATCAGGATACGTTCGAACTGCCGTCGCTTCTTGATATTCAGGTCAAGTCCTACGAGGCTTTTCTCCAGAGAGAGTCTGATCCCGGCAAACGCAAGGATCAGGGTCTGGAGGAAGTGTTCCGCGAGGTGTTCCCGCTGGAAAGCTACGATGGACAGATCCGCCTGGAATATATCAGTTATTCCATGGGCAAGGAAAAGTACATCCGTCAGGAGTGCCAGCGCCGGGGCATGACGTACGCGGCGCCGCTCAAGGTGAAACTGCGCCTGATCACGCCCGTGGATATCAAGGAACAGGAAGTCTATTTTGGCGATTTCCCGCTGATGACCGAGACCGGTACGTTCATCATCAATGGTGATGAGCGCGTCGTGGTCTCCCAGATCCAGCGTCCGCCGGGGGTTTCCTTCGAGGCTGAGCTCCATCCGACAGGCAAGACGATCTATTACGGCCGTGTTATTCCCGCGCGCGGGGCATGGTTCGAGATCAAGTACGACCTGAATGATGTCCTGCTGGCCTACATTGACCGCCGCCGCAATTTTCCGGCGAGCCAGGTCCTTCGCATCATGGGGCTTACCACCAAAGAGGACATGCAGCAGGTCCTTGGCGCCGAGTTCGAAAAGCTCGCCCCCACGCTCGAGAAGGACCACACCGAGTCCAAGGAAGATGCTCTTCTTGATTTTTACCGCAAGATGCGCCCCACCGAGCCGGCAACGGTCGAGGTGGCGGAAGCGCTCTTTTACCGGCTTTTCTTCGATCCCAAGCGTTATGACCTTTCCAAGGTCGGGCGCCACATTGTCAACCGCAAGCTTAACCTGAACGTATCGCTTGATAATCGCGTGCTTGATATCACGACGGTCGTCGCGGTCATGAAGTATCTTTTTGAGCTGCGCGAGGGCAAGGGCGAGACCGATGATATCGACCATTTGGGCAACCGCCGCATCAAGTCCGTGGGCGAGCTCATCCAGAACCAGGTCCGCATCGGGCTTTCACGCCTGGAGCGCTCCATCAAGGAGCGCCTGGTCGTCATGAGCAATTACGAGAATTTGACGGCGCACCACCTGATCAATTCGCGCCTTTTCTCGAATCAGATCCAGGATTTCTTTGCCCGCAGCCAGCTGTCGCAGTTCGCCGACCAGGTCAATCCGATCGCGGAAATGACCCACAAGCGCCGCCTGTCGGCGCTCGGCCCCGGCGGCCTTTCGCGCGAGCGCGCGGGTTTTGAGGTCCGCGACGTGCATCCGACGCATTACGGCCGCGTTTGCCCCATTGAAACGCCGGAAGGCCCGAACATCGGTCTTATCTCGTCGTTGGCGACTTGCGCCCGGATCAATGATCTTGGCTTTATCGAGACGCCCTACCGCAAGGTGGAGAACGGGCGCGCAACGAAGAAAGTTGAATATTTAACGGCGGATGTTGACCAGAACAAATATATCGCCCAGGCCAATACGCCGCTCGAGAAGGACGGCACCATTGATACCAAAGAGGTATCCTGCCGCTACAAGACCGATTTCCCGAAGATGCACCCGAAGGATGTGGAGCTGATGGATGTTTCGCCCAAGCAGCTTGTTTCCGTGGCGACATCCATGATCCCGTTCCTCGAGCATGACGACGCCAACCGCGCGCTCATGGGTTCGAACATGCAGCGCCAGGCCGTGCCCTTGATGGTCACGGAGGTGCCTTTCGTCGGTACCGGTATGGAAGAGAAGGTCGCGCGTGACTCCGGCGCCGTTGTCCTCGCCGAAGCGGCCGGCACGGTCACCAGGATCGACGCCCGCGAGATCGTGATCACCGCCGGGAAGAATGAATACGTTCATGCGCTCAAGGTCTATCAGCGCTCCAACGCCAACACCTGTGTCCATCAGACGCCGCTGGTCAATCTGGGGGATAAGGTGGAAAAAGGGCAGACGATCGCCGACGGTGTCGCGACCAAGCAAGGGCGCATTGCCCTCGGCCGCAACGTGCTTGTCGGGTTCCTGCCGTGGCGCGGTTATAATTTCGAGGACGCGATCCTGATCAACGAAAAGGTCGTCAGGGAGGACAAGTTCACCTCCATCCATATCGAACGTTTTGAGTGCGAGTGCCGCGAGACGCGTTTAGGGAATGAGGAAGTGACCCGCGACATCCCCAATGTCGGCGAGGACGCCCTCAAGGACCTGACCGCGGATGGTATCGTCCGCGTGGGCGCCGAGGTCAAGGCGGGGGATATCCTCGTCGGTAAGGTGACGCCCAAGAGCGAAAAGGAACTTTCACCGGAAGAGCGCCTGCTGCGCGCGATCTTCGGGGAGAAGGCGGCCGATGTCCGCGATACGTCGCTGACGCTGTCGCCCGGCATCACGGGCGTTATTGTCAATGTTGAGGTTTTTCAGCGCAACGAGCGCGGGCGCAAGTCCAAGGCCGACAAGGTCAAGGAGTTCGCCGAGATCGAGAAGATCCAGGAATATTACACCCAGGAGCTCGAGTTCGCCGCGAGCGAGAAGAACAAGCGGCTTGCCGACATCCTCGGGTTGGACGTGAAGAAGGTCGGGCTTCTTGGTATCGATGACCTGGAAGAGGAGAGCGAAGGCTGCGAGGTCATCGCCATGTACAACGACCGCGTCAACGAACTTAATGAAGAGCAGGAGCGGGAGATCGACCGCGTCAAGAAGGGCGACGAACTTCCGGCGGGCGTGCTCAAGCGCGTCGTGGTCTATGTGGCCACGAAACGCAAGCTTTCCATCGGCGACAAGATGGCCGGCCGCCACGGTAACAAGGGTATTGTTTCCCGGATCCTTCCGGAAGAGGATATGCCGTTCATGGACGATGGCCGGGCTGTTGACATCGTGCTCAACCCCCTGGGCGTTCCGTCGCGTATGAACGTGGGCCAGTTGCTGGAAACACATCTCGGCTGGGCGGCGCAGGTGCTGGGCTTTCATGTGGAGTCGCCCGTGTTCAACGGAGCCACTGAAGAAGAGATCCGCGCGCTCCTGAAAGAAGCCAAACTGCCCGAGGACGGCAAGACGGTCGTTTTTGACGGTTTCACGGGGCAGCCTTTCGACCAGAAGATCACGGTCGGTTATATTTACATGGTCAAGCTCAATCACCTGGTCGACGAGAAGATCCATGCCCGTTCGATCGGCCCGTATTCGCTGGTCACGCAGCAGCCCCTGGGCGGCAAGGCGCATTTTGGCGGCCAGCGTTTTGGTGAAATGGAAGTTTGGGCGCTTGAGGCGTATGGCGCGGCGTTCACGCTCCAGGAGATGCTGACGGTCAAGTCCGACGACGTGTTGGGCCGCAGCCGCATCTATGAGTCGATCGTCAAGGGCGAACACAAGCTGACGCCCGGCACGCCGGAATCGTTCAACGTTCTGGTCAAGGAATTGCAGGGTTTGTGCCTGGATATCCGCCTTGAAAGAGCTGAAGGCGCAACAGAAGAGGGTGAGACAAAAGAATGAAGACCGAAATCAATATCAAAGAGCACGATCGGATCTCCATCAGGATCGCCTCTCCCGACGTGATCAGGTCATGGTCCAGCGGCCCGGTCAGGAAGGCGGAGACGCTCAACTACCGCACGCTCAAGCCTGAGAAGGACGGCCTTTTTTGCGAACGCATCTTCGGGCCGGTCCGCGACTGGGAGTGCAATTGCGGCAAATATAAAGGGATCAAGTTCAAGGGGATCACGTGCGACCGCTGCGGCGTCCTGGTGACGCGCTCTTCCGTGCGTCGCGAGCGCATGGGGCATATTGACCTGGCTTGTCCTGTTACGCATATCTGGTTCTATAAAGCAGTCCCGAGCCGATTGGCGGCATTGCTGCAGATCGGCCTCAGGGACCTTGAGAAGGTCATTTATTACGAAGAGTACGTGGTCCTGGACCCCGGCACGACATCGCTCAAGAAGAACGACCTTTTGTCCGAGGAGAAATATCAGGACGCGATCTCCAAATTCGGGGGGAATTTCAAGGCCAAGATCGGCGCCGAGGCGGTCAGGGACCTGTTGCGCGAACTTGACATGAACAAGCTTTCCAAGGACCTGCGCAAGGCCCTGGAGAAGGCGAATCCTGCCGGCACCAATTTCAAGAAGGTCTCCAAGACCCTCAAGATCGTCGAAGACTTCAAGGTCTCGGGAAATCTGTCCGAGTGGATGGTGCTCGATGTCCTGCCGGTCATTCCGCCGGATCTGCGCCCCCTGGTCCCGCTTGAGGGCGGGCGTTTCGCCACCTCCGACCTGAACGATCTTTACCGTCGTGTTATCAATCGCAACAACCGTCTGAAGAAGCTGATCGACCTGAGCGCGCCCGAGATCATCGTGCGCAATGAGAAACGCATGCTCCAGGAAGCGGTTGACGCACTCCTGGACAATGGCCGTCATGGCCGTCCGGTGCTGGGTTCCGGCAACCGTCCGCTCAAGTCCCTTTCCGATATGCTTAAGGGTAAGCAGGGGCGTTTCCGCATGAACCTGCTCGGCAAGCGCGTGGACTATTCAGGCCGTTCTGTCATTGTCGTCGGTCCTGAGCTCAAGTTACATCAGTGCGGGCTGCCCAAGAAAATGGCGCTCGAGTTGTTCGAACCGTTCATTATCCGCAAGCTGCGCGAACGCGGTTTTGTGCACACGATCAAGGGCGCCAAGCGCATGGTGGAACGCGCGAACGTCGAGGTGTGGGACATCCTGGATGAGGTCATCAAGGACCATCCCATCATGCTCAACCGCGCGCCGACGCTTCACCGCCTTTCGATCCAGGCGTTCCAGCCGGTACTCATCGAGGGCAAGGCGATCACCTTGCATCCTCTGGTCTGTACGGCTTTCAACGCTGACTTCGACGGCGACCAGATGGCGGTCCACGTGCCGCTCTCGTTGGAAGCGCAGACGGAATGCCGCCTGCAGTTGTTGTCCGCGAACAATCTTTTTTCGCCGGCCGACGGCCGCCCGATCGTTTCTCCGACGCAGGATATCATCCTTGGCCTTTATTACCTGACCAAGGAAAAGCCGGGTGCTAGGGGCGAGGATAAGCTTTTCGCCAACCGCAGCGAGGTCATCGTCGCGTTCCATGACGGCCTGGTCGAGCTTCATTCGCGCGTGCGCGTGCGCATCGACATACCGGTCTGGGGTGAGGATATCGCCTCTACTGTCATCAAGGCAGGAAGTGCTGTGAATGACAAGTCGGCGAAAGCCCAGGAACCCTTCAAAAGCCGCGTCATTGAAACGACCGTCGGGCGTGTTTTCTTTAACGAGCAGGTCAGCCCGGCCATGGGCTTTGTCAATGTCCTTCTTGACAAGAAGCGCGTCGGGGCCGTGATCGCTGATTGTTACAAGAAGATGGGCCATCATGAGACGGTTCAGCTTTTGGACCGGGTGAAGTCCCTCGGGTTCATCTCCGCGACCAATGCCGGTATTTCGATCGGCATGGCGGATCTGACCGTTCCCAAGGAGAAAGCCACAACCCTCGTCGCGGCCAAGCAGGATGTGGCCAAGGTCGAGGATCAGTACCACAAGGGTATCATCACGGGCCGCGAGCGTTCGAGTAAGATCATCGATATCTGGACGCATACCACCGAGATCATTTCCGACATGGTGTTCAAGAAGATGGACCCGTTCAACCCTGTCTTCATCATGGCTGATTCCGGCGCGCGCGGTTCGAAGTTACAGATCCGCCAGCTCTCCGGGATGCGCGGCCTGATGGCCAAGCCCTCGGGCGAGATCATCGAGAACCCGATCACGGCGAGTTTCCGCGAGGGGCTGACCGTGCTTGAATATTTCATCTCCACGCACGGCGCCCGCAAGGGTCTTGCGGATACCGCTCTTAAGACGGCCGACGCCGGTTATCTGACGCGCCGCCTGGTCGATGTGGCGCAGGAGATCGTTATTTCCGAGGAGGATTGCGGCACGCCCAACGGCATCGCAGTTGCTGCGATCATCGAGGGCGACGAGGTCGTGGTACCGCTCAAGGAGCGCATCATCGGGCGCGTGGCTCTCGACAGCATTGTCGATATCGTCACCGACCAGTGCGCGGTCATGGCGGGCGAAGAGATCACCGAGGAGAAGGCCGAGCTCATTGAACAGCTGGGCATCGAAAAGGTCCGCATCCGCAGCGCGCTGACCTGCGAAGCCAAGATCGGCGCCTGCATCAAGTGTTACGGCCGCAACCTGGCCACGCACCGTCTCGTCGAGATGGGCGAGGCCGTCGGTATCATCGCGGCGCAGTCCATCGGTGAACCCGGCACGCAGCTGACCATGAGAACGTTCCATATCGGCGGCACGGCATCGCGCACCGTCGAACAATCGTTCCTGCGTTCCAAGAACAAGGGCGATGTGAAATACCATCAGTTGCGCGTCGTGCAGAAGGGCAATGAATATATCGTCCTTAACCGTAACGGCGCCGTTTCGATCAACAACGAGTATGGCCGCGAGTACGAGCGTTACCAGCTGCCGCAGGGATCGTCCTTGACGATCGCCGACGGACAGAAGGTTGAGAAGGGCGTTATTTTCGCGAAGTGGGACCCGTACACCATCCCGATCATCACTGAGGTCAAGGGGCAGGTCAATTTCGAGGAGCTCATCGAGGAAGTCACTTTCCGCAGCGAATCGAACCCTGTCACCGGTATCACGGAGCGCGTGGTCGTCGAACACAAGCAGGAATATCATCCGCAGATCATCGTGACCACCGGCAGCGAAGTGGCGGGTATCTATTCCATTCCCGTCGGCGCGCACATCCTTGTCAATGACAAGGCGGTCATCGGCGCGGGCGAACTGATCGCGAAGATCCCCCGCGGCGTGCAGAAGACGCGCGACATCACCGGCGGTCTGCCGCGTGTCGCCGAGCTCTTTGAAGCGCGCCGTCCGAAGGACCCGGCTGTCATTTCCGAGATCGACGGGCTCGTCGAGTTCGGCGAGGACCGCCGCGGCAACCGCACCATCATCGTCAAGAGCACGACCGGCATGGCGAAAGAATACGCCATTCCGCACGGCAAGCACCCGACGGTGTATAAGGGCGATAAAGTTTTTGCCGGGCAGCAGCTCACGGAAGGCCCGATCGTTCCGCAGGACATCTTGCGTGTCAGCGGCGACAAGGTCCTCCAGGAATATCTGCTCAATGAGGTCCAGGAAGTGTACCGCCTCCAGGGGGTGCGCATCAATGATAAGCATATTGAGTTGATCATATCGATGATGCTCAAGAAGGTCCGCATCGATGATTCCGGCGATACGGAGTTCTTGGTGGGCGAGCAAGTTGACCGCAGCGCCTTCAAGCAGGCCAATGAAGCGGTCATGAAAAAGAAGGGCAAGCCGGCTCAGGCCACGCCGCTCCTTTTGGGCATCACGAAGGTGTCTTTGTCGACGGAGAGCTTCATCTCTGCCGCGAGCTTCCAAGAGACAACAAGAGTCTTGACAGAAGCAGCCTCGTCTGGTAAGATTGACCTTCTTTCTGGCCTGAAAGAGAACGTTATCGTCGGGCATTTGATCCCGGCAGGCACAGGTTTTCATACGTACAACAAAGTTGAAATGGTAAAGTATGCCGACAATCCAGCA
>CAZXSE010000006.1:64182-67894 GCA_964643325.1 uncultured Planctomycetales bacterium
ATGGTCCGCGGTACCTTGGATACGGCGGGTGTTGCCAAACGAAAGAAATCCCGTTCCAAGTACGGTACAAAGAGAGAGAAGTCCTGATCATGAGAAGACGCCGCGCCGATAAAAGAGAGGTCCTTAACGATCCGAAATATAACAGCGAACTTGTTTCCCGCTTCATGAACGTCATCATGGAATCCGGCAAGAAGACCGTGGCCGAGGGCATCGTGTACGGCGCCCTTGACATCCTCGCCGCGAAGGTCACCGAAGAGCCGGTCCTGAAGGCGTTCAGCAAAGCGATCGATAATGTCCGTCCGCGTGTTGAACTTAAAGCCCGCCGCGTGGGTGGTGCGACCTATCAGGTCCCCATCGATGTGGCGCCCTCCCGTGGTACGTCCCTTGCTTTCCGCTGGATCCGTGATTTCGCGCGCAAGAAAAAAGGCAAGTCGATGGTCAACAAGCTTGCCGATGAACTTGTTTCGGCCTACAAGCAGGAAGGCGCCGCGATCAAGAAGCGCGACGAGACGCACAAGATGGCCGAGGCGAACAAGGCATTCAGTCATTTCAAGTGGTAATCCATAGAACAGGTAGATAGATCATATGGCCGTGAGCGAACAGGTTCCTTTAGATAGAGTAAGAAATATTGGTATTATCGCGCATATTGACGCGGGCAAGACCACGACCACGGAGCGCATCCTGTATTACACGGGCATGATCCACAAGCTCGGGTCCGTCGACGAGGGTAATACCCAGACTGATTACATGGAGCAGGAAAAAGAGCGCGGCATCACCATCGTCGCGGCCAATACCACGACATTCTGGAAGAACCACAAGGTCAATATCATCGACACCCCCGGCCACGTTGATTTCACGGTCGAGGTCGAGCGTTCGCTCAAGGTCCTTGACGGCGCGGTCATTGTGCTGTGCGCCACGAGCGGCGTGCAGTCCCAGACCGAGACCGTATGGCGCCAGGCGGACCGTTATCATGTCCCGCGGCTGGCGTTCATCAACAAGGTCGATCGTCTTGGCGCTGATTTCTTCCGCGTCCTGAAACAGACCCATGAACGCCTGGGCGCCAATGCCGCAGCGATCAATTATCCGGATGCTCATGAAGATCAGTTCAAGGGTCTTATTGATGTCGTTAACATGAAATATGTGACCTATGCGGATGCCGACGGCATGGAGATGATCGTTTCCGATATCCCCGAGCAGTTCAAGGCCAAGGCCGACGAGATGCACCATATCCTTGTCGAGAAGGTCGGCGAGGCCGATGATGCCATCATGGAAAAATATTTGAACGAGGAGCCGGTCACGCCTGAAGAGCTCAAGGCGGGTATCCGCCGCGCGGTGTTGAAGGCCAAGTTCCTGCCGATCATGGCAGGTACAGCGCTTCGCAATCGCGGCGTGCAGCTGGTCCTTGACGCGGTCACGGATTTCCTGCCGTCACCTTTGGATGTGCCTCCGGTCAAGGCGACCCTCCTGAACAAGCCGGACGAGGTCGTTTACCGCAAGCCGGATGACAAGGAGCCGCTCTCGGCGCTGGTCTTTAAGGTCGCCTCTGATCCGTATGTCGGCAAATTGTTCTATACCCGTGTTTATTCGGGCGTTATCACGGCGGGCGAAACGGTCCTGAATTCTTCCCGCGACAAGAGAGAGCGCATTTCCAAACTCCTGTTGATGCACGCCAATAAACAGCAGATCATCACCAAGGCAGGGGCTGGCGAGATCATCGCGGTGGTGGGCTTGAAAGAGACCAAGAATGGTGATACACTTTGCCACGATGATTCGGCCGTAGTACTTGAAGGCATGAAGGTCCCGGAGCCGGTTGTTTCGATGGCGCTGGAACCCAAGACCAAGGCCGACCAGGATAAGCTGGGCATGATCCTTCGCAAGTTCCTTGATGAGGATCCGTCCCTGCGTGTTGAATATGACCAGGAAACCTCCCAGACCATCATTTCCGGGATGGGAGAGCTGCACCTGGAGATCGTTATTGATCGCATGCGGCGCGAGCACGGCCTGGAAGCGAACATCGGCCGTCCGCAGGTTGCTTATAAGGAAGCTATTACCCGCAAGGCCAAGGATGTGGTGGGTAAGTTCATTTCGCAGTCGGGTGGCCGCGGTCAGTATGGCCATGTGGTCATTGATGTCGAGCCTGCCGAACGCGGCACGGGTGTTAAGTTCGTTGACAAGATCGTGGGCGGTGTTATCCCGCGTGAGTTCATCAAGTCGGTCGAGGCCGGCATCAAGGCGCAGGCGCAGAACGGCGTGCTGGCCGGATACCCGGTGACCGATCTCGTGGTAACGCTCGTTGACGGCTCCTATCATGATGTTGACTCGAGCGATATCGCGTTCCAGCTGGCCGCGAAGATCGGATTGAAGGACGGGCTGGCCAAGGGCGGTTCGGTGTTCCAGGAGCCGATCATGGCCGTTGAGGTCGCTTGTCCCGAAGAATTCATGGGTGCTGTTATCGGTGATCTGAACACGCGCCGCGCCAAGATCACGGAACTGGGGAATATCGGCAACGTGAAGACGGCCCGCGCGGATGTGCCGCTGGCCGAAATGTTCAATTACGCCAACGCGCTGCGCTCGCTGACGCAGGGCCGTGCGAGCTTCTCGATGGAACCATCCTATTATGCCCAGGTTCCCAACAATATCGCCGAGAAGATCATCGGAGCGCGACAGGAATATTTAAACAGTCGAAAGAAGTGATCAGAATTGTCTGAAAGGTAAAAAGGGGGAATATCATGGCCAAGGAAAAATTTGAAAGAACAAAACCGCACTTGAACATCGGGACCATCGGTCACGTTGATCACGGCAAAACAACGCTTTCATCGGCGATCACCACGGTCCTTGCTGAAAAGGGCCTTGCCCAGGCGCGCGCCTATGATTCGATCGACAACGCTCCGGAAGAGAAAGAGCGCGGCGTTACGATCAACATCGCGCACCTTGAGTACCAGACCGATACGCGTCACTACGCGCATATCGATTGCCCCGGCCACGCTGACTACATCAAGAACATGATCACGGGCGCGGCCCAGATGGACGGCGCGATCCTGGTCGTGTCGGCCGCTGACGGCGCGATGCCCCAGACCAAGGAGCACATCCTGCTGGCGCGTCAGGTCAACGTCCCGCGTATCGTTGTTTTCCTTAATAAGTGCGATCAGGCCGATCCGGAACTTCTCGATCTCGTTGAGATGGAGATCCGCGACCTGCTGACCAAATACAAGTTTGACGGCGAAAAAGCCCCGGTCATCCGCGGCTCCGCCCTTGAAGCGCTGAACAATCCGAAGGATATCGGCGGCAAGGCCAAGTGTATCGTTGATCTGATGGCGGCTGTTGACGAGTGGATCCCGATGCCGGCGCGCGAACTCGACAAGCCGTTCTTGATGGCCATCGAGGATATTTTCTCGATCTCCGGCCGCGGCACAGTCGCGACAGGGCGTATCGAACGCGGTATCTGCAAGGTCGGGCAGGATGTCGATATCGTCGGGCTTCGCCCCGAGATCGGCAAGACCACGATCACGGGTGTTGAGATGTTCCGCAAAGAACTTGATCAGGGGCAGGCCGGCGACAACGTCGGGTTGCTGCTGCGCGGTGTTGACAAGGACAAGATCGAGCGCGGCATGGTTTTGGCGCTGCCGGGTTCCATCAAGCCCCATAAGAAGTTCAAATGCACTGTTTACATCCTGACCAAGGAAGAAGGCGGCCGTCATACGCCGTTCTTCAA
>CAZXSE010000006.1:67994-69159 GCA_964643325.1 uncultured Planctomycetales bacterium
CCCCGCATCCACAGGGAGCGGGGCAATCAAAGAAAGCAGTAACGTCACATGCAGAAAATAAGGATCAAACTCAAAGCGTACGATCATCGGTTGATCGATCAGTCGACCCAGGAGATCGTGGATACGGCGATACGGACCGGGGCCAAGGTGCACGGCCCCGTGCCGCTGCCGACCAAGAAAGAGCTGTACACGGTGTTGCGCTCTCCTGTCATTAACAAGAAGTCCCGTGAGCAGTTCGGCCTGGCAACGCACAAGAGGCTCATTGACCTCCTGGAACCGACCTCTAAGACCGTCGAAGCGCTAAGGAAATTGAACCTTCCTGCTGGCGTTGACGTTGAAATCAAACAATAAAAGATCGGAAGTTATGATCAGCGGATTGTTGGGAAGAAAGATCGGCATGACACAGATTTTTGACAGGGACGGCAATGTTGTCTCTGTGACCGCCCTTGAGGTTGGCCCGTGCTACGTCCTTGGGTTGAAGGACAAGCCGGCGAAGGTCGTTCTGGGTTATGACGAGGTCAAGGAATCGAAATGCGGCAAGCCCCGTTTGGGTTTTTGCAAGAAAGCCAAAGCGCCGGCCCTGCGGACCGTTCAGGAGTTCAAGGCCTCGGATATTTCGGGCTATCAGGTCGGCCAGCAGCTGAAGGCGGATATTTTCCGCACCGGCGAGTATGTCCATGTGGTCGGCACGTCGATCGGTAAAGGTTTTCAGGGCGGTATCAAGCGCTGGAACTGGCATGGCGGCGATTCCGGCCACGGGTCCATGCACCACCGCCGCATCGGGTCCAACGGCGCCAACACGTATCCCGGCCGCGTTCTTCGCGGAAAGAACATGCCGGGGCACATGGGTGATGCCAAGGTCACGGTGCAGAACCTGCGCGTCATGCAGGTCGATGCCGAGAACAACATGATCCTGGTCAAGGGCGCTGTGCCTGGGTGCAAGAACGGGCTGCTGACCATCGCGAAGTCCATCAAGAAGGCGTATCGCTCGCTCGAAGAAAAGACAGAGGTCGTCATTCACAAGCGCAACCCGATGAAGCAGGCGAAGGCCGCGGCAAAGGGTAAGGCGACAGGCGGCAAGAAATAAGGTTCTTATAAGGTAAGGGACGTAATGCCTAAGCTCACAGTTTACAATATCAAAGGCCAGGAAGCGGGATCGATCGAT